>UQKU01000004.1 GCA_900541675.1 uncultured Collinsella sp. | reverse complement strand
GCGCTCCTTCGACGTTAATTGAAGGGTACCGCCTCGCGGTGACATCGTTTTTATGTCAACCTTGGTCTAACAGAGCCTTTTGTTTTGGCTCGGCCCGAGCAGACCGTTTGTCTCGATTTGTAACATCTAGCAGGGATTTTCGGCCCCAATTGTTACAGATTGAGATGAACGGGGGGGGCACCCGGTTCGAAATACCTAGATCTGTAACATCTAACTCGCTTTTAGCCGTCTAACTGTTACAGATCGAGACAAAGACGATGGCTGGGTAGACAAAATCTCAACCTGTAACACCTAGTCGAGTTTTTGGATCCTAGTTGTTACAGATTGAGACAAATACACAGGACAATCCTCTCAATCTCAATCTGTAACATCTGGTTGGCGATTTCACCCCTACCTGTTACAGGTTGAGACAATTTGATAGTGGAGTCCTCATTTACGCGTCATATCGCGTAGCGCTCACGCGTTGATTCCCCACAATGACAGGAGGTAAAAGTCCTCCCGCATCGTCTGTTGGCAATCCCATAGCGTTAGCTAGCAGATGACCTGCGTGTGTTCCTCGATGGCGGCACGATTCTCGGCGGCGATACCCGGTTCGCACACCACGGCATCCAGGCTGTCCAAGCGACAGAAGGTGTAGAAGTCGCGCTTGCCGATCTTGCTGGAATCGGCGATCAGATAGCGTGAGTCGGCCTTGCTAAAGGCGAGCTGCTGGATACGGCCCTCGTCCATGTTGGACGTAGACACATCGCCATCCAGAATGCCGTTGGCGCCGATAAACGCCGCGTCGATGCCCAACGCACGCAGGGTATCCTCGGCCGTTGGTCCCACAAAAGCGGCGGTGCGGCGACGGTACATGCCGCCCACGAGGCACAGGTCGCAGTCTTCGCGCGCCTCAAGCAAGTTAAACACCGAAAGCGAATTGGTCACGATGCGCAGGCGAAACGCCGGCAGCATCGAGGCCATCTGCTCAACCGTGGTGCCCGTACCCAAAAAGATGGTCGAGCCCTCCTCGATGAGCTCAACGGCGCGGCGCGCGATCTGCAGCTTTTCCTCGGCATGCTTGGTACGCTTTTCGCTGTGCGAATACTCGTGGCGCAACATAGCATGTGGACGGCCCTGCGCGCTACGGGCTCCACCGTGCACGCGCTCAATCTCACCTAGGCTCGCAAGCTCCTCAAGATCGCGGCGGATCGTCATATCCGAGACGCCCAGTGCGTCCGAGATCTCCTTGACCGAGACCGTGCCCTGTTCCTCGAGCAGCTGACGAACCTTATCCTGTCGCTCCGCCTTAATCACGATGAATCCTCGCCGTTCTTTGCGCACATATCATTCAAACAGTAACGAACAAATTGTATCAGACTCGTGCGCGTCAAAAATCAACGCCAGCACAGCTCCAATCATCACTTTTTTGAGAAAAATACCCCCTGCTTTAGTGGGGTGTAGTGATAATCTCACCTGTTCGCGCTACAGTTTGTCCGAAATACCTCGATGTTAGGAACCAAATGATCACTTCCGAGCTTTTCGGCACCGCGCCGTGCGGCACCTCCGTTCATCGTTATACCCTCAACGGGCCCGAGATCTGCGTTCGCATTATGGACTATGGCGCCACCGTGCTGGGTATCGATGTGCCCGATATTCCCGGCAACGTGCGCGATGTGGTGCTGGGCTTCGATAAGCTCGAGGATTACTTTGACAACCCCGCCTGCTTTGGCGCGACCATCGGCCCCGTGGCAAACCGCACCGCGGGCGCCACGATCACCATCGACGGCACGGACTGGCACATGCCGGCCAACGAAGGCGTCAACAACCTGCACAGCGATCTTGAGCATGGTCTGCACAAGCGCGTATGGGACGTTGAGCTCGACGAGACTCACAACGCCGTGCGCATGACCACCTCGCTTAAGGATGGCGAGCTGAGCCTGCCCGGCAACCGAATCTTTACGGCTGTGTTTACCGTTACGCGCACCGGCGTCTTCCGCATCGAGTATGGTTGCGAGAGCGACCGCGCCACCTACGTGTCCATGACCAACCACACGTACTTTAACCTTGCCGGCCATAACGCCGGCATGGACTGTGAGCACTTCTTTATCGCCAACGCTGCCCACTACTTGCCCATTAACGAGCAGAACATCCCCACCGGCGAAATCGCTCCGGTCGAGGGAACACCGTTTGACTTTCGCGAGCTGCGCCCCGTCGCACCCGGCATGGAGGCCGACGACCCGCAGATTAAGCAGGCCCGTGGCTACGATCACTGCCTGTGCATCGATGGCTATCAGTACGGCCGCAACCTGCGTCGCGCCCTACATGTCGAGGAGATGTGGACCGGTCGTGAGCTGGACTACTACACCACCGCCCCGGGCGTGCAACTCTACACCGGCAACTGGCTGGGCGACGAGCACGCCAAGGACGATGCCAACTATGGCTGGGGCGCCGGCTTTGCCCTCGAGGCCGAGATGTACCCCGACACGCCGCACCAGCCGCTGTTCCCGCAGGGCATTGTGGGTCCGGGTCACCCCTACAGCAATATGATCGAATACCACTTTATGAGGCACTAGGCCCACAACGCGACATCTCGCACAGCAACGCCCGCCGGCACCACCGCCGACGGGCGCTGCTTCATGCCTAAATCCTTCTTTTCGATGCCACCGAATTGGTGACATAACAAAACTATGCCGAATTACTACGATGAACCCACTATGTCCGACCACGCGCTGGTTTATAAAAAATTAGCAACTCGTCTACCTGCGGTTTTATTCTCTGCAAATTTGGCATGCTCGGCGATAAGCAATTCATCGTAGTAAACCGGCATAGTTTTGGCGGACAGCGCCACACAGATCCCCTACGAAGGCAAAATGATCCGTTTTCCTCCGTCCCCAAGGGATCAGTTGAACAGATTGTCGATGGGATCGGGGGCGGAACTGGGGAGATAGCGGATTTCTAGCTCTATGCCGAGTTCTTGCAGCTCTTTGAAGGCGGCGATGTCCATATCGTCTACGGCAACGGCAGGCGTTGCAGAGCGTTTGCCCTCCCCTGTCTGCATATGGCCAATGCTGATCTTGGTTATTGGCACACCACCCTTAACCAGCGCGAGCGCATCTGCGGGTGAGGCCACCATGACCAGAATCCATTGACGCGGCGTTGCGGTATGAATGATATCGATGGTCCTTTGCACCGAGAAAAACCGTGTCCAAACGCCTTCTGGCGCCGCCACCCTCATGGGTGCCCATTGGCGCGAATCCGCCGCGATCTCATCGTTGACGATTAGGACAAGGTTGGAACCAGTCGCCTCGTTCCACAGCTCAATGTCTTGCCCGCAAATAAACCGGTCGTCGATGCGTGTGAGAAGAATCTTGGGTTGAGCCATCGCCACCCCATTCTGTTTGAGACCCGTAAGAGCAAGACATCGCGTCTCCAATATTAGTGCATTTAAAATGAGAAAAGCCGTCAGAACACTTGCGCGGATGTGCGATGTCCCGTATCATAGACAGCCGTTGACGCCTCAGTTGCGTCATCATATGGCCGCCAGCGTAGCTCAGTTGGTAGAGCACCGCTCTCGTAAAGCGGGGGTCACCGGTTCGAGCCCGGTCGCTGGCTCCATTGCACAAGATAGCCGCCTTTGGGCGGCTTTTTTGTTGTCGATTATGGGCGCGCGCCAATCCACGCATCGCCACGTCGATCGCTTCCTACTCAAAAACAGAAAACCCCACCAAACGTGATTTCCCTTAGGGAAACACGCTTGGCGGGGTCGTAGCGTGATTCCCCTAGGGGAATCACGCCATCAGACGAACAGCTCAACCGAGCAGCTCGTTACTCCTCCCAGTAAGCGTCGGCAAGCAGCTTAAAGCAAATCTTCTTGACCGGCTGCGCGCCATCGCCCGGGAACTCGAGCGTGGGCATGTGAGGCTCGCCGGCAACAAACAGCGCAAACTTGTCGTCAGCAAGATCGCCGGCGATCGAGGCGTCGGAATCGACCAGATCGTAGTCGTCCTTCTCGTCGAACTCCTGGACCAGCGTCAGGCTGCCCGTGGCAACCTTAAAGGCCTCGCGACCCTCAACGTCAATCTGCAGGTCGTGATAGCGCTGATGCGTCTCGTAGTGAGCCTCGGCCTCGGGACGCGTCGTGGGAGCCATGACGTTCGCAAAGACCTTGTCGCCCAGAATCGGATGGCTGCCGACCTCGAGCTTCGCCGGATCGTTCTCCTCGAGCCAATCGATCAGCACGTCGAGGCCCTTGAGCATTCCACGGTACTCCTCGATATCGCCCAATGCACCGTAAATCATCTAAATCCCCTCTCGGATCGTTTCTTTGGCGGCTACTCGGCAAACGCATTACCGACGCTGTTGCCACCCACATGCGTCTCGACCAGGGTAAGGTCGGGATTGAACACGACAGTGTCGGCGTCGCGCCCCGGCATAATGCTACTGCACTTGTCGTCGACATGAGCTAGCAACCGATGCCGGGGGCGCAGCACAAGCTCCTACAGCTCGGTCACGACAACGCCGTTGTAAACCTCGTCCCAACGATCCATAACCAAGTGGCCAGTCATGGGATCCATGGCGTTGAGCTTGCCGCAGGTGTTGGCGGTACGCAGCACCGTCTCGTCGTCTGCGCCGGCAGCGATGGCATGCGCGAAGCCTGCGATAGTGGAGTCACCAGAGCCCGTGGCGTTAACGGCGGGGATATCGGGGGTCTTGGCGCGGAACGCACGGCCATTGTGGAAGCCAACTGAGCCGGCAGCGCCCATGGATACGACGACCCAGGGGATATCGGAGAAGCGGGCGTCAGAGGCGAGCGCGGAACGGAGCTCGTCCACATCGTCGGTGGTAAAGCTCGTGCCCAGAAGGCCGTTAATTTCGGTCAGGTTAGGCTTAACCAGCTCAGGCTTGACCTCGGACTTGAGCGCAGCCTCGAGCGAGGCACCCGAGGTATCGAGCAGCACCTTGGCGCCGGCGTTCTCGGCAATGCCCGTGATCTTGGCATAGTAGTCCGCCTCGACGCCGCGGGGCAGCGAACCCGAGATGGTGACGACGTCGGCCTTGCCCGCAAGCTCGGCGAACTTGGCGGTAAAGGCATCGAGCTCCTCGGGGGCAATTGTCGGGCCGCTCTCGAGCAGCTCGGTCTGGTTGCCGGCGTGGAGGATGTTGAGGCAGATGCGGGTCTCGCCCTTGATGGGCACAAAATCATTCTTAATGCCGTTGGCATCCATGAGCTCGGCCATATAGGCGCCCATATGACCACCAAGCAGGCCGGTTGCCACGACATCGTCGCCCAGCTGGCCCAGGACGCGGGCCACGTTGAGGCCCTTACCGCCGGCGGTCTTTTCGGGCGTCACGCGGTTGACGTCGTCGATAATGAGCTCATCGAGCTGATAGCGCGTATCGACGGACGGGTTCATCGTAACGGTGAGGATCATTTCTAGCTCCTTATCTCGCAGGCTCCTTATGCCTTGCAAAACGAATTGGCTACATGCGACTACAGAATCTCAATCGTGAACGAGCGAACGACGGTCTCCTTGGGCTTGGCGATAAGGCAGCCGCGCTTGTGCTCAAGCACGTCGTCCTCATCGGAGCAGGTCGAAAGGCCGCCCCAGGGTTCAACTGCCACAAAATCGCCCTCGGGCTTGCTCCACACAATGAGATATGGGAAGCCCTCAAAGCTCAGGCGGACGCCCTTGTCCTCGCCCTTTTTGGAAAGCGTGACCTGACGGCTCTCGAGCACGTCAAAGATGGTCTCCGCAAAATCGAAGAGCTCATGTGACAGAGGCAGCGTCTTTCCAACCATGGGGTTCTTGGAGCGCCTGTCCACATCAATCAAGCCAGTCGAAGGAACGGCGGTGCAGAGCTCCGCAGCCTCATCCTTCTCAAAGCGCAGCTCGTAGTCCGTATAGGACTCGCCCTCATCGAGCGGACACCTAAAGCCGGGATGACCGCCGATAAAGAACGGCATGTCCTCGGTTCCCTCGTTGGTCACCTCATAGGAGACGCGCACGGCATCTCCCTCAAGCGTATAGCGGGCGACAAGCTTAAACGGGTACGGATAATCGCTCAGCAGCGCGGCGTTATCCTCGGAAGCCAGGCACATCACCAGCTCGTTTTCGCCTTGGCTCAGCAGCTTCCACTCCTGTTTGCGCGCAAATCCGTGGCGAGCGAGCTTTACATGATGCCCGGCAAACGTCATGGCGCTGTTATCGCGCAAGCCTCCGCAAATCGGGAAGCAAATCGGTGCCCGGCCGGACCACACGGCGGGATCACCCTGCCACAGGTACTCGCGACCTCCAGCCTCAATCGAGGTAAACGAGCCGCCGGCCGTGGAGACCTTGATAGAAATCGAATCGTTGGAGAGAGCGTATTCCATTGTCCATCCTTTCGAACAACTGCTTTTTGCTCGCAAGAACCCGTCTCGGCCCTGACCAAAGGACAAACCCGCACGTTCATCGATGCGTCCGGTATCCCAGCCATGCAACGGGGTACCATACAGACATTGAAGCAATTACAGCTGAAAGGCCTTCTTATGCGAACCATCATCCTTTATGCCTCACGCCACCACGGCAATACGAAAAAGCTCGTGGACGCCATCGTCGAGGCGCACCCCGAAATCGATACCCTCGACGTCAAGGCGCTCGGCAAAAACGAGTATCCCAACCTGCACGAATATCATCTGATCGGTGTCGCCACGGGCATCTATTACTCCGAGATCGACAAGGACATGGCACGCGTGCTCACGAACGTGCTGCAGCCGCAGGACAAGGTGTTTGGCCTTATGACCTACGGTGGCAAAAACAAGTGGTACGGCAAGGATATCGATGGCATCTGCCGCATGAGGCAGGCCATCTTTATGGGTGTCTACGGCTGCCCCGGCTTTGATACGTGGGGGCCGTTCAAACTCACCGGCGGTGTCCAAAAGGGGCACCCGACCGCTGAGGAAATTAAGGGTGCCGTCGACTTCTTCGACAAGATCGAAGACGAGTATGGAGACATCATCGTCGAAGAGTACGCCAAGCGCGAGAAGCGCCTAGCATACGAGAAGGAGCATCCTGCAGGAGGCCTGGTGGCCGGCGTTAAGCGTACGGCAAAGAAAATCGCTAGCAAGCTGTAACTGTAAAGGTGCTTTTGAGCGTTTAACCCGTACGGCGGGTCCGAGCAGATTCGGGCCCGCCGTCTTTTTCTTTCGTTACTCGGTAAAGGCGTTGCCGACGCTCTGGCCGCCAACATACGTCTCGACGAGGGTGAGCTCATGGTCGAACACGACAAAGTCGGCGTCGCGACCCGGCATGATGCTGCCGCACTTATCCTCGATGTGTGCAGAGCGCGCCGGCACCTCAGTTGCCATGCGAATGGCGATATCGGCGCTGGCGATGCCCCAGTCGACGATGTTCTTGACGCCCTGGGCAAGCGTGAGCACCGAGCCGGCAATGCTCTTGCCGTCGGCGAGCCAGCACAGGTTGTCCTTCATGATGACGTCCATGCCACCACTGGTGTAGCTGCCCTCGGGCATGCCGCCGCAACCCAGGCAGTCGGTGATGAGCACCGTGTGCTGCCAGCCCTTTGCCTGCAGCAGCGCCTTGATGGCGGCAGGGTTTACGTGCTTGCCGTCGCAGATGATCTCGGCGTAGGTCTCGGGCGTGGACATGGCAGCGCCCACGACACCGGGCTCACGGTGATGCAGCCCGCGCTGGCCGTTATAGGTATGCGTAAAGCAGCTGGCACCGGCGTTGATGGCAGCGATGCACTCATCGTAGGTGGCGTCGGAGTGACCGATGCTGGTCACCACACCTTTGGCGTTCAGAGCAGCCGCATAAGCAGCGGCACCGTCGCGCTCGGCCGCCATGGCGCTCTTAACGATGCGACCGCCCGCAGCCTCCTGCCACTGATCGAAGACCTCCTCGGAAGGATCGATCAGGTAGGCGGGGTTCTGCGCGCCCACGTGCTTCATGGTAAAGAAGGGGCCCTCCAGGTAGATGCCCTGAATGCGGGCACCGCAGAAGTCGGGGCCGCGGCCCTCGTCCGCCTTGGCGATAGCAGCGCAGGCGTCCTTGATCTGCTCGACGCCATCGGTGAACGTCGTGGGCAGCCAGCTGGTGGTACCGCGACGGGCGAGCTCGGTCGAGCTGATATCAATGCCCTCGGGATCGTTATCGGTAGTCGAGTGGTTATAGAAGCCATGGATGTGGGTATCGACCATACCCGGTGCGATCCACGATCCCGTGTAGTCCTTAATCTCGCAAGAGGGCTCGTCGGCCTGCCAGGCGCCAAAAACGCCATCCTCGACCATAAGATAGCCGCCCAGTTGCGGGCCTGCCGGCAAGAAGAACTTGTCAGCCTTAATTGCGTACGTGCTCATATGCACTCCTTGCTTCTAAAGCAGTTGACTGTGGTAATGCTTATACCCGGTCCATGTAAAAACAAAAAGCGCCCGCCCGCCGTTATGAGCGGACGGGCGCCCTTACAGGGGGACGCGATTAAGCGGTGAAGGGGTGAATCGTCACGCCCTTAACCACGCGGTTGACCGTGCCGGTGGGGCTCGGCGTATCGGGCGTGTTGCCCACGCGCACGGAGTTGAGCAGGCTGATAGCCTGGGCAAACATCACGAACGGCAGGGCAAGGTAGCCCTCGGGAAGCGCCTCGTAGCCCTTAAAGGTGAAGGACTCGCCCTCGTAGACGGTAGCGCCATCCTGCTGAACGGCAACGGTGTGCTGAGCGATCTTGTCGCCACCGATCTCGTTGAGGATGTCGATGTCGTACTGACGGGTGTAGGCGTCGTTGTTGACGAACACGAAGACGAGCGTCTTATCGTCGACGAAGGACTTAGGTCCGTGACGATAGCCCATGGAGGTGTCGTAGGAAGTAGCGACCAGACCGTGAGCGAGCTCGAGGATCTTGAGCTGGCTCTCCTGGGCAAGGCCACCGAAGGAGCCAGAACCCAAGTAGGTCACGCGGTTGAAGTCGCCAGCCAGGTAATCGGCGATCTCAGGCTCACGGGAGATGACCTCCTCGCCCATCTTGGCAATCGTCTCGACCCACTCGGCCTTCTGCTCGTCAGAGGCAGTGTCGAAAATAAGGGTGGAGAGCAGGGTCATGCAGGAATAAGAACCGGTCATGGCGAAGCCCTTGTCGTTGGCGCGCGGAATGAGCAGCGTCAGCGCGTTGGGATCATCGGCAGACTCGACGGCGAGCTTGCCCTCGGGAGCGCAGGTGATGTTGAGGAACTTGACGTTGTGGACGAGCTCCTTGGCAACGGCAACGGCGGCAAGGCTCTCGGGGCTGTTGCCAGAGCGGGCAAAGGAAACCACGAGCGTGGGATCCTCGGCGCGCAGGAAGTCGCGCGGGGCGCTCACGATGTCGGTCGTGGCGATGGGCTTAAAGTCGTAGAGATCAGTGTTGCCAGCGTGACGCAGGTACGGGGCGCAGGTATCGCCAACGTAGTCGGACGTACCGGCACCGGTGAAGACAACGGACAGACGACCCTCGCCCATAGCGCGAGCCTCGGCCAGGAAGGCCTCGATGGCCTCCTTGTTCTCGCGATAGATGTTGAGCGTATCGCGCCAAAGCTCGGGCTGCTGAGCAATCTCGGCCGTGGTGATCTGGGCGCCGAGCTCGGTGAGCTCCTCGACACTCTTCTCGAACATTTCTAATACCTCTCTCTAGAAGTAATCCTCTGACGTGCAATTATACACTTCGGTTGGTTATCTGGTAGTAACCAGTTAAATGCAAAGAATCATCATATGGATACGATGCGAACACTAGTCGCTACGCTGGTGGTAAACCTTGTATTTAAACTGATCGGCACGAGCAACCGAGAGTGTATACTCCACAACCTCGTTTGACTCGTTATACGTAGTCCTGACCAAATCGAGCACAGGCGAGCCCTCGACAATTCCCAAAAGGTGGGCGTCGGTGGGACGGGCTATGCTCGCATAGAACTCCTCTTCGGCCACGCGTATCTTTTGCTGAAAGTCTTGCTCAATCACATCGTAAAGCGGCTTACGCTCCAGTAGCGGTCGCTTTAGGGACAGAAATTGACGAACCGGTAGATAGCTGCGTTCGACCATCATGGGCATGTTGTCGGCAGAACGAAGGCGCTTGAGCTTAAAAATGCGAT
This sequence comes from uncultured Collinsella sp., assembly GCA_900541675.1. Lineage (GTDB taxonomy): Bacteria > Actinomycetota > Coriobacteriia > Coriobacteriales > Coriobacteriaceae > Collinsella. Next base: position 89,345 of record UQKU01000004.1, on the reverse strand, counting down.
CGCCGATACGCAATCCCATATGCTCGGCCAGATTCTTATCGGCCTCCATCTCGCAAAACTCGAGAATCGTGGTCTCGGGGTCGCGACCCATCGCGCGCATCTGCTCGGTAAAGCTGTAGGACTGCATAAGATTGGTTGCCTTTGCCGAACGGTCGGTCACAAAGGTACCGCGACCGTGCTGCCGAACCACCAATCCTAAACGCTCCAGTTCCTGCAGAGCCAGGCGTACCGTAGTGCGCGAGAGACCATAGCGCTCCGATAGTTCGCGCTCGGAAGGAATCATGTCACCGGCGCGATATTCATGGTCGATCTTTTCGGTCAGAATATCGACCAGCTGATCGTACAGCGGTTGCTTACGCGCTCCGATCGCCATCCTATCCTCCCATTTTCTCAAACTCGGCTACTACCTTGGGTGTTTAGCATTATCTGTCTGCCACACCCGAATCAACAAGAAAACAAAAGCCGCGCGCTCTTTCGAGCACGCGGCTTTTAACATACACATGGCTTAAGGGGTCGGGGTGTGAGCCGCGTAGGGACACACCCCTCAAGCTAGAGCCTTACCAGATGCTCGGCCAGAGACCAAGCGGGCCAGCGCCCAGGATGCCGAGGACGAAGAGCAGCAGAATGCCCTTGGTCGGGGTCCAGCTGTGCTTAGCGAACATGTAGTAAAGCAGCAGCGTAAGCATAAGCGGGACGAGCTTCGGGACGATGGTGTTGAGGGTGTCGGCAACAGAGAAGTTGACCGGATCCTCGGTGACGGTAGCGTAGGTCACGGACTCCATGCCGTTGCCCAGATCGGCGACGCCGCACTTGACCTCGTTGCCGTCGGCATCGACGGCGGTGAGGGCGTTGCCGTCCTCATCGGTCATGGCGATGGTACCGGCCTCAGCGGTCTCGGTATCGATGCCCTCCATACCGGTGAAGTTCTCGGCCTCCTTCTCGGAGACGATCACGGTAGTAGGGGCAAGGCCACGGGTGGTGCCGTTGGGGATCTGGAGGTTGATCTGGGTGCCACCCATGGTGACGACCAGGCAACCGACGACGAAGACGCCCATGATGGAAGCGGCACGCGTGAAGGCCTGCATGTTGGCGGTCAGAGCGTCAATAGCGCTGGTGCCAAGCTTGTAGGACCAGTTCATGAGCCAGAAGCGCAGAGCGAACTGGACGGCGTTGAAGATCACCAGGAAGATGATCGGCGCAGCGGCGTTGCCGTTGATGGCCATGTTGGAGGTGATGCCGGCCGTGATAGGCACGAGCGTCAGCCAGAACAGGGCGTCACCGATACCACCGAGCGGGCCCATTGCGGCGACGCGGACGGCGCGGATCGTGGGGATGTCAACCTTGTTCTGCTCGAGCGAAAGCACGATGCCCATAACAAAGGTGACAAGGAACGGGTGGGTGTTGAAGAACTCCAGGTTGTGGCTCATGGAAGCCGCGAGGTCGTTCTTGTTGGTGTGGATCTTCTCCAGACCGGGGATGATGGAGTAGAGCCAGCCAGCGGCCTGCATACGCTCGTAGTTGAACGAGGCCTGCAGGAAGCAGGAGCGCCAAGCCATCTTGTTGAGGGTCTTCTGGTCGAGCTGCGGAGCAGGAGTGAGATCCTCGTAGTGCTCCGGGATCACATACTCATTAGATGCCATCTTCGAAGTCACCTCCGTCAGAAACAGCTGCACCCTTCAGCTCGGTCTGCTGCTGGAAGTCCCAGAAAGCGATGCCGAAACCGATGAGAGCGAGGATGAGCAGAGCAGGGGTTGCCAGAGAATCGTTGGCAACGGTGATGAGCGCGAGGCCAAAGCCCATGAGGAAGAAGCCCCACATATCGCGGTTCATCATAACCTTGAGCAGGACGGCGAAGCCGACGAAGCGCATCATGCCGCCTGCAGCGGACAGACCGGTCTGCAGCCAAGTCGGGATGGCGGAAGCGATGGTCTGACCGATGGTAGCGCCAGCGATGAAGAACAGGGTGACGACGACAGCGAAGATCAGGCCGAGCAGAGCCATGGCGAAGTAGTTCAGGCGCTCGATGCCCTTGGTGTCCGCGTTGTGAGCCATGTTATCGGCCGTGGACATAAGCGGGGACATAAGCGTGAAGACCAGGGTAACGCCAAGCTGGCCAAGCAGAGCGAACGGAATGGCGAGGCCGACTGCCGCGTTGGGCTCGAGGCCCGTGGCGATAGCGAGAATGGCTGCCATGATGCCGCCGATGACGGCGTTAGGCGGCTGAGCGCCTCCGATCGGCATGTTGCCGATCGTCATGAGCTGATAAGTACCACCCACGAGAAGACCGGTGTTGAGGTCGCCAAGGATAAGACCGATGACGGCGCCGGTGACGATGGGCTGATAGAGAGACTCGAGGAAGTCAAACTGGTCGATTGCCGCGATGAACGTGACGACGAAGACCAGAGCGATCTGGATGATCGAGTATTCCATCTTGCTCCTCCTTTCAAAATGTATGTACGCACTTTGGATATCACGTACAGAACGTCAGGGTTTCACTCCTGACAACGTGGATCACGAGGATTACGAGAAGAGCTTGCTCGTGTCCTCAACAGGCGTGCTCGGAACGCGCCTGATCTCCAACTCCACCCCCAATTCCTGCAGCTCTTTAAACGCAGCGACATCCTCGTCGTTAACTGCGACGGAGGTGGCGACTTGGCGCTTTCCTTCCGACATGTGCATGTTGCCGATGTTTACCTTCTTTATAGGCACACCGCCCTTGACGAGCGTAAGCACGTCTTCCGGTGTTTCGGCCACGATGAAGATCTTCTGGCGCGGGCTCGCCTTGCCAATGACGTCGATGGTCTTCTGCAGGGAGAAGAAACGCGTAGCGACGCCGGCGGGAGCGGCCATCTTCATGAGGTTCTGGCGCATGGTGTTGGACGCCACGTCGTCGTTGGCGACGAGGATGAGGTTGGAGCCCAGAGTGGAGTTCCACTGGGTGGCAACCTGACCATGAACCAGTCGGTTATCGATGCGGGTAAGAAGAATGTTGGGTTCTGCCATGTTGATCAGCTTCCTTTCGTTATTTGCTGACGACAGTTACTTGATCTCCTGAATCGCGTAACGCGAAACATCTACGACGGCTCCGGATCGGACTTTGATCTGGACCTTCTCGCCTTCGATGCCTTTGACGGTTCCGTAGATACCGCCGGCGAAAAGAACCTCCTGACCCGGCTTGAGCTCGGTGTGCAGCTCCTTGAAGTACTTTTGCTTCTTCTTCATGTTGATTTGCGACCAGATGGTGTAAATCAAGCCCATGATGGCAAGCAGGCCTAAAAGGGCGACCGAGGAGCTCAGGACGTTGGCTCCGAAATCGGCCATTAGATGCCGTCCTCGTCGCCGAAGATATCCTCTTCCTCGGAGCCGGCAACGGATGCGACCGTCTGGGCGGTGACGCCCGTCTGGCCAACGGTCACGGCCTGCTCGCCAAGCTCGGCGAGCGTGGCATTGCCGCGGAGGAACAGAAGCTCAATAACCATGGGAAGGTTGGTGCCAGTCAGAACCTCGACGTTGTCGACATCCTGGGCAATCATCATCGACTGGTTGAACGGGGTGCCGCCAAGCAGGTCGGTAAAGACGAGCACGCCATCGCACTCCTCGCGCATGGCGGTAATAGCGGCGCGGAGATCCTCACCGTAAGAAGCAGCCTGGTCGCCCTCAAAAGGAACGACGGTAAAAGCGGGCTGGTCGCCGGCAACCATAGCGATAGCGCTAGCTAGGCCGGGTGCGAACTGTCCATGACCGGTAAGAATAAAGCCAACCATTCAAATTTCCCTTCCGAAGGTGTGTACAATCTGAGTCCGATGATTTTCGGAAGCCAGCGGGCGCTCGCCCTTAAAGCTTCTTAGAAAGCGTTCTTTGAAGACCAGTGGTTTCTAAACTGGTAGTAACCACGTGATGTGTTGTTGTCACTATATCACCCCAGAAGAGGTCGCTTTCGTTGATTCATACGGTAAAACGTTTTTGCACCGCTCACGGTGATATTTCGACCGTTTACCGGTCGTTAACACTTCTACCTGCGGTTTTGAAACCGTTTCGAAATGCTTTGGCAAAAGATCGGATCTTTTCCTGTGTCTAAACAACGCAGGGCGGCTAAAAATAGCGTGTAGAAAAATTGCAGGTCATTGTGAAGATATGTGAATTGGTCTTTTTGCCTTAATACCAGTTAGAACCAGTTTTGAGATTATCGGTGAACGGTAGTTTTCGACCGCTCACCGGTTACTTGCAATCGTTTGCAGTTATTTTCCCAGATGAATCGGGGAACCCGATGAAGCACTTGTGCGATCACGGGAAGTTTTGGCATTTGTCCTCATCCCCCGCGCGCCAAACTCCGACACCCAAAACGAGCTAATAGTTCATGCTAATCGTTTTCAATCATTACTTAGTCAGTATCCGTAATTATTTATCGTTTGTCATTAATTATGATATAAGATACAAGTATCATCCAAGAGATTGGTTGGAGGGGCTATGATCCGCCGGAACGTATCCGCATCGAATGAAGCCATCGGTCGCGAACAGACAATAGCCGAGCTGAGGAGGCTCACCCGCATCTGCAAATGGGCCACAATCTGCGCCACTGCGGCACTCGCTCTGGGACTCTTCGCAGTCATTGCAATCGACCTTCTACTCATATTGCCCAGTCTCTCCCAAGGATTCTGTCTCCAATCCGTAGAACTTCAAGCCGGCGAAGGACCGTGCCTCGCTCTCGTCGGTGCCAATGCACAGACCCCACTTATGCTCATCGCGCACGACGGTCACACCGCCATGGGGAGCGTCATGATGACATTCCTCGCGCTCGCTATCGCACTGAGCGCATACAAGCTTTTCTCCATCATTGAAAAGGCGGGCAGGCCCTTTGACCTTGAATGCAGCCGTATGCTACATCGAGTTGGGCTTTTGTTCCTTATCGGCGGCGCTGCCGTGAGACTCCTTGGTGCCATAGTCACGGGATTGATGCTTTCGGGATTTGGCGGCAGCTTTACAGATGCCTTCGGCGGCCAGCTGTTCGAGCCCTCTATGCTCTTTGCAGGCCTGATTATTATCCTGATTGCCAGCATCTTCCGCTACGGGTGTATCCTGCAAAAACAAGATGACGAGTTGCTCTAGGGGGAATCCATGATCATTCTGCGGCTCGACCGCATGCTCGCCGAACGCAAGATCTCATCCAAAGAACTTGCGGAACGCGTGGGCATCTCCCAAGTCAATATGTCACGCATTAAGACGGGCAAGGTTTCTGCCATACGTTTTTCAACTCTTGACGCGATATGTCGGGCACTCGACTGCCAACCGGGCGATGTACTGGAATATATATCCGACGATGAAGCCGATAGCCTTTTTGGACTTAAAGATGAATAGCCATAATTAAGCCGCCAATCACGCCTCAACGCAAAAAGTCCGCCAGAACGACTTCCGTACTGGCGGACTTTCTGCTGTCTATCGGCTAGATGCTCGATGAGCCGTGCGACTCTTTACGCAAACAGGCCGTAGATGCTGATGTTGGCCTTGGCGTAGAGGCCGTTAGCATACTCGGTCCACTTGGAGCTGGCGCTCGAAGCCTGCGAGGAATACTGCTGGTAGGCGGTGTAATAGGCGGTCATGGCCTGCTTATAGGTAGCGCTATCGGCCGTAAAGGCATCGTCGGCAAAGGCCTTAGCGTAGGTGCTGCTCTCGTCCTTCCAAGTGCCCTTTGAGCTATCCCACTCATCGCCGGCAAGGTTGATGATGTAGTCGGCGTAATCCTTGCTCGCGGTCTCCTCGTTGCCGTCAGAAGGCTCGGTCGGAGCGGTCGGCATGCTTGCGGAGCTATCGCCCACCTTCTTCTTGTAGAGCTTCTGCAGCGTCGCGGACTGGCGGACGATCTGCTTGGCCTGGTCCTTGGACACGCCATACTGCGTGGCCATGGTCTTGTAGTCAGAAGTGCCGATGGAATCCTCGGCGTACTTCTTCATCTCCTTGGAAGAGACGGTAATGCCCTCGTCCTCGGCGGCATCGAGCAGGATCTTGTTGCGCACGTAGGACAGGATGACGTCGGCAGAAGGAGCGGTGTAGTTGCCATCACTATCCTTGACGGTATCGAGGCTGTACTGGCTCTCGATGGCCTCGCGCGCGGTGATATCGCTCTTCTTGCCGTTGTAGCTATAGCTTGCCACGGTCGAATCGAGCTGGTCCTCGGTCAGGGTCGCCGAGCCGACACCCTTGCCGCCAAAGCCGCCATTGCCAATAAAGAAGCCGACCACCGCAGCGATCACGACGGCAACCACAAAGGCGGCGATCATCGTCTTCTTGTGCTTGGATACGCGATCGTCTTCATCGGAACCCAGGATATCGTCGTCCTCATCCTGGGCCTCGGGCATCAGATTCTCGTCAGCGGCATCCGCGGCAATCTGAGCCTCCAGACGGGCGTCCTCCTCCTCGGCCGTCGTACCGGCAGCAATGTGCTCGGCAGACGTACCGGCGACCAGGTCGATCTTCTCGTCCTCGTCACCGTCGGGGCCTTCGCCGCGCTCGATGATCTGGATGCCGTCGATCTCGTCCTTCTCGTCCTTCTTTTGAATCAGACCCATATCGGTTACTCCTTGTTAGGAAACATAGTCCTCAATAGAATACGCCCGACAGAGCGCCGGGCGTATTGATTCTCAGGTTATACGCAAACACTTAAGTACTATTTAGGCGTTTGCAGCACGCATGCCTTAGGCCAGGTGCGCGATAACGGCATCGGCAAAGGCCTGCGTGCCCACGGCCCCCTCGACGGAGCCGGTCTGGGCACGACGCACGTCACCGGTAACCTGCTCGCCCTCGTCGAGCGTGGCAGATACGGCGGCGCGAATGCGATTAGCAGCGTCGTTCTCGCCCAGGTGATCGAGCATCATCGCAGCAGAAAGGATCTCGGCCGTGGGGTTGGCGATATCCTGGCCAGCGATATCGGGCGCGGAGCCGTGCGTTGCCTCGAAGATGGCGCAATCGGCACCGATGTTGGAGCCGGGGGCCATCCCTAAGCCACCCACCAGGCCGGCGCACAGGTCGCTCACGATGTCGCCGTACAGGTTGGGCAGCACCAGGACATCGAAGTCGTTGGGGTTCTGGACCAGGCCCATGCAAGTGGCGTCGACAATCTTGTCGTTGAACTCGATATCGGGATAGTTGGCGGCCACCTCGCGCGCAACGCGCAGGAACAGGCCGTCGGTCGCCTTCATGATGTTGGCCTTATGCACGGCCGTCACCTTTTTGCGGCCGCAGCGGCGGGCATACTCAAAGGCATACTCCACAATGCGGCGGCTCTTGGCGATGGAGATGGGCTTGATCGAGATGGCGGAATCGGCGGCGAAGGTCTTCTGACCCGAGCGCTCGACAAGCTGCGAGAGCTCCTCGACCTCGGCAGCGCCCTCATCGAACTCGATGCCGGCGTAGAGGTCCTCGGTGTTCTCGCGCACGATGACCAGGTCGACATCGCGGAAGCGCGAGCCGTCGCCCGGCTGCGACAGGCAGGGGCGCACACAGGCATACAGGTCGAAGTGCTTGCGAAGGGCAACGTTAACGCTGCGGAAACCCGTGCCGACCGGCGTGGTGATGGGACCCTTGATGGCAACCTTGGTCTCGGCGACCGCATCGAGCACGTGCTGGGGCAGCGGCGTGCCAAACTCGTCCATGACGCCGGCACCGGCCTCCTGGACATTCCAATTGATCTGGACACCGGTGGCCTCGACCACGCGGCGCATGGCCTGCGTAATCTCGGGACCGATACCGTCACCGGGAATCAGGACTACATCGTGCGCCATAATCTGTTACTCCTCGTCTTCGGCGGCGTCAGATTTTTTAACGCTAGCACGCTTCTTCTTTTTGGAGAGATCAAGGTCAAAGCGTTTAACAAGCATTTCGCAAATCTCGCTCGAACGGGCCTTGAGATAGCTGCCCTTGCCGTTCTCGGCATCGAACTTAAGGCGCAGCGCAAGCTTCTCGGCGACCTCGGCGTCGATCTCGCCCTGGCCAAACTCGTACAGGCAACCGAGCATGTCGCGATACTCGAGGTCGCCGTGGTAGCACTGAATGGCCTCGTCCAGGATGGGCCAAGCCTCGCGCGAACGCTCGACGCTCGTGGCGCCCCACACGCACAGCAGGCGGAAGGCGGCATAGCGCAGCGTGGAGGAAATCTCGTCGAACAGTGCGGTCTCGGCGCCCTCAAAGGCATCGCCCAGCTGCTCGGGACAGGTGGTGGCAAGCGCCGTCAGGGCATCGAGGGCCTCCCAGCGGGTCTGAGCCTCGGGGCGGTCGAGTGCCTCGATCAGCGCGGGGACGCAGGGCACGACGCGCTGCGGATCGCGCTCGGCGAGCAGGTGCAGCACGCGGGCGGCAAACTGGCGGATGCGGCGCGTGGGGCAGCCGAGCTCCTGGACCAGACGGTCGACGGCATTCTCGTTCTCCTCTGCCAGCTGAAGCTGCGCCAGCTCCTCGTCGGTGAGCTGTTCGTCTTTGTTTTCTGCCATAGTTACCTCTTTTTACTATTTCTTAGCGTGCTTGCCAGCACCCTTGCTGTCATCGGTGACCGAGATGAGCTGTCGGTCGGCAGCGCCATTACGACGCGCACGGCGGCGTTCCTCGGCATCGCCCGCGTCGGCGGCGGCGCGGTGTGCCTTGTTGACGTTAAAGACCTCGTCGTGCTTGCGCCACGGACCGACGGACTCGCCAAAGCTCATCTTAAGGCCGGCGATAAAGCCGCCGAGCCAGCCGATCGGCGCAAACTGCACCAGCGGGAACAGCGAGAACACCCAGGTCAGCAGGACGACTGCCGCCGCTCCCGCAAAGTTGGCAATCCAGTAGTCGCGCTTGGTGATGACGCGCTTTTCGCACGCCCACTGGCCGCACAAAAAGCCGATGTAGATCGCGAAGAGAAAGAGCGCCAGCGCAAGCACCACGAACGTCCAGCTCATGGGCGCTACTCCCCGTGATGGTGGCCGCAGCAGCACTCGTGGCCGTCGTCATGACCGTGACCGCCGCAGCACTCGTGGTCCTCGCCATGGTGGTGTCCACAACCGCACTCGTGGTCGTCCCCATGCTCGCCGCAACCGCAGCCTTCCTCGTGAGCACCGTGCTCCTCGGGACGATACTGCGACCAGTCCAGACCGGCGGCGATGGCGTCGGCCTCCTCCTTATAGAGGACCGTGACGGCCTGGGTGCCCAGCTTGGCACCACCGATGGCATCAAGCATGTCGTAGAGCGTAAAGGCCACGTCGGCGCCGGGCAGCGCAAGCTCGCGGTCGTCGGCATAGGCGAGCGCCAAGCGCAGGTCCTTAATAAAGTGCTCGACCATAAAGCCGGGCTTGTAGTCGCCGTCGAGCGCCTTAGGCGCCAGGCTCTCCATGGCGCCGGACTTACCGGTGCCGCCCAAGATCATCTGGCGGGTTTTCTCCAAATCGAGGCCGCTCAGCTCGGCAAATGCCATGGCGTCTGCCATGCCGACCATGCAGGCGCCCAGCGACACCTGGTTGGCAAGCTTGGCAGCCTGGCCCTTGCCGGCGCCATCGAAGCAGCAGATGGTTGCCGCAAAGGTGGAAAGGATGTCGCGGACCGGAGCGATGTCGTTCTCGGTGGCGCCCACGATAGCCGTAAGCGTGCCGGCGATAGCTCCCGACTCGCCGCCGGTGACGGGGCAGTCAAACGCCATACGGCCCGTGACCTGGGCGGCCTCGGCAATGTCGCGCGCCAGCTCGGGCGAGCTCGTGGTGAGGTCAATCAGGACCGCGCCGGGCTTAGTGCACGCGAGCAGGCCGTCGCCCGCCAGGTAGAGCTCCTCGACCTCGGAGGGATAACCCACCATGGTAAAGACGACGTCGGCGTTCGCCGCGGCATCTGCCGGCGTATCGGCCCAAACGGCACCGCGCTCAACGAGCGCTGCGGCCTTGGACTTGGTGCGGTTGTTGACCGTGACGGGATAGCCAGCGTCCAGAATGTGGCCGGCGATGGGGGCACCCATAATTCCGGTGCCGATAAATGCGACAGAGAGCTTGTTTGCCATGAAACCTTTCCTTTTGGGTTGGGTGTTATTACCAGGTTGAATACTCGGTGCCAGCGTTTGGGCTGTGAGTCGAGGGCGATTACGGACGCATCGCTTGCCTACTGCCCGCGCACGCGGCGAGCGATGCGGTCGGAAAGCGAGGCCTTGTCGGCGCGGTTCTTACCCCAAAACGCGCAGCCCACCATGCCGGGGCCCACGTGCGAGCCGATGGTGGGACCCACGGAGCCGCGAATGATCGTGACGTCGGCGCAACCCTCCTCCTTGCGGATGGCGGCTTCGAGCCAGTCGCCATCCTTTTCGGCATCGGCCGTCATGATGGCGATGGGCATGGTGCGATCGGGCACGTAGTTCTCGCGGAACGACTTGAGGATGGACTTGAGCGCCTTCTTGCGGCCGCGGTTGACGCCGATCAGCGACAGCGAGCCGGCCAAGTCGTAGGAGAGCTCGGGCTTGACGTCGAGCTTTGCCGTGAGCTGCGCCGCCGCGGGAGGAATGCGGCCGCCGGCAGCCAGTACGTCGAAGCTCTCGAGCGTAAAGTAGCCGTGCACGTAGGTCTTTGCCTCGTTTGCCCAATCGACCAGCTGCTTGGCGGTCAGTCCCGCCGAACGCTGGCGCACGGCCTCGAGCGCCAAGAGCGCACCGGCCGCGCAGGGCAGAGCGTTGTCGACCACGTAGAGCTCAAAGTTGGGATACTCGGCGCGCACGACATCTGCCGCCTGGCACGCGGAGTTGTAGCTCGACGACAGCGCCGAGGTAAAGCACAGGTAGACCGTGGGCGTGCCCTCTTTGGCGCACTCGGTAAAAAACTCGATATAGCGACCGAGCGACACAGCCGAGGTGGACACGCGGGCACCGGCGCGCATGCGGTCGTAGAACTCCTTAGGGCTCATGCTCGACCAGATGTCGTCCGTGCGCTCCTCGCCATCGATAATGAAGGGGAAACCCAGGATATCGACATCAAGGTTCGCGGCGACCTCGGGGCTAAAGTCGCAGCAGGTATCGACGACGATGCGGCAACGGTCCGAATGACCGGCGGATGCGGCCTTGTCCATCAAAGCGACTCCTTACGTAAAAAGGCGGCCACCCGCATGGGATGGCCGCCAACCGTTAACTCATGCAAGTTAACGTATTTTACTCGTCAAGTGTTTCGATGCGGGGCTTGATGATGCCATATCCACCATTCTTACGGTGATACACCACATTGGTGAGACCGGTCGTCGCGTTCTCGAACACGTAGAAGTCGTGGCCCAGCAGATCGGTCTGCACCAGCGCCTGCTCCTCAGTCATCGGGGTGACATCGATAACCTTCTCGCGGACGAGCAGGTCGTCTTCCTCCTCGGGCAGCAGCAGGTCGGCCAGATCCTCGACGCGCTCGACCGGTGCGACATCCGCGGCGCTGGCACCACCCTGGCGGTTGTCCACGACCTTAGTCTTGAACTTGCGCAGCTGGCGGGTAACCTTATCGGCGGAGAGGTCGATGGCGGCATACATATCTGCGCCGTGCTCGGCAACGCGAATCACAGAGCCGCGGGCACGAACCGTGACCTCGACGATTGCCGGGTTGGGGTTCGAGGGGTTCTTCTCATAACGAAGCACGACGTCGACTGTCATGGGCTCGATATCGAAAACCTTGAGCGCCTCGCCGATCTTCTCATCCACATGCGCACGCAGAGCATCGGTTACCGTCGTCTTGCGTCCAGAAACCTTGATATCCATACGTGGCTCCAATCTGCCTCGGGGACTTACTGTACTGGCTATGTACCCATTGCCGTGCATTTAATCACGCGGATTCCTAAAGACCCGAATAACGATTGCTTAATACCGCATACCGAAGTCTCGCACTTTTCTGTGGCAAAGTGCGCTATGGGAGGGCGTCGGCGACTTTGGTTTTGCACCTAAAAAATGTCTTTGACCTGCTGGTTTTATGGAAACGAAAAAGCCGGGCTCCCCTGTTGGGAGAGCCCGGCGATGCGTGTTGAAACCGTGAAGAGGCGTCCCTCCTAGCGCATAGGAGACGCCACCCCTAGCAATAACTAGCTATTGAGCTTGTTAATGTCGTCGTCGGTGATAGTGCCCTCCTGGCTGGACGATTTATCCTCGGAGGATGCACCATCGCTGCTCGAATCGGAGGATGCGGACTCGCTGGATCCGGTGTCGGTCGGCTGCACGTCGGCGCCCGAGACCGTCTTGGTGGTGAGGTCATAGGGCATCGTGCCGTACCAGACGGAGTGGACCGCCTCGAGCGTGCCATCGACCGTGATACCGTCGAGGGCATCGCTCACGGCACGGCATAGCTCGTCGTTGGCCGCGAGGCCCGCGACGCCGAGCGTCGAGGGCGTCTCGAGCGTGCCGACGTAAGAGACCTGGCTCATCAGGCGCGCAAGGTAGCCGCCGGCCGTGGAGTCGCAGATCACGTAGTCGACCTCGCCGGACTCGAGTGCCTCAAAGCACTCGTTGATGTTGGAGAAGGTCTTTTGGTTGGCCGTGATGCTCTGCTTGGCGAGCGCTTCCTGCGAGGCCGAGGAGGTCTGAACGCCCAGGGTAGCGGTGTTAAGCGTTTCGGTGGAAACGCTCAGCGACTCGCCGTCGCTCGTCTTTCCGAATACTGCCGCAGCGTCGTACAGGCAAGTACCAAGCGTGCTGATGTCATCATCCGTGGAATTGATATCGCCAATGAAGATGTCGGCCTTTTTGTCGCCAAGCACGGAATCAGCAGAAGACGCATCGACGAAGGCAACTTTAAGGCCCATACGGCTTGCAAGGGCGCGGGCAGCGTCGACCGCATACCCCGTGAGCTCGCCGTCGGTGCCCTGCATGGCCTGCGGCGCATCGGAAGTATCGAGGGCGACCGTCAGGGTACCGGGGGTGAACAGGGCATCATCCGACACCGTGGGCGTGACGGTCTCGTACTCGATCTGGTCGATCGTGGGAGTCGTGAACGTAGACAGCGGGTTGAACGCGCATCCGCTCAGACCCAAAACGGCGATGACCGCTGCGGTCCCAGCACCTAACCGAGCCGCGTGCATCAAGCTGCCCCTCACCATGTCCACTACCCTGCCTTCTGTGTCGTATACGATCCGTGCGATGCGCGGAATATCAGATTGTTCCCACCAGCTGACCTGGTATTTGACCCCACACTTGCGCACCGGGGTGTTTGCTCGGGAGGCCGCAGCCACCTTCACGACTGGCCCGCTCGCCCGCGAGGCGGTATTGCCCCAAAGAAAGTAGAACGGACGGTGCGGCTTACATCTAGGACGCGCCATGATCGCGCCGCGCGCACGCGGTCGCTTACGTGGATCCCTTTGACCGCGTCTGTCTTGGACTAGGACGGGCATTTCGTCCGTCCGCAACCACAGCCTGGTAGGAACGTAGCGCATTATAGCTAAGTTCAAGCTAAAGTTTAAGGTTAGGGGCGTCATTCGCATCGCGAGTACAGATTTCGCAGGTCAGGACGGGCTGCACGTGGCCAGATTGAGCTCGTCGCCCCCTATGGGGAGCCTCGAGACGCCCGTTTTAGGGGCCGTGTGCAAAAAACGGCAAATATGAGCACTGTTACCAATTTAGTAGCAGCGATTTTCCACCTCGTGAGCCGGTTTCGAGCTCATTTAGCCCTGCTTAGCGCCTTAATTTCCCACATTTGTTTATTATCTTCGCGATTTTTACCGTTTCTCGATCCGCAAATATCAGATTTTGCTGTTACTAATTTTGTATCAGTACTCATTTTTGCCACTTTTTGCACAGCACCTATACACAGACCCCCTCTCAAAACCAACATCTATGCTGGCTTAAGCCCAAAACATGCTCGGAGCGTATTCAGCAGAGCATCTTGCCTCTTTCGACGAGCCTCTACACGATTCTGATATCGTTTACCCATACGCTGGTGGATGCGCCATGCGAGCGCTTCCATCGCTTCCATGTCGCAGAGCATCTCGTTGTTGACCGTCGCGACCTCGATTCCCATGGACGCCAAACCCGTATTGCGTTTTTCATCGTGAATGCGCCCGCCGCGAGACGAATGGCCCTGCTCACCGTTGTATTCCAGGTCAAACCGAGCTGCTTCCTGATAGGCATCGCAAACCGCATACGGCATCCCCGAGATCGCCTGCGCACGGTCGTTGAACTCGATCTTGTGGTCGGTCTTAAAGGGACCGCAGGCAAATCCGCCATAAGAAAACGGAAGCGAAAACATGGCAAGCATGATGCATTCCATGGGTGAGCGCAGGTTTTCCGACAGAAAGGGGCACAGCCGCCGCAGCTGCTTGGCCGCGCTCCCCTTGCATGCCGCAAGGTAATCTGCCAGGCGATCGGGCGTCAGCACTGGCTCGACCTCAAAGTAGCCCACATCTGACGGCTGGTCCTTATCCTTTGCAAGCCTGTTCACGGTAGGCGAGCTGTAGGGAGGCAGATACCGTCCGCGATCGCTCAGCGAAATCTTGGAGCACAGCTCCTGGGCCAGGGCAAATGCCTGGATACAGCCGACTTCGCGCGCAACGGCGGCACAGAGGGCCTCGGGAGACAAGCTGTACACCCCCGGCTCCACCTCCAAAATCGAGGCGTCCGGCAGGCCTGTAGAACAAACGGACCAGCTTGCACCAGGCATGCGGCGACGCTGCTTCGCCGACCCCACCAGCAGGCACAAGTCTTCTTGAACATCGCCACTCACGGCCCCGATCCGCACCAAATCGGGAAGATAGATGTCCTCGGCCGAGGGAGACGATGTATGCAGCACACGGCGCTCTTCATCGGGATCGAGGTCTCTCCAACTGATGTAACCCATTTGTCGGCGCTCGGCGCGCATCATGCGCAGCGCCGAGGCACCGGTCAGGACTACGGAGGCCGCCAGTTGCTCGCTTGTCAGTTCGATGCGCCGCGCTAGCTTCACTGCCACAAAACCACCCCCTACCAAACGCGTGCGATAGCGAGGCCATCAACGGCCGCGGCACCGGCACGCTTGAGCTCCGCCGAGGCTGCTGCCATGGTCGCGCCCGTGGTAATGACATCATCGATGAGCAGCAGGCGGCAGCCGCGCACATCCTCGACCGTCTCGTACATGCCCCGGGCATGTTCCCGGCGCTCATCGCGACCGAGCTCTCGCTGGTCACCGTGACCGTATTTGACCAGGGCGTCGAGCAAAGACACACCCGAAAGATCGCAAAACGAGCGCGCGATTGCTTCCATATGGTCGAATCCACGCCGCCGAAACGCCGCCGCAGTCGCGGGCACAAACACCACCGCGTCCGCACCGGACAGCACACCGCCGTAGCGATCGGGGGCTGCCGCCTGGGCATGCAAGGCGGTGTCGTAGAGTAGCTCCGCCAGATACGGTGCCAGACGGCGCTCGCCCGCATCCTTGTACGCCTTGATGATGCGCGGCAGCGGATGTGCGTAGACGGCACACGCCAGACAGCGATCGAGCGCCTCGGCCATTGCCGAAGACGCGCCCTCGACCGAACACTCGGTACACAGCAAATCCCCAAACGGGGCGCCGCATCGGATGCAGCTATGGCACGGGTCGATGAGTGCGAGCGATGCCAGACAATCCTGGCAGATCAGCGCACCGGAACGCTCGCAGCCGGCGCATCGCGTAGGCGACAACGCCTCGAGCGCCTCGTATGTCGCGTGCTCGGCAAGCGGTAGCAATTCGTCCGCAAACGGTAGGACACCTGCGTCCTGCAAGCGAGTCAATACGTTCAGATGTCTCTTCATGACACAACCCTCCCTACGCGAAGGCGAAGGGAGGGTTGTCGGTGTAGAGCCATGATACCCAGAGGTGCTGGGGTCAGGCGGGTTACATCCGCTTACGGACGTTATTCGCCGGCAGGCGGTTGCGGTGCGGACGAGGTGTGGGTCGAGCCTTCACCACCGTCCTGGCGCGGCTTGCGGGAGCGACGGCGACGGCGGCGCTTTTGACCCTGGTCGGTCGAGCCCTCGCCACCGCGATCCTCACGCGGTTCGCGCTCATCGCGAGTACCGCCGCGCGAAGCCTTGGCGGCAGCTCCTCCACCATCGCCGGGGCGACGGCGCGTGACCTTGACTTCTCCATCCGAAACCTGATCGGCCACAGAAGGAACCGAGGGCTTCTGCTGCGTGCCCGAGGAATGGCGACGGCGCGGACGTGACGCCCGCTCCTCCTCGCCACGCGGCTTGCCGCCCTTGTCGGCAGGCGCGTCGGAGGCCGAGGCGTCCTTGGGAGCGGCACCGGCCTCGCGAGCGGCTGCGGCGCGGAAGGCGTCCTCGCGCTCCTCGCTCGACAGGTGACGGCGACGACGGCGCGTGGGGTTCATGCCACCGCCGCGGTTTTGCTGCTGGGGCTGCTGAGCCTCGCGTTCGCGGGAAGCGTTCTTGCCCGCGGCCTCGCCATTGTCGACGGACGCCGCGCGCTTGCGGCGGCGACGGCCACCGGCTGCCTCCTCGGCCTCGGGTGCCTCGGCCTTGCCGCGGCCCTTTCCACGGCCACGGCCCTCGCCCTGGCCCTGAGCAGCGCGAGCATCGGATTCGGCATCGCGACGACGGCGCTTGGGCATCGATGTGCCGGCCAGACGATCGGCGCTCGACAGGCCATCGCCCACGTCGACGCCGTTCTCGCGATCGAGTTCCATGAGCGCCAGGCGCATCTCGGGCGACTCGATGCGCTCGAGCACGTCACGCGTCACGCAGTCGGGGCGGCAGTTGCAGCCCTGCTCGGCGGCCTTCTTTTTGCAGCCCTCCGAGCACGTCATATCGGCCAGGTTGACCTTAAAGACTTTGCCGTTCTCCAGGCGCAGCACCAGCTGCTCACGCGGCGTGTCATATTCCTGGATACGCGCCTTGCCGAGCGGCGTATCGATGAGCGTCTTCTTTTTGGGCGCGCGGCTCTTAAAGTCCTTGTACGCCTCGAACTCATAGCGCAGGCAGCACATCAGGCGGCCGCAAACGCCGCTGATCTTGGACGAGTTGAGCGGCAGGTCCTGCTCTTTTGCCATGCGAATCGAGACGGGCTCAAACTGTCCGCCAAAGCGCGTGCAGCAGAGCTCCTGTCCGCATTGGGCATAGCCGCCCACCAGGCGGGTCTCATCGCGCACGCCGATCTGACGCATGTCGACGCGAATGTGCAGCGTCGAGGACAGGTCCTTGACGAGCTGACGAAAATCGACGCGTTCCTCGGCCGCAAAGTAGAACACGGCCTTCTCGCCGCCAAACAGGTACTCGACGCCGACCGGCTTCATCTCGAGGTCGAGCTCTTTGACGAGACGGCGGAAATCGACCATCGCCTCGTCGCCCTGGATGGCCAGGTCGTCGGCAAGCTGCAGGTCGATGTCGCTCGCCACGCGCAGCACGGGCTTGAGCGGCTGGCCGATCTCATCTTGCGGCACCTCGAAGGGATCGGCCGTGACCAGGCCGATCTCGGTTCCGCGCTCGGTGGAGCAAATGGCATAATCGGCCTCGAGGATATCCAGATCCTGCGGGTCAAACCACAGGTCGCGCGAGGCGTAGGTAAACTTAACGGGTACGACTAACGGCATTTCAGTGCCTTCCTGATATCGAACAGCATGACCTCGATGGCCAGCTGGGGAGTAACGTTTCTGGCGATGTTGCGCTCAGCCGTGGCAACCGCCTCGAGCGCCTGGGTGGCACCCGCAACATTCGTCGCCGCGGCAAGCCGCCCGATCGTGTCGCGCACGTCCTCGTTCACAACGCCTGCCGCCTCGTCCTGAAGTGTCAGCAGCACGTCGCGCATGAGCGTCCGCGCGCTCGCCAGCGCTTCCATGATACCCGAACGCTCGCGCGCGTTGAGTTCGCGCTTGTTGCGGTCCTCAAGCTGCTTCAATGCTCCACGCGACAGGTAGTCGGCGTTTTGCTCGAGCACCTTTTCCTGTGTGGACTTGACCTCGGCGAGCGGTGCCTTAACGGCGACGATGAGCGACTTGGCGCGGCTGAGCACATCAGCCTCGTCGGCAGCGATGAGCGAATCGATGGCGCGGACCATCTGGCGGCGAGCATCCTGGCGCTCGGCACTCTTAAGGAACTCGATGCCGCGCGTGGGGCTTCCCGCCACGGCGACCGCCATGCGACAGCGCGCGATATCCTGGCCCGTCGCGCGACTCACGGCCTGCGCGGCCACGGTGGGCGACACCAGCCGAAACGGCACGCACTGACAGCGGCTCACGATGGTGGGCAACATCACGTCTGCCGAGGTGCCCAGCAAGATGAACATAACGCCCTCGGGCGGCTCCTCGAGCGTCTTGAGCAGCGCGTTGGCGGTGTTGGCTCGCAGCTGCTCAGCGCGGTCGATGATGTAAACCTTGGCCTTGGCGCGGATGGGCGCCAGCGGCACGTCGTCGAGCAGCTCGCGGGTCTGGGCAATGAGGTAGCCCGTGGCGCTCTCGGGCGTGTAATAGTGCACGTCAGGATGCGTATGCCGAGCAACGCGTACGCAGCTGTCGCATGCTCCGCAGCCGTCCTGCTCGCACAGGAAGGCCTGGGCGAGCGCCCATGCGGCATCGAGCTTGCCGGCACCGGGAGCGCCCAAAAACAGGTAGGCGTGCGATGCGCGGCCGCTGGCGACGGCGTTGGTCAAAAAATCGCGAACGCGCTCTTGGGTGTCGAGCTTGGCCAGCAGGCTTGCCTGAGCGGGGGCCATGTTACTCGGCCTCCTTGGCAAGCGCGGCGGCGACAGCATCTTGCGGAATGTCGAGACCGTACGCGCGAATCTGCTCGACCGTCTTCTCGAAGACTTCCTCGACGGTCGCAGTGGCGTCGATGAGCTTTACGCGGTTTGGCTCCTCGGCAGCAATGGCGCAAAATCCCTGGTAAACGCGCTCTTGGAAGGCCATGCCTTTTGCCTCCATGCGATCTGCCGCGCCACGGGCTGCCATGCGTAGCGCCGCCTGCTCGGGTGTGATGTGGTAGACGAGCGTGAGCGCCGGATGCGTACCGGCGACAGCCAGGTTGTTGGCATCGCGTACCATCTGACGGTCGAGGCCATCGGCAAACGCCTGGTAGCAGGTCGTGGAATCGTAGAAGCGATCGCACAGGACCACCTTGCCGGCCGCGAGGGCGGGCGCGATGACCTCGTGCACCAGCTGGGCACGCGCCGCCTCGTAGAGCAGCAACTCGCAGGTGTCGCCCATCGCCGTATTGGCGGGGTCGAGCAGCAGAGCACGAATCTTTTCGCTGATGGCGGTGCCGCCCGGCTCGCGCAGGCTCACAACCTGGTAGCCAGCGAGTTCGAGCGCGCGGGCAAGCAGACGCGCCTGCGTGGACTTGCCGGCACCATCGACGCCCTCGAGCGTGATAAAGCTATGTTGAGCGGGCTCAAAAGCCATGAGCGCAGCCCCTTCCTACAAGGCGCGTAAATGCAGATATATCAACCAAGCCATGATACCCCAGTGCTCGGCGCGTCCCCAATGGCTAAAGGTGTCTTTCCAAAGTTGCGGTGAAATAGGGACTGATTGAAGCTCTGAGACCGCCAAACAGTCCCTATTTCACCGCAACTTATGATGGGGACTTTTGGACGCTGGGTATAATCGTCGTATTGATTTGAAACGTGGCGAAAGGAGTGGCAATGTCTCGGTATTGCGCCTCGTGCGGCAAGCTTCTTGCAGATGATGCCAAGTTCTGCACCTCGTGCGGTGCACCCGTTGAGCAGACAACCGGAAGCAATGGCCAACCCGCGTTTGAGAAGACCGGCTCCCTCGATACGCCGCAAGCTAAGCCGGACGACCCCCTCGCCTATCGCCCCGACCCCGCCGCCGGCCCTGCAGCGGTCGAAACGACGCAGCGCATACCCGTCGCGGACACCCCGCCCCAACAGCAACCGGCGTCTACATACGCGTCTGGTTCACCGCAGGCCCCCGCCGCAAAAAAGAGCGCTACCAGGGCGCTTGTCGCCGTTATCGTTGTGCTGTTGGCAATCATCATCGCCTTGGTCATCTTTTTTGTGATCAAGCCGTTCGACAACTCCGCTACGCAGACGACTGCCGAGGTAGCTAAGCTGCACCATGACGTCGACGACGATGATCCAAAGCCTCTCGGCAATCCCAACAGCCTGTACGACGATGATGACGATGACGACGAGGATGGCGGCGAAGCAAGCCTCTCCGAACAGAACCTCTACCGTCGCCTGAGTGAATACTACGACCTGCTGGAAGATCTCGATAGCCAGGTCCGTGCCTGCGCAGAGACGTTTAATGGCAGCTATCTGGAAGAGGATCGTACCACCCGTCAAAATCTCGCTGACGTCGCCGAGCGCACGGAGGACACCATCGAGCAGTATTACGACATTGTCGAGGACCTGGACGTCCCCACAAGCTCTAAGAACTACAGCTCGTGGAAGGACATCATTGCTCTGTACGACGACCTGGATCACCGCATCGATGCGATCTGCGATGCCTGGGAGATCAGCTTGAAGTACGCAAAGCCCGCGGACCATAAGAACGAGATCGTGGCGCCGCTGTCGCGCGACAACGTGGCGGGCACCAATGACAATAAGTACCGCCTAGACTTTGAGGAGCGCTATCCCGGCGCCAAACCCGTCGAAGTGAACTAACGCCTTGTCGTTTCCGAGCCGGCAGTTAGGGACGTTCCTAAACTGCCGGCAGAAAAAGGAATGTCCCTAACTGCCGGTCAAAAAAAGAGCGAGGATCATGGGACCCTCGCTCGTTTTTTGGGCAATGTTTCGACTGCGCCGTTACTTGTCGGCGGCTGCTTTCTTGGCAGTCGACTTCTTCGCGGTCGTCTTCTTGGCGGCAGTGGCTTTCTTAGCCGTCGTCTTCTTCGCAGTCGAGGTCTTCTTCGCCGCGCTCGCCTTGGTCGTGGTCTTGCGGCCGCGGGCGGGCTTCTTCTCCTTGGTCGGGCAGTCCATGTTCACGCAGATGCGCCACGGGCCGCGCGCGGTGTTGACCACCACGATGGGGGCGCCGCACTCGGGGCAGGTCTCGCCCGTCGCCTCGAGCTTGCCACGCGCCGGCAGCGGATAGCTCACGCCGCAGTCGTCATAGTTGGTGCAGCGGATAAAGCGCTTGCCGCTCTTCTCGCTCTTGTGTGCGATCAGGTCGCCATGGCGTCCTGCCTCGGCGCACACCTTGCACTCGCCCACCTTAAGGTCAGGCTCGTAGTTGGTGGGGCATGTGGGGTTCACGCAAATCTCGAAAGCCTTTTGGCGGAACGGCTGGCACTTAATGCGCGGCGCACCGCATTCGGGGCACACAGCAGCCTCGCCCTCGAGCGGGCTCACCTTGACGCCGCTCGGCACCGGATAGGTCACGTCGCAGTCGGGCCAGCCCATGCAGCCGATAAAGCTGCCGCGGGTCTTGGCGCTCGTCTTCATAACCAAGTCCTTGCCGCACTTGGGGCAGGCGCCCACGCGCGCATCGGCCGTGACGGCGTCGCTGATAGCATCGCCCAGTTCCTGCGTATGCTTGAGCAGCTCGTCGAGCACACCGGCCAGCAGCGCGCGCGAGTGCGTCACGACATGCTCTTCGGTGTCCTCGCCGCGCTCCACGCGGGTCATGTCGCCGTCGAGCTCGCTGGTCATATCGGGGCTCGTGATGCGCGGGGCAAACTGCGACAGTGCATCGATGATGGCGATGCCCAGCTGGCTCGGCTCCACGGGATCGTTTTTGAGATAGCGCACGGCGTACAGGCGCTCGATGATGCTCGCGCGCGTGGACTTGGTGCCCAGGCCGCGCTTTTCCATCTCCTGCACGAGCTTGCCCTGGCTGTAGCGTGCGGGCGGCTCGGTCTGCTTGGCCTCGAGCTTAATGTCGAACACGTCGACCGCATCGCCCTGCTCCAGCGGCGGCATCTGCTCGTCGCGCTTGAGTCCATACGGATACGCCTCACGGAAACCCGGGGTCACGAGCACATCGCCCGAAGCCACGAACGGCTCAGCATTGACGTCGAGCTCGAGCTTGGTGTTCTCGATGGTCGCGGGACCCATGAGCGTTGCCAGGAAGCGACGGGCGATGAGGTCGTAGAGCTTGCGCTGGCCACCGTCGAGCGCGGACGGATCGCCCTCGCCCGTGGGATAGATAGGCGGGTGGTCGGTGGTTTCGACTTTGCCGCGCGTGGGCTTCATGGGGCCGGCGAGCACCTTTTTGCACACGGGCGCCAGCGCCGGGTTGATCTTTGCAAGGTCGCTCACCACGGCGCCCAGATCGAGCGTCGCAGGGTACACGGTATTGTCGACACGCGGGTAGCTGATGAGACCGGCCATGTAGAGGGACTCGGCGATGCGCATGGTACGCGCAGGTGAGATGCCCTCGGCTGCGGCGGCAGCCTGCAGCGAGGTGGTCGCAAACGGCGTGGGCGGCTGCTGCTTGCGCGAACGCTTGGTCACCGCGGCGACGGTTGCCGTCGCAACGCCGTCAACGTGGCCGTACGCCGCCTCAGCAGCATCCTTGTCGGTAAAGCGCGCCGTCTTGTGCGCAATCTTAAAGCGGTCGTCCTCGGCAGCACCCTGTGCGGCGCCCATGCCGCGGATCTGCCAATAGTCCTCGGGCACAAACGCCATGCGCTCGCGCTCGCGCTCGACCACCAGGGCAAGCGTCGGCGCCTGCACACGGCCGGCAGAGCGCACGTTACCAAAGCCGCCAAACTTGGCGAGCGTCAGGTAGCGCGTGAGCACCGCACCCCAAATGAGGTCGATGTGCTGGCGGCTCTCGCCGGCGTCGGCCAGATTCTGGTCGAGCGAGACGAGATTATCGAAGGCCTGCGTGATCTCGGCCTTGGTAAACGAAGAATACTGGGCGCGGGCGACCGGCAGGTCGGGCGCAACCTCGCGCACCTTGTTGAGGGCGTCCGAACCGATCAGCTCGCCCTCGCGATCGAAGTCCGTGGCGATGATGACACTGTCGGACTTCTTGGCGAGGTTCTTGAGCGAACGAATGAGTTCCTTCTCGGCCGGTAGCTTAATGACGGGCGCCCAGGTGAGGTAAGGCAGGCTCTCGAGTTTCCAGCCCTTGATTGAGATGCCATCGGCAAGAAACGGCTTGCGCTTGGTGTCGTAGGGCGGACGCGCCAGGCCATCGGGTATGTCGGCCGGCAGCATCTCGCCGTCCTCGGTGACCGAATACCAGCCCAGCTTTTTATCGAACAGCACGCTGTCGCAAAAATCGGGCGCTAGGATGTGACCGGCAAGGCCGATGGTCACGCACTCCTCGCCCTTCCACTCAAAACGGTAGATGGCGGTGTTGTACACCTTGTCCTTTTTGGGCTTGCCCGTGGACAGACGCTCGGCAATCTGACGCGCGGCGTCGTTTTTCTCGGCGATGATGAGCTTCAAAAGAGGCTCCTATCTCGTATCTCTGCGGCTACGCCCGCCCGTATGGCGGCCGACTTACGCCCTTGCTTGCTCAATCTGCCCGATGAGCCAATCGCACCAGGCATCCATGCCCTCGCCCTTGCGCGCGCTCACGGCAAACCGCGGCGCCTGCGGATTGAGGTCATCGAGTGTCTTAGTATACCTATCCATGTCAAAATCGAAAGCCGGGGCCACATCGACCTTGTTGAGCAGCTGCGCGCCGGCGTGCTGAAAGATGCCCGGGTACTTGATGGGCTTGTCGTCGCCCTCGGGCACCGAGAGAATCATGATGGACAGGTTTTCGCCCAGGTCAAAGTCGACTGGGCAGACCAGGTTACCCACGTTTTCGATAAAGATGACGTCGATGTTTTCCAGACCCACGGCCTGGTCGAACGCGTCAACGGCCTCCATGATCATGTTGCCCTCGAGGTGGCACAGGCCGCCCGTGTTGATCTGGATGGCAGGCATGCCGGCTTCCTTCATGGTGATGGCGTCGACGTCCGAGGCGATATCGCCTTCGATGACGGCGCAGCGCAAGCCGGCCTTGTCGCGCAGGCGCTCGTTGGTGCC
The DNA here is from genome assembly GCA_900541675.1 of uncultured Collinsella sp. Lineage (GTDB taxonomy): Bacteria > Actinomycetota > Coriobacteriia > Coriobacteriales > Coriobacteriaceae > Collinsella. Next base: position 65,484 of record UQKU01000004.1, on the reverse strand, counting down.
CAGAATCGTTGTTGTCTTACCCGAGCCGGGGCTCGACAAGACGTTGATCACGTAGGTGTTTGTCTCATTAAATCGCTGACGCAGCTGATCTGCCAGGCGCTCGTTGCGCGACAGGATCGGCGACGCGATATCAATCGTTTTCTCGGCCATACTCGGCGCTCCTTACTTCTACCATTTATACCCCGTCCCCAGGTTGCTGGCGGGCTAATCGTCGGGGGTCTCGATCTCGATACTTGCGATGTCGAGTTCGCGGCCGTGCAGCAGACGCACGTTGGAGCCGCCACACTGGGGACAGCGACAATGGAAACGGTCGTGATCAAAGACCTCGCCGCAGTCCAGGCACTCGCTTTGTGGATGGACCTCCTCCACGGCAAGCTCGCAGCCGCGCGTGAGCGGGTCCTCGTCGCGAAACGTCTCCCAGGCAAAGTCGAGCGCCTCGCGCACGACCTCGGTCATATCCCCGATACGCAGCGTTACCAAAACGGCGCGCGAGGCCCCCGCCCCACGCGCCGCGCGAATCACTGTATCGAGTATGCCGTTGACAATGCCAACCTCGTGCATACCGATTTACTCCTCGTCGTCCTCATCGTCCGAGAACAGGTCCAGACGACTCACAAACAGGCCCTCCTTGCCCTCGCGCGCGGTAATGACCACACGGGCGATGGCGAGCGAAATCTCGTAGAGCGAGAGCAGGGCGCCATACATGAGACCCAGCGTAACGGGCGAGCCGTCGGGCGTGATCACAGCCGAACCCACAAGCAGGCCAACGTATACATAACGCCAGGCACCGCGGAAAGCAGCGTAGGACACGATGTGGAAGACGGACAGATAGAAGATGATGAGCGGCAGCTCAAACGCCACGCCAAAGCCGATCATAAAGAGCAGCTCCATGTTGACGTAGTTCTCCAGATCGGGCAGTGCCGTAGCGACGGCCGAGGTCTCGCCGATGAGCCACTCAAAGCCCGCAGGAATGATGATGAAGTAGCAGAAGATGGCACCCAGGAAGAACAGCACCGTCGAGGCGAGCACCGTGGGCACGACCCACTTGCGCTCGTTGGGGCGAAGCGCCGGCAGGAAAAACGCCAGAATCTGCCAGATGATCATGGGCGTGCACATGACCACGGCCATCTTGATGGCCAGCGAGAAGCGCAAGCCAAAGCCGCCGAGCGTGGTAGTGATGTAGAACTTACCGTCCGGCACAAAGGAGCGGATGGGATCTTCCAGGATGTCGAGCACCACAGGCGTGGCGAAATACAGCACGATAGCGGCGGCGAACACCGACACGACCACGATGGTCAGGCGGCGACGGAGCTCTCCCAGGTGATCGAAGAGCGGCATACGCGCAGGTCCGATAGGCATTACTCATCGCCTCCCTTCGGGGCGTCGGCGGCAGCGGCGTCGTCCTCGGCCTCGAGCTCGCGAGCGAGCTGGTCGACGACAGCCTTGCGCTTACGGGGACGACGGGCGTAGAGGTCAGCTGTCGTGGGCTCTGCCGGCTCGGGCTCGGGCTCCGGCTCTGCAGCAGGCTCGGGCTCGGCTGCGGCAGCAGCAGCGGCGGCAGGCTCTGCACCCTTGGCCTCCTCGGCAATACCTTCGTCCTCGGTGGCACCCTCGCTCGCAGCCTTCTCGGCGGCAAGGCGGGCACGGCGCTCGGCAAAGGTCTCCTTCTTTGCGGGCGCGGCCGTCTCGACGGCATCATCGTCCGCATCGGAATCGTCATCGACGGCAGCCTTCTTGGGCTTGACCGGAGCCGAAGCAGCCTCGCTTACCGGATCGATGATCTCGGACTGAACAACGGCCGTCATCTTTTCCTGCGTCTCGCGGAACTGACGGATGGCACGGCCGATCGTGCGGCCCATCTGCGGGAGCTTATCCGGGCCAAACAGCAAAAAGCCGAAGACCACGATGATTGCCAGCTCACCCTCTCCAATACCAAACACACATACCTCCAAGGCTCGATGTGAGTCGAGCCCGCACCGCGCCATTCGGCCGGAACTCGTCTATTCATTCGGTCAAGTATAGCGCCCGGACGCCAAAACGTCCGAGCGCATCACAAACATATGCCAAACGGCACGCCCTTTTGGGGGCAAAGATTATGCCGCCGTGATCGAAATCTCCTGGTCGACGCCCAGCAGCTGAACCACGCGCATCACCTGGGGCTGCACATTAGTGCAGCTAAAGCGCTTACCGTGGTCGACCGCGTGGTGCGCGGCGCCCACGAGCACGCCAATGCCCGTCGAATCGATGTAGCTCACCTGGGCAAAATCGAGCTCAACGGCCTCAGTGGGCTGCTCGAGCGCCAGGTCGACAGCATTGCGCAGGCTATCGGCGTTAGAGATATCGATCTCGCCGGTTACCTTAATGGTGTAGATCTCCGGCGTGGGGTTGGTGGAAATACCCAAATCCATGTATACGCTCCTTTACGTATCGAAAGTGCGGATAGTACTGGGCGCGGACTTGCGGGGCCCTAGGCGTTAGGCGCGCTCGGCACGAGCAAGCTCGGCAGCGACAAGCTTAACGGCCAGCACCAGCACGTCGAGCGCGGCCTCCAGGTCCTCGACCGTGGGATAGCTCGGCGCAATACGGATGTTGGTATCGCGCGGATCCTTGCCATAGGGCCAGGTGGCACCGGCCGGCGTGAGCTTGACGCCCAGGTCGGCGCAAAGCGCGGCGACCTTCTGGGCCGAGCCCTCGGGACCATCGAAGCTTACAAAGTAGCCGCCGCGGGGGTGCGTCCAGGTGGCACAGCCCGTATCGCCCAGGCCCTCGGTGAGCTTGCGCTCAACGGCCTCAAAGCGCGGACGCAGGAACTCGGCATGCTTTTTCATGTGCTCCTTGACCGCCTCGATGGTGGGAAGGAAGCGCACGTGGCGCAGCTGGTTGAGCTTGTCGGCGCTGATGAGGCCGGCCTTCAGGCGCTTGGAGAACTCAGCGATGACCGCGGGGCTCGCACCGATGAAGCCGATGCCGGCGCCCGGGAAGGTAATCTTGGACGTCGAGGCAAAAGCCACCACGCGGTCCTCGGTGCCCGCCGCGCGAGCGAGGTCGAAGATATTGGCGAGCTCGTCGGTCTCGTCGTACAGGTCGTGCACGCAGTAGGCGTTGTCCCAGAAGATGCGGAAATCGGGCGCGGCCGTGGGCATCTCGACCAGGCGACGCACGGTGTCCTCGCTAAAGGTGATGCCCGTGGGGTTGGAATACTTGGGCACGCACCAGATACCCTTGATGGAATCGTCGGCGGCAACGAGGCGCTCGATCTCGTCCATGTCGGGGCCATTATCGGTCATCGCGACGGGGACATTCTCGATACCCAGGTCGGCGGTGATGCCAAAGTGACGGTCGTAGCCGGGAACAGGGCACAGGAACTTGACTTTCTTGCCGTCGTGCGCGGCCTCGTAAGCCTCCCAAGGCTCGCTGCCGCACGAACCGCAGCGCCAAAACATGCCGGCGATATCGTGCTCGATCAGAAGGCTCGACGAACCCAGTACGAGCGTCTGCTCGGCAGGGCAACCCAGGAACTCCCCCGCCAGCTTGCGCGCCGAGGGAATGCCCTCAAAGCAACCGTAGTTTGAGCAGTCGACGTTGCCGTCGTGCAGATCGGCATCGGCATTGAGGATATCGAGCATGGGTCGAGAGATGTCCACCTGGGAGGGCGACGGCTTGCCGCGGGCCATGTCGAGCGCCAGGCCCTTGGCCTTGACCTCGGCGACCTCGGCTTTGAGCGCCTCGATGGCGGCATCGAGTTCGGTGGTTTCCATCTTCTGGTAGATCGTCTGCATGGGTGCGACCTTTCGCGAAGCGGGACGTTGCAGTTCGTCTAAGTATAGACCGCCACAGCCGCAACGGCATGAAGCCGTGATAGATTAAGTTCATCGCAATGATTTACGAATCGCCGCGCATGCCGGCGTGGGGCGCCCAAGGAGGCACTATGGAGTACGGATCGTTTCAGGCCGAGGAATTCGGCGACCTGCAGCGCCTGGTCGACGGGCTGTTTTACGACCGCCACGCCATCGACCGCCTGGATCTCATCGTGCAGGCCGAAATCTTGGACCTGGCGCCCGATCTCATGGAAATCGTCAACCTGCTACCGCCCGGCTATTACGACCGCCAGTCACTTTGCGACCAGCTCAACTCCGCCTTGGCCGCCCACGGCTGGGGCGCCGTCTACGGAACGGTGGAATAAGCCTAGTCATTTAAGAACGTCCCCATTGACTAAAACGCCGCTTGTGATGGTGTCCACAGGCGGCGTTTTCAAACTTGTATATGCTTTTACTTGTCTTTGGGCGCGGGGTGTTTGCAGACCACGCTCATGTAGATCATACCGAGCACGGCGGCGGTGACCGAACCGGCAAGGATGGCGGCCTTGGCAGCCAGAACCTCAAACTGGGCCGTCGGGAAGGCAAGACCGCTGATGAGAATCGACATGGTAAAGCCGATGCCGCCCAGAATGCCCACACCGGCAATCATGTGCCAGTTGACATTGTGCGGCAGCTCGCAGACCTTGAGCTTGACCAAGGCGAACGTCATGCCAAAGATGCCGATCGGCTTGCCCAGCAGCATGCCAAAGTACACGCCGAGCGTCACCGGGTCGGTGAGCAGCGTGCTCATGTCCACGCCCACTAGGCGAACCTGTGCGTTCACGAACGCAAAGATCGGAAGAATCACAAAGTTGACCGGCGTGGAGATCAGACGCTCCATGCGGATGAGCGGCGGGGTGACGCGGTGCATGACGCGCTCGACCTTAGTGGTCGAAACGGTAAAGTCATGCTGGCCCAGGATGTGTGCCTCGTCATCGTAGCGGTCATCGAGCAACGGCAGGCACTCGCCCAACCAATCGGTAAGGCTATCGAGCTTGACGCCGCACTTGGCCGGGATGGTAAAAGCCAAGATGACGCCGGCAAGCGTGGCGTGTACGCCGCTCTTGAACATGCAGAACCACAACAGCAAACCCAGTACCGAATACGGGGCAAGGCGGTAATGCTGCGTCTTGTTGAGCCACACGAGCGCGCAGGTCACAAGCGCGGCGGCGCCCAACCAAAACGGATTGGGGCTCTGACCGTAGAAGATGGCGATGGCGGCGATAGAGATGAGGTCGTCGGCGATGGCGAGCGTCGAGAAGAACACGCGCACGCCGTTGGGCACGCGATTGCCCAAAAGCGACAGCACGCCCAGTGCGAAGGCAATATCGGTTGCCATGGGGATGGCCCAACCGTTGTGAGCGCCGGCATGGTTAAAGATCAGGTAGATGCAGGCGGGAACGACGACGCCACCCACGGCCGCCAGCATGGGAAGCATGGCCTGACGCGGATTCTTGAGCTCGCCGACCGTCATCTCGTACTTAAGCTCAATACCCACCAACAAAAAGAAAATCGCCATGAGAAAGTCGTTGACGAAAAGCTCAACGGTGAGACCGGCCGTAAGGTTGCCCAGACCCACATACAGCGGGGTCTCCAAAAAGTGATGGATGGCCTCGTAGGCATCGGTATTGGCGCAAATGACGGCGGCGATGGCGGCGAAGACCATGACGGCGGCGGAAATCGTGCCGTTCTCGGCGATGCGCTCCCAGATGTCGTGACGCTCAAAACGCTTGCGCTCACGGACGTTGAACAGCTGCTCGGGTGCTGCCATGGGCGGCTCCTTTCACGGGAAGGCTCCCGTCTTAAAAAAGCACGGCCCGCCCAAGTGGCGGCGCCGCGCTCTAACGTATTACGCTTGCATCTAGCCTACCCTGCACGACAAGCACGCAGGCGTGGCCGAAAAGCGGAACCACAGGTTGAACATTATTTGCCCAACGGCACGGGCACGCCTGTCCAAGAGACGACGCGGCGCCATGCACAAAAAACGACCGGAGCGCGGGGCGTCCGCGATCCGGTCGTGGCGTTTAGTGAACTAAACCTAGCAGGCGGCCATGATGGGGGCAGCGACCTGCTTCTTACGGGAGAGGACGCCCGGCATCCAGACGCCGTCGTGCTCGTCGGCAATGCCCAGGCCTTTCTGAGCGGCCTCGGTCTCGCCCTCGAGCAGGACCTGCGAGCCCTCCTCCATGATGTCGGTGATGCACAGGACAATGCCGTCAGCGCCCTTCTCGGCAGCGTAGGCGCGCATGGCCTCGCGAATCTCGTCGATCATGCCGAGTGCGCGGGTCTTGTCGACAGTCTCGTACTGGCCGATGAGCAGCTTCTTGCCGGCGGGCTCGAACATCTTGATGTCGTTGCCGACCATCTCGGCAGCGGTAAAGGAGCCGGACGGACGGGTGAGGAAGACCTCCATGCCAAACTTGACCGGGTCGACGCCCACCTGCTCGCCGAGCTTGGCGGCGACGGCGCGGTCGACATCGGTGGTGGTGGGGCTCTTGAGCATGAGCGTGTCGGTCATCATGGCCGAGAGCAGCAGCTTAGCCTGGACGTCGGAAAGCTCAACGCCGAGCACGCCGGCGAGCTTGGTGACGATGGTGCAGCTGGAGCCCCAGGGCAGGCAGATGTAGTGCAGCGGGCCGGCGGTCTCGAAGTCGCCGATGCGGTGATGATCGACAACGCCAAAGACCGTGGCGTCCTTAAGGCCGGCGACGGACTGGGCAGACTCGTTGTGGTCGGTGAGGACGACGAGCTGACCGGCCTCGACGGACTCGATCACGCGGGGCTCGGCGATGCCGGCGTCGGCGAGCAGCTTGGCGGACTCGGCCGGAAGCTGACCAAGGGCGCAGGCCTCGTAGGTGTTGCCGGCATACTCAACCTGGTTGAGCAGCTGGGACAGGACGACGGCGCTCATGATGGCGTCGTTATCGGGGTTCTGGTGACCAAAGACAAGAACGTTTGCCATGGATATCCTCCACTTGATATGTGTACTTGGACGTAGCTATGGTAGCACGCCGATGCCGAGCCTTCGCAGACGGAAGGGTCACGGCATATTTTGGGGCAGGCATGGGGGCCAAGACTGTCCCTTTTGCACCGTGTTGGTGCAAAGTAACCTGACCCCCTTGCACCAGCTATTTACCGGCGGCGCGCAGGGCTACGTAGGCGGCACCGATGATGCCGGCGTCGTTTCCGAGCGAAGCGACCTTAATGGGCGTCTCGCGCGAGGCAGAGAGCGCGTACTGCTTAAAGTGCTCGCGAACCTTGTCGAGATAAACATCGGCCGAAGCGGACGCGCCGCCACCGATCAGGAACATCTCGGGGTCGACCACGTTGGCGATAAGCGCCAGGGCGCGGCCAAGGTAGTCGGCCATGGTGTCGGCTGCGGCCAGCGCGAGCTTGTCGCCCTCGCGGCAGGCCTGGAACACGTCCTTGGAATCGGAGGGGCCGGTGAGCTCAATGGGCTCGACGCCCGCCTTCTTGCACTCGGCAAGGTAGTTGCTCACCACGCCGGTGGCGCTGGAATACTGCTCCAGATGGCCATGGCCGCCACAGCCGCAGGTGCGCTCCTCGGCCGGGTTCAGGCACATGTGGCCAATCTCGCCGCCGGCGCCCACAACGCCCGATACCACGTCGCCGTTAACGATAACGCCGCCGCCCACGCCGGTACCGATGGTGACCATCACCACGTTCTGCACGCCCTTGGCAGAACCGAGCCAGGCCTCGCCCATGGCAGCGGCGTTGGCATCGTTCTCATACTTAACGACCGCATCGGGGCAGTGCTTCTGAATGGCGACCCTCAGCTCGGGCAGGTTAATGGCAATGTTGGCCTTGACCTTGGCATCGCCCGACGCCGGGATGGGACACGGAACGGCCAGGCCAATGCCCGCCACAAAGGCACGCGGAATCTGTGCCTTGGCGACCACCTGGTCGATAGCCTCGGTCACCGCGGCAAAGCCCGCGGCGTCAACGATAGGAGGCGTGGGCACGCTGGCCTTGGCAAGCAGGTTGCCGTCCTCGTCGAACAGGCCCTCCTTAACCGAAGTGCCGCCGACGTCGATGCCGATGTAGTACTGCTTAGGTTCCATGGGAGCCCACCTTTCTCGTTTAAACATTGCCTGTATGGTACCGCTCTCAAGGCAAAAACCTACCAAAAAGGGACAGGTTTGTTTTGGCAGGTTTTATCTGGGGTAACGCAATTGGCTGCCCAACAGGCCGCGCAAGACCATCCCCAAAAATAAAGGCGCCGGGAGGCGGAGGCTCCCGGCGCCCGTCAAAGGGACTATGTTGTCTGTTGGACCGCACGGTCCGTCGCGGCGATAACGCCGACTAGGCCTGAAGTGCCTGCAGCTGCTTGTGAACCTCGATGAGCTCCGTCGCCATGACGCGCATGGTCTCGGTGCCGGCCATCTGGTCCTCGGCATGCAGCAAAATCAACGGGGCCTCGCCGTTACGTTCGCCGTTGGCCTCCTTCTTCAGAAGCCCCATGTGAACATCGTGGCCACCGTTATAGGCCTCGTCGCCCTGCTTGATAAGCTCCTCGGCGGCGTCAAAATCGCCCTCCTTGGCCTTTTGCACGGCATTGATGTACATGCTCTTAGCGGTACCGACGTAGCTGATGATCTCAAAGCAGGTCATCTGCAGTTCGTTCATATCCTCCATGCAGAGCACCTAGCCCATCACGCTGACGCAGTGGTCGATGATGCCGGCAGCGTTCATGCGGCCGTAGTCGACCATGTTGATGACCTCGACCGGAAAACGACCGGCGGCCTCCTTCTCAAAATCGCCCTTGGTGTAGCCGATCTGCGGACCAAGCAGCAACATGTCGCACTCGTCCAGGTGATCGTGGGCCTCGTTCATGGGACGAGCCTCGACCTCAATATCCAGACCACGGTTTGCAACCTCGGCCTGCATCTTCTGGACCAGCAGGCTCGTGGACATACCGGCATTGCAGCAGAGCATGATCTTCTTCATGGTTTCCTCCTTATAACTGCGCGGCGCGCAGACGACAACTGGTTTTATTCCTTGCGGCTATTGTGCCCACCCCCCCTGCATCTTTACACAAGGGAGAGAGCTGCGGGCACCGGCGCCGCGTACCGGCGCCCGCAAAGGTGAAAGGGACGAACGTTAGGCGTTCTACTCGGCGAGAGCCTCCTGCTTGGCGATTGCCTTCTCGGAAATCTTCATAAAGGGCAGGTAGACGGCCATGCCAATGACAATCTCGATAGCCTGCCACACGCCAGCGCGCCAGTCAAAGCCCGTAGCGAGCAGGGCATTGATGACGGGAGGCATGGTCCAGGGCACCTGGGCGATGCAGGGGCTGATGATGCCTGCGCAGGTAAGGCCATAGGTGATGCCGATGAACAGGTCGGGAAGGAGGACAAACGGGATCATGAGCGGCAGGTTGTACACGATGGGGTAACCGTAGATAACCGGCTCGTTGATGTTGAACAGACCAGGCAGGATAGCCATCTTGGAAACGGTCTCGGAAGCCTTGTTTTTGGAGAACAGGAGCGTGTCGAGCAGGAGCATGAGGGTGCAGCCCGAGCCGCCGATGAGGGCGAAGCTGTTAACGATCTGCATGTTCATGTAGTGATCGGGCTGGATGGTGCCACCGGCGGCAAAGGTAGCCATGTTGTCGACGATGAGCATGGTCAGGATCGGCTCGACGGTAGCGCCAGAGATGGTGGACTGGTGAATACCGACGCAGAACAGCAGGTTAGCAAGGGTGTAGATGAGGATAACAGCCCACGGACCAGCGTTCATGATGCTCTTGAGCGGGTTGGAGATGCACGTGGAGATGATGGTGCACAGATCGGTGCCGGCGCACACGGCGAGCAGGGCTGCGGCAAGAGCGAAGACCGCGAGGTTAAGCAGCATCGGAATCATGACGTTGAAGGAGTTGGAGACCGCGGGAGGCACGCCCTCGCCCAGCTTAACCTTGAGCTTCTCGACGCCAGAAATCTTGATGAAGAGCGAGACGGAAAGCAGGGCGATGATAATAGCCGAGAACAGACCGTTGGTGCCGGTGTTGGCAGTCGAAAGGGCGCCCGTGACCTCGGCGGAGGTGATCTTGTCGGTGAGCAGTGGGCTCGTGGCGGCAAGCGTGGCGGTGATCTGCTGCGGCATCATGATGACGAAGGCAGAGATAGCGACGACCATGCAAGCAAGCGGATTATCGAAGCGCTTGTTCTTAGCGAGGCTGTAGCCAATCAATCCGGCCAAGATAATGGCAGAGACGTTGAGGGTGCCCAGCGTAATCGCCGAACCCCACGTCTGAAGGTTGGCAAGGCCCGCCGCATCGAGCGGGAACAGAGGGAACACGACGTTGTTAATAAGAACCGCGATACCCGCAAGGATATAGAGCGGCGTGATGGTCGCGAAGGCGTCACGCAGGGAACGCAGGTGAACCTGGTTTCCCACCTTCGCAGAGACCTCGGCAAACTTGTCGAGGAAGCTCTTTCCGTTGTCACTGGCCATGATTGCTCCTAACTTTCAAATCCGGCCTTTCCTATGCGCACGGTGGTCTGTCGCCCTCTGCCACCAGATGTGCCATGTGTTGCGCGCGGCGGCGCGCGGTCTGGACGTTCGTCCGGTCGCTAATCAACCACGTGGGTCGTGGCGACCTGTTTGAGCCAGGCCGCCGACTTCTTAAGACGGCGCTTATAGCCATCCATCAGATCGACCTCGACAAAGCCATAGCGATTCTTAAAGGCATTGGCCCAAGACCAGTTATCGATGACGGCCCAATAATGGTATCCGCGGCACTTGGCGCCCTCGTCGATGGCCTTGGCCACCCACTCCAGGTGCTGACGTACAAAGTCGACGCGGTAGTCATCCTGGATGGTTCCTTCGGCGTCACGGTTCTTGTATTCGTCCATGATGCCGATGCCGTTCTCGGAAACGAACCACTCAAGATCGGGGTAGTTCTTAGCGCAGTCCATGCCAAAGTCGTAGAGGCCCTGCGGGTAGATCTCCCAGCCGCGGCTCTCGTTCATAACGGCGTCGGGCCACACGTACTCGTCGGCAAAGTGCGGCAGACCGTACTGGTCGATCTTGCTCGCCGGCGCCTGAACGCGCGTGGGGTGGTAGTAGTTGCAACCGAGCCAGTCGACAACACCCTGCTTAAGAATCTCTTGGTCGCCGGCACGGAACGGAAGCTTAACGCCGCCCTCGGCCAGGCTGTCGAGCACGTCGGCGGGAAGCTCGCCCTTGGTAATGAGGTCGAGCCACCAGCGGTTGTTGATGCCGCTGGTCATACGCATGGCCTCGAGGTCCGCCTCGCTGGGGTTCTCCTTGGTGTAGACCGGGGTAAAGCAGTTGATCATGCCGATCTTGGCATCAGCGCGAACGGCGCCCTCGTCATAGGCCTTACGATAGTTGGCCACGGCCAGCGCATGTGCCAGCGAGATGTGATACTGCACGGTGCGAGCACGGTTGAAGTCGTGGAGTTGCGGGAACCACACGCCCTCCTGATAGCGCTGCTCGGGCTCGACGATGGGCTCGTTAAAGGTGAACCAGTACTTGATCTCCTGGCCAAACTCGTGGAAGGCGACGTCGGCGTAATGTGCGTAAGCCTCGACAACCTCACGGCTCTCCCAGCCGCCACGGTTAAAAAGGTAGGTGGGCATGTCAAAGTGGTACAAGTTGACAAACGGCTCCAGGCCGGCTTCGCGAGAGGCGCGGAACAACTCGTGATACCACGCGGCGCCTTCCTCGTTGAGGTTGCCGTCGGCATCGAGCAGACGGCTCCACTGGATGGAAGTGCGATAGGTATCCAGGCCCAAGTCCTTCAAAATGCGAAGGTCTTCCTGGTACTTGGCCATAAAGTCATTGCCGGCGTAAGAGCCAACGCAGTTGTAGAACGAGCCCAGATCCTGGATGGACCAGGTATCCCACAGGTTCTCGAGCTTGCCGCCCTGGTTCCACTGACCCTCAGTCTGCGGGCCGGACATAGCAGCGCCAAAGAAGAAGTCGTTGGGCAGCTGATACTGTGCCATCAAAGTCCTCGCTTTCGTGTTCTAGAGCTTCCGGTTGGAGACGGGTTTGCTTTGGCAGGTTATCCGGCGCGGGCGCGCACCGGTCATACCGATATCCAACCCGCCAAAACAAAACCGTCCCCAAACGGTCGATCCTGTTCTGCGGAAAGATTCCGTTCGTTGCTTAAACTATAGCGCTCTAATTCTAAAAGTAAAGCGTCTTTTTCTTTTTTCTTTCTCGAGCTTCTTAGATAAAGGTTATATGGGTGCCTTGTTAAGGGTTATACTTACTTGCGTATTGATATATGTCGGAAAGGAGGTTCAATGATTCCCAAATACGAGGCGATAGCTGCAGATATTCGTCGAAGCATCGAGGATGGCACTCTTAAACCGGGCGACAAGCTTCCCACCGTCGTTGAGTTCTGCGAGCTCTATAGCGTTTCCAAAATCACCGTCAAACGAGCTATCGAGCAAATCACCGAGGAAGGTCTTATTACCAGCCGACGCGGATCGGGTACCTACGTTAAGGACACGGCGGGACTTCCCGGTCAGGCGTTTTTCCAGGGCAAAAACGACCGTGCCCAGGGCTTTTCGTATGAGCACCGCGGGGAGAAGGTGACCTCGGTGGTCTACGATTTCTCGATTGTTAATCCACCAGCGGACATCGCAGCCCAGCTGGGAATTGCCGAGGATGACTTTGCCTATCACATCGTGCGCGTGCGTCAGGCCGATGAGAAGCCCATCGTTATCGAGTACACCTACATGCCCCTCGAGCTGATTCCAGGCCTTAAAAAGAAGGACCTGTACGGATCGGTCTACCACTTCATCCGCGAGCAATGTGGGCTGAAGATTTCGAGCTTCCACCGTACCATTCGCGCCGTGGCAGCAACCGAGGAAGAAGCCGAGCGCTTGGACACCAAGCCTGGCTCTCCCCTGCTCGAGCTCACCCAGATTGGCTTTTTGGACAGCGGCGCCGCCTTTGAGTATTCGGTCTCGCGCAACGTTGGCGACCGCTTTGAGTTGCACAACGTAACGTTGGCATAGGTTTTTGTAGTCATCCGGGCGCTCGCTTTGAGCTGTTTTGTGCAGCGCCCGCGCAACACAATGGGGGTATGAACATGTCCGATTTGATTAAGCTGACGCCGATCTTCCACGAGAAGATCTGGGGCGGTCGCCAGCTCGAAACCGTATTTGGCTACGACATTCCCGATGGACCCATCGGTGAGTGCTGGGCCATCTCGGCCCACCCCAACGGCGACTGCCAGATTGCGGAAGGCCCGTATGCAGGCCACACGCTGTCGTGGCTGTGGGCCGAGCACCGCGAGCTCTTTGGCAACTGCGAGGGCAAGGAGTTCCCACTGCTCATTAAGATTCTGGACGCCAAGGACGACCTTTCGATCCAGATTCATCCCAACGACGAGTACGCCGCCAAGCACGAGAACGGCAGCCTGGGCAAAACCGAGTGCTGGTATGTGCTGGACTGCGAGCCCGGTGCCACGATCATTGTCGGCCAGCGCGCGCACGACCGCGCCGAGGCCGCGCAGATGATCGAGGACGGCCGCTGGGACGACATGCTCAACGTACTGCCGATCCACAAGGGCGACTTTTTCCAGATTGATTCCGGTACCGTGCACGCCATCAAGACCGGCACGCTCATTTTGGAGACGCAGCAGTCGAGCGACGTGACGTATCGCCTGTACGACTACGACCGTCCCGGCACCGACGGCAAGCTGCGCCCACTGCACATTGAGCAGAGCCTCGACTGCATCGACTTTGATGCCCAGGCTCCGACCGACGGCACGGTGACCGCGCCCGAGGTGAACGGCGTGACCGAGCTCGAGTCTAACTCCTGCTACACCGTCGATCGTGTGCGCGTCGACGGCAGCAAAACCCTCGACCAGCGCTGGCCCTTCATGTGTCTGTCGGTCATCGACGGCGAAGGCACCGTCTGCGGCGACCCCGTCCACAAGGGAAGCCACCTGCTGGCCCCGAGCACCGTCAGCTCCATCGACCTCGAAGGCAAGATGGAACTGATCATCAGCCACCTGTAGGCCACCGGTCCCCAAGCGCTCGCCGGGACGGGGCGCGGGGTTTGGTCGCCTGCTCGGACAGTCCTGCTCGCACGGAGAGCACATTAAGTGCTCTCCGGCTCGTGCGGAACTCGCGATCGACCAAACCCCGCGTCCCGTCCCGGCGAGCCTCTGGCTAGTTACGACAATCAAAAAGCAACAAGGGGCTCCCCCGCTCATCAAACGGGAGAGCCCCTCACCATACATAACGAATCAAGGTGCCTATAGGTAGACCTTTTCGAGAAACGATAATGTGTCCTGAAGACGCGCTCTCTCTTTACGATCGGTCTGCCGATTTACATAAGAAGAAAAGTCCGCAAAGAAGTCTCCGGCGTCAGCCCTCATTTGCTCTATTAGCTCCAAGCGAGCCGAAGGCGGCAACAAACCCGCAAGTCGAACAATATCCGAGCGATGCTTTCGTCGATCTTTATCGTTGCAATGGCGCCCTTCTTCATAGCTCCTATTGATATCAATGTGTGCACGCATCTTGAGGGGAATGATATGGAGCGCATCGAGCAACGTAATGCCCTCTACGTTCGTTGCGTTGTCGCGAATAAATTCGTAGTAGCCATCGTCGAGAATAATTGCCGAAAGACTTGATACGGCCCCGTCAAAGGAAAGAGGTGCCACTTCGCTCGTTTCATCTTCGAGCACAAAATCAGGATGTCGGGCGAATAGCTCAATTTGGCCGGGATAGTCTAGGACTTGCCTTGATCCTTCGGGCAAACAGAACCGATAGTAAGTGCACTTTCCATCGCCGACCTTCCCAGTCTCATATCCGACAGCTTTGATAAATGCCCACAATGCAGTGGCGAATTCAACGCCTTCCCCATCAACAATTACGACGATATCCAAGTCTTCAGTAGCTCTAAACGAATCGCCCTCATTGTCAAATAGAACGCTGCAGGCCCCTCCACCAATAAGGACGTAACCGCCTTTACAGCCGCTCATGGCATCGGCAAATCGCTCTATTCCCCTCACTTTTGACATATCGTCCTCCTGAGCTGTTCGACCGCGTCGAGCAGACGATCTTCTTTGTAATCTGCTTTTGCGCAAGCAACGTATAAGGAAAACGGGTCGACACACTGCAAACCCGTCGCGTCAAAACTAATATCGGACGGCGCGTCCACGGGATACGACCAGACCTCAATCACAACTGCCGCCGGTTCGTACCACTGAGCCTCCAGCCATCTGTCGCCCATATGCTCTTTCAAGGCCTCTAGCTGATATTTTTCGAGAGCAATGGTTGGAGCAGAGTCTTCATGGGCAAGGTCGGACATATAGCTAAGGGCAGACACACCGGAAAGCAGCGCATCAACGGCACGTAGCTCTGTTCTCTCGATAACCTTCTTGAGCCGGATTCGCTCTAAAACTGGCGTGCGAAGATAGTCCTCAAACCCATCTAGCAACGTCTCGGTCGACAGCCCGGCGTCGCACAATATACGCTTTTTGCCGTCCCGCATAATCAACCCAGGAGCTATAGCGGCGATTTCCGAAAGATAGCCGCTGACGCTTGCCGCGCTTTTGCCACACAGACGCGCTAGGTCGCCGGCGGAGCAGTCAACCCATCGTCCCGCAATGAGATTTAGGACGATTCGTTGAGATTGGGGCGAAAGCGGAGCAGCGGGAGAAGCACCCAGCACCTCATCGGAAATAACGGCTCCGATAAACGGCAGGAACGCATTTCGCTCATCTCGGATATATGCGATTCCCTCCGAAGAAAGCGCGCGCATAAAACCTAAATCCATAGCATCCCAGCAAATTACCACCGGGTGAACATCTAACTTGCGCACCGCACTGACGAGATTTCGCGCCGAAATGACACTGGGCGGTTCCTTTGGTTCCGCAACAATAAAACGGCCCTGTTTAGACATGCCGAGCCGTGCCAAGCGAAGCGAATACCGCTCAAGATACATGCGAGGAATCTGCATCTCAACTGGCTCCGGGTCGATAGCGAGCTCTAAAGAGAAGAGTCTTTTTGGGAGGTAGTTTATCAGCATGTACAATCACCGTTTTCATTTCGGTTACATTTTAGCGTCTATCTGAAATTATACTGAATCGTATAAAATCATCAATCATCAAAGCCAAGCGCACCATTCAAAACGCAACAAGGGGCTCCCCCGTTCTTTAACGGGGGAGCCCCTTGCCATGTCTAAGTATTCAGCCCACCCGGCTCTCCAGATCAAAAAGCGAACGAGCAGAGCGACGTTCGCAAGCACCGTTACCCAAGGACCTGGGCGGGCGTATAGGGCAACATCGATCGCGAGTTCCGCACGCAAAGGAGAGCACTTAATGTGCTCTCCGTCTTGCGCAGGACTGCCCGAGCAGGCGATGTTGCCCTATACGCCCGCCCAGGTCCGCCGGGATCACGACAGCTTGACGATCGGTGCAAAACCTTTCATCAGCTTTTTGGTCTGGCCGGTTTTTTCGAACTGCACCTCGATCATGTCTCCGGCGACCGAGATCACGGTACCCGTGCCAAAGGTCTTGTGGCTCACGGTATCGCCCGCGGCAAAGTCCTGCGATGCACTGGCGCGATCGACCTTGCGCTCCACCGTCGGCGACACCTTGGACGACGGCTTTTTGGCTCGCGGCGCGCCCGAGCCAAAGGTCGAGGCAACACGGCCGGCGTCGGGCGAGACCCCACGATGGCGCTCGGTCCCATAGCTGCTGCCGCCAAAGAAATCGTCGAAGCTCGACCCGCCGCGCGAGCCGGAGCCGCCCGTCGAGCGCGTATGCGAGCCAAACACCTTGCCGCCGTACATATCCGAGCCCATGCCCGAGCCAAAGGTACCGCGACGGTCACCGCGCTTCTCCCAGCCCGTGCCCTCAAACCCGGCAGAACCGATACCGCTAAACTCGATATCCTCAAACGGAATCTCGTTGAGGAAGCGCGAGCGCGGGTTAGCAGAAGTTGAGCCGTACGTGCGGCGCGTGGCCGCATAGGTCAAGAACAGACGCTTACGGGCGCGCGTGATGGCAACGTAGGCCAGGCGACGCTCCTCCTCGAGCTTACCCGGATCATCGCTGCCGCCAAAGTCGTGCACGTGCGGGAAGATACCCTCCTCCATGCCGGCCACGAACACCGCCGGGAACTCCAAGCCCTTGGCGGAGTGGATGGTCATCATGGTGATGGCATGCGTCTCGCCGGCCAGGGAATCCAAGTCGGAGCGCAGGGCCAGCCACTCCATGAGTGCCGGCAGCGCCTTACAGGTGAGCGGACCGTAGGTGCGCTCAATCTCGTCGGCATGCACGGCACCCGCCGGCATCTCCGTCGGCGCGGCATACGCGTTGCCCGCGATGGCAGCAGCCAGGGCATCCTGCGGAGACAGCGCCGGAGCAGCCAGACTATCGAGCGGATTGGAGCCCGCGGCATCGCGCGCGCCGACGAGTGCCTCAAACGAGGATGCCGGGGCAGATGGCCCCGGTTCGGGCGCAGGCGCGCTCACCACGACGGGCTCGGGCTCGGCGCCGGCAGGCACGTCGGCAACACCGGCTGCGCGCAGCTCTTCCAAGCTCTCGAGCGTACCCTCGATGTCCTCGTGCGTCTCCTCAAATTCGGCAGCGACGCCCAGGAATTCCTGGATGTTCTCGGCGCGGCTCTCGGACTCCATGGTGCCCTCGGCGCGGAAAGCCTGCAGTAGGCCCGTCTTATCGACAATCATCTCGACAACGTCCTTGAGCTCGCCGTCCATGCGGCGACCCTCGCGCACCAGCGACACAAAGCTCGACAGGCCGTTGCGCACCTTGGCGCTAAACATGCCGGTTTCGGCACACGCGATCTCGCAAGCCTGGAAGAACGAGCAGCGGTTGTCGCGCGCCAGCTGCTCGATCTTTTGGATCGAGGTGGAACCGATGCCGCGGCGCGGTGTGTTGATGACGCGCTTGACGCTCATCTCGTCGGCCGGGTTCACGATCATCTTAAGGTAGGCCATGACGTCGCGGATCTCGGCACGGTCGAAGAATCGCGTGCCGCCCACGATCTTGTAGGGCACGCCCGCGCGCAGGAACATATCTTCGAGGATACGCGACTGGGCGTTGGTGCGATAGAACACGGCGATGTCGTCGTAGCTCGTGCCTTTGGCATGCAGTTTCTCGATCTCGCCGGCAATCCAGCGACCCTCGTCGCGTTCGTCGCTCGCCTGGAAGGCCTGGATCTTCTCGCCATCGCCCTCGGCCGTAAACAGGCGCTTGTCCTTGCGCTGCGAGTTGTGGCGCACCACGGCGTTGGCGGCGCTCAGGATGTGACCCGTAGAGCGATAGTTCTGCTCCAGCTTGACGGTCTTGCAGTTTTTAAAGTCCTTCTCAAAGTCCAGGATGTTGGTGATGTCGGCGCCACGCCAGCTGTAAATGGACTGGTCATCGTCGCCCACGACCATGAGGTTTTGGTACTTAGCGGCCAGCAGGTTGGCGATTTCGTACTGGACGTGGTTGGTGTCCTGATACTCGTCGACGCTAATGTAGCGGAAGCGCTCTTGGTACTTATCGAGCACCTCGGGACGGGTGCGCAGCAGCTCGAGCGCGCGCACGAGCAGGTCGTCAAAGTCCATCGCATTGGCGGCGCGCAGGCGGCGCTCCAGCTCTAGGTAGACCTGCGCGGCCTTTTTGTCGTTGGGGCTATCGGCGCTCTTGAGCATGTCCTCGGGGCCGATCATGGCGTTTTTGGCCGAGCTAATCTTGCTGCGGATCATGTTGATGGGGAACTGCTTTTGCTCGATGCCGAGCGCCTGCATAATGTCGCGCACCATGCGCTTTGAGTCATCGTCATCGTAGATGGTGAACTGGCCGGTGTAGCCCAACAGGTCGGCGTCCTCGCGCAGCATGCGCACGCACATAGCATGGAAGGTGCACACCCACATGCCACGGGTGCCGCTGGGAATGAGTGCCGCCAGACGCTCGCGCATCTCTGCCGCGGCCTTGTTGGTAAACGTAATGGCAAGAACCTGCCAAGGCTTAACACCCAGGTCGCCGAGCATATGTGCGATGCGGAAGGTCAAGACGCGGGTCTTGCCCGAGCCGGCGCCGGCGAGCACCAGCAACGGGCCCTCGGTGGACAGGACCGCCTCGCGCTGGGCGGGATTAAGGCTGTCGATGTCGACGAGCGGTTTGGCGGGCTTGGGCGCCGGCGCGGGAGCGTCGTAGATGTCGAGCGGAACGAGCTCGGGCTCCGGCGCAGCGGGGGCGGTGTATGCATCGAGCGGCACGGGTTCCGGCGCGGGCGGTACGGGTACCGCGGCGTTCTTTTCCCAGGGCAGGGGCTGGGTCATGGGCGACTCCTCATCTGACGGACGGCGCGCCTGCGGGCGGCGCCATAGTTTGAGCCGTACCAGTATACCGAGCCGCGCGGACACCGACGCAAATCACACCACGACTCCGTGCGCCACCGTCAGGCCCGCCCCAGCGGATTTAGTGCATTGGGGGGCCACCGATGTCATGGCAGCAGCGAGCGGCGGCCAGAGCGAACAAATTGGCATGAAAAGGGGGCGGCATAGACCTTTTGGTCATGCCACCCCCTTTGAATGACAAGTTGTCGCTCTGGTCGCCGCGCAGCGTCAACCAAGTTACAGGCCGAGCATAGGCTCCAGGACAAAGAAGTACGCGAGCACCACGATGCCCAGGATGATGCGGTAGACGCCGAAGCACTTGAAGTCGTGACGGCGCACGAAGCCCATAAGCCACTTGATGGCAATGAGCGACACCACAAAGGCGACGACGCAGCCCACGCCCAGGATGGCGATTTCGTTGGTGCCGAACGTGCCGCCCTTAATAAAGTACTTGACCAGCTTGAGCGCACTCGCGCCAAACATGACGGGAATGGCCAGGAAGAACGTAAACTTGGACGCCACCGAACGCGTGCAGCCCAAAAGCAGGCCACCGATGATGGTAGAACCGGAACGAGACGTACCAGGCACCAGCGAAAGCACCTGGAAGCAGCCGATACCCAGCGCAGTCTTCCAGCTCAGGTCCTCGAGCGTGGCGATGGAGCCAAAGTCCAGGTTATCATCATCGTCCTCATCCTCGGCGGTAGCCGCGGCGGACGCCGCAAAGTGCGTACCGGCAGGACGTCCACCCGACACCACAGCACGCGAACCAAACGAACCGGCAACGGCTATTTCCTCGCGCTTGCTCGCGCGCCAGTTCTCGATCACGATAAACAGCACGCCGTACACAATGAGCGCCAGCGCCACGACGGGAGCATTGTAGAAATGCTCCTCCATCCAGTCGTTGAGCGGCAGGCCGATCGCCGCCGCAGGAATGCAGCCGAGCACAATCTTGCCCCACAGCACCCAGGTGTCACGACGGCCCTCCTTGCCCTTGCTGGGAGAAAACGGATTAAGGTCGTAGAAGAACAGGACGCAGACGGCCAAAATGGCGCCAAGCTGAATCACGACCAGAAACATATTCCAGAACGTCTCGCTCACGTTCATCTTGACGAACTCGTCCACCAAGATCATGTGACCGGTCGACGAAACAGGCAGCCATTCGGTGATGCCCTCGACCAGGCCCATGAAGGCAGATTTTAGAAGCTCGATGATATCCAAAGGGACCCCCTCGTTAGACACCCGCCGATATTGTTCTGCGGACGGTGCGGGCGATGTCCCATTATCAACCGTTGACGGCGCGCCTGCGCCTACCCTTACCAAAAAACTCGCCCGTTCACAGAATTGCGAGCGGTCAAACCCAAATCCTTGGGTATAACTGCAACAAGATAAAGTGTCCGGCGGCCACGCATCCGCGCCCGCCCGATGCACGAGCCCCACGCCCGTGCGATAGACCAAGGAGGAAACCATGAACGAGGGCTACACCAAGGTATTTGTTTCACTCGACGGTACTGAGCAGCAGGATTTTGTGCTCGCACGCGCCATCAAGGTCGCCGCGAACAACGGCGCCAAGCTGATTATCGGCCACGTTATCGATTCCACGGCACTCGAGAGCGCCGGTTCCTATCCGGTCGATCTGGTCAACGGCCTAGAGGAGGCATTTAAGAACTCCATCGCCAAGCAGCTCGAAGAGGCCAAGGCCAATCCCGACATTCCCGAGGTCGAGGTCATGATTCGCGCCGGCCGCATTCGCGAGACGCTCAAAGACGAGATGCTCGACGTGGTCAAGCCCGACCTGGTGCTCTGCGGCGCTCGTGGCCTGTCCTCGATCAAGTATGCACTCCTGGGTTCAATTTCGACGTTCCTGCTGCGCAACACCGACTGCGACATCTTGGTCGTGAAGTAGCAAACGTACGCCTAACGCATCGCGGAGCGCAAGCCCACGTGCCCAAGTCTTCCAAGAGCGGGACCACCATTACGGTGGCCCCGCTTTGCTTTAGGCTGAGAATTGCTCCAGAACCCTCATTCTCTCAACGGAATCCGTCTGAATTTTCAGAGCGACCCGACCCAAATCTCCGGTTGCAGAGGCAAGTTCTGCAAGCTGGGCAGACACCTCTTCAGCCACTTCCGCCGCGATGTTCTTGATCATCTTGAGTGGCAGATGCAAATCTTGAGACATGAATTCGAAATCTTCAGGAGTCACCCCATCGATCACCCGGTGATCCCCAATATCAATCCCAAGATTATGGTCGTATCCCATTATCGTCGTGCAAACAATATCGTATGCAGGGGCCAACCTCTTTTCCCGCCAACTCGGACTATAAAGAAACGAATGGTTCTTGAGATGCGAGTCGCAATTCCCCAACGCATAATCGACCATTACCTGACGAGCGAACATTTGAGTATCAGCAATTACGTTAGACGATTGCTCTCTTATCAATCGGCCGCAAAGAGCCATATAGCAGCTATCGGGACGTGTCTCGTATTTCATATACGAAGGCCAGCCAACCGCTTGGCAAAAATCCTCCTGATGCAGCCTCAGAGGCACATCGAATCCGCTCATCGACGGCGGCTCATTGCTCCAGATTCTGTCATAACGCTCGGAAAAGAACGCACCAGGAATCGTATCCGAAGCTTCTGAACGGGCAATTTCAAGCCCAGCAGCAGACGCTGCCGTCATGCAAATTAATTCGTTGAACGGCAAATCCGGATGTTTAGTTGAAGCAATCTTGACTATGTGAGTCGAGGGGGCAGAGCCGAGCGGCAGCATCCAATCCCCCGACCCGGCCTTTTTTGCATCTTTACCGCGCGGTAAAAACCAACCGGTTTTAGACTGAGCGCCCGCCAACGACAGCCTCGAATCCTGCATATCATTTGCAATCTCAAACACTTCCGCCTTAGAAAGTGCCTCAAAATCCTCGTCTTGCAGAGGACGATAGCCCGGATCGTAGCTCGATTTCTCATCGCCGAGAAACCTCAAGGCACCAACGCACTCATCGCCCAAACGCTCGAGCATCGATAAATAGTCTGACTGGGGGATTTGAAAACGCATCGACAGCTCATGCCGAACCGGGCCCTCGGGAAGCATGCCCGAAAAGAAGGCCGAAAACTCATTGCTGGCATATGGCTCATGTCGCAAGGGAAGAGAAGCTGAGAGTGCGGCAGCATCGTCGCGTTCAAGATATCCCTCATCATATGCAAACGTCTCGTTTACGGGGTCGGCCCTCTCAAATTCTCCGACCAGCTCAAACGTTCCCCGATACTCACGATAAACCTTTAATGCCATGAGCCGTCGCCCCTCTCCCTCAGGATCAAATCGACCCCCAAGCTGTTAGCGATTTGAAGGGTTTGGCGAAGATTGGCACCCGCCTTTCCACGCTCAAGCTCGCTCACAAAGCGCAAACTGCACTGGTTGAAATCAGCCACATCGCGTTGGGTATAACCGAGCTTCTTCCGGCGCTCACGCAAATATGCACCGAGTTCAGCTGGGTCAAAAATCGTTCGCTCATTCCAGTCTTGCATGCTAATCCCCTATGATTATCCCAAACGGGATAATCATAGCACATCATGATGGAATTATCCCGTTTGGGATAATTGTCTTAACGTGAATGACGCTCCGGGACGTTACACCGCGACGACTACTCAAAGTATTGAAACTTGTTGGTCGAGAAGGCAAACGTGACGACAAAGCTTTTGCCGGGCTCGGATGCCGCGGTGACGTCAATGCCCATCTTGGAGCACAGGCGCGCCACCAGGTAGAGGCCGATGCCCGTTGCGCGCTTGGTGGTGCGGCCGTTGTCGCCGGTAAAGCCCTTCTCGAACACGCGCGGCAGGTCGGCCGCGCTCACGCCGCAGCCGTTATCGGCAACAGTGAGCTCAATGCGCTCACTTGCCAGGCCCTCGTCCAGCAACGCGCCCGAAAACACGATCTTCGCGCCGTCCTCGCGCGCGTATTTAATGCTGTTCTGAATAAGCTGGCCCAGAATAAACTCAAGCCACTTCTCGTCGGTAAAGACCTCGAAGTCGAGGTTCTCGCACACTGGGGCCACGTGCGCCGCGATGAGCTCGCGCGCGTTGGCCTTAATCGCGCCCGTCACCAAGGTCTTGAGATTCCAGCGGCGAATCAGGTAGTCCCGCTCCACGACTTCCGAGCGCGCGTAGTACAGTGCCTGGTCGATATAGCGCTCCACACGAGCCAGCTCACGGCCCAGGTCATCCACACGCGACAGATCGTCTTCGCTGCCGTCCAGGTTTTCCAAAATTAGATGGGCCGCCGCCAGGGGCAGCTTGGCCTCGTGAACCCAGCTTTCGATATAGTCGCGATAGTCATCGGTCTGACGCCGGCCTTCGGCAACCTCGTCGCAGGCAGCTTTGCCCACCCGGCGCAAGACCTCGTACTCGAGCTCGCCCTCGGCATAGGTCGGACATTGCACCATCTCCTGCACCCATGCGGGACTCTCGAGCTCCTCTGCCGCACGCTCCAGCTGGCGCAGAAAACGACGACGGCGCGCGTACTCGATCACGATGCCGAGCATACCAAAGATAAAGGACACGCCGACCGCCACGACCACGATAGAAACGGGTGCGCCGGCGACCGTCAGCACAAAGCAGCTCAGCAGCACACCGCACGTCCACACGGCGACGGGAAGCAGCGCATCTTTAAAGAACTTGCCAAACGACATAGCCGGCCCCTAGACCGAATAGCCTTGGCCGCGATGCGTGGTCAAATACCCCTTGATGCCGATTTTTTCGAGCGTGGTGCGCAGGCGGTTGATGTTGACGGTGAGCGTATTGTCGTCCACGAAGGCGTCGGAGTCCCACAGGTCCTGCATGATGGCCGAGCGCGAAACGATCTTGCCCGCGCGGCTCAGAAGCAGCGAGAGGATACGCAGCTCGTTTTTGGTGAGCTCGGTGCTGGTGCCCGTTTGCGTGTTGGTGACCATGGAGCGGGCGAGGTCGAGCTCCAGCCCCTTGTGGACAAGTGTGCTGCGCTCGCCTGCCGCCGTGGTGCGGCGCAGCAGTGCGTTGATGCGCGCCACGAGCACGCGCGCGCTATAGGGCTTGGGAACAAAGTCGTCCGCGCCGAGCGTCATGGCCATGACCTCGTCGATCTCGGTCGTGCGCGACGTGAGAACGATGATGGGAACCTCGGATTCGCGACGGACCTCATGGCAGATGTGCTGGCCGTCTTTGACAGGGAGCGTGAGGTCGAGCAGCACCAGGTCGGGCGCGGCGGCGAGAATATCGTGCGAGACATGCTCAAACGATTCGCAGGCCTCGATTTCAAACCCGGCGCGGGCAAGGATGTCGACAAGCTCACGACGAATGGGCTCGTCGTCCTCAACGACATAAATCAGCGCCATGGATTTCGCTCCCCTCTTGGTTGTCTTGCCACCATTATGGCTGCGAAACTGCAGGTGCGCACCGCGCGCGGTGCCAAGGTGACAGAACTGTTCGCGAGCGGGGGCGTTTTGTCCGCCTCGCACTCGCAGCGGCGGCGGGGACCAAAATGATTCTTTAATCCCCTTCCCAGAAAAATCATTTAGCGGCGGGCACGGAGCTTTTCGTAGCCTTCGGCGAAGAAGGCGACCGTGGCGGCGTCGGCCTCGGCGGCGTTCGTCTCGGTCGCGGGGACCACGCCGTGCTCGTCGCTCACTAGGAACAGCGCACCCTTGAGCTGCGCGGGAATGTCTACGCGCGTGACCGGGATTCCCTTGGTCTGGGCCAGCTGCTCGATGAGCGTCGCCGTGCCACACAGACACTCGTCCGCTGGCACCACAAAGGCGAGCTCGCCGTTGTTGACGGCGGCGAGCAGCTCGGGCGCCACGCCGGTTTCGTCGGCCTCGGAGCGGGCCTCTGCGGAGCGGGCGCGCAGCGCCTTGGCCGACGTATCGGCGAGCGGCTCGTACTCCCCCACCGTCATGGCGGCGTTGCCGTTGACGTCGATCACCAGCATGAGCACGCCGTCATGTGCGGTGTAATCGCCCTCGGCAAGCGACCACTCAACGTGCTGTTTGGCCCAGCTGAGCATGTTATGGGTAAGCGGCTCGCCCTGCACCAGGCGCTCGGACAGTGCGCGGATGTGGCGGTTGAGCATGGGCACCTTTTTGTTGGACATGCGCCAACGGCAGACAAGCGCGGGCTTGTCGAGCGTGAACTTCTCGACCGCCTCCTGATTGGCGCAAAAGTCCTCGTACGCACGCTGATCCTCGGCATTGCCAAACAGCTCGGCATCATCCACAACGGCCATATCCAACCTTTCTCAAAAACATACACCGCACCGTTATACCCAAAAAAGCCGCCCGCACCAACCGGCACGGACGGCAATGGATAGCTTTAGTTCGGGTCGAGCCAATACCACTGGTGGAGCACAAGTCAGCGAGCCGGCACCAAGTGCCTCAGGTCGCCGCGAAAGAGGAGCGACGCGTACTTCTGTACGCGAGCGACGGTTTGAGCGGCGAGACGAGGTGCTTGGGGCCGGCGCACCGTCGAGCAGTTACGCGGTTTGGTAAAACCGCGTAACGATATTAGTGGCGGAAGTGGCGGGCCCCCGTGAAGACCATAGCAATATTGTGCTCATTGCAGGCCTGGATGCTCTCGTCGTCGCGCTTGGAGCCGCCGGGCTGGATGATGCAGGTCACGCCGTGCGCGGCAAGCACGTCGACGTTGTCGCGGAACGGGAAGAACGCGTCGCTTGCACAGGCAAAGCCGCCCTTCTCCACGCCCTCGCGCTCGCAGAAGTTCTCGGCGCGCTCGCAGGCAAGCAGTGCAGAGTCAACGCGGTTGGGCTGACCCGGGCCCATGCCAATGCCGGCCTTACCCTTGGAGACCAGGATGGCGTTGGACTTGACGCCCTTGCAGACCTTCCAGGCAAACTCGAGCTCGGCCATCTCGGCGTCGGTGGGCTTGCGGTCGGTGGGGAACGTGAAGGTCGCGGGATCCTCGGTCACGTGGTCGACTTCCTGCACCAGCATGCCGCCGTCGACGGAGCGCAGCTCCACCTGGGCGCCGTGGTCCACGCCGCCGGTGGCCAGCACGCGCAGGTTGGGGCGCTTGGCCATGCGCTCGAGCGCCTCGGCAGTGTAGCTCGGAGCGATGATAACCTCGACGAACTGCTTGTTCTGATCGGCAAAGTGCTCAACCAGCTCATAGGGAACCTCGCGGTTGCAGGCGATGATGCCGCCGAAGGCGCTCTTGGGATCGCAGGCGAAGGCGCGGTCGTAGGCGGCCGTGATGTCCTCGGCCACGGCGGAGCCGCAGGGGTTCTGATGCTTGAGGATCACGCAGGCCGGCTCGTCGAACTCGCGGACCAGGTTCCAGGCGGCGTCGGCATCCAGATAGTTGTTGTAGCTGAGCGGCTTGCCCTGGATCTGCTCGGAGCCCACGAGCGGGAACTGCGAGCTCGCGGTATTCTCGCAGCCCTCGGCAAAGCGATAGACCGTGGCCTTCTGCTGAGGATTCTCGCCATAGCGCAGGTCGTCGACCTTCTCCAGCGAGATCTCGAGCTTGGCAGAGGTGTCCGCCACGTCGCTTGCCTGGGCGGCGAGCCAACGGGAGATAGCCGTGTCGTAGGCGGCGGTGGTCTGGTAGACCTTCACCTGCAGGCGACGACGGGTGGAAAGCGTGGTGCAGCCACCGGTCTCGCGCATCTCGGCCAGGACGGCATCATAGTCGGCCGGGTCGGAGATGACGGTAACGCTCGCGGCGTTCTTGGCGGCAGAGCGCAGCATGGAGGGGCCGCCGATGTCGATGTGCTCGATGGCATCCGCGAAGGTGACCTCGGGGTTGGCGACGGTCTTCTCGAACTCGTACAGGTTGACGACGACCAGGTCGATCAGCTTAATGCCGTGCTGTGCCGCCTCCTGCATGTGCTGCTCGGAATCGCGGCGGGCCAGCAGCGCGCCGTGAACCTTGGGGTGCAGGGTCTTAACGCGGCCGTCCATCATCTCGGGATAGCCCGTGAACTCCTCGATGGGGGTTACGGGGACGCCCGCGTCCTCGATGGCACGAGCTGTGCCGCCCGTAGAGATGATCTCGACGCCAAAGTCATCGACCAGCGTCCGTGCGAAATCGACGACGCCCGTCTTATCGGTAACCGAGATCAACGCGCGTGCGATCTTCACATCAGATCCCATGCAGTCCTCCTGTCTGGTACGCCGCCGTGCTCCGTGAGTCGGTGATACGTCAATCTGCAGCGCTCGCGCAGCGGCATTGAAAATACTGATTCAATGTAGCGCATCGAGCGCATCGATGCACCCCGCAACGGGCGCATATGCAGAAAAAGTTTGCGAGCGGAGGGGATGGGCACGGCACCGGGCACGGTGAGTTCATGGAACACAGGGGCACCATAATTAGATGCCAATAGCGTGGTAGAACTGTGCTCGATATGCATCCGCAAAAGAAAGAGGCACCATGGTCTCGCGGGTTCTCTACCGACCGTTTGATACCGAAGACTTCGACGCCATCGCGTTGATTCTGCAGCAGCTTTGGCATAACAATTCGGATAACGATGAGTACAACCGCCTCGAGGCCGCGTGCGACCTCGCCTATTGCCTTTCGTCTTCGACGTTTTCGCAGGTTGCCGTAATCGACGGTCAGGCACGCGGCATTGCGCTCGCGCGTGCGGGACAGAGCTCCGGCGCCACCGTTAAGGAACATTGGCTGGATACCGAACGCGCACTGCTATCGCAAATGCGCGAGCTGGAGCCCGATGCCTGCGCCGAGTATCTCTCGTTTGTGCGCGCAACCATCCGAACCAACAACCGCCTGCTCGAAAGCAGCCCGTTGCCACACGACAACGAGGTCACGCTGCTTGCCGTAGATCGCGACGTCCATGGCCTGGGCGTTGGCTCGGTGTTGCTCGACGCCGCAGTCTCGTACCTGTCCTCGCGCGGGGCGACGAGGGCGCACCTGTACACCGACTCCAACTGCTCGTGGAAGTTCTACGAACTGCACGGCTTTAAGCGCACGGCCACGCACCGCGCCAACCGCGAAGAGCGCCGTCACGACATGCCGCGCGAAAGCTTCCTCTACGAACTCGACCTAACAGCCTAGGCCCAGCAGCCATACCTAGTCATTTAGGAACGTCCCCAGTGACTAGTCGTTGGGGACAGTCTTCGTAGGTAGCGCATAAAAAGGGATGGGCTTTCCCCGACGGCTGTCGAGAAAAGCCCATCCCATAATTTACGACCGCTAGAACGTTCCGCCGCCGCCTCCGCCGACGCCGCCGCCTCCGCCGCCCGAGAAGCCGCCGCCGCCGCCGCTCGAGCTATCGGAACTCGAAGCCAGCTCACGGATGCTCTCGTGATACACGTCATCGAACGAATCGAGCGGCGACTCGGTACCGTAATGATGGTAGTACCACCAGTAGCAGGGGTAATTGTCGTAGAAACCGTCGGCCTCGCGCACCTCGGGCGGCACGGCCTCGGCAAGCTGACGCAGGACTTCCTTCGATACGCCCAGCGCCGCACCCATCACCAGAAGTTTATTCCACAGTACCAAATCGCCCGGAACGGCTTCCTTTAGGCGCGTGAAATCCTCAAGCCAATGCTTGAGCGCCTTGCAGCGAGCCGCCACCTCGGCGCCCTCCGGCGTAAAGCGGCGGAACGTAAGGCCCACGCCAATACCCACCAGCACAATCGGCACCGAGATAACCGCGGCGATAATGTTCGCCTGTGCGCCGTCGGTAAAGAAGATGGATCCCGCGGGAATACAGGCGATCAGAATACCAAGAACCAGGCAAAACACCATTGCGACAATGCCGTCCGAGGCAACGTACTCGCTATCGGCCAGCTTGCCCTTAACGGTGTTCTGATAGTCCTCGAGCTTGTCGCCCACGGGTGTAGCGTGCTGCTTGACGTAGTGCTGCAGCTCGTCGAACGTGCGCGAGCGATCGCCGTTCTCGTCGGGCTTAGCACCGGCAAAGAAGACCTTGAGCACCATGTGGTCAATGCCCTTGGCCGACTTCCAGCCCGCATCACCCACCGTCACGCGATACATCTGCTCTTCTTTTTCACGCCCCAACAGACCCTTCTTAGCCTTAGTCACGGTCGCCTGCTCCAGCTTAATCACACGGTCGTCGGTGAGCTTCATGAGCGTGGCGATATATGCCTGATCGGGCACCTCGTTCCAGCTCATGAGGGCCGAAAGCACAGCGGGATGGTCGGCCGAAGGCACATCGCGGAAATATTCGTCCTGGAAAAGCGGCTTGGGCTTGCGGCGGCGCAGCTTGAGCACAACGATTGTGCCGGTAAAGGCCACCGCCGCGACAACACTTAGTACGGCAAGTACATTGGCAATCATGCGAGCGTGAGCGCGGCGGGCGTTAGCCTCGTCGGCCCATGCCTTCTCCTCGCTCAGGATTGTCGGCATGCGCTCCTCGCTCGAAGTGGAAAGCCAAGGCACCCAATCGCTGGGGAAGGTGATGCGCGCCTCGGCGAATTCGCCCTGATGCACGCAGGGAATGGTATAGGTGACCATGGGTTCATCCGCATCGAGCGATACGTCGCCCGTCAGCGGGCCGTGGCCCCATGCGCGGAAGTTATCGCCCTTGACGGCCGCCGTCCCGGCGGCGGCATTTGCGAAGTGCACTTCCATCTCGACGTCATCGGAATCCGCGGACCAGCCGTCGCCCACGAATTTCCAATAGAGCTCGGCGGTATCGGCCCAGTTCATAACCGCACCGGTCATGGTGTAACTCACGTAATAGATCGCGCTGTCGCCGCTCTCGTGGGGGCTGAACACCTTGATTCTTACGCCGCTGTCGGACTGCTCAACCGTATAGACGCCGTTGTCGCCTTTGTTTGCGCTGTCGACCTTGTTAAACGCGGTGTCGTCTTCCTCGACGCTCAGCACATTGACGCCCGCCGCACCGCCCTGCTGGTTAGAGCCTGTATTGATCTCCCAAAACACGCCGTTGATGTCGTCATCGAAATCAAACTGGCGTCCCTCGACAACGGTCAGCGAGCCGTCGGCCTCGACCGTGGCACCGATATAGGTTTGGGTCATGGAGTAGCCGTCGGCGTGCGCGGCGACAGGCAGCAGCAACAACGCAAGCGCGACGAGCACGCAGACGGAAGCGAATCGCGCAAACAGGCAGCGCTGCCGACAAGTATTGGCAACGGGGGCGTTCATAGGCACATCCTTTGTCTGTAAAACCAACATCGCCATTGTCCCACGTTTGCGGACACACATGACGAATATCTGGGCGACCGGAGTGCCAAACGGGATGAAAGTCACGCCCGCACCCCGACACTTGGAAAACGATCTATTGGGGACGGAGGAAAACGGATCATTGGGTTGAACCGACAGACAGCAACAAATTTGTTGTTTAGGACGCTCTTTGGCCGAATCCCGCGCCAACAATAGATACCACTTCACAGCTCCGTCACAGGTGTAGCGGCTTTGTGTGGGCTCGGCATGCGCTGATTGAGCCACCAGTCGAGGGGCATAAAGCAGTTGAGCGAAAACGGTTTGCCCCTTTGCCGTTCGCTCGAGGATCATGTCCCCCTTTTCCGCGGAAACCCCGGCAGTTGCGAAGAGCTGCCGGGGTTTCTGTTGTCTAAGGTGCCAAGTTGACGGACAGGAATTAAAGCACCGAGTCTGCAGCCCGCCATACGCAATGCGGGGCCTCGACAACTTGCGGACCACAGTGACGCCTCCCCATCGCGCCCCGCGCTATACTCGTCCGCATGGATATCAAAACACGCAACATAGCAACGCCCGCCGCGGATGCGCCAACGACGCAGCCCGCCTCCGTTCCCGCGCCCGTCGTGGGGCGCTTTGCCCCGTCGCCATCGGGCCGCATGCACCTGGGCAACGTGTTCAGCTGCCTGTGCTCGTGGCTTTCGGCCCGCAGCCAAGGCGGCAGCATTGTGTTGCGCATCGAGGACCTGGACGATCGCTGTAAGCGCCCGGAACTTGCCGCTCAACTGATTGACGACCTGGCCTGGCTAGGGCTTGAGTGGGACGAAGGCCCCTACTACCAGCACGATCGCCTCGACCTGTACGAGAGCGCCTTGCGCCAGCTGCAGGGCGCTGGCCTCACCTACCCCTGTTTTTGCACGCGCGCCGAGCTCCACACCGCAAGCGCGCCGCACGCCAGCGACGGCACGCCCATCTACCGCGGCGCTTGCCGAGGCCTTTCGGCCGAAGAGGTCGCCCGCCGCAGTGCCCTGCGCGCCCCGGCCACGCGCCTGCGCGTGCCCGCCGTCGACGACCTCGCAGACGATGTGGTCGAATTCGTGGACCGCACGTACGGGGCCCAATGCGAGGCACTCGCCACCGAATGCGGCGACTTTTTGGTGCGCCGCAGCGACGGCGTGTTTGCCTACCAGCTGGCCGTGGTGGTCGACGACGCCGCCATGGGTGTTACCGAGGTCGTGCGCGGATGCGACCTGCTGGGCTCCACGCCGCGCCAAATCTACCTGCAGCATCTGCTGGGACTTCCCACGCCGCACTACGCGCATATTCCGCTGCTCATGTCGCCGGACGGCCGCCGCCTTTCCAAGCGCGATCGCGATCTGGACCTGGGCGAGCTCCGCGCCCGCTTTGGCACACCCGAGGCATTGCTGGGCTGGCTCGCCGGGCAAACGGGCATCGCACCGGACACCACACCGCGCTCTGCCAAGCAGCTGGTCGAACACTTTAGCTGGGACGTCATCCGTGCGCATCGCAAGAACATCACTGTAACTGCCGAGTAGCCAAACGCCTCGCCCCTACGCAACATCCCAGGGCTGGAGTTCGTCGCCCAGACGAACGATGCAGTCGTAGAGCACGGTATGGTGTTCGGCCGGGTTTGCATCCCGATGAAAATGCCCGTAATACCAGCGCTTGTAATCCAAGCGGTCTTCCAGCTCATCGAAAAATGCCGTGAGTCGGTCAACGTCGGGGCAATTCCAGCCGGGTGCCGGATAGAGCGTGGGCGAAAGCATGCGCGTAGAGCAGGTGTGGGTGATTACGTAGTCGACCTTCCAGCCCACGCTGTCGAGCTTTGTCCGTGCCTCCTCAAAGTTGCGCTCGTCCGGCAGCTCCTGCGGCCACCAACTGGAATAGGGAATGCGGTACTCTTTGTCCACACTCGTGGCGCCGCCCATGGTAAAGATCGTTGAGCCGTCGAGCTCAAAAACCTCGCCGCGCGTCAGGCGCCGTATGGGAGAGGTATCCGACAGGCGCTGCGTCATTCCACCGTGCCAAAGCTCCATGGGGCGCTCCGCCCAGTGATCGAAACGCTCGTGGTTTCCGTCGACAAACAGCACCGTATAGGGGCGCGACTCCAGCCAGGCGATATCGGCGCACTCCTCGGCAGAAAAATCCCACGGAAAGCCAAAGTCGCCCGCAACAATCAGATAGTCGTCGCTCGTCAAACTATCCCCAAGGTCCCAATCGCGCAGCTTTTGCATGTCGACGCCACCGTGAATATCGCCCGTCACATAGACCGTCATCGGATTACCACTTCCCTGTAAGTCGCTAGCCCGCATTTTGCACGATCACTAAGCTAACCGTTCCAGCCCTTCCATCCCTTAGGGCTTACCCCTCGTTCTTCCATCCAAACGGGTCAAGCACCCAAAAAACCAGATCTAGCACGCCGCCGGTCATCATGGCGCCGGCAAGGGCCATGCAAACGTGCAGAGAGACGGCACTTCGGAGCACGTCGAATGGCCCCAGAACAGCCAGTAGCGCGACCGCTGCGCCGGCTGTGCACAACGCAAGGCACGGCCCCGCGTCCTTGACGCATTTCTTTGCGAGATGCTTGGTGTTGTCACTCATCAAAATCGAACTCCTTAGAGGGTCGTTGTTCAGGTACATGCCGCCGCGGCAGAGCAGGGCGACAGGGCAAGTGTCACATGTCGTGCGGACACAAATGCCGATTGCCGTCACTTACCTACCGTTCACAATAAGCAGTCTGATTTATTTCCACGAAGATCTTGATCTCTTCCTCGGTCAGTGAGATCCTTCGATCAAGCTTCCTGGATAGGGGCTGGAAGATGAGACGGATGTCTCTAGGCACAACACCATAACGCCCGATCACCGTTATGGCTTTCGTCTAGAGCTGGGAGACCAGCTTTTTTGTTAGCGATGCTCCCTTTCAATCTCCGGCACTCCAAGAGCGCAGGCCTGTTGTTTTGACTACTTTAGACGAAAGGGTTTCGCTATGAGCACCGACATTATTGTTCGCTTTACCGACAGCTACGAGCAAAAAGTTGGAGACATTAAAAAGATCGTCGGGCTGATGTCCCCCAAATCCATTATCAAAATTATCGACACTCTCGATCTCGATGCCAACCCCCGCAATTCCCGTTTGGGCTCAGTGACCGATGCTATTCAGGCATCCATTCGCGCTGATGAGCTTTCTCCCACGCAAAAGCTCTTCCCTTTTAAATCAAAGGGAATTCTGCTCGCGTCCTCGAGCTACGAGTCCCTTGATCGCGGGCGTTATCGTCTAAGCTTTGCTTCTCACGACGAAGTTGAGGGAATTCTTGACGGCGGCCACAACACACTCGCAATCGGCAGCTACATTCTCAGCGAAGCCGAACATGCGCTTGGCAATCGACCTCCCAAAAAGAACGAAGTCACAATCTGGGATTCATTCAAGCAAACATGGATGAACCGTCGAACCGATATTGAAGAGTACCTGTCACTTCTCCGTGAAGAAAAAGCAGCCCTCAAAGAGAAAGGCATAAGCACTCTAGACTTCTCGATTCCTGTCGAATTGCTTGTTCCAACCGACCCAAACGATGCGCTCTGCGTTGAGAACTTCCGCACCTCACTTTTGGAAATCTGCGACGCTCGCAACAATAACGCTCAACTCACACAAGGCACCAAGGGCAATCAGGAAGGTCTTTTCGATTCCTTTAAGGCTCTTTATGCCGAAAAATATCCTGAATTTGCAGCCAAAATCAGCTGGAAAACCAACGACGGCAACCCCATTGAATCCAGAAAGCTTGTCGCACTCTCTTGGATCCCGTTATCGCTCATCTCGAGTAACGTCACCTCTGGCGACATCGAAGCGCCACAACTTCCCCTAGTCTATAGCGGCAAGGAGAAGTGCCAGGAAAAGTTCTTGCAGCTTATGAGGGATGACCGAGTAAGCAAAGCTGCTGGTTCAGCGCGCCGCGAACTCAAGAATCCGCAAGTTCTCAGCGCACTCAAAGTGGCTACGGACCTTCCCGGTCTATATGATGAAATCTATTCGCGTTTCCCCAAGCACTACAACAAAACAGGAAGCTACGGAAAAATCGGCGCCGTTAAGAGCCTTAAGAATAGTCGCAATGAATACAAAACTCCCTTCTTTGAAAAGGCAACGGACAATCCTGTTCCTGATGGCTTTATCTACCCCCTAGTCTGTGGCCTCCGCGCATTGATGGAAGCAGATGATCAGGGGAAGGTGTATTGGAAAACTGATCCTCACAAGTTCCTCGATAGCCCGGCATTTGAAAATGTCGTCGCTCAATACAGCGGTGTCATTCAGCAATCTGACTACGATCCGCAAAAGGTCGGCAAGGGCGCTATGAGCTACACCGCCGTTGAAAACTCGATGAAGCTCGCAGTTCTTATGGGCTAGCGGATACTTAGGCAAAGCATCGGCGCGCAAGGACGTCATTTATGCCCGACGCACTTGCGCGCTTATTATTAAGCTGGCTATGTAAAACTCCGGTATAGAAATGAACTATTGTCGTTCTTTATCGACCAGTAGTTGGCAAAACTCCCCTACGTCCATCAGCCAGCTTTGCTGTTCAGCCGTATATGAACCAAATACAGGACGAGGCACAACCAGTTGGAGACTATGCCTGCGCATCGAGTCCGTGTACTCAGTGCTCACCGCCACATCAAGTGTAATCAAATGCTTATTTTCAATTCTATCCGCTTCTTCCAACACTTGGCGCCAGCGCTCTTTAACGGTCGTTTTTGCGCCAAGCATGGTCAGCTTCTCGGCAGGATACAAAGGATTTCTATAAGCCTCAATCGACGGCATAATGAAATCTGGCTTTGATTTGCCCTCAGTATACGGCTGAGCGGAATAACTTATGCCCCATCCCTTAAACAGGTACTCAAGTTGATGCTCGAAAGCAGTTCCCGCGCGCGATTTCCTCCGCTGGAAAGCTGACATCGTGGTCCGTAACACTCCATCAACATCGAGATCGCCTCTTAGATAGGGAGCCAAATCGCGCTCAAGCAGATGCCTCTCGAATACCTTAAAGAGAATCTCTTCTCGCTCATAGCAGTCAAGAAGGCACTTGTCGGGGTTGCTCCTCCAATCAAGCACACCCAAAGTCGAGATGGAATACCTCGTGAATTCAATCCCTTTGGGAAAAGAATCACCGAACTTTTCGACCATTTCATCCAAATACGTAACAGCCGATGTGGGAAGCGAAACTTCGATGCCAATCGCTTCAAGAATGGATGCGGCGATTGAGTCTATTCGCCTGTCATCTGCGGTTGACCGCGAAAAACCACTGTCGTCAACTTCGTTCAAACCGAAAAGCCATCTTAATTGGCACTCGGCATTTGATCCTTGTCTAGCAAATACAATCAGAAGACCATGCTCGTCTGAAGGTGCAATGACCATCAGGTCACCTATTCTCGAGGCTCGTATCGCTTCGCTATCGTTGTAATAGAGCCTGTATTCTGTCCTAGTCGGATGCTTCCTGCGCGCGTCGTACCAAGTCGTAAACCCGTGATCAAACAAAGGGTCTGCATCGTCGCAAAGAAACACGAAGGTCGTCGGTATATTTCTTATATCATCGTCGCCAAACAGGGAACGGAGCTCCGCAGTTCCGTTGAATTCATGCTGGTTGCTGCGTTTTCTATCAATATCAACAGCAACGAGTTTCTTCGCAACCGCGCCGTCAAAATAGCTACTCAGAACTCCGTAGTCCATCGAAATACGCTCCCATCATCAGCTTGGCCACTGCTCGCACAGCCGGTACGGTGACAGAATTACCAAATTGATGATATGCCTGCGTATCCGAAACCGGAATAATGAATTGATCGGGGAACCCTTGAAGTCGGGCACATTCACGCGGAGTCAGCTTGCGAGGGTTCTTCCCCTCGCCACGTGAAACAAGAATCTCACTTCCGTCCTTGTGATAGCGTGCTGAAAGCGTCCTTGTCGTGTCATTGGGGCCAACCGTGCTATAGCCAAAGCCATTGCCTGCCGCCTGGTGCTTTTCCTTATATGCACGCAAATAAGCCCACAGTTTGTCGGAAAGAACGTATCGATCATCAGGAGCATCTTCAAGAATCTCCCCGACGGTGTGCCCACCGCCCCCAAGCTCTAGTTGGTCCCAATCAAAATTAGTTTTTTTCTTAAAGCCAACAATGTAAATGCGCTCACGATGCTGGCAAGTCCAATTCTTGCTATCAAGAACCTTGTAGTGCACATCGTAACCAAGCTCGTCCTTAAGGGTCTGCATAATAATCCTGAAGGTCTTGCCGCGATCGTGACTCGTTAGGTTTTTAACGTTTTCCAGCAGGAAAGCATCAGGTTTTTTGTCGCGAATAATACGAGCTACTTCGAAAAATAATGTCCCCTGCGTCTTGTCTTCAAAGCCAGTAGCACGTCCCATCGATTTTTTCTTTGAAACGCCCGCGAGCGAGAATGGCTGGCACGGAAATCCCGCCAATAAAACGTTAAATTTTGGAATGTCGTCCGAACGAACGTCATGAATGTCCCCAGCTGGCTGATCACCGTAATTCATGCGGTACGTCTTCTGTGCATATTTATCCCACTCACAAGAAAAAACGCACTTGCCACCAAGTTCTTGGAACGGCAAGCGAATGCCACCGATACCAGCAAATAGGTCAATGTAAGTGAAAGGAGCGTCCTCCCGATCACCCTGCGCAAAGGGCGCCTGATAACCTAGGGAGCGTATAAACGTGAGCTCCGTAGCAGATGGACTGGTCTCGCCAGTCTCCCAACGCCGGACGGTTCTATCACCATTAGGTCCCATGCCAAGAGCGGCGGCGAACTCCTTCTGAGTCAGCGCGAGCTCCTTGCGTTTGGCAGTTATCTCTTCCCTAACGTCTTTCATGCTATCCAATCGGAACAAACTACGGACGAACTGTCCGCTAATTGACACAGCGTTATCAAGATTAAACGCGATTCATGGCAGTTGCAACACTTTGTTGCAACGCCTTTCAACGGTAACTTAGATTAACGTGTCGCACGGACAAACAATTGCCCCAACTTGCAACTAGCCAACATCAGGCCTGCGTATTCAGTCACAACCTAGAGCTATCAGCAAAGGCGCCATTAACTCGCGTCGTTTGGCGGTTTTAGAGTTCTCTTCTACAAGATCCTTCAGCCGCTGTGTATCGAGCCCACGCCCAAGCGCGTCGTTATAGGCATCGATAATTAATGAGGGGTCCTCGCAATCGAGGCAAAGATCGACAAGCGTGCGCTCGGGTTTAGTTACCGGCAGGCCGTCGAGCCAAACGATGTCCCGCTCAGCGATCTCGCGCTTTACAAAGGTAAGGGATTCGTTTCTTGTATTGATACGCATGGGCGCGGTCATCCTGTAGGGGGACAGATAGAAATCGCCCATTTGCTGCAGGTTCGCCGCCGTCGTACCGCTCACGGCGATACCATCCCACTGGCGTTTTCTCTCCCACGCGCAAAGGGAGGGATTGGTGAGCTTCCAAAAAGCGTTGAGCTCGTCGGTGTCTCGGCGCTGTGTTCCAGACATCCGGTAAGCACCGTGGCATATCCGTTCAAGACGCCCTGCACGGCATGAGTGCGCCAGTGCATCTCGAGAGATGTCCATGCGAGCCGCCTGGGCTGTGGTGAACACGCCCTCACTCTCGGAAAGCTCGCTTATCGCCGTTATGTTGCTAAAGTACTTCATGTCGCAATTGTAGGATATTTTCAGACTTTTGCAACGTGATTTTGATTCGATATGATCGGCATGCCTTGTTTGTCCCTTTTCTGCCGCTGCCCTGCTGCTTAGCAACAGCTCTTCTCTATCGAGGTCTAATGCTTTTCCGCGAAGTGAACGGCTGTTTTTGAACCCCTGGAGCATCCGCATTTTCCAGTGGCAAAATCGCAGGATTCTAACGCCAAAACCGCAGGAAACGACGCCTTTAAAGTGTCGATGCTTCAGGGGTCCGATTTCACTCGTTCACTTCTCGGAAAAGTATTAGACCTTGATTCTTGGCTGTTCCGAAGCCCCGTCATTTTCCTTCTCTGGAATCACGCTGGCGCCCACGTCCGCCTGTCACCGCGACCGCGAACGCACCTATAATGAGACATGTTTCCTGATGAGAAAGGAATCTGGATATGGACGAAGACAAGCTCGCCGATTTGAACGATATCAGGGATTTTTTCGACCGCGTCGGCACTATATGCAAAAACGCGTCTTCCACCGGAGAGTTTTATACCAATCCAATAGACGTCAAGGACTTTATTGAATGGTGCAATGATCCTTGCAAAAATATTTCTGAAAACAGTCCTCATAGTGACCCAGCCTATAAGCTGGGCAAGACCGTACGTGAGCTAAATGAACTTAATGAAAATAAGCTTAAAGAAATGGAATCTGCCCTTAAAGAAGACAGATGGGATGAATGGTGCAAAGACAACCGCAAAAAGGTATCAGCAGACGATGCTGTTTTCTACCTTGTGCTTAAGTGCCGCACCGACGATCAGCGACATTACCACTTTTACTTTGACAAAGATGCGGTTGCTGAACTCGACGCCTTTGACCCCTTTACCGAAGACGAGAATGGTAAACAAGTTTTAGACCAGCAGTGGCACGTACTCATCTCCCTGCTCGCCTACCTCGATGTCGCCCACGTCTTAGGCAGCGAACAGCACGAATATCATTGCCTTTATCGGTATATTAAACAATTGGACAAGATAGACTTGAATGCAGCAGAGCTGCAGTTTCGTTGCGTTATCTCTGTCAAACCCGAATACTGCGGCATCTCTATCAAACCCGAACTTCGCTTAAATACAAAGGAAGGAAAGCGGATCGAAGATTATTCTTCTGGAAGAATGAATGAATGGCTTAATAGATCATTGCGTTACTAGAAAGGCAAATAATCGCCCTCCAACCTACTCCAGCCCTGGCCCGCTGTACTTCCCTGTCTCTGAGTCGTAGTCCAGCATGGCGACCTCGCCGTTCTTCATGACGTTCCCGTCGATGTAGTAATGGCTGGCCCCGTCATGCCAGATACCGCGGTAGCCCGCAATGCCCGAGACCGCCTCGGTGTTGATATGCCCGGCGATAACATCCAGATAGAACTTATGTCCCACGTAATCGGGCGGCATCGTGACAAATGACACGTCGGGCGTGCCGAACTTCCAGTGCACGCCGGCTTCCTCGTCAACGCCGGCGTGCACAAAGACCTGGCCAAAGGGGCTCTCGTAAAAGTAAGGGAGTTTGCGAACCCATGCGATGACGTCCGCGCGCTCGGCTTTTATGCGCTCAACCGTAAAGCCGTAGGCCTCCTCGAACTTCCTGAGCCTCAGCAGGTGCTTAACGTGCTTGAATGCCTCGGCATCTAGGAAACTCTTGGCCGTTGCCAGATTGCTGTCGGCAAGTATCCATGCCTGCGTAAAATTAAAATCGTTTACCTCATCAATGTACTCAAGGAGCATCTCCTCGTGGTTGCCACGCAGCGCCACGACGCGATCGCCGTAACGTTTTTGCAAGTCCATAACGAGTTCGAAGACCTCGAGCGAATCGGGACCTCGGTCGCAGTAATCACCCAACAGGACCAGCTTGGAGTCCTCGGCCTCGAGGTCGATGGTGGAAAGCGACGCTTTAAAGGCGTCCAAGCATCCGTGAATGTCACTCATAGCGTAGATATGCACTTATGACCCCCTGTTTGCGTCGAAGCCTCGCCTGTTTGCACCCGTGCGCCGCCGCGGAGCCTCTGATTTCACGGGCTCCAGGCATCTTTGTCCCGTCACGCCCTCAACGTTTGTAATAAGTATATCTCGCCGTGCGGACACAAATTTACCCCTGGGCTTTAGCCGCTCGGCCTGCGCTTGCCTCAAAGGCTGCCCACCCCCACCGCCACCCAAAAACTCATCCAACATTAATCTTGGCTCAAGAATCGCTTAATCTATAACCTGCACTATAGAGTTCGACCGAGGGCGGGGCGGCACCGCGCAACGCAGGCCGCCGAACGCAACGCTCGCGCCCGGGCAGATAGCCCGGCGTCGCGCCCATCGAACGAAAGGACAGGTCATGGACGACCTCGAAAAAGTTGAAACCATCCGCACCAAGTGCAACGTGAGCTATACCGATGCCAAGGCCGCGCTCGACGCCGCCGACGGCAACGTTCTGGACGCCATCATTTGGCTCGAGTCGCAGGGCAAGACCCAGACCACGTCGGCGCACGCCGCCACCGAGTCCGCGCCGGCCGATGAGCCCTCGGCCGAGATGGTCGCCGCACAGGCCGTCTACGAAAAGTCGAGCGAAAAGACCGACTTCTCCAAGAAGATGGACAGCGTGTGGGAGTACCTCAAAAAGCTCTTCCGCCTGAGCCTGGACACCAAGTTTATCGCCACGCGCCGCGATGCGATCATCCTCAACATCCCCATCCTGATTCCCATCGTCGCCCTGTTTGCCTGGGGCGCCACGATATGGCTGATGCTGATTGGTCTGTTCTTTGGCATGCGCTACCGTATCGACAGCGACGGCGACGTGCCCGGCAGCATCAACAACCTGATGGATCACGCCGCCGATGCCGCGGACGGCATCAAGCAAAATCTGAACGACGACAAGTAATCGCAGACGGGGGCACGCATGGCACGGATCCTTATCGTAGAGGACGAGGAGAAAATCGCCCGCTTTGTGACGCTCGAACTGGAGCACGAGGGCTACCAGGTGGAGCACGCCGCCGATGGCCGCACCGCCGTTGACCTGGCGCTGGAGCGCGACTACGATCTGATTCTGCTCGATGTGCTGTTGCCGCAGCTCAACGGCATGGAGGTCCTGCGGCGTGTCCGCAAGCACAAGGACGTGCCGGTGATCATGGTCACCGCGCGCGATGCTGTGATGGACAAGGTGGCCGGGCTCGATGCCGGCGCTGACGATTACCTGACCAAGCCGTTTGCGATTGAGGAGTTGTTCGCACGGATCCGTGTGGCGCTGAAGCGCTCGGAGGCCGTGCGGACGGCTTCGGGCGTTGGCGGCGCCGGCGTCAGGGCGGGTATGGCGGGCGGCGCGGGCGAGAGCGCCGTTGCGATTCCCCCGGCCAGCAACTCGACCCAGGCCTCCGCTTCACCCTCCCCTGCCACGCTCACCGTGGGCTCGGTTGCGCTCGACCCCGACCGCCGCGAAGTCACGGTCGGCGGCTCGCCCATCGCGCTCACGGCCCGCGAGTTCGACGTCCTCGCCCTGCTTATGGCACATGCCGGCACCGTGCTCACGCGCGAGCGCATCGCGCACGAGGCACTGGGCTACGAATACGTAGGAGACACCAACAACGTCGACGTACACATCGCGCACCTGCGCGCCAAGATCGAAGACGCCGGCGGTGCCCGCATCATCCAAACTGTGCGCGGGGTGGGCTATGTCTGTCGCGCGTAACGCCGAGACCAAGCGCGTCACCTCCATCGCCCGCGCCATCAACTGGAGCTACATGTGGCGCCGCTTGGTGAGCTACGTCTGGCTCGATCTGTTGCTGGTGGTGATTGCGGCGGCGATCCTCGTCTATGGATACAACCAGACGCTGCCCGACAGCGCGTTTACCGCAGGCTGGATTCCCGGCGCCACCGTTCACGGCATGTCGCTGACGCCCGCGCGCGGCTGGGACCTGACAACGCTCACCTACACCGTCGAGCTTGCGCGCACCAGCAAGACCTTCCCCCTCGCGCAGGACCTCGTCACGCTATGGCCTCTCTACCTTGTCGTTGTGGGTTGGCAGGTCATCAGCGTGCTCAACATGCTCGGCGGCGCGAGGCGCGTGCGCCGCACCATGGCGCCGCTCAACGACCTGGCTTTGCGCGTGGACGAGCTCGGCCGCATGCAGCTCTCCGGCGGCAAGATGGAAACGCTGGAGCAGGCCATCGAGCGAGCAAGCGTCGATTCGCCGAGCGTCACCACTGGCGACGCCGACCTGGCGAGCATCGAGGTCGCGCTCAACCGCCTGCTGCGCCAGATGCAAGAGGCCAAGCTGCAGCAGATGCGCTTTGTCAACGATGCGAGTCACGAGCTGCGCACGCCCATCGCGGTAATTCAGGGCTACGTAAACATGCTCGACCGCTGGGGCAAAGACGACCCGGCCGTGCTGGCAGAGTCCATCGCCTCGCTCAAGGCCGAAAGCGAGCACATGCAGGAGCTCGTGGAACAACTGCTGTTTTTGGCACGCGGCGATGCCGGGCGCACGGTCCTGCGGCGTGTGCATACCAACCTGGCCGCACTGGTCGGCGAGGTATGCGAGGAATCGCAGATGATCGATACCGAGCACACGTATCGACTGGCCTTTGACGCTGCGCTTATCAGCGACCCGCGCTGCGACGCGTCCGTCGACGTGGCACTCGTGAAGCAGGCCCTGCGCGTGATCGTGCAAAACGCCTCCAAGTACTCGGACGCGGGAACGACCGTCACATTTGGCATAGCGCCCGATGCGGGCATGGGCACGATCGACATAAGTGTTGAGGACGAGGGCATCGGCATGAACCAGGAATCCGCAGCTCACGCGTTCGAGCGGTTCTACCGTGCCGACAACGCGCGCGATGCCGGCGCGCAGGGCTCGGGTCTGGGGCTCGCCATTGCCAAGTGGATCGTCGATAGCCATGGCGGTGTCATTGGCGTGACCTCGGGCGAGGGGGTCGGCAGCCGCTTTACGATTCGCCTGCCACGGTAGGGATGCCCCTCGGCATAAATAAAGGGATAGGGCCACGCGGCTCTATCCCTTTTTGCTAGCTATAGCAGCTTGTGCGCTAGTCGCGGCACAGGTGCACGGCGAAGCCGGCGAACTCGCGCTTAAAGTACACGAGTTTGGTGCCGCCGTCGGGCAGCAGCACGCGCGACTCCTCGTTGACCTCGAGCCCGCGGTCGGCAAACCACTTCTCCGCCGCATCGATGTCGTTGACGGCAAAGCCGATGTGGCCCTTGGCGCCACGGCCATTCTGCTTCATGATCTCGACCAGCGAATCGTTAAAGTACGAAACCGGGGTCTCGATAACGGGCAGACCCATCATCGTCGAGAACAGCTCCGCGATCTCCAGGG
Source organism: uncultured Collinsella sp. (assembly GCA_900541675.1). Classification (GTDB taxonomy): domain Bacteria; phylum Actinomycetota; class Coriobacteriia; order Coriobacteriales; family Coriobacteriaceae; genus Collinsella. The sequence goes on along the minus strand of UQKU01000004.1, from coordinate 22,081 downwards.
CGTCTGCCGGGTCGGTGGCGTTAATGCCCACATGGGCAACGCGCATGCCAAAGAGCTCGACCGGATTGGCGTTCTGCTCATTCATACAGGTAGCGCCTACTGAGCCATGACGTCGAGGACGGCCTTCTCGGCAGCGACGCGGTTCATGCCGGTCATGAAGGGCACGCCGCTCACGTACGGGCAGGTAAGGCCCTCGGGGGCAACGGTGGTGGCGATCAGCAGGTCGGCGCCCTCGTCGCAAACGTCCTTGGCCTCGGAGATGGCGCACTGCACGATCTCGTACTTGTCGGCGTAACCGTTGGCGTCGAGCATGGTGGCGACCTTCTGGGCAACGAGCGTGGAAGTAGCAGCGCCAGCACCGCAAGCCAAAACAATCTTCTTCATAGGTAATGTCTCCCTTCATGGTTTACTTTAGGTAAGTGTACCGCAGCGAGCGATGGCGCTCGGCCTCGATGAGCTTTTATGCCAGTTTGCTCGCGCGCTGCGTATAATACATCTAGTACGTGTTGTCATACCGCTCGCTTTATGAGCGACTAAGGACCCTAATATGCCCGATTCCCGCACCCTCTGGACCGCCGTCGTCATCATCTGTATCGCCGTGTCGGTGTTCTTTAGCGTCAAAAAACGCACCACGTTTAAACGCCTGCAGCAGCTCATGGCCGCCAAGCAGTGGGACGAGTTCGATCGTTTGCTCGACGCCAAACTCACCAGCATGCTGTACCCGCGCTATAACCGCGACTACCTGCGCCTGAACTCATATCTGCTGCGCGAGGACCACAAGCGCGCCGACGAGATGTTCGATTTGCTGTTGGGGCTCAACCTGCCCAAGATGCAGCGCGTCGACCTGGTGATCAAGGCTTTTAACTACTACGTTGGCCAGGAGGACCGCAAAAAGTCCAAGGAGCTGCTGCACGAAATCAAGGGTTTTGAGGGCGGCCAGGCCGAGGCAGTCGCACACGAATGCCAGCTGATGTACGACACGATGATCCTCAAGCGCCACAACGACATTCCCGAGCTGGAGCGCATGCTCAAGGAGGCCGGTGACGACAAGGTCAAGAGCTGCCGCCTGGAGTACCTGCTGGCCCTGCAATACCAAAACAAGGGCGACGAGGCCAAGTATGCCGAGTACTTGGAAAAGTCGGGCCAACACTCGATGGCCGTCAACGCGTAACGGACGGCTTGTGCTAGACTTCTAATCTCACGGGGGCGTGGCGGAATTGGCATACGCAGGAGACTTAAAATCTCTCGCCGCAAGGATTGTGGGTTCGAGTCCCACCGCCCCTACCACGTATTGTTTACGAGCCCGTGTCCCCCAGGGATGCGGGCTCGTTTCTTTTAGATGCCGGTGGGACTCGAACCCGCGAGGGGGCGAGCGCCAAGCGGACGCGCAGCGTCCGCAGCGAGCCGGCGAGGGCGGCCGAAGCCGACGCGTATTTGCGCAGCAAATACGCGGACGTCCCACCGCCCCTACCATTTGGCTTTTCGTGCCCGCTTCCTCCAGAGATGCGGGCTCGTTTCTTTTGGGCGCCGGTGGGGCTCTATGTTGCGGTGGGATAGTTCCTGTTTTGGCAGGCTACCAGCCCATTTAGGAACTATTTCACCGCAACTCAGAGGGAGACGGTTAAAGGGCGCTCAGGCTCGGGGTCCAGCCGATGGTGGGGGTCGCGCCGTCGAGAACCTCGTTGATGGTGGCGGCCATGCCGGCGAGCAAGCTGTTCTCGCTTACGGTGAGCGTCTTGTAGCCGCCGGCTCGCATGAGCTCGCGAATCACCGCGGCACCTGCCAAGATCACGCCCGCGCGCTTGGGTTGCACGCCCGGTAACGCGGCAATGCCCGCAACATCCAGCGCGGACATACGCTCGATAGCGGCCGAAACCTGGTCCAACGAAAGCTCGCGCAGGTGCACAAAGCTCGAATCATACGGCTCCAGCTCGTGAACGAGTGCCACGAGCGTGGTGACAGTACCACCCACCGCGACCAGGCGCTCGGCACGCTCAAAGTCGACAGGCAGACTCTCAAAGTAGCCCGCAAACTGCTCGTTTGCCCAGCCGGCAGCAGCCGCAAGCTCGTTCGTCGACGGCGGCAGTGCCGAGAAAAACCGCTCGGTCACGCGACGACAACCAATGTCCAGCGAGCGCGTTCCCTCCAGCGCAAAGACGCCGCGCTCCGGTGCATAGACGCCCGTCGCGAGCTCCGTGGATCCGCCGCCCGAATCGGCAACAATGATGCGCTCGCCGGCAAAGTCGTGCGCCACGCCAAAAAACGTCAGGCGCGCCTCGACCTCGCCCGGAATCACCTGCGGCTCGAGTCCCAGCTCGCGCAGGCCGTCCAGTAGCAGCGCGGCATTGGACGCATCGCGCGCGGCGCTCGTACACGTGGTGCAGATGCACACGGCCCCAAAGGCACGGGCCTCGTCCACAAACATGCGACACGCAGCGAGCACGCGCTCAACGGCCGCCTCGCAAAAGCGCCCCGTCGCGTCCACGCCCTCGCCCAAGTCGGTAATCTCGGTATGCTTGGACGATTCCACGATCGCCCCGCCCTCGACCTGGGCCAACACCAGGCGCGACGACACCGTCCCCAGGTCAATCGCCGCCACCTTATATCGTTTGCAATTCGTCATTGCAGGCTCCCCTCCGGGCGTTACTCGCCGTTGGACACGACCGTCTGGCCCTCGACGCCGTTAAATCCAAACAGCATATCGAGCGTCTGGATGTACCACGGCGCGTCCTTGCCGACCTCTTCGATCTCTTTGGCCACTTCGCTGGCCTTCTTGGCGTTCGAGGACTTTTTGCTCGACGACGAGTCCGAATCGTCGTCCAGGCCCTGCACTTCAATCCTCTTCTCGCCGGGCATCACCAGGCCCAGGTCCTCGGATGCCGCATCCTTGATACCCTGCTCCGAGAGCAGCTTGTCGACGCTTTTCTGCAGCTCGTCGTTGTACTGCTGGCGAATCTCGACCTGCTTGGCCAAGATATCGTTCGAGCGTTTGGCAACGTAGAGGTCGCGTACGGGAAAGTACAGGCTCACGAGCACCAGGACGACGACAATGCCAATAAACAGCCCGCGCTGGGGTCCATGGGTAAAGTCGTAAATTGCCTTGACCACCGCGTTGTCGTTGGCGTAGTGCATGAAGTCCGAGCCCGAAAGACGGCTCGAGGGCCTGGTCGACTTTTCGCGTGTTTGAGCCGAGGGGCGCTGAGCATGCGTCGAGTGTGGCGAGCGGCCCGTCGACGTATTCATTTGAGCACGGGGGTGTGAGGCACTTGCCGGACGTTGTGCGCGGCAATCGACGCCGGCGTAGTCGGACCCGCCGAGCTGCGCGGTACGCGCACGACGAGACGACGGCTCGCGCGAACCGGCGGAATAATACCTGTTGTCGTAAATCTGATCCATGTGCGCCTTGTGCGGTTGAGGTTTGTTTGCGCTAAGTCCTTTAGTTATAGCACGAGCGCCCGCACCGCCTTCGGCAGCCTTTGCTCGACATAAAAAAGGCGCTGAGCCGTATGGCCCAGCGCCCAATGGTGCTCAACAGTGCCCGGCGGAAGCGAGGCGAATCCGAGTCAGCCCCGCCCCCCGCACACGCCGCTGCCTAGCGAATGTTGTAGAACGCAGACTTGCCGGCGTAGCGCGCACTGCCCTCGAGCTCGTCCTCGATGCGGATGAGCTGGTTGTACTTGGCAATACGGTCGCTGCGGCACGGGGCGCCCGACTTGATCTGGCCGGCGTTAACACCCACGACCAGGTCAGCGATGGTAGAGTCCTCGGTCTCGCCGGAACGATGGCTCACGATGCAAGCGTAGCCGGCCTCCTTGGCAGTCTCGATAGCCTCGAGCGACTCGGTGAGCGTGCCAATCTGGTTGACCTTGACCAGGATCGCGTTGGCGGCACCCAGCTCGATGCCCTTCTTAAGGCGCTCGGTGTTGGTGACGAACAGGTCGTCGCCCACCAGCTGCACCTTGTTGCCAATGCGACGGGTGAGCTCAACCCAGCCGTCCCAGTCCTCCTCGGCCATACCATCCTCGATGGAGATGATGGGATAGGTGTCGACAAGCTTCTCCCAGTAATCGACCATCTGAGCGCTCGTGTACTCAACACCCTCGCCCTTGAGCTCGTACATGCCGGTCTCGGCGTTGTAGAACTCGGTCGATGCCGGATCCATGGCGTACATGAAGTCGACGCCGGGCTTAAAGCCAGCCTTCTCCACGGCCTTGGTGATGTACTCGAACGGCTCGGCATTGGTCTTGAGGTTAGGCGCGAAACCGCCCTCGTCGCCCACGCCGCCGCCCAGGCCGGCCTCGTGCAGCACGCCCTTGAGGGTGTGGTAGACCTCGGCGCACCAGCGCAGGCCCTCGGCAAAGCTCGAAGCACCCACGGGCATGATCATGAACTCCTGGAAGTCAACGTTGTTGTCGGCATGCACGCCGCCGTTGAGGATGTTCATCATGGGCGTGGGCAGCAGGTGAGCGTTGACGCCGCCCAGGTACTGGTACAGCGACAGGCCCGCCGACTCTGCCGCAGCGCGGGCAACGGCCAGCGATACGCCCAGAATGGCGTTGGCGCCGAGCTTGGTCTTGTTGGGGGTACCGTCCGCGGCGATCAGCGCGGCATCGACGGCGCGCTGGTCGAAGGCATCGAGGCCCACGACGGCGTTGGCGCACTCGTTGTTGACGTGCTCGACGGCTTGCGAAACGCCCTTGCCCAGGTAGCGACCCTTGTCGCCGTCGCGCAGCTCGCAAGCTTCGAAAGCGCCGGTCGAAGCGCCCGAAGGCACCATCGCGCGACCGAAGCTGCCGTCCTCGAGCACGACCTCGACCTCGACGGTGGGGTTGCCGCGGCTGTCGAGTACCTCGCGACCGTAGACATCCAAAATATCGCTCATGTTGTCTCCCTCTCACTTGAAAACGTAGTTGATGCAAGCGACTGGCCGACTGTGCACCATTGGTGCGCCTCCGTAAGTTAGCCTTGTCGCGCTTTTTGTATTATGCCCTAAGTTAGCCGAGGGATACATATGAATTGGAGAAATCATTCCTTGGGACGCTTGTTTTTGCACCGAGCATTCATCTCTAGAGATCGCCCCCCCCCATTAAATTCTTCTATCGGCATACCGTCTTTACCTGGCTTGCGAATGAAAGAGTCAATAATGTGCTTTTACATCGTACAAAGTTCTGGATATCGTGCAAATCTAAGGTTCTGAAGTTCTGGATATCGTGCATAATCGAACTATAAAAGTTCTGGATATCGTGCACGAGGTAGCCATGCTTAAACGAAAAGCCTATGACAAACTACTAAAGTGGAAGCATGAAAGCGCTGGTAAAACAGCACTTCTTATTGAAGGAGCCCGCCGCGTCGGCAAGAGCACGCTTGCCCGCACATTTGGAGAAACCGAATACAAGTCCTGCCTTGTCATTGATTTCTTTCAAGCACCTGCCGAAGTTAAGCAATATTTTGAGGACTATCGCACTGACTTCGACTCGCTCTTCCTCTATCTCTCGGTTTTCTATAACGTCAAACTCTATGAACACGAGACGCTTATCGTCTTTGACGAGGTCCAGATGTACCCGCAAGCACGCGGACTCATCAAGTATCTCGTTGCAGACGGACGTTACGACTACATCGAAACTGGATCCCTGCTCAGCATCAAGCAGAACATTAAAGATATCGTCATCCCATCCGAGGAAGAGTCTCTGGAACTTGAGCCCCTCGACTTTGAGGAGTTTCTTTGGGGCATGGACGAAAAGGGGCTGGCCGGTCTCATTCGCATGAGTTTTAACAAGATGAAGCCGCTCCCCGATGCCCTACATCGCAGAGCGCTCTCCCTTATGCGCGAATACATGCTTGTAGGCGGCATGCCTGAGCCGGTATCCATCTATGTTGAACAGCGCGCTTTTGCGCCCGTCGACGCTTCGAAGCGCCGAATCGTCCAGCTCTATCGCAACGATATCTCTCGTTTTGCAACCGGTTACGAATTCAAAGTCGTCTCCGTACTCGATGGCATCCCAGGTCAGCTCTCTAAGCACGAAAAACGATTCAAGCTTTCCTCACTTGATAAAAACGCACGCATGCGCACCTACGAAGAAGCCTTCTTTTGGCTGGCAGACGCGCGAATTGCCAATATCTGCTATGCCGCAAGCGAACCGAGCGTGGGCCTTTCACTCAGCATGGAGCAAACGGCCCTCAAGTGCTACATGGCAGACACCGGCCTGCTTGTAACGCTTGCCTTCTCTGACAACAACGATACCGATGAAGACGTTTACAGGGCCGTGCTTCGCGGCGACATCGGATTGAACGAAGGAATGCTTACCGAAAACTACGTTGCCCAATCTCTAAAGGCCAATGGACACAGGCTCTTCTTTTATTCCCAAAGCGGAAAGAAGGAGGGGGAGGAGCGCATGGAAATCGACTTCCTCGTTACCCGACCCTATGTCAATGCCGCCGGAAAGCCGCGCATCAGCCCCGTCGAAGTTAAGTCGCCACGCAGATACGGAACCATCTCCCTCGACCGATTCCGCGCGCGCTTTAACAAGAAGATTGGGATGGCTTACGTGTTGCACCCTAAACAACTCGAGTGGGATGCCGAAGCGCAGCTGGCACATCTTCCGTTGTATATGGCTTTTTGCTTGTAGAGACCTCTCTACGAATGGATGCCGTGAGAGACGCAGGCCTCACTCGCTTGCTTTTGCTTGGTCCCACAGGTCGTTGAGTTGAGCGGTTGAGCAGGCGGCGAGGTCATCGCCCGCCTCGTGCACGGCGGCCTCCATCGCAGCCCAACGGCGACGGAACTTTGCCGTGCTGGCGCGCAGGGCGCTCTCGGCGTCAATCCCCTCTTTGCGCGCAACGTTGACTAGGGCAAAGAGCAGGTCGCCAAATTCCATCTCGCGCTCGGGCGAGCCGGGCGCCTCGGCCTCAAACTCGGCACGCTCCTCAGCGACCTCGTCCCACACATCCTGGACCGTCTCCCACTCAAAGCCCACGGCCGCCGCCTTGCGCGACACCTTCTGAGCTTGCATCAGCGCCGGCAGATGCGTGGGCACGCCGTCGAGCAAACCTTCGGGCGCAACCTCGCCCGCCGCCACAGCCTTGTCCTTGGCAGCCTTCTCGGCAAGCTTGACCTCATCCCAAATCTTGAGCACCTCGTCGGGGCTGTCGGCATCCGCATCGCCAAACACGTGCGGATGACGGCGGATGAGCTTGGCGTCGATATCGCGTGCCACATCGGCCAGCGTAAACTCGCCGGCGTCCGCCGCAATCTGCGCATGCAGTACTACTTGCATGAGCACATCGCCCAGCTCCTCGCGCAGATGTGCCACGTCGTCCGCCTCGATGCAATCGAGCGCCTCGTAGGCTTCCTCGATCATGTTTTTGCCAATGCTGCGGTGCGTCTGTTCGCGGTCCCACGGGCAGCCGTCGGGCTGACGCAGGCGCCAGATGGTCTGCACCAGATGCTGCAGCTCAGCCGACGCGTCGACCAGCGTGGACAGGTCGCGCGAACCCTCGGCATTTTGCTGAGCCATATGCTGTGCCATGGTTATTCCTCCTCCATGATCACGTGACGGAACGCGCCGCCCTCGTAGATGCCGTAGCTGTGCGTACCGTCCTTGGGAATGCTCACGCTGCCGGGGTTGAAGAGCCACAGGCCCGGGTGCGCCTCACTTTCCTCGTTAACCTTGATGTGCGTGTGGCCGTAGACGAGCGCGGAGCCCTCGGGCAGCGCAGGCGCGTGGTCGACGCTGTTGTGCATGCCGGCGCCAAAAACATGGCCATGCGTCAGGAACAGCTCGCGGCCGCTCTCGTCGAACAGCGTGGCGTAGTCGGCCATGACGGGAAAGTCGAGCACCATCTGGTCGACCTCGGCGTCACAGTTGCCGCGCACCGCGATGATGCGGTCGGCCAGGGCATTGAGCAGCGGAATCACACGCTTGGGAGCGTAATCGCGCGGCAGGTCGTTACGCGGACCGTGATAGAGCAGGTCGCCCAGCAGGACGATGCGGTCGGGCTGCTCGGACTCGATGGCGGCGACCAGGCGCTCGGTCCAGTATGCCGAGCCGTGGATGTCGGAGGCGATGAGGTATTTCATGGTGGTCCTTTCGGGTGGGGTTGATGGAGCTGGGCGTGGCGTGCCGCCGGCCGCGTTACTCAAATCGCAGTGCCGCGCTCTGGGCCGCCTGCATCACGCGTTGGAGCGGCACATTGTGCTCGCGGGCAAGGCGGGCGCAGTCTTCGTACTCGGGCGCCGCGCGCTCGCTGCCGTCGGGCAAGGTCGCCACCTTGACGGACACCTCGCCCCATGGCGTTGTTACGCGCTCAAAGCGGCGTGGTAGGCAAACGCGCTCCATAACCTGGCGGCGGATGCCATTGGTCGTGGTTTCCAAAAAGACAATCGTCTGCAGGCGCTCGATATCCTCGTGGGTACAGATTACCTGCAACTGCCAGCTGGGACGGCCCTTTTTGCAGTAAAGCGGCAACCAATGCACTTCGCGGGCGCCGGCCTTGCGCAGGCAATCGGCAGCGTAGGCAAGCACCTCAGGCGACGCGTCATCGATGTCGCACTCCAGTTTGACGATAGTTTCGGGCGCATCGGTCTCGCGAGACAGCGGGGATGTGGTATCGCATGGCATACGGTCCGGCTCCTTTCCGCACGGGCTCGTTTTGTTCATCCAAACGCTAACACATCGCGGGCGGCGTGGGGGTGTCGTCATGGGATGGGCGGGACTTTTGCCCGTCGCGGACGTCGGCGTGCGCCGCCTGCCCTTTCCGGTCGGTTTCGACTTGCAGCGTTCCCGGCGCGTCAGGGGTCGCGCCATTACAATGGAGCGGATTCGCCAAATGCAAAGGAGTCGCCATGCCCGCCTGCCCGCTGGTCGATTGCCATACCCACACCTCGTTCTCGGACGGACACGCCTCGTTTGAGGACAACGTTCGCGCCGCTGCTGCAGCCGGTTGCCGTGCCATGGTCTCGACCGATCACCTCACCCTGCCTGCCAGCATGGATTCCAATTGCGAGGTACAGGTTGTCGAGGGCGACCTGCCGGCGCATCGCCTGGCCTTTGAGGACGCCCGCAAGCTCGCCGCGCAGATCGCGCCGGAGCTCGAGCTTATCTATGGCTTTGAGTGCGATTGGTATGAAGGCTGCGAGCCTTTGGTTGAGCGCTGGTCCCAGGGCGCCGTCGTACGCCTGGGCAGTGTGCATTGGATTGGCAACCCCGGCGATATCATGGCCGGTACCCCGGGTACGGCGGGGACAGAGGACGTCGTTCGTCCCGATGCGCCCGATTCGTGCTGCGGTTGGATCGACGATGACACCAACCTGCACGTTTGGGAAAACCTGGGCGTGCGCGGCGTGTGGGAGCGCTACGTCGACGACTGGTGTTGCGCCTGCGAAAGCCCGCTCAACTTTGACGTGATGGCCCACCCCGACCTGGTCATGCGCTTTTCGAAGGAGGGCTTTGCGCCCGATTTTGACCCCGCGCCGTTCTGGGGGCAGATGGCAGAATGCGCACACGACACGAATCGGCGCGTTGAGGTCTCGACTGCCGCGTCGCGCAAGGGGCTCGACGACTACTACCCCGCGACCGGCCTCTTGCGCTGCTTTGCCCATGCCGAGGTGCCCATTACCTTTGGCTCGGACGCACACCGCGCCTGCGACATCTGCTGGAACATCCGCGAGGCCCAGGCCCACGCCTACGACTGTAGCTATCGAACCTTCGACATCCCCCACCTCACCGGAGAATGGGAGCCCACGCCCCTCGCCTAAGACTAGTCGTTGGGGACACTCTTCACAAATGACCCCTTGGGGACGGAGGAAAACAGGTCGTTTTGCTCACCACCGACGCCCGTGCAACACCGCCCGCCAAAAAGAACGCCCGTTTACTACGATGAACCGCAAACCTCCGACCATCGGCTTAATGCGGAAAATAAAACCGCAGGTAGAAGCGTTGACGATTTGCTCAAAACCGACGTGTGGTCAGCAGATCCAGTTTCATCGTAGTAATTGGGCATGTTATTTGGCAGCGTCGGCAAAGACTGTCCCAAACGACTAGTCGTTTAAGAACGTCCCCAATGACTAGTGGCGGCGGGCGTTGAGTTCGCCGGCCAGCTCGTCGAGGGTGATGCCGTAGCGCTCGAGCGTCACGAGCAGGTGGTAGACCAGGTCGCCGGCCTCGTAGCGAATGTGATCGTGGTCGTTATCCTTGCAGGCCATGATCACCTCGCTCGCCTCCTCGGCAAGCTTCTTGAGCAGCTCGTCCTCGACGTCGGTCAACAGGCGAGCGGTATAGCTCTCCTGCGGCGACGCGTCGCGACGGCCATGAATCACCTCGGCGAGCCCCGTCAGCGTCTCACCGATATTTCCATCCTGAACGTTTGCGGTGCGCACACCCATAGTTCAATCCTTTCTGGTTGGCCAAGCGCCTAGTCGAGCGCCCGTCCTACGCGAGTTTCTTAAAGAAGCAGGTACGGTTGCCGGTGTGGCAGGCCGGACCCGGCGAGTCAACCTTGACCAGCAGCGTATCGCTATCGCAGTCGGCCCAGAGCTCCTTGACCGCTTGCATATTGCCGCTCGTCGCGCCCTTGTTCCAGAGCTCCTGGCGGCTACGGCTCCAAAACCACGTGGTGCCGGTCTTGAGCGTCAGCCCCACCGACTCCTCGTTCATCCAAGCAACCATAAGCACCTCGCCGGTGTCATACTGCTGAACCACACAAGGAATCAGCCCGCGGGCGTCGTACGTAAGATCAGACGCTTCTATTACCTCAGTCATCATTTCTCCCAAGTCATAAACGAAACCCCACAGGTCGGCGATTAAACCCCACAGGTCGGCGAGGGTTGTCCAGGTGCCCGAGATTCCGAGCGACAAGCCCGACGACGCGTACTTTGGTACGCGAGGAGGGTTGGAGCCGGAAGGTCGGGTGCCTGGGCAAGCCGCAGCGTTAGAAGTCCAATCTCACAGGTATTCCCTGGCTGGCCATATATTCTTTGACTTCGCGAATGCTGAAGGTTCCAAAGTGAAAGACGCTGGCCGCCAGCACGGCATCGGCCTCGCCTTCAATCACACCCTCGGCAAAATGCTCGAGCGTACCCACGCCGCCGCTCGCGATGACGGGAATCGGTACCGCGCGCGCCACGGCGCGAGTGAGCGCCAGGTCAAAGCCGGCCTTGGTGCCGTCGCGGTCCATGCTGGTCAGTAGGATTTCGCCGGCGCCGCGACGAGCCGCTTCCTCGGCCCACGCCACCGCGTCGACACCCGTAGCGTTGCGGCCGCCCGCCGTAAAGACCTCCCACTTATCGGCGCCCGGCTCCCCGGGCAGCCCCACGCGCTTGGCATCGATCGCCACGACCACGGCCTGGCTGCCAAACGCCGCGGCGGCCTGGCTGATCAACGACGGATCGCGCACGGCGGCAGAGTTAAGCGACACCTTGTCGGCACCGGCGGCAACCATGGTTCGCATGCCCGCCAAGTCGCGAAAGCCGCCGCCCACGGTATAGGGAATAGCGAGCTCCTCGGCCGCGTGCGCCGCCATCTCGATGGTCGTCGCGCGGTTGTCGCTCGTCGCGGTAATGTCCAGGAAGACGACCTCGTCTGCACCCTCGCGGTCGTAGGCGCGCGCCAGCTCCACCGGGTCGCCAGCATCGCGCAGGCTCACAAAGTTGACGCCCTTGACCACGCGGCCGTCCTTAACATCCAGACAGGGAATCACGCGTTTGGCAAGCATGGGCTACTCCTTCCCTCGGGCGGCGGCCAACGCCTGGGCCAGCGTATAGTTGCCCTCGTAGAGCGCACGACCGGTAATGGCACCCTCGATGGCATCCTCGCCCACCGCGGCCAGTGCGCGGATATCGTCGAGCGTCGAGATGCCGCCCGAAGCCACGACGGGAAAGCCCGCGACCTCGGCCACATGGCGATACGCCGCCACGTCGATGCCCGTCTGCATGCCATCGCGCGCGATGTCGGTATACACCAGATGCTTAAAGCCCAGCTCGGTGAGCTGCGCCACGGCGTCGTCGAGCGCCACACCCGCGCCGTCGCGCCAACCATTCACCTTGACCTGGCCGTCACGGGCGGCAATGTCTGCCACCAGTAACTCGCCAAAGCCTTGCGCCGCCACCTCGGCAAATCCCGGCTCGGTCACGAGCACCGTGCCTAGCGCGATGCGACGCGCGCCGTAGCCGGCCAGCTCGTCGATGCGCGCGAGCGAACGAACGCCGCCGCCCACGTCCGCGGACAGACCGTCGACGCCGCAGATGGCCTTAATCGCTGCCAAGTTGGCAGCGCACGCGTCCTCGTCCTCGCCAAAGGCAGCGGACAGGTCGACGACGTGCACCCAGCTCGCGCCCTGCTCGGCAAAGGAGCGGGCAACGGCCACGGGGTCGTCAGAATACACCTTACAGCGGCTCCGGTCGCCGCGCTCCAGGCGCACGACCTTGCCGCCGATCAAATCGATTGCGGGAAACAGAATCATCGGCCGGCCCCCTCGACGATGCTCACGAAGTTCTTAAGGATGCGCTGACCCAGCGCAGAGGATTTCTCGGGATGGAACTGGCAGCCCCACACGTTGCCGTGGCGCACGATGCACGGGAAGCTCCGTGTATAGTGCGTGCGCGCCAACACATCGGCGGCATCGACGTCGTCGGCCACCGCGTAGCTGTGAGTGAAATACATGTTGGCGCCCTCGGCAAAACCGGCAAGCAACGGATCGGCCGCACCGGCGGGCGTCATGCGCACCTGGTCCCAGCCCACGTGCGGGACCTTCAGACGGCTCGACTCCAGGTGCGTGCACGAGCCACGCATGATGCCCAGGCCATCGACCCAGGGACCACCGGCCTGCTCGGAGGCATCGTCGTCCGCGTCCGCGTCCTCGTTCGCAGGCACGCCCTCGTTGCCGCGCTCAAAAAACAGCTGAAGGCCCAGGCAGATGCCGAGCAGCGGAGTTCCGGCGGCAACGGCATCGAGCACGGCCACCTCCTCGCCGCTCTGACGCATAAAGGCGATCGCGTCATAGAACGCACCCACGCCCGGGATGACCAGGCCGTCGGCGTTGCGGATCTGCTCCGGATCGTCCGACGTGCAGGCGGCAGCACCGGCGCGCGCAAGCCCGCGCACGACGCTCGACAAGTTGCCCTTGTGGTAGTCGACCACCACGATCTTCGGTTCGCCCACGCGACCCCTCCACTTCTCATCATCCAAAACCACCACAAAGAGGACAGGCATCTTCGTGGTGGTTTTACCCTTGTGACGGTTACAGCGAGCCCTTGGTGCTGGGGATACCCTGCACGCGGGGATCGAGTTCGCAGGCGCGGCGCATCGTGCGGCCCACGGCCTTAAAGGCGGCCTCGATAATGTGGTGCGAATTGCCGCCCGCCAGCTCGCGCACGTGCAGCGTGAGCTTGGCATCGCGCGCAAAGGCATAGAAGAACTCGACGGCCAGCTCGGTATCAAAGCTGCCCACGCGCTCAGTCGGCACGGGCAGCTCGCAATAGGCCTGCCCGCGACCCGAGATATCCACGGCGGCCATCACGAGTGTCTCGTCCATGGCGATCGCCGCGTCGGCAAAGCGCGTAATACCCGCCTTGTCGCCCAGCGCCTGGCAAAACGCCTCGCCCAGCACAATGCCCGTGTCCTCGACGGTGTGGTGCGCATCGACCTCCACGTCGCCCACCGCGTGCACCGTCAGATCGAACAGACCATGGCGGCCAAAGGCGTTGAGCATGTGGTCGAAAAACGGCACGCCGGTCGAGATATCGCACACGCCAGATCCGTCCAAGTCGAGCTTTACGACAATGTCGGTCTCGCCCGTCTTGCGGGTTACCTCGGCATAGCGGTCCATCTACATCTCCTCCTTCACCAGCGTGGTAAACGCGGCCAGCACCTCGTCGTTTTCTTGCGGGGTACCCACGGTAATACGTAGGCAGTCCGCGAGCCCCGACGCATAGCTAAAGTCGCGCACCAAAATCGAATACTCGTCGCGCAGACGCTCGCGCACGTGCGTGGCATGCGGCGTGCGCACGAGCACAAAGTTCGCCGCGCTCGGCCACGCCTCCACGGGCAGACCCTCGGCAGCCATTGCGTGCAGGGCACACAGTTCGCGCTCGCGCTCGGATGCAACCTGTGCCACCACGGGCGCGTACGCATCGCGGGCACGCACGCAGGCAAGCGCGGCGGCCTGGCTCAGCACGTTAACCGAATAGATCTGGCGAATCGCCGCGAACACGTCGATGACCTCGGGCGCCGCAATCACATAGCCCAGACGCGCGCCGGCGGCGCCAAACGCCTTGGACAGCGTATGCAGAATCACCAGGTTGGGATACTCGGCGATAAGCCCCTGCGCCGTGGTAGCCGCGCCAAACGAATCATCGGCAAACTCAACGTAGGCCTCGTCGACCATGACCATGCCGGGGCACGCATCGCACAGGGCCGCGACAAAGTCGAGCGGCGTCACATCGCCCGTGGGGTTATTGGGCGAGGTCACGATCGCCAGATTGCACTCGGGCGCCGCCGCAAGCACCGCCGCCTGGTCGAGTTCAAAGGTCGCCGGATCGCGCCACACATCGCGCACCTCGGTCTGACAAAGCGACGCAAAGAACGCGTACTCGCTAAAGCACGGCGGGCAGTTGAGCAGGGTCCGCCCCGCGCCGCCAAACGCCAGCAGGTAGTTATAGAGCAGCTCATCGCCGCCGTTTCCCGCGCAAATATTCTCACGTGCCACGCCATGCCAGGCAGCGAGCTCATCGCGCAGGTCGTTGGACATGGGATCGGGATAGCGGTTGAGCGGCGTGGCAGCCAAGGCCGCATCAACCGCCTCGCGCACGCCAGCAGGTACGGGATAGGTGTTCTCGTTGGCCGAAAGGTTGATGCGCGTGGGCGTAAAGTTGGGATCGTAGGACTCAATGCCGGCCAAGTAGGGCTGGACGAGCTCCTTCATACGAGGTGTCAGCTCGGCCATGTTAGGCCTCCCCACTGGTCACGTCAGCGCCATCCGCGCCCGCAGCCGCCAGGTCCACGCCCTCGGCAACCGTCGCCACGGCATCACCCGGCCAGGCGACCTTGGTCAGGTCGGCCGCGGCCAGCGACTCGGCACTCACGGCATCCTCGCCCTGTTCCAGCACGCGGCGACGCAGGGCGGCGGAAAGCGCGTGCGCCCACAGGCCCTCGGCCTCGGCCAGGCGCTGCGTCGCGGGAGCGTCCGAGAGCAGGCCCTCGGGCGTATAGCAAATGACGCTCGAGCGCTTGACGAACTCTTCCACCGAAAGCGGGTTGGAGAACATGGCCGTGCCGCCGGTCGGCAGCGTGTGGTTGGGACCGGCAACGTAATCGCCAAGCGGCTCGGAGCTCCAAGCGCCCACAAAGATGGCGCCGGCGTTGCGAATGCCGCCAAGCAGGCCCATCGCATCCTTGCAGTGCAGCTCCAGGTGCTCGGGCGCCACGGTGTTCACCGCCTCGACGGCGGCAGCCATGTCGGCGGCCACCACGATGGTGCCCTCGTTATCGAGCGAGGCGCGCGTGATCTCGGCACGCGGGGACTGCGCCACCAGGATATCGATGCCGGCCTCGACCTCGCGCGCAAACTGCTCGTCGCAGGTCACCAGATAGCAGGCCGCCAACGGATCGTGCTCGGCCTGGGCCATCAGGTCGGCCGCGACCACCATGGGCTTGGCCGTGGCATCGGCCAGCACGCAGACCTCGGACGGGCCAGCGACCATGTCGATTCCCACGTCGCCCGAGACAATCTGCTTGGCAGCGGCAACAAAGGCGTTGCCCGGACCGGTGATCTTGTCGACGCGCGGAATGGTCTCGGTGCCGCACGCCAGCGCGGCCACGGCCTGGGCGCCGCCCACCATATAGATCTCGTCCACGCCGCCGAGCTTGGCGGCCGCGAGCGTATACGGGCTAATCAGTCCATCCTTTTGCGGTGGGGTTACCATGACCACGCGTTTGACGCCGGCCACCTTGGCGGGAATGGCGTTCATAAGCACGGTGGAAGGGTACTGTGCACGACCGCCCGGCACGTAGATACCGGCCGCAGCAAGTGGGGTCACCTTAACGCCGAGCATCGTGCCGTCCGGGCGCGTGGTAAACCAGCTCTGCTCGACCTCGCGCTGGTGGAACTCGCGAATCTGGCGTGCAGCCTTTTCGAGCGCCGCGACAAAAGCCGGATCGAGGCCTTCGAGCGCGGCATCGATCTGCTCTTGCGGAAGACGGAAGCTCTGCAGCTCAACACCGTCAAAACGCTGGCAGTAATCGCGCACCGCGGCATCGCCGTTGGCACGCACGTTGGCCACGATATCGCGGGCGGCGTCGACGATGTTTTGCGGCAGCACGCCCTTGCGGTTGAGCTGGTTGGTAACGAGGCGCTCACCGGGAGCAAGCTTGATAGTCTTCATATCGGTATCCCCTATCAGTCGAGGTTTTTGTTCGAAAAACGAGAGACCGGGCGGCGGCGTCAGTCGGCCCGCAGCCCGGACGTTGGGGCGCCCGTGCGTGCTCGCGCTATTGTGCCGAGCCCGCAACGGGCTCAAAATGCTTGTCCTTCACGGCTGCCGCCAAGCGATCTGCCAGATTGCGTACGCGCGGGTCCAGACGTGCGGCGCCCGGATTGACAAAGAAGCGGGCCGTGCAGTCCATGATGCGACCAGTAATAACGAGGTCGTTATCGCGCAGCGTGGCGCCCGTGGCGGTAATATCCACGATGCGATCGGTCATGCCGACGATGGGGCCCAGCTCGATGTTGCCGTGCAGCGAGACGATATCGGCGTTCACGCCGCGCTCGGCATACCAGGCGCTCGCGATGCGCGGATACTTGGTGGCCACGCGAAGCGACCCGCGACGGGCATAGTTGCGCTCGGCCTGGCCGGCGCGCCACGCGGGCTCCGCCTCAATGAAAGTGCACAGGCCGTAACCCAGATCGACCAACTGCAGCAGGTTGAGGTCTGCCTCGATAAGCGAGTCCCAACCGCAGATGCCGCAATCGGCACCGCCGCAGCCCACAAAGGCGGGCGCATCGCTGGGACGCACGATGACAAACTCGATATCGCCGACCGCGCCCTTACCGGCACGCGTGTCGCGGCCGCGCACGATCAGGTGACGGCCGGGGTCGCGCAACTCAGAGACGTCTAAGCCCGCGGCCTCGAGCACGTCGAGCGTATCGGCCTTGAGCGAGCCCTTGGGCACGGCGATGCGTAGCGGGCCCTCGGCGCCACGGCCCACGGCGTGGTCGCCATCGGGGGCGGCGTCCTCGGCCGAGGTGCGCGCGGCCTCCAGACGCTCGAGCGAAAAGGCGAAACCCGCCGCCGGCACCTCGATGCCGTCGCCAAATGCGCCGGTAAAGATGGAGTCGTAGCGGCCGCCCGAACCGACCGGGTCAGGCAGGCCGCCGGCATAGGCCTTAAAGACCAGACCCGTGTAGTAATCAAACGAGTTCATGATGGAGAAGTCGAACGACAGCACCTGGGCGTCCCCGGGAGCCAGGCCCTCGACCAGGGCGCGCAGCTCACGCGTGAGCGGCGCGACAATGCCCGCCGCCGCCAGCAGCGCATCGACGCGGTCGAGTACCTCGGCGCCGCCGTGCAAGCGCGGCAGCTCGCTAATGGCAACCTTGACGGCATCGGACTCGGCGCTTGCCGCCACGCGGGCATCGAGGCCCACAAAGTCGTTGGCGTGCACGCAGCGCAGCGCCTCGGCAGCCAGCTCGCGATCTTCGCACGCCGCAAGCAGTTCCTTAAACGGACGCACACTGCCCGCGATAATGCGCGCACCGGGAAGTGCCAGCTTGCGCACGGCCTCGGCGACCAGTGAGACAATCTCGACATCGCCCGCGGTGTCGCCCGCGCCGATGAGCTCAAAACCCAGTTGCGTAAACTGACGCGAGCCACCGGCATTGCGCTGACACTCGCGAACCACCGGCGCCTCATAGCGCAGGCGCAGCGGCAGATCGGCCGCGCGCATGCGAGTCGAAACCAGACGAACGATCGGCAGCGTGTTGTCGGGACGGACCACCAGCAGGCGACCGTCGTCATCAAAGAGCTTAAACGGCGTGTCCGCAATGCGGCCGCCCTCCTCGAGCGAGCCCTTGTCCTCGAGCAGCGGCGTCTCGACCGGCAGGTAATGATGCTCCCTAAAGCAGCCCTTCACCGTCAGCGCAATCTCCTCGCGCGCCTGAGCCTCCTCGGGCAATATGTCCCGGAATCCCCACGGTGTGGCCGTCATCTGGTGAGCCTCCTCATGCTGTGTTTCATATAGAACAGAAGACCGGCATAGCTCCGCCGGTCTTCTGGGTACTTTAGCATACTAGAGTGCTTGCGGGGAAAATCCGTCGTAGCCGCTCACACCGTATTCATTTGGAAACATAGGGTAGGTTGCCGCAACCCAACCCCGCCTAGGCGCCAATCGCACGACGATACTCTGCCATTACCTGCGCATCGGCAGCTGCGGGGTCGGCAAAATAGCGCCAGTCATAGGTCTCGGCCGAAACAACTCCGCGATAGCCGCGCGCCACCAGCCTATCCAGGTCGGCGCGCATATCGCGGTCCCCGTCACCCCAGGCAAGATGCGTCGTGCCGTCTGCCGCAACATCCACAAAATGCACGTGGGCGACATCATCGCCAAGCAGATCGAAATAATCGTCGATGGTATCCCCCGCCACCGCCATAGCGCCCAAATCCAGACACGCCTTAAGTGCCGGATGATCAACCGCCTCGATCATGCGCTTCGTGTCGGCCGCCGAGTTCACGATCATCGACTCAACCGGCTGTAGGGCCTCGAGCACCAGTCGCACACCGCGCTCTCCCGCATGCTCGGCAATCGCACGCAGCATCGAGGCGCTGCGGCCACACGCGTCCTCGATTGGCTCATTCAAAAATGCCCAGCCGCTCGAGACCATGACCTGCTCGGCTCCAAGTTCCGCCGCGATATCCACAACGTTCTTAAAGTACGCGAGCGTGCGGGCACGCGCCTCATTCCCGCGCGCCGCGATATTCCACGGCTTGGGGTTGTTCTGTTCGGGACAAAGCCCCACAATCCGAACCCCATACCGCTGCGACAGCTCCCGCACCTGCTCGAGCGAATCGTATCCATGGCAATCGACATACAGATGCATCGCCCCGGTCCAAAGCTCGCAACACGTGTAGCCCGAGGCCGCTGCCGAAGAAAAGAATTCCTCAAGGTCAAAATAACGATGGCTGATATTCATGACGGCAAGCTGCGGATACTCCATCTTGTCCACCTTTCGGCAAAAGGGCGCCGCAGCACAGTGTGCGCGACGCCCCCTCTTACATTGTTCTCATTATGACGGATACTCTACTGGACACCAAGCACTCCAAAGAACGCGCCAGCGATACTCACGAGCAGGATCACGAGCATGATAAGCAGCGGATTCATCTTCTTCTTGAGCATGAGATAGACGATTCCAAACAGCCCCATCGTGACAAAGCCCGGGAAGATTCCGTTGAGCAGCTCGGCCAGCGTCTGAGCACCATCGCCCGCACCGACCATGAGCGGAATGTCCACGGTGACCATCTCCATGGTCATAGCGCCGATCACCATGGCGCCCATGATAGAGGCCATCTTGACGATCGTGTCCATAATGCCCGATTCCTGGACCTTGCTGATCATGTCCGAGCCAAAGCGATACCCCACAAACGTCAGCAGGTAACGGATGATGTAGTGAGGGACATTGAACACGAGCAGGAACAAAATCGGGCCAAGAATAGAGCCCTGTAGCGCCAGCGACGTGCCGACACCCGTTGCCAAAATTCGCAGCGTGCCCCAGTAGAAGGCATCGCCCACACCGGACAGCGGTCCCATCAAAGCAAGCTTGACATTTGAGATCGCGCTCGTGTCAAAGCTATCGTCAGTAGCGTTGACCTCTTCCATTGCAGCGGCGATGGACATGGGGAGCGTCGAGATGTACGGCGTGACGTTATAGAGCTCCATATGGCGCTTAAGGGCGGCCTTAAAGTCCGCATCCTGCGGATACAGCTTGCGAAGAATCGGCATAAGGGCCCACATAAAGCCGATATGGCCCATACGCTCGTAGTTCCAGGAATGCTCATAGGGAATCGAGCGCCAGAACAGCTTCTTAAGGTCTGCGCGGGAAATCAGCCCGTCGTAAGAAGACTCAAACTTAAAACTCATCGAACCCACTCCCAATCGCAGGATCCTCGGTTGCCACTGCGGGCTGCTCCGCTTTTTTCTTATCACCCAAAACCGTCATCGCGACGACGATGATCGCGGCAAAGATCGCCACGCCCGTCGTGCTAATGCCAAAGTAGGCGACGAGGAAGAAGCCAGCGAAGAAGAACGGAGCCACCGTTTTGTTCATAATCATCTGCGCGAGCATCGCAAAGCCGAGTGCGGGCAAGAAGGCGGCGGCGACATCCATGCCGGTCTGAACGAAATCGGGGATGATGTTGAGCAGGCTGGCAACAGCATCGGCGCCAAAGAAGAATGCCAGGGGAATAATCAGCAGGCCGCACCAGCTCTGCGCGTAACCGGCGATGAGCATGTTGCGCGTGATGGCCTTGGTGTCCCCGTCCTCGACGTTTTTGTCGATACGGTGCACCAGCAGTAGCATCACCGGCTGGCCCAGGGCCGTATCGAGCGCCAGGACGATCGTTGCGATGGGAATGCCCAGGGTCAGGGCCGCCGAAGCGTCCGCGCCGGCCTGCATGGCAAGCGACACACCCAGGATGGTTCCGGAAATCGTATCGGGCGGGTTATACGCACCGACCGAGATGGCGCCGACCATGGCAAGCTCCATCGTGGCGCCCATGATCGTGCCGGTCACCATGTCGCCCATGACAAGGCCAACCAGAGGTCCGAGCACAATCGGGCGCTGGAGGTAGCTCGTACCGGTCAGCCACTCGGAATAGCCCAAAAGGGCAATAAGGAAAATCAGGATTGTCTTGATAACCATGATGGCCCCTAACCGATGACCTTCGCGGCGTCAGTCTTCGCATCTGCCGGAATCATCTGAATGAACAGCTCGTAGCCCTCGCCGAGCAGCTCTTTGACGTATGCCTCGTTTTCGGGCGTAAGGAACACACTCGTCGAGACCTGGCGGGCATCCTCGCTAAAGGCAACATTGCCGAGGTTGATCTTCTTGACGCCCATCGCCTTGGCGACGGCACCGGCCTGCTGGATCGTCTCGCAAACCACGAAGAGCTTGTACTTATCGGTCACACCGCTCTGGAGCGCCTTGACGGCATCCTCGGTGTTTTTGACGACAACCTTGCAGCCCTCCGGTTTTGCAAGGGACAGGGCCTGCAGACGAAGCTTGTCATTGAGGACCGTGTCGCTTACCAACAGGATGCAGTCGGCACCCAGAGCCGAAGTCCAGCTAACGGCAACCTGGCCGTGCAGCAGTCGATAGTCCACGCGAATCATCTGAATCATGATGTGCTCCCTAGCGATTAAAACTCATCGAGTTCGGCCTGCCCCAGCAGGTCGTTGACGTACTTGACCTTGGTGTCGTCCGCCTCGACGATCTGGCGAATGGCCTCATCGATCGGGGTGGATTCGGGCACGAACAGCAGCTGAATAAGGAGCGGCAGGTTCATATTGGTCACCAGATGCGTGTTGGGACGCGTCTGGACGATCTTGGTGAACTCGTTGTTGACACTGCCGCCGAACAGGTCGGTGCAAACGACGACTTCATCGTCCGCGGCAAAGCCGTCCAGAATCGCTGCGGCCTCCTTGACCAGGTCCTCGTTTCCGTCGACATACATAGAGAGCGCATGGACGTTTTCGCGCTCGCCGGAAAGCAGGCCGATGCTCTCGACGATTCCAGACGCAAAATGAGCATGGGACGCCACGATAAACTGCCTCATTCGATTCCCCTTCCTAGCGAATTTCGGCATAAAAATGCCCGGACGCATGCGCCCGGGCAGGGTGCTTCTTAAATGAGTGGTCAACTATTAGTAGTCGAACTGGTGATAGTAACGACGGTAGTTGAGGTTGTGCTTGGTGACCGTCTCGTAGTAAGCGGCAAGGCGATCGGTGATCAGCGAGGAGAGGATCCACGGAGACACGATGACGCGGAACTCGTCGTCAAGGCCGGGGATCGCGAACTCGGCGGTGTCGATGATGTTGAT
>UQKU01000003.1 GCA_900541675.1 uncultured Collinsella sp. | reverse complement strand
GAGGCGGGTGCCCCGTGGCTGGTTATGGAGGCATCGAGTCAGGGCCTCAAATACGAGCGTACGGGCAAGATTGACTTTGAAGTCGGCGCCTTTACCAATATCGGCGAGGATCACATTTCGCCGATTGAGCATCCGACGCTCGAGGATTACTTTGCCAGCAAGCTCAAAATCTTCTTGCAGAGCCGTTTTGCCGTGGTCAATCTCGATATGGATAAGGTCGATCGCGCGCTCGAGGCGGCATCTCGTTGCGAACGTACGGTGACGTTCTCCCTGACCGACGAGCGTGCCGACGTGCTTGCGCTGGCGATTCGCAATGGCGACTGCGGCGTGGTGGCAACGGTGCGCACGCCCCGTTTTACGCGTGACATTGTGATTCCCACGCCGGTTAAGTTCAATGTGTCCAACGCGCTTGCCGCTATTGCCTGCGCCGAGGCCTTGGGCATTTCCGAAGAGGGTATCGTCCATGGCTTTGAGGGCGTCTTCGTTCCCGGACGTATGGAGCTCTATCCGTCCGTATCGGGCAAAATCCTGGGCATCGTCGATTTTGCACATAACGGCATGAGCCTCGAGACACTCCTGCGCGACTTGCGCGAGAACTATCCCGAGCGCGAGCTGGCGGTTGTATTTGGCGCTACGGGCGGTAAGGGTGTCGATCGACGCACCACGATGGGCATCGCCGCTGGCAAGTATGCCGACCGAATCGTGATTACCGAGGATGACCCCGGCCCCGAGGATGTCGAGGACATCTGCGCCGAGATCGCGCGCAACGTTCAAGCGCAGGGAAATGATAACTGGCAAATCGTGACTGATCGCGTTGCCGCTATCGAGACTGCCGTGCGCGAAACTGTCCGTCCTGCCGTGGTCATCGTGACCGGTAAGGGCGAGGAAGAGTGTATGCTGCGCAAGAACGGACCCGAGCCTTGTGAGCGCGACGGTTCGATTCTCAAGCGCACCCTTGCGGCGTACGACGCCTAGACCAGCCCCTTCTATGTAAACGGAGTGACCATGTCCCACAACATCCTGCCGACCGTTGCCGAGCTTTCGGGCGAGGTGCGCGAGCGTCTTGCCAAGGTCAAGTATGTCTTTACCGATCTGGACGCCACGATGCTCGCCCCCGGCTCGTGTGTACTGCGCGATAACGACGGCAATCCCTCGACCAAGCTCGTCGAGGCGGTTGTCGCGCTCGCCCGTGCCGGCATCCAGGTGGTCCCCACCTCGGGTCGCAATCGCACCATGATCCATGAGGACGCCCGCGTGCTCGGCCTCAACTCCTACATCGGCGAGATGGGCGGCCTGGTCATGTACGACCTCAAGGCCAACGACTGGGAGTACCTGACGGGCGACATGCCCTACGACCCCGCCTGCGGTCTCACGCCGCACCAGGTGATCGAGCAGACCGGCGTGTGCGAGAAGATCCTTGCCCGCTGGCCGCACAAGATCGAATACCACAACGACATGTCGACCGGCTACAAGTACCGTGAGGTCACCGTCGGCATGCGCGGCGATGTGCCCGACGATGAGGTCCAGGCCATCCTGGACGAGGCCGGCTGCGGTCTGGTCTGGGCTTGCAACGGCCATCTGACTCACCTGTCCAAGCCGACGACGCTCGAGCTTAATCGCGTCGAGGACGGCCGCGCCTTCAACATCAATCCGGCGGGTCTCAACAAAGGCGTTGCCATTGCGCGCTTCTGCGAGCACCTGGGGATCGAGCTCGAGGAGACGCTTGCGCTCGGCGACTCCGAGTCCGACTTCTACATGGCCGACCATGTTGGCATGTTCTGCCTGGTCGAGAACGGTCTGACGAGCGCCGGTGCCCCGGAGTTCTTGGACGCCTGCGACAATGCCTATATTACGCGCGGCAAGATTGTCGACGGTTGGGTGGCAACGGCCGAGCTGCTGGTCGCAGCCCGTTCGTAGCGCGACGCATCACGAGTGGTCGCATTTTTTCGAGAGAGAATCTGGTGAGGTAATGTCCGATATCGATAATCTGGCCGGGGACACGCGTCCGATCGGCGTGTTCGACTCGGGCCTGGGCGGCTTAACGGTCGCGCGCGCGATTGCAACGGCGCTTCCGCATGAGTCCGTCTATTACTTTGGTGACACCAAGCGTTGCCCCTACGGCACCCGCACCGAGGACGAGGTGCGCTCGTTTGCGCTGCAGGCGGGCCGTTGGCTGTCGAAGCACGACGTCAAGATCATGGTCATCGCCTGCAATACGGCGACCGCTGCGGCCTTGCGTTTGGCCCAGCAGGTGCTCGATGTCCCCGTCATCGGTGTGATCGCACCGGGCGCACGAGCTGCCATCAACAGCACCCGCACGCGCCGCGTGGGCGTGCTCGCCACCAACCTCACCATTCGCTCAGGCGCTTACACGCGTGCCATTCAGGACCTAGATGCCGGCGTCGACGTATACGGCTGCCCTGCTTCGAGCTTTGTCGAGGTCGTTGAGCACGAGCTCGCCTCGGGCGCGCATCTGCAGGAGCAGTGGCTCGAGAACGAGGATATCTTCGATACGCCCGCCGTTCGCGCGCTGGTCGACGCCACGGTTGAGCCGCTGCACGACCATGGCATTGATACCGTGGTGCTCGGTTGCACGCACTTTCCGCTGCTGGTGGGGCCTATTCGCCATGCGCTCGGCCCCGGGGTGCGCGTGGTGAGTTCTGCCGAGGAAACCACGCGCGAGCTGACCGATATTCTCACGCGCCGCGAGCAGCTGGCAGGTGATGCGGCCGAGCCGCAACATCGCTTTGCCACCACGTCCGACAACATTGCCGAGTTTGCGGTGGCGGGCAGTTTTATCTTCGGCCAGCCGCTCAAGAGCATCGAGCATGTCGATATCGACGAGCTTGGTTAGGTGCGAAATAGTTGCCGAAACCTTTGCCCCATCTTTTGCCGAAAGGATAGTTCCATGGAGTATATGCAGGTCAACCGCGCTAACGGCCGCGCTGCCAACGAGCTACGCCCCGTTAAGCTCACCCACGGCGTCATGAAGCACGCCCACGGTTCGTGCC
The DNA here is from genome assembly GCA_900541675.1 of uncultured Collinsella sp. Classification (GTDB taxonomy): domain Bacteria; phylum Actinomycetota; class Coriobacteriia; order Coriobacteriales; family Coriobacteriaceae; genus Collinsella. Next base: position 108,815 of record UQKU01000003.1, on the reverse strand, counting down.
TGGCCGAGTTTGGCGATACGCGCGTGTTGTGTGCCGCCACCATCGAAGAGGGTGTGCCGGGCTGGCGCAAGGGCGCCAAGGCCGGCTGGGTAACGGCGGAGTATGCGATGCTGCCGGCATCGACCGGCAAGCGCTGCAAGCGCGAGCATGCCAACCGTAAGGGCCGCTCCATGGAGATCGAGCGCTTGATTGGCCGCAGCCTGCGCACGGTCGTCAACATGAAGGCACTCGGCGAGTACACCGTTACCGTCGACTGCGACGTTATCCAGGCCGACGGTGGCACGCGTACGGCGAGCATCACCGGCGCCTGGGTGGCACTGCACGATGCGCTTGCCATGTGGGTCGAGGCCGGCAAGATCGAGCGCATTCCGCTCACGGGTCAGGTTGCCGCCATTTCCATGGGTGTTGTCGACGGCAACACCCTGCTCGACCTGGATTATTCCGAGGACAGCCACGCCGAGGTCGACATGAACCTCGTCGCCACCGATACCGGCGAGATGATCGAGCTCCAGGGTACCGGCGAGCAGGCGCCCTTCGACCGCAAGCGTCTCAACGCCCTGCTCGACTTGGGCGACAAGGGCATCGCCGAGCTCATCGAGCTCCAGCGCCAAGCCCTCGCCTAACCTGCCAAAAAGGGACAGGTTTATTTTGGCAGGTTTTATCTGGGAAAACGTCGAAGTATAAGACTGCCGTTGATTGAGACGGGAGAGAGGCCGAAGTCCTCGTCGTCCTCAACTCGGCATTGCTATAGAGACAAAGGAGGCCAGCTATGGCACTTGAGAAGATTGACATCGACACTCTCGACCCGGCGGCGACCATCGTCGTGGCAACCGGCAACGCCCATAAGCTCACCGAGATCGAGGCCATTTTGGGCAAGGTCATGCCCGAGGTGCGCTTTGTGGCGCTCGGCCAGCTGGGCGATTTTGAGGACCCCGAGGAAAACGGCACGACGTTTTTGGAGAACGCCATCATCAAGGCGCAGGCTGCGGTCGAGGAGACGGGCCTTATGGCCATCGCCGACGACTCCGGCTTGGTCGTCGATGCGTTGGACGGCGAGCCGGGCGTGTATAGCGCGCGCTATGCGGGCGTGCATGGCGACGATGCCGCCAACAACGCCAAGCTTCTCGTTAACCTGGAAGGCGTGGCAGACGAGGACCGTACCGCGCGCTTTATGAGCGTCGTCGCGCTTATCGATACGGACGGCCTGGTCACCTATGGCGAGGGCGCCTGCGAAGGCGTTATCGCGCACGAGGGCCGCGGCGAACACGGTTTTGGCTACGACCCGCTGTTCCTGCCGGTCGATACGCCGGGCAAGACCATGGCCGAGCTCACGGCGGACGAGAAGAACGCCATCAGCCATCGTTTCCATGCGCTCGAGCATCTGTCCGCCAAGCTGACGGGCGAGGAGTAGACCGTGCGTGCGGTGGTGCAGCGCGTGCTCAACGCCAGCGTGACAGTCGACGGCGAGTGCGTGGGCCGTATTGGACGCGGCTACTTGGTGCTGCTGGGCGTGGGCAACGGCGATACACGCGCCGAAGCCGACAAGCTGTGGGGCAAGCTCCGCGGGCTGCGTATCAACGAGGACGAGAACGGCAAGACCAACTTGGCGCTGGCGGATGTCGACGGCGAGGTGCTCGTGGTGTCGCAGTTCACGCTGTTTGCCGACTGCCGCCACGGCCGCCGTCCGTCGTTTACGGACGCCGGCGCGCCCGATGTCGCTAACGAACTTTACGAGTACTTTTTGACACTCGTCGCTCAGGACGTTGAGCATGTGGCGCACGGTATCTTTGGCGCCGATATGAAGGTCGACCTGGTCAACGACGGTCCGTTCACCATCGTTCTGGACACAGACAATCTTTAGGTTACGCGGTTTTACCAAACCGCGTAACAACTGGTCATGCGAAGTTGTCGTCTGGAGCGTATTTGAGACGGGGCTTTTTTAGCTGCTTGTGTATGGCTGCAACAGGGTGCTATAGTATTAGAGTTTTGTCTATCTTAGGGGTATTATCCCCTTTTTGAATTGCACCCTCTGGAGGCCCTATTCATGGAAGAGATGGAAGTCAATCACGTCGACGACATCCACGAGAAGCTGACCGATATGGTGGGCGATCGCGTCAAGGTTAAGGCCAACATGGGCCGTACCCGCGTCATCGAGCGCATGGGCACCATCAAGAGCGTCCACCCCGCTGTCTTTATCGTTGAGGTTGACGAGCGTCGCGGCCGCAAATCGCGTCAGTCCTACCAGTACATCGATGTCCTTACCGGCCAGGTCGAACTGTTCGACCCCGAGAGCGGCGAACATATCTTTACCCCGCTCGGCAACCAGCTCGAGGAGCACTAACGGTGACCGATCGGTCCCTCATCCTGACCGCGCCGGCAAAGATTAACCTCTATCTGGGGGTTCATACCGAGCGCGACGCCCGCGGCTATCACAGGGTCGATTCCCTGATGGCAGCCGTCGGTCTAGCCGATACCGTGACGGTCACGCCGGCGCAGGCGTTGACCGTCCAGACGGTTCCGGCATCCGATTTTCCCATGCAAAAAAATACGGCCTATCGGGCGGCAATCGCTATGGCCGAGCGTTACGGTCGCGATGCCAACGTGTGCGTGACGATCGAAAAGCGTATCCCGCTGTGCGCCGGCCTGGGAGGCCCCTCGACGGATGCCGCTGCGGTCATCGTTGCCTTGGCCGAGCTGTGGGGTATCGACCGCGCCGACCCCGCGCTCGATGACATCGCTCGCGGTATCGGCGCCGACGTGCCGTTCTTTTTGCACACGAGTCCCGCATTCTACGTCGGCGGGGGAGATGTGCTGGCCACTGAGTATCCTGTGCTTCTGGCGACACCTGTCGTATTGGTCAAACCGCACGAGACGAGCGTTTCAACGGTTGAAGCGTATCGACGATTTGATGAGAGCCCGGTGCCCGCGGAAAAACCCGATGCGATTGCTTCTGTCTTACGCGCCGGCGATGCCGAGGCGGCATATGCGCTCGTTCATAACAATCTGGGCGTCATATCCGCGCAGATGGAGCCGCGGATCCAGGCGGTTCTCGACTGGCTGCGCGCACAGGAGGGAACCGTTGCCGTGGACGTGTGCGGTTCGGGTGCCTGCTCGTTTGCCATTTGCGATACCGTCGCTGCGGCAGCCCATCTTGCGGGAGCTGCCCAGCAAAATGGCTGGTGGGCCTGCGCGACTGAGCTTATTCCCAACACGGTTCAAATCGACGCGCCAAAGAAATAAAAATTTCTCTAGCACGCGGCGAAAAACTTTGTTACTATAGTCGAGCTAACGGGTTGTGGCTCAGTTTGGTAGAGCACTGCGTTCGGGACGCAGGGGTCGCTGGTTCAAATCCAGTCAACCCGACCAGAGCATGAGAAGGGACCGCTTCTTGCGGTCCCTTTTTTTAGCTATTGTTGTGATACCGCGGCACCCGCGGTATACTCATTCGAGCTTGTCTCGCTGTATTGTGGAGGTCTACATGTTTGGACTGAGGGCTCCTGAGCTCATCATTATTCTCATCGTTGTCTTGATCATCTTCGGGCCTAAGAACCTGCCGAAGCTCGGCAAGTCCCTCGGCTCTACCGTCAAGAATATCCGTGAGGGTATGGAGGGCGACGATAAGGGCGAAACCAAGCAGGCCGAGGATGTCGTGGTCGAGGAGTCCAAGGAGGACAAGGAGATCGCAGAGCTCGAGGCCAAGCTCGCTGCTGCCAAGAAAAAGCAGGCAGAGGACAGCGACGCGGACGCAGAGTAGTCCCATCCCTTTGGGGTGAGCACCTGACCGGCTTGCCCGCAGGCTAGCCGGTCTTTTTCGTTTTGTTGACAGTTGATCGTTACATCATAGTTGGGGAGATATCCGTATGGACGCAAGCCAGATCGTACTGACCGCTGAGGGCCGCCAGAAGCTCGTCGAGGAGCTCGCTTGGCGTGAGGGCGATTACGCCAAGGAGATCGTCGAGGACATCAAGGAAGCCCGCGCGTTCGGCGACCTTTCGGAGAACTCCGAATACGACGCCGCCAAGGACAAGCAGGCCCAGAATGCTGCTCGCATTGCCGAGATTCAGGCCATTCTCGCCAACGCTCAGGTTGCTGCCACCACGGGCGATCTGACCGTCTCCATCGGTTCCACCGTTTCGCTGATTGATCCCAACGGTGAGGTCATGGAGGTCACGCTCGTCGGTACCACCGAGACCAACTCGCTCGAGCACAAGATCTCTAATGAGTCTCCGGTCGGTCACGCCATCATCGGTCACGGCGAGGGCGACTCCGTTGAGGTCGTTACGCCTTCTGGCAAGACCCGCGTCTACACCATCGCCAAGATCGCACGCTAGACCACGGTCCCGCGTAAAGGTATGTTTTCGCTCCCTGGGACCGAATCCTGGGGAGCGTTTTAGTTTGAGGAGCTAACTTATGGCAGAGAACCAGAACGTCGCCGATCAGGCCTCGACGCTCAACGACGAGCGCGCCACGCGTCTGGCAAAGCGCGCCGCCCTGTTCGAGGCGGGCCAGAACCCCTATCCCGAGCACTCCGAGATCGAGGACTATGTCGTCGACATTGAGGCCAAATATGCCGATCTTGCCGATGGCGAGGATACTGAGGACGTCGTGAAGATCGGCGGCCGCGTGGTCGCCAAGCGCGGTCAGGGCAAGATCATGTTTATCGTCGTGCGCGACGCTACCGCCGAGATTCAGCTGTTCTGCCGTATTAACGACATGGACGAGGCGGCCTGGAGCACGCTTAAGGCCCTCGACTTGGGCGATATCCTGGGCGTGACCGGCGTGGTCGTGCGCACCAAGCGTGGCCAGCTTTCCGTCGCCCCCAAGAGCGCGACGCTGCTCTCCAAGGCCGTTCGTCCGTTGCCCGAGAAGTTCCACGGTCTTTCCGATAAGGAGACCCGTTATCGTCAGCGCTATGTCGACCTGATTGCCAACGACGATGTTCGCGAGACCTTCCGCAAGCGCTCGCAGATTCTCTCCACCTTCCGCCGCTTCATGGAATCTGACGGCTACATGGAGGTCGAGACCCCCATCCTGCAGACCATTCAGGGCGGCGCTACGGCCAAGCCGTTCATCACGCACTTCAACGCGCTCGATCAGGAGTGCTACCTGCGCATTGCTACCGAGCTGCACCTCAAGCGCTGCATCGTCGGTGGCTTTGAGCGCGTCTTCGAGATCGGCCGCATCTTCCGCAACGAGGGTATGGACCTCACCCACAACCCCGAGTTCACCACGATGGAGGCCTATCGTGCCTTCTCCGATCTCGAGGGCATGAAGGCACTCGCACAGGGCGTCATCAAGGCTGCTAACAAGGCTATCGGCAATCCCGAGGTCATCGAGTATCAGGGCCAGACCATCGATCTGTCCGGTGAGTGGGCAAGCCGTCCCATGACCGACATCGTCTCGGATGTGCTCGGCAAGCAGGTCACCATCGACACGCCGGTCGAGGAGCTTGCCGCCGCCGCACGCGAGAAGGGCCTGGAGATTAAGCCCGAGTGGACTGCTGGCAAGATCATCGCCGAGATTTACGATGAGCTGGGCGAGGACACCATCGTCAACCCGACCTTCGTATGCGATTACCCCATCGAGGTCAGCCCGCTTGCCAAGCGTTTTGAGGACGATCCGCGCCTGACGCACCGCTTTGAGCTGGTCATCGCCGGCCACGAGTACGCCAACGCATTCTCCGAGCTCAACGACCCGGTCGACCAGGCCGAGCGCTTTGCCGCCCAGATGGCCGAGAAGGCCGGCGGCGACGACGAGGCTATGGAGTACGACGAGGACTACGTGCGCGCCCTCGAGTACGGTATGCCTCCCGCGGGCGGCATCGGCATCGGCATCGACCGCGTGGTCATGCTGCTCACCAACCAGGCTTCCATTCGCGACGTCCTGCTGTTCCCGCACATGAAGCCCGAGAAGGGTTTCCAGTCCGGTGCCGCCGCTGCCAAGGCTGCCGAGGCCGGCAACGCCGCAAGCCCGTTCGTCAAGCCGCTCAAGCCCACGCTCGACTACTCCAAGATCGCCGTTGAGCCGCTGTTCGAGGAGTTCGTCGACTTCGATACCTTCTCCAAGAGCGATTTCCGCGCTGTGAAGGTCAAGGCATGCGAGGCCGTCAAGAAGTCCAAGAAGCTGCTGAACTTTACGCTCGACGACGGCACCGGCACCGATCGCACCATCCTCTCCGGCATCCATGGCTACTATGAGCCCGAGGACCTGGTCGGCAAGACCTTGCTCGCCATCACCAACCTGCCTCCGCGCAAGATGATGGGTATTCCCAGCTGCGGTATGCTGATCAGCGCCATCCACGAGGAGGAGGGCGAGGAGCGCCTCAACCTGATCCAGCTCGACGCTTCCATCCCCGCCGGCGCAAAGATGTACTAGGGGGTTACGCGGGTTTACCAACCCGCGTAACCAGTTGACGCTGCAAGCCCGCCAGAGCGGCAATCTGCCTTTCAACTTCGGCGGCATGACCAAAAGGTCAATGCCGCCTTGTTTCAAGGCACCTTGCTCGCTCTGACGGGCTTTCGCTGTCGTTGCCAGGGCATCGGCGTTGCCTTGGCCGTCAATAGTCATTGGGGGCATTCTTGAATGACTACCCTACGGCTATTGTGCACATGGTTCGCATGACAGTCGTCTCTTTTATGTTTCCTTTAGCCGTTGCCGCCTAGGATGGGGGTTAGTCGGTAGGAAGGGAGTGTCTATATGGACGACGCGAGCGAGCGTGCAATCGAAGAGGACATGCTCGATCAGTTCAATTACTTTGACGATGAGGATGAGGAGCTGATCGATCGTCGCGAGCCGGCACCGCTTGACTCATTTGATCTGGTCGATGAAGAGCCCGACGAGGACGAGGGCGAATCAACGGAGCCCCCACAGCCTTCGCGCCTTGACTCGCTGCTTTCGAGAGCCCCCATGCACCACGGCGTTCGTGCCGGCGCGCTCCATATGAAAACTGACTGGCACCAGATCGTGACGGCAGGCGATGAGCTTGCTGTCGATGCGCCGCTCACCGATAAGTCATCCATCATCTGCCGCACCGGCATGCTTATGCTGGCAAGCGGAACAGGTGCCTGGCGCGTGCGCGATACCATGAATCGTGTTGCCGCCGTGCTCGGCGTTACGATTCACGTCGACCTGAGTCTTCTGTCGTTTGAATGCACCTGCATCGAAGATGGCCACTGCTTTAACGAGGTCGTCAGCCTACCCACAACGGGGGTCAATACTCATCGCATTTGGATGATGGAGAGCTTCTTAAAGGAAATCGAGATTTATGGGCGCCGGTTTACCGTGCATGAGTACCACGAGATGCTCAAGACCGTTGAGAGCTCAAAGCCCGATTACGCTCCCTGGCAACAGGGCCTTGCGGCAGCCTGTGCTTGCGGCGCCTTCGTCTTTTTGCTCGGCGGCGGCCCTATCGAGATGGCCTGCGCATTCGTAGGCGCTGGTGTCGGCAACTTTGCTCGCTCCCATATTCTCAAGCAGGGTCTTGGCCAGTTTAGCGCGCTGACGACTGGTGTTGCGCTCGCTTGCGTTTCGTATCTGCTGGCATTGCTCGGCCTTGGCCAGGTCATTCCAGGGGCAATGTCGCACCAAGAAGGCTATATTGGCGCCATGCTCTTTGTGATTCCCGGCTTTCCCCTCATTACGGCAGGCCTCGACATCGCTAAGCTCGATATGCGAAGCGGTATCGAGCGTCTTTCGTATGCTGTGTCGATTATTGTGATGGCGACCCTCGTAGGCTGGATGGTTGCCGAATGTGTGGGGCTGGCGCCGGATGACTTCGCCCCGCTCGGTCTCTCACCGTTGGCTCTTACGCTCTTGCGTATACTGATGAGCTTTATCGGTGTATTTGGCTTCTCGGTTATGTTCAACAGCCCGGTAAAGATGGCCGCGGCGGCAGGGCTCATCGGCGCTGTGTCCAATACCTTGCGCCTTACGCTCGTCGATGCGCCGACGATGCTTCCGTTCCTGGGCTTGAGCGCAGGTATGCCTCCCGAGGCAGCAGCGTTTATCGGCGCGCTGGTATCGGGGCTGCTCGCGAGCTTAGCCGAAATCAAGCTCACCTACCCACGTATCGCCCTCACGGTGCCATCGATTGTCATTATGGTGCCGGGCTTGTATCTGTATCGCTCGATATATTACATGTGCACCTTCGACACGGTCAATATGCTCGGCTGGTTTGTGCGTGCAGTGCTCATCGTGGCGTTTTTGCCCGTTGGTTTGGGTGTGGCGCGTACGCTCACCGACCCTCGCTGGCGCCACACCAGCTAATTGGTGCAAGGGGGGCAGGTCACTTTGTACCAAATGAGTTGCGGTGAAATAGGGACTGAATTGCTGCTTAAAGGGTCAAAACAGTCCGTATTCCACCGCAACTTATGGGGTCGGGGGATTATCGGTGCCCTGCATCTTCATAAACTCAACGCTTACGAAGCGCATGCGTTTCGTGCTAGGCTGGTTCCACCACATAAGTAGTCGCAGACGCGCGTACCACGGGCGGGCGAGATGAAGTTCCAACAGCTCCATCTTGCCCGCCCGTTTTTGTTGCGTGGCGCCGCGGTACAACACAGAGAGGAATCTGCCCTTTATGCCTATCAACAAACGAGAGAGCCTGCTGTTCACCTTTATCATGTGCTTTTGCATGGTGCTCTGGATGAGCATCTACAACGTTGCCCTGCAGCACGGGGCCATCAACGGCGAGGTCGTTGCCGCTGCGTGGCTCGGCTTCCCCGTTGCCTACATTTTTGCCATGTGCTGCGACTGGTTCGTCGCCAGCCCGCTCGCCAAGGGTTTCGCCTTTAAGTACTTGGTCACGCCGGGCAAGAGCTCGCCACTTGCCATGACGCTCGCCGTCAGCTCCTGCATGGTCGTTCCCATGGTCATCATCATGTCGCTGTACGGTGCCTGCGAGGGTCTGTTCCATATGCCCGGCGGCCCGCTTGCCAATCTGCAGGCGCTGCCGATGATGTGGCTCGTCAACATTCCGCATAATTTTGTGATGGCGCTGCCGTGGAACCTTTTGGTAGCCGGTCCGATTTCCCACTTCGTCTTCCGTCGCGCCTTCCCTGTGGGGACGGTTTTCAAGGAGGAGCATGCCGAGCTCTTGGAGCAGGCTATGGCTCCTGAGTGCGAGTAGCTCGCTTAGGGATCTGCTGAGCGCGGGCGACTTGCTTGGTTGGAGCCCTAAGCGTGGATAGCTCTCTCGGCGACATCGCGGGCGTGAGCGGTGCGCATGACCGGAGGGCCCGTGCTGCTCCGTTGCCCGACGTGCTAGCGCGCAGAAGAATCTGTTGGTGCATTCGGCGGCTGCTGCTGAAGCGTTTCGGCAGCCGCTTTTTATACGGAGTTTAAATACAACAGTCTGTTGTATTACGTAGAGTGGTATATCTCTAGCAGGAAAAATGCGAGAGACGGAGCATTATGGCGTTGCTAGTAGGACTGGACGTAGGGTCGACGACGACCAAAGTTTACGCGATGCACGAGGATATGACCGAGGCGTGGTGGGGATATCGCCGCCATGGGGCGTGTCAGACAGCGAGCGTGCGCGCCATGCTCGGCGAGCTCGCCGAGCGCTTTCCCCATGAGTCGCTGCGCGTTGCGGTGACCGGCTCGGGTGCGCGCGATACCGCGACCGCGCTGGGCGCCTCGTACGTTCAGGAGGTGGTCGCCAACGCGCTCGCGATCAGCAGGTTCTATCCGCAGACGCGCTGCGCCATCGAGCTGGGCGGCCAAGACGCCAAGATGATCTTCTTCCGCACCAACGATAAGGGAGGCATCGAGGTTGCCGACATGCGCATGAACGGCTCGTGCGCAGGCGGTACCGGTGCATTTATCGACGAGATGGCAAAGCTCATGGGGGTCGGCACCGAATCGGGCGAGTTCGAGCAGCTCGCAAGTCGGGGAACGACCGTCCACGAGGTCTCGGGCCGCTGCGGCGTGTACGCAAAGACCGATATCCAGCCGCTGCTCAACGAGGGCATTCCTACCACCGACCTGGCGCTTTCGGCGCTTCACGCGGTCGCCCGCCAAACGATCGGCGGTCTGGCCCAGGGTATCGACATCGAGCCGCCGGTAATCTTCGAGGGCGGTACGCTCGCCTACAACCCCACGCTGGTCCGCGTGTTCCGGGAGCAACTGAATCTATCGGACGATCAGGTTATCGTCCCGCGCGATCCGCAGATCATGGTCGCGCGCGGTGCCGCCCTGTCGCTGACCGACATGTTCGCATCGTCCCAACCGATCGACCTTCCCGACGCTTTTGTCCGGCTGGATAAGCTCGAGACGGTCGCGCCCGCAAGCGGGGAGGGACGTCTTGCCCAGCCCTTTTTTGCCACACCTGCCGAGCAGGCGGATTTTACGGCACGCCATGGCAAAGAGACGCCGGCAAAGGGTCCGGATGCGTATGCGCCCGGAGAGACGGTGCGTGTGGCGCTCGGTATCGATTCGGGGAGCACGACGACCAAGTTCGCCCTGGTCGATGAGGCGGGTGAGCTTGTCGATTCGTTCTACGCGTCTAATAACGGCAGACCGCTCGACGTCGCCCAACAGGGTCTTGTCAGCTTGAAGAACCGCTGGGAGACAGCGGGAGTCACGCTTGCAATCGATGCCGTGGGCACCACGGGATACGGCGAGGAGCTTTTCGCGCGCGCGTTCCACGCCGACTACCATACGGTCGAGACGGTCGCGCACGCCCGCGCCGCGTGCGCATGCGTTCCCGATGCGACCTTCGTGCTCGACATCGGCGGACAGGATATGAAGGCCATCTGGCTCAACCACGGCGTGCTGACCGATATCGTCGTCAACGAGGCGTGCTCTGCGGGCTGCGGCTCGTTCCTCGAGGGTTTTGCCAAAAACCTCGGAATAGCCGTTGAGGATATCGCGACCGAGGCATTTTCGTCCAAAGCCCCCGCCGTTCTCGGCAGCCGCTGCACGGTGTTCATGAACAGCAGCGTCGTTTCCGAGCAGCGGCGCGGTAAGGGTCCGGGCGACATCATGGCCGGTCTCTGCCGTTCGATTATCGAGAACGTGTTCACCAAGGTCATTCGCGTTTCAAATCTCAACCGTCTGGGCGACAAAGTCGTCGTCCAGGGCGGCACGTTCCGAAACGACGCGGTGCTGCGCGCATTCGAGCAGTATCTGGGCAAACCCGTCACGCGTGCGCCCCACCCGGGGCTGATGGGCGCTATCGGTATCGCCCTGCTCGTGCGCGAGGAATGCCGCAAGGGCGACGCCGGCACGTCGTTTATCGGGCTCGATGCCGTGGAGCGCTTCGAGCATCGCGAGTTCGGCGGCGTTACCTGCCGTCGGTGCAACAACCGCTGCCAGCGCGCGGTCGTGGCATTTGGCGACGGCTCGCTTTACGTCACGGGCAATCGCTGCCCGCGCGGCGGCGCCATCTCATGGGATGAGCTCGTGCGCGAGGTTCCCGCGGCGGAGGAGCTGCGTCCGCAGGGTGCTTGCGAGGCACAGGCACCCGGCACGGGGCGCGACCGGACCGCGGCTGCCCCCAATCTCTTTGTCGACCGCGAGAAGCTGCTGTTCGAGTCGTACCCCACGGTTCCCGTCTGCGGGGGGCGCGATGTCACGATCGGCATTCCCCGTGTGCTCGAGTTCTGGGACACCATGCCGTTCTGGTCGACGTTCTTCAGCGCGCTCGGCTTTAAGGTGCGCGTCTCGGGACGCAGCACCAAGGCGATGTACGAGCGCGGTCTGGCGCACGTCACATCCGACACCGTGTGCTTCCCGGCCAAGCTCGTCCACGGGCACATCCGCAATCTCGTCGACGCCGGCGTCGACCGCATCTTCATGCCCATCATCACGACGGTGCCCACCGAAAACACCGCCTCTACCAGCGAGTGGATGTGCGCCGTCGTAAAGGGATACCCCTACGTGATGCGCAATTCCGATAACCCGGAGGAGCGTTTCGGCGTTCCGTTCGATACGCCGCTGTTCCACTGGTACGACGAGGGCGACCGAAACCGCCAGCTCAAGGCGTGGTGCAAGGAGACCTTCGATATCGATGCCGACCTGGTTGCCAAGGCGACCGAGCAGGCGGACCGCGCGCAGCAGACGTTTGAGAACCAGCTGCAGCTGCGCGGCAGGCAGGTGCTCGAGAACGTGCGCGAGGACGGCGGCTACGCGGTGGTGATCGCTTCGCGCCCGTACCACAACGACCCGCTGGTCAACCACGGGCTGCCCAAGCTCTTCTCTGAGCGCGGCATCCCCGTGCTGACGCCCGATGCGGTGCCGGGGGTCTGCAACGTCGATCTTTCCAACAGCCGCATCGACATCGTGAACAACTACCATGCGCGCATGCTGTCGTGCGCGGTCATCGTCGCATCGACGCCCGAGCTCGAGCTCGTGCAGATGGGCAGCTTCGGCTGCGGCCACGATGCGTATCTCACCGACGAGATCGCGCGCATGATGGGCGAGATGGGCTCCAAGGTTCCGATGATGATCAAGCTCGATGAGAGCGACGTCGCCGGTCCCATGGGCATTCGCGTGCGTTCGTTTATCGAGTCGGTCAACCGTCGTCGCGCGGAGGAGCGTGCCGAGGGCGCCCGGGTGCACGCGGTCCATCCGCTCGACGACCCGTATAAGGTCAAGTACACCAAGCGCGACCGGCACGACAAGATCGCGCTGGTCCCCAACACCTCCCATGCGTTCTGCAGGCTCATGACCGCGGCGATGCGCAATCAGGGCGTGCGCGCCGAGGCCCTTGATATCGGGCGCGAGGATGCCATCCGCCTGGGCAAACGCTATGTGCACAACGACATCTGCTTCCCCGCGCAAATCGTGATCGGCGAGGCGCTCGCGGCACTCGAGAGCGGTAAGTACGACCCGCACGACGTCGCCGTGGTGACTGGCAAGTATATCGGCGACTGCCGCCTGACGCACTACATGCCCCTGCTGCGCCGCGCGCTCGACGACGCGGGATACGACTATGTCCCGGTGCTCACCAACGACGACGTCGATGCCCACAATGCGCATCCGGGCTTCAAGCTCGGCCTTGGCCCGAGCATCCAGATCGCCTACGGTCTTCCCATGATCGATGCCCTCGAGGCCATGCTTAGGCGCATCCGTCCCTACGAGCTCGAGAAGGGCGCGGCGGACGCTGCGTTCGACCGCGCGCTCGATGAGGTTATCGAGGGCATGGAGCGCTCCGGGCTGAGAGGCCAGGCGACGGGCTTCAAACGCGCGCTTGCGATCATGGACGCCGTTCCGTACGACCGCTCGAACCCGCATCCGACCGTTCTCATCGTGGGCGAGTACCTGCTCAATTTCCATCTCGGCGCCAACCACGAGATCGAGCGCTACCTCGAGGACAACGGGCTCGAGGTCATCGAGGCGCGCATGACCGACGTGATCCGCAAGACCTATTTCTACAAGCATGCGCAGTCGCGCGAGTTCCACGTCGACCTGTCGCTGCCCGAAAAGGCCTGGTACGCCACGGCGGACAACCTGTTCGAGCTCGCGCACGACCGTTGCGACCGCCTGGGCGCGGCGAGCCCGCTCTACGAGCCGCCGACGCGCATGCCCGAGCTCGTGCGCGCGAGCGATAAGATCCTGCACCATACGTTCGATGCGGGCGAGGGCGTGCTGATTCCGGCGGAGATCCTCGAGCACGCCAAGCGCGGCTGCCGCAACTTCGTGATCCTGCAGCCGTTCGGGTGTCTGCCCAACCATGTCGTGGGGCGCGGGCTCATCCATGCGCTCAAGGAGCAGTATCCCACGGCGCAGTTCCTGCCGCTCGACTACGATCCCGACGTGAGCTTCGCCAACGTGGAGAACCGTCTTCAGATGCTCATCATGAACGCCAAGGCGCAGGGGTGCGGTGAGGCGCATGGCGAGACCGCGTAAGGACGCCGATGCGCCCGATGCACGCACCCGTATCATCGAGGCGTTTTGGGAGCTCATCGAGAACAACAGCATCTTCGAGCTGTCGGTTGGCGAGGTGACCCGCGCCGCCCAGTGCAATCGCGGAACGTTTTACTACTATTTTCACGATTTCGATGAACTCGTCGCCATCGCCATGACCCAGCTGCTGCAGGATAACGAGCTTATCACCGATGCCCTCTGGCATTTTTCGAGCGAGGGCGACCTTTCGGCGTTCGACCGGCGCGACGTCCGCTGCCTGCTGCGGCGCATCGTCATCACCATGAGGGCGGGTGCCGCCGAGCAGGTCGTGCAGGGCATCCATACGATCATCATCGACCGCGTGAGAGAGATCGTCCACCCTGACGGAGAAGAGCTCAAGGCAGATTCGAGCTTTGCGGTGGGCTTTCTGGTCTCGGGCATCATGGGCTTTGTGATGGCGGTCGGCTTTGCCCGGGAGGGCGGCGAGGAGATAGACCTCGAGCAGCTGGGGGACAGCGCGTGCGCGTACCTGAGGGCGGTCGCCATGCAGACGGTTGAAACGGTCGCGCAAGTCGAGGGCGTCGATACATCCGAGCTGCTCGAACGCGTCTCCAAGGAGGCCGATGCCTATCGCGCATCGCGTGCGACGAGTCCCGACGTGGTGAAAGACGTCTAGGGTTTCTCTTGCGGGGCGCCCGTCGCGCATCGCGCGGTGAGTCCCGCGATGCGGTCATAACCTGCATTCATGTGAGCCGGGTTTATAGATATTCCTCCAGCTGTTAACATAGACGACCTGTGGGTAAAGAGACAAAAGCGCCGCCGACGGGCGGGCGTTTTGATTTCGATGGACTCATGTAAGGAAACGAGCATGTTAGATAGATTTACCGATCGAGCGCGCAAGGTCATGTCGATGGCCAAGCAGGAGGCGCTCGATCTTCATTCAAATAAGGTGGGCACCGAGCACCTGCTGCTCGCGCTTGCCAAGGAGGACGAGGGCATTGCCGCCGAGGCACTGCGTTCACTCGACATCTCCTACGATGACATCATGGATACTCTCAAAGAGGTCCAGACCACGGTCCCCGAGCCCAGCGAGGAGACCGAGGCGGCCAAGCTCGCCTTTACGCCGCTCGTCATCAGCGTGATGGAGCGTTCATTCCGCGTGGCGCGCGAGAACAACCAGACCTACGTGTCGACCGAGCACCTGCTCATCGGTATCGTCGAAGAGGGTAACGGCATGGCCATGGACATCCTCATGCGCCTGGGTGTGTCGTCCGCCTCCATCAAAAAGGCTATCGAGAAACTCACCGCCAAGGACCAGGACAAGAAGCGTCCGCTCGCCGGCGCCGGTGCCGGGCGTCCCGGTGCGGGCCTGCCGTTCTTTAGCGGCTCGGATGCCTCTCAGCAAAAGGGGAGTGGCGCTGATACGCTTAAGCAGTTCGCGACCAACCTCACGCAGAAGGCGCGCGACGGCGAGCTCGATCCCGTGATTGGCCGCGAAAAGGAAGTCCAGCGCATGATGGAGATCCTTTCGCGCCGCACCAAGAACAACCCACTTATCCTGGGCGACCCCGGCGTGGGCAAGACGGCCATCGTCGAGGGACTGGCGCAGCAGATTGCTGCCGGCAATGTGCCCGAGAACCTTATGAACCAGAATATCTGGACGCTCGATCTGCCGGGTCTTGTTGCGGGTGCCAAGTATCGCGGTGAGTTTGAGGAGCGCCTCAAGAACGTGATCCAGGAGGCAACCGAGGCCGACGACGTCATCCTGTTTATCGACGAGATGCACACCATCATCGGTGCCGGTTCTGCCGAGGGTTCCATCGACGCAAGCTCCATGCTCAAGCCCGTGCTCGCGCGCGGCGCCTTCCAGATTATCGGTGCCACGACGGCAGAGGAGTTCCGCAAGTACCTCACCAAGGATCCGGCCTTTGAGCGTCGCTTCCAGACCATCGATGTCGAAGAGCCGAGCGTCGAGGACACGGTCAAGATCCTGACCGCGCTCAAGCCGCGCTACGAGGAGCACCACCATGTGCGTTACACACAGGGTGCTATCGAGGCCGCCGCGAACCTTTCCAACCGCTACATCCAGGATCGCTTCCTGCCCGATAAGGCCATCGACCTCATTGACGAGGCCGGCGCCCGCGCTCGCATCGCCGCGAATCGCGCGCCCGAGCCGGTGCGCGAGGCCGAGCATCGCATAGAGGAGCTCAAGGCCGCCGCGCAGGAGGCCACCGAGAGCGACGACATGAACAAGGCCGCCGAGATCACCGAGCAGCAGAAGGCCGCCGAGATTGAACTCGCCGAGGCCAAGGCCGCCTGGACCGCCGAGCTCGACGCCAGCCCGCTCACCATCGATGTCTCTCAGATCGCCGACATCGTGTCCGTGACTTCGGGCGTGCCGGTGTCCTCGCTTACCGAGAGCGAGAGCCGTCGCCTGCTGCAAGCCGAAAGCGTGCTCAAGACGCGCATCATCGGTCAGGATGAGGCTGTCGAGGCAGTTGCCAAGGCCGTGCGCCGCAGCCGTTCGCCGCTCAAGGACCCGCGTCGCCCCGGCGGCAGCTTTATCTTCCTGGGTCCCACCGGCACGGGCAAGACCGAGCTCGCCAAGACGCTCGCCGAGTACCTCTTTGGCAGCAAGGATGCACTCATCAGCTTCGACATGTCCGAGTTCGGTAGCGAGTTCGAGGTCTCCAAGCTCATCGGTAGCCCTCCGGGTTACGTCGGTCACGACGAGGGCGGCCAGCTCACCAAGGCCGTTCGTCGCCACCCGTACTCGGTCGTGCTGTTCGACGAGATCGAGAAGGCGCATCCCGACATCTTCAACATCCTGCTGCAGGTGCTGGAGGAGGGTCGTCTGACCGATAGCCAGGGCAAGACGGTTGACTTCCGCAACACCGTGATCATCATGACGTCCAACGTGGGCGCCCGCGAGATTGCGCAGGATGCGAGCGTTGGCTTTGGCACCACCGGCGAGCAGGGTCTCACGTCGAGTGAGATCCGTGGTCGCGCGATGGGCGAGCTCAAGCGCCTGTTCCGCCCCGAGCTGCTCAACCGTATCGACGACATCGTGGTGTTCCAGAAGCTCTCGGGCGAGAACCTGACCAAGATCGCGCACCTGCTGGTGGACGACCTGCGTCAGCGTCTGATTGCCAACGGCATGAGCATCAAGCTCACCGATGCGGCCTACGACAAGATCGTGGCCGAGGGCACCGACCTCACCAACGGTGCGCGTCCGCTGCGTCGTGCCATCCAAAAGCTCATCGAGGATCCGCTGTCCGAGGAGCTGCTGGCCGGCGAGTGGGGCGAGGGCGATACCGTCCTGTGCGATGTGGCCGACGGCAAGTTTGTCTTTAGCCATGGCACGGGCGAGATCCCGGCACCGCGTCCGGCGGGCACGCTCGGTGGCGATACCGCTCCGGCGGCGCCGCACACCGGCAACGCCGCGCCTGTGAGCAGTGGCGTGAGCTCGGGTCCCGGCGGCATGATGCAAGCCGGTTCCGGCGCGCTGTAGGGATTAACATAGCTTTGCGAAGGGGCACTCCTGTCGGGGCGCCCCTTTTTATGAGTAAATGGTGCTATACTCGAAATACAAATATGTATAGCAGAAGGAGCTAGCATGCCTATATCGGTACTCGACTCACGGCCGGTCCAGATGAATGTACGCATGGATCGCCAACTCAAAGAGGCTGGGGACGCCGTGCTGGCGCATATCGGCATGACGCCGTCTCAAGCGGTGCGGACACTTTGGGAATATCTGGTCGTCAACGGATGCATGCCCTCGAGATCGGGGATTGCGGTACCGAGCTCTAACGTGCCAGCGACTGCGTCGGTGGAATCAAGGGTTACGCAAGGCAGCCACATCGTGCGCGATGCGTGCCTCAAATATGGCATCCCTGTTCCCGACCTCTTGGGTGACTACGATGACCTCTATGAGGAAGCAATGGCGGAGCGCTATCCCGAGTGGGTGGAGCTATGAGTGCAGACGGCATTCTCAAGTTGCTCATCGACACCAACGTATGGATGGATTACTTTTCTGGAAGGTCGGACCGGACAGCGGATGTTGTCCGTCTATTCGAGATTGCCGATGTCTCGGAGCAGATTGCCCTGTTTGCCTCGTCTCTTTCGGTCAAAGATGTCTCGTATCTTGTCTCGGCGGCGATTAAGAGGGAGTGCCGAAGGAAGAATGGTTCGCTGAGCGATAACGCCATTGCGGCGGCGGACGAAACGGCCTGGGCATGCGTTCGGCAGATGCGCGAGCTCGCCCTCATCGCGCCGGTCGGTGCAGACGAGGTCTTCGACTCCTTTGTGTTCAAGTATCATCACAATGACTTTGAGGATGACCTGATGCTGGGCGTTGCCAATCGCATCGACGTCGATTACGTCGTGACGGAGGACAAAAATCTCATTAAGCATACCAATGGTGTATGCATAAACGTTGATCAGGCGTTGAGGTTGGTTGAAGGGTCCAGCGTCCCTTCGGCGCGGCCCGTCTAACATGCTTTATCTTGATAAAGTGGTGTTTCCCCGCCGTTAGCCGATGATGCGGGGGCGCTCGGCGTTTTCGACTGGTTTATGCACGCAAAGTCTGGGAATATACAAGGCGCATGTCTTACTGTCTAACCAGTTGCGCCAAGGAGGCACCATGGACTACAAGATTACCGGCTACGAGCCCGCCCAGCTGTTCCATTTCTTTGAGGATGTCAGCGCGATCCCCCGTGGTTCTGGCAACGAGAAGGGCATCAGCGATTTCCTGGTCGCGTTTGCCAAGGAGCGCGGTCTCGATGTGTATCAGGACGAGGTCTACAACGTCATCATTCGCAAGCCCGCATCTGCCGGCGCCGAGAATGCCCCGACCGTGATGCTGCAGGGTCACATCGACATGGTGTGCGACAAGCTGGGTTCCGTCGAGCACGACTTTACGACCGACGGTATCGACCTGGTCGTCAAGGACGGCGTCCTCACCGCTAACGGCACCACTCTGGGCGCCGACAACGGTATCGCCGTCGCGCTTATGCTTACCGTGCTCAACGACGATTCGATTGCCCATCCGGCCCTCGAGTGCGTATTCACCACCGACGAGGAGACTGGCCTGGTCGGTGCCGAGACGCTCGACAAGTCCCAGATTAGCGCCCGTACTATGATCAACCTTGACTCCGAGGAAGAGGGCGTTGCCACCGTCAGCTGCGCCGGCGGCGTCGTCGTTACCTACACCTGCCCCATCGTGCGCGAGCACAAGACCGGTAGCACCCTCACACTCGACATCTCCGGCCTGCTGGGCGGTCACTCCGGCAGCGATATCAACCTGGAGCGCGGCAACGGCAACCTCATCATGGCCCGCATCATCGACCGCCTGATGGTCGCTGGCGAGCCCGCCATCGTCAGCTTTAACGGCGGCACTAAGGACAACGCCATCAACCGTGAGTGCAAGGCTGTTCTGGTCTACGCCGACCACGCTGCCGCCGAGGCCGCGGCCCAGATCGCAAAGGGCATCATCGCCGACGTTACTGCCGAGCTCGAGGTCTTCGACCCCGGCTTTACCTGCACCGTTGAGATTGCCGACAACGCCGAGGTCGAGGCCATGGACCAGAAGTCCGCGCTTGCCCTCATCCGCGCCCTGCGTCTTGCCCCCAACGGTGTGATCCGCCGCAACGTCGCCACCGACGGCTCCGTCGAGGTTTCCTCCAACATCGGTGTGGTTGCCACTTCTGACGACGAGGTCAAGATCATGCTGTCCCCGCGCTCTTCGATCACCTCGCTGCAGAACGAGTTCAAGGACCGTCTGCAGACGCTGGCCGATGTCCTGGGCTTCGACGCCAAGTTTGAGTTCGAGTATCCCGGCTGGAGCTATGCCGAGCATTCGCCGGTCCGTGACGTCTTTGTCGAGAGCTATCGCGAGCTCTTTGGCTCCGAGCTGCGCATCGAGTCCATCCACGCCGGCCTTGAGTGCGGCCTGTTCGCCGAGGCCCTGCACGGCCTGGACGCCATCGCCGTGGGCCCGACGCTCTCCGATGTCCACACCCCGGACGAGAGCATGGAGCTCGCTTCTGCCGAGCGCTTCTACGAGTTGCTCATCGACGTTCTCAAGCGTCTCGCTGCGTAAAGGTCGCATTAACGGCGATCCAAAACTTTTGCTGATGGATTGCAAATGACATTACGAGAGGGGACACCCGGTCTTTTGCGACAGGTGCCCCCTCTCTTCTTTTAGAAATGGGAAGCTGATTGGCGTCTAGCCCATATCCGCCCTGATGAGGTCGAGGGTTCGCTGACAGTTTTCGCGGACGGGGCCGAGCATATGCTCGCGCAGGTCCGCCATGCCGGGCAGGTCGGCGTATTCGTCCACGACCTCTTCCATGCAAATGGGTACCTCGTAGGCGAGGTCCAGCATGGTCGCAAAGCAAAACTTCTCGGTTAGCCCGGCATCGGTGAGCGCCGTCTCCAGCGCGGGGTCGCCCATACCGTGGTATCGGCGGATAGCGCCTGGACCGATGCGCCCCACACGATTTTCGCCGCCAATGCTCATGGCAAGGCGCGCCCGGCGGCGCATGCGCTCGTACGCCAAGCCCGATGCGACATCGTACATTCGAGCCATCATGGCTGCGCCGTCGTTTCCAAGGAGCAGGGAATAGTTTTTCGCATGCGCATCCGGTGCGCCGATAATGGCGTTGAAGAACAGTATTTGCGTAAACAGATACAGGTTAAGTTGATGGTGGCTCGTATTTACGAGGAGCTCTTGAATGTCGCGGGTGGTCGGGCCGCCGTCTGCCGTGTACTTTTGGGCGGGCATCACCCCAAGTGCCTGACAGAGGTCTTCTTGATGTAGACGCCTGATCGTTCCGTCTTCGACTTTCATGCGGTCATAGCGCTCAACAATGAGGGCAGGTTCGTCCTCAAACATACGATATTCGACGTTTGCCGTTGCGATACCGGCGCGCTGGGCGCTTTTCATGCAGACAAACTCATTGAGAGCCTCGAGTTTAAATCCGATAACGCCATTTTTGAAAATATGCGTCGTGGGCGAGGAGCCCACACATTCGCACCAGCGACCGTCTATGAGCGCGAGAGCGAACTTGCCCTGATTGCCTCCGAGTGACCAACTTTCATCTAGGCCCATCCAGGATGCATTGCGGTCATCTCTGATTGACTTGAGACGCAGCGCAATCTCGTGATCGCCTATAGGGCGGTATTCGCTGGTGCGATGCAGGACGGCGTTGACGTCTTCTTCGGCACAAAACTGCACTCCACCCGGACAGTCAAGTCCGATATGGCTGAGTAGCGCAACGGCATTGTTGGGTCTAACGTCGAATTCGGCAGCAATCGCTTTTCGCTGATCCTCGCTGTCGGGTAGAAGGCCAAACAGGTACGGATTCATGACCTGTTGTCCGTATGTGCGATTCGATACGGGTATGTTGGTCGATAGGGCTGGCCCGTCATAGTCATGATCGTAGGTAAAGCTGATAAGACCGTTCTCATCTTGCGTGAGCGTTCCCGCAGGTACGCCGCAAATAATGGTCCGAAGTGATGTTCTGGCCATTGGCTATTTCCCTTCGGGCTTGGTTTGGTTAGATGCGTTTGCGGCAATCGAGACTCCGAGATTGGACATGGCGAAATCGGCGAAGACCTCGTCGTAGAGTGCGGATGTAAAGGGGGCATCTGCAAGAGCCGGAATGGCGGTACTACGACGGTTGCGATGATGAGGACGTTGAGTGTGATGGCGCCTGGGGATGCTGCGAGGCAGCGGATTGGCATGCGGGGCGTCGACTGGTCTCTCGTTTTTTGCTTCGCCTATATCCCCTTGAGCGGCGAGCGCCAGTCCGAGAGCATTGAAGATTGCCAATAGCTTGTCGAGTCGAATGCCGGTGGCATCTCCTAGCTCGAGCGATGCGAGCAGGCGCTCCGAAACACCGGCTTTTTTAGCGAGGGCCGCACGGGTGATTCCCTGTGACTCGCGTGCCTGGCGCACGTAGATGCCAGCTTGGCGCGGCGTGGTGATGGGAAGGGTATCCACGGCAATCTCCTAACGTGCAGACTTTTGCATATCAGTATGACATGCAAAAGTCTGCACGAAAAGGCCTTATGCAAAACTCTGCATGAGACTTCCACGTTGACGTTGAGCTTATGAGAGGCGTTTTTTTATATCGCGAGGATCCCCAGATGCTCAAGCAGAATCTTGAGGCCGATGAGGATGAGCACGACGCCGCCCACGATGGTGGCAGGCTTTTCGTAGCGCGCGCCAAAGGTATGGCCGATCGCCACGCCGGCGACGGAGAAGATAAACGTTGTGACGCCGATAAGCGATACAGCGGGCACGATGTCAACCGAGAGCGCCGCAAACGAGATGCCTACGGCCAGGGCGTCAATCGAGGTGGCAATGGCGAGAACCAGGTATTCTACCAGGTCAATCTTCTCGGCATTCTTGTTGTCGCTCTCGCCCTCGTCCTCGGTAAAGGCCTCCCACAGCATCTTGCCGCCGATGAAGGCCAAAAGGATAAAGGCGATCCAATGGTCGATGGGCCCGATGATGCCCATGAATTGACTGCCGAGCGCCCATCCGATCACGGGCATGCCGGCCTGAAAGCCGCCAAAGAACAGGCCGAGCACCACGGCGACTTTAAGGTTGATCTTTTTCATGCCGAGACCCTTGCAGATGGAAACGGCAAAGGCGTCCATCGAAAGGCCAACGGCGAGCAACACGAGCTCTGCGAGTCCCATAGTCTGGCTCCCTCTCTGCGGGCGAGCCCGATTACGCGACTACTCCCTCATTTATATGAGACCCGATGCTACCACATGAGCAGTCAAAGGAGCCCCGTCCCAAATGAGCTACCTAAGCGGTGTTCGCTCATTCTGTAAGCATCGGATTTCGTGGCTGCTGCGGGGACAAACCGTGAGAAACTATTTAGCGTTTATGGAGCGTATACGATGGGAGCGATGCCTTGGATAAGAACGAGCTGCAAAAGCGTATGGAACAGGCCATCCGCCTGACGGCACCTGGTCAGCCGATCCGCACCGCCCTCGACATGATCATCGCCGGTCACCTGGGCGCCCTTATCTGCGTCGGCGACACCGAAAACGTGCTCGCTGCCGGTAACGACGGCTTCCCGCTCAACATTTCGTTCACCTCGAACCGTCTGTTCGAGCTCTCCAAGATGGACGGTGCCATCGTCATCGACGGTGACCTCACCCAAATCCTGCGCGCCAACTTCCACCTCAATCCCGATCCCTCGCTTGCCACGAGCGAGACGGGTATGCGTCACCGCACCGCCGCTCGCATGTCGGTGCTCACGGATGCCATCGTGATCTCGGTCTCGGCCCGTCGTGCCGTTGTCAACGTGTACGTTCACGGCAAGAGCTACGAGATCCAGCCCGTTACCACCATCATGAGCTCGGTCAACCAACTCGTCGCCACGCTCCAGACCACCCGTCAGTCGCTCGATCGCTCCCTGCTGCGCCTGACGGCCCTCGAGCTCGATGACTACGTTACGCTCGCCGACATTACCGGTATTTTCTCGAGCTTCGAGATCATGCAGCAGGCAAAGACCGAGCTTAAGGATTGCATTGTCAAGCTGGGCAACCAGGGCAAGCTCGTGCAGATGCAGCTCGAGCAGCTCGCCGGCTCCAGCATGGATACCGAGTACGACCTGATGATTCGCGACTACGCGAGCGACTCCTCCGAGGCAAACGCCGAGAAGATTCGCGCTGAGCTTGCCCGTATGACGCCCAAGGACTTGTCCGACCCGCAGCATGTGGCGGCGGTTCTGGGCTACGACGACCTGGACGAGGACTCCGTCATGACGCCGTTGGGCCTGCGCACGCTTTCGCGCGTGTCCGTCGTGCGCGACGGCGTGGCCGAGAAGATTGTCGACGAGTACGGCTCGCTGCAGGAGCTCATGGATGACATCAGCGAGGACCCGGAGCGCCTGGGCGACTTTGGCGTCAACAACCCTGCCATTCTTGCGGACTCGCTGTACCGCATGAAGGGCACCAAACAGGGGAACGCATAATGGCGCCCGTATGCGCCGTGGTCGTTGCCGGCGGCAGCGGCCAGCGCTTTGGAAATCCCGGCGGCAAGCAGCTCGTCAATGTAGCGGGTCGTCCGCTTATGAGCTGGTCCATCCGCGCATTTGACCGTAGCGATAAGGTCGGCCACATCGTCGTGGTTTGCCCTGCCGAGCGTCGTGCCGAGATGCGCCGCCTGGCCATCGACCCGTTTGACTATGACACGCCTATCAGTTTTGCCGATGCCGGCAATACCCGTCAGGATTCCACCCGTGCCGGCGTGCATGCGGTTCCGGCGGGTTTCGAATACGCCGCCATCCACGACGGCGCCCGTCCGCTCATTACGACCGAGGCCATCGATCATGCGATCGACGTGCTCGTGAGCGACCGCGCCCTCGACGGTGTCGTGTGCGGTCAGCCCGCGATCGACACGCTCAAAATCGTCGATGGCGATAATATCGTCGAGACACCGCCACGCGAGCTGTACTGGGCCGCGCAGACGCCGCAGATCTTTAGTGTCGACGCCATGAAGCGCGCCCATGCCGCAGCGATTGCCGAGGGCTTTATCGGCACGGACGATTCGTCGCTGGTCGAGCGCATGGGTGGGCGTGTCCGCTGCGTCCAGAGCCCACGCGACAACCTTAAGGTGACGGTACCCGAGGACTTGCGTCCCGTAACCGCGATTCTGCTCGGTCGCATGGCCGAGGGAGAGGACCTTCCCCATGTTCAGTAACCTGCGCATTGGCCACGGCTACGACGTCCACCGTTTGGTGGAGGGGCGTCGATGTATTATCGGCGGGGTCGACATTTCCTACGAGCGCGGCCTGCTGGGCCACTCGGATGCCGATGTGCTCGCGCACGCCTTGGCCGACGCCATTCTGGGCGCCTGCCGCGGGGGAGACATCGGCAAGCTATTCCCTGACACCGATCCCGCCTACGAGGGTGCCGACTCGATGGTGCTGCTTGCCCGCGTAATGGACTATGCGCGCGAGCTGGGCTTTGAGTTTGTCGATGCCGACTGTACCATTGCCTGCCAGCAGCCCAAGATCACCCCGCACCGCGATGCCATGCGCGCCAACCTCGCCCATGCTCTGGGCGTTGACGTCGAAAACGTGGGCGTCGCCGCCACTACGACCGAAAAGCTCGGCTGGGAAGGCCAAGGCGAGGGAATTGGCGCCTGGGCCGTCTGCCTGCTACAGAAAACTGTTAAGGAGTAACGAATGCGTATCTACAACAGCGCTACCCATAAAAAGGAAGAGTTCCAGCCCATCGAGTCCGGCAAGGTCCGCATGTACGTGTGCGGCCCCACGGTCTACGACAACATCCACATCGGCAACGCCCGCACGTTCATCAGCTTCGATGTGATTCGTCGCTGGCTCATCGCAAGCGGTTACGAGGTCACGTTCGCCCAGAACCTCACCGATGTCGATGACAAGATCATCAAGCGCGCCAACGAGCAAGGCCGTACGGCTGCCGAGGTCGCGACGGAGTTCTCCGACAAGTTCATCGGCGTCATGCGTGCCGCCAACGTGCTCGATCCCGATGTGCGCCCCCGCGCCACCAAGGAGATCGGCCCCATGATCGCCATGATCAAGACGCTTATCGAGCAGGGCCACGCTTACGCAGCCGATAACGGCGATGTGTACTTTGCCGTGCGCAGCGATCCCAACTATGGTCAGGTCTCGGGCCGCAACATCGACGACCTTATGGTAGGTGCGCGCATCGAGGAGAACGAGGACAAGAACGACCCGCTCGACTTTGCCCTGTGGAAGGCCGCCAAGCCCGGCGAGCCCAGCTGGCCGAGCCCCTGGGGCGAGGGCCGTCCCGGCTGGCACACCGAGTGCGCCGCCATGGTGCACCGCTACCTGGGCACCCCGATCGACATTCACGGCGGTGGCTCCGACCTTGCCTTCCCGCATCACGAGAACGAGTGCGCCCAGGCCACCTGCGCCTGGCACCAGGGCTTCTCCAACACCTGGATGCACACGGGCATGCTGCTGGTTGACGGCGAGAAGATGTCCAAGTCGCTCGGTAACTTCTTTACGCTGGCCGAGGTGCTCGAGCAGCACTCTGCCGCGGCTCTGCGCTTGCTGATGCTGCAGACGAGCTATCGCTCGCCGCTCGACTTCTCTTGGGAGCGCCTGGAGGGTGCCGAGAACTCGCTCACGCGTATCGCCGGTACGGTCGAGAACCTGCGCTGGGCCGCGAACCATGCGACGGCCGATGCCGAGGAGGCAGCATCTGAGGCGTTTGTCGCCAAGGCCGCCGAGACTCGTACTGCCTTTAAGGAGTGCATGGACGACGACTTTAACACCGCCGGTGCCATGGGTGCCGTCTTTGGCTTTGTGACCGAGTGCAACCAGTACCTGGAGCAGGCGGGCGACGCTGCCGACAAGGCCGCCGCGCTTGCCGCCGCCGACACGCTGGCCGAGTTGCTCGATACGTTTGGCGTTGAGCTTCCCGAGCCCAAGGTCGAGCTGCCGCTGGGCCTGCTGGGCGTTGCCGCCGGTTTGGTTGCCTACACGGGTGACGACGTGGACGAGGCCGCTGCCAAGATTCTCGAGGCCCGCGCCGAGGCCCGCGCCGCCAAGAACTGGGATCTGGCAGACGCCATCCGCGATCAGCTCAAGGACCTCGGGCTGACGATCGAGGATACCGCCGCCGGCACCCGTATTAAGAGTCTCTAGTATTTGTCGACCGTTCGAGGTGCGGCAGATTGCCTTGAAAGAGGAGGGCATAGACCTGGTGGTCATGCCCGACGATTGAAAGGCAAGGTGCCGTGGCTCGGACGGTCGATTCTTGTTCGTTATCTATTTAAGGAGGTCGCTTAATGGCCGACAATCGCAAGCGTGCGCCTCGTGGCGGCAAGCAGGCCGCTTCTGGCTCGCGTCCGATTCGCCGCAATGACCGCGCTGCCGCTCCCAAGGACCAGCGCGAGCGCTCCCAAGCCCAGGCTGCGCGTCCGCAGCGTGATCGCAACCGCGACGCTGCCCAGGCTCCCAAGGGCGAGTTTATCGAAGGCCGTCGTGCTGCCGCCGAGGCGCTGCGCACTGGTTTTCCCATCAAGTGCGCGCTCATCGCTGAGGGCGGGGAACGCGATGCCGCCCTGTCGCGCTTGGTCGATGACCTCAACGCCGCGGGTGTCCGCATTAAGTACGTGCCGCGTGCACAGCTCGATGCGCTGTCGAGCCATGGCGCTCACCAGGGCATTGCGCTCGAGGTTGGCAACTTCCCCTATGCCGATGTCGCCGATATCCTCGACCGCGCGGGTGACGGCCCGGCACTTGTCGTGGTGCTCGACCACGTGACCGACGACGGCAACTTTGGCGCCATCGTGCGCTCCGCCGAGGTCGTGGGCGCCGCGGGCGTCATCATCGCCAACAAGCGCGCCGCCGGCGTGACCGTGGGCAGCTACAAGACCTCTGCCGGCGCCGTCATGCACCTGCCCATTGCGCAGGTTCCCAATATCGCCCGTGCGCTCGATGATCTCAAGGCCGCTGGCCTTTGGGTGGGCGGCGCCTCCGAGCACGCCGAGGGCAGCTGCTGGGATGCTCCCTTCGAGGGCCGCGTGGCGCTCGTCATGGGCTCCGAGGGCGACGGCATCTCGCGCCTGGTGCTCGAGAAATGCGACTTTTTGACCAAGCTTCCCCAGCGCGGCATGACCGAGAGCCTCAACGTTGCCCAGGCGACCACGGCGCTGTGCTTTGAGTGGCTGCGTCGCAACGCCGGCGAGCTCATGGGGGAGGAGTAACACATGTCCAAGAAGAACCGCGCCAAGTCCAAGGCCAAGCGCTTTGGCGAAGGCTCGGCCAAGCCGATTGTCTCGGCCGCGACCTACGGCGTGGGCGGCAATGCGTTTGCACAGGCCATCGCCGACCCAGTTTCGACGGTGCACTCCAACAAGCCCGAGCTGTTGGTGGTCGATGGCTACAACGTGATCCACTGCACGCCGCGCTACGAAAAGCTCGTCTACGACCATTCCGACGATCCGTATTCCAGCGATGTTCACGATATGGCGCGTACCGCCCTCATCAACGACGTCGCCGCCTTTGCCCAGGGCCGCTACGAGGCCGTGATCGTGTTCGACGGCGCGGGCAATATCTCCAGCGAGCGCCCCAACCTGCCGGCCCGCGGCGTGCGCATCGAGTTTTCGCCGACGGGCGTATCGGCCGATACCGTGGTGCAGAAGCTCTGCATCGAGGCGCGCGAGGAAGGCCGCGCGTGTTCCGTAGTATCGAGTGACGGCACAATCCAGGCCGTCGTCATGGGCAAAGGCGTTACGCGCATTTCGAGCCGTATGCTGGTGGACGAGATCAAACAGATCGATAACGACGTTCACGAGGCAGAGGAAGCTCCGCAGATCAAGATGACTCTGGGCAGTCGCCTGAGCCCCGATGCCCTGGCCAAGCTCAAGGCCCTTCGCGGGAGGTAGGGGAGCTAACGGCGCGTCGCTGTCTCGTTAACTCCATTCAGCGATGTCGATCATTCTACGGAGGCGCCATGTAAGCGCCTCTTTTAGATATGGCAGCCTTGCCGTGAGTGCGTCGTTTCTGGACAGAATCTCGATTGCCTCGTCAACGAAGCCTTCGAGTTTGTCGCTGTTAAACCAGCCCATCTCCTCGACGAGCAACATCTGTTTGGCGGGGCTTGAATGAAATTGTGCGCTGGTAAAACTGTGCTCTCCTGCTCTAAGCTCATCTAGAGATATGTTGCACCAGAGCGATGAGCCCGAATCGAAGATGGGGGCAGGTCTGCAGGCTAGCGTGTTTACGTTTCGCACAAGGCCAAAGTTACGCCAATGACGATCGTAGTTGGCGATGATGTCGTCGCACACGATCATGCGGTCAAGGGCATCCTTGACGCCTGTCACCCCGAGCTCCTCGCAGTTTGCTACGTATCGCTCGTAGTCGGTTAGTCGTTCACCTGCGTTCGCGTACTGGTTTACATAGAACGCAGGGACATACTCTTCTTCATCAGTTAAGAAGACATCGCATATGCTCAGGGCGGAAGTGCCCGTGCCCTCGAGCGAGTAAGGCACATAATCGCAGGCGTTTAGGATGCGACGGTGGAGTGCGGTCGCCACCAGCTCGTTATATGGTTCTTGGTTCAGGTGCGCTCCTGCCTTGTGGAGGATCCGACGGTCATCCTCGCATGTCCAGTACTTTTGAAGATTGCCGTCCGAGGTGTTGTCGGGCTTTGCGGCAGCTGCCTTGCCCTCTGGGGCGAAGGGCGCGATGGACAGAGAGACGTCGTCAAAAGCATTATTGAAGAAATTGATATCTTCCCACGCGAGACCGGAGTTTTGGGGCCTAATCCAATACTGGTCGGATAAGGAGAGGCCAAGATTTCGCTGTACGAGTTCATCGGGAACATCGACTGCGGCTTCTGCAAGCAGGGAGGCTAGCCCAATGCGTGCGAGCGGGATACCGCGGCCGCGCCACCAGATGCGGAAGGAGTCGAGCGATATGGGACTATTAGGGCCAAATACTCCAATAGGGGCGTGGGCACGATCGACGTCGGCGCCGATGTGGGTAAAGTCTTTTCGCGATGTGCTGTAGACCAGCTGAGCGACTTCGTGTGTGCGATTCATGAGGGTGAATGCGATCTCGCTCTTACCGTGGCCGCGGCGGGGACGTCCCCCCGTTTTGGTCACGGAACGGAGTCGCGTGTCGACGCTGTCTTTGTCGATGAGCCATACACCAGAAGCCTTGCGGGCCTCAAGTGCTCCGTTTTTTATGAGCTCCTGCACCCTGCGCGGGGTGATGTCGAGTAGTTCGGCTGCTTTCTTCGTGGTCAACATCGCGAAACCCTTCGCCAGAACGAATAGTTTTATATATTCCATTGTAATTAAAACTATTCGTTCTGGCGAAGGGTTTTAAGATTGAGGGCGAACTGACAGAAATGAACGGGCCTGGTACCTGTTGTTGCTGGATTTTGCATATTTGTATAACGCCGTGCGGCCAGTTGCGCCTCGTCCGCAATTCCATTATTCTTAACAGGCTTCGCGCGAAAGCGCCAAGTGTGCCAGTGTGGCGCAACGGTAGCGCAACTGATTTGTAATCAGTGGGTTGCAGGTTCGATTCCTGTCACTGGCTCCATGAGAGTTTTGGGCTCTGTTCCCTTTCGGGACAGGGCCCGTTTCTTATGTGTGCCGGAATCGAACCTGCGAGGGCGCGAGCGTCAAGCGAACGCGGAGCGTTCGTAGCGAGCGGGCGAGGATGCCGGCAGGCATCCGAAGCCGGAGCGGATTCGCGAAGCGAATACGCGGACTTCCTGTCACTGGCTCCATGAGAGTTTCGGGCTCTGTTCCTTATGGGACAGGGCCCGTTTCTATTTATGTCGATAAGTCAACGGGTTTGGCGCCAAGCAAGCTTCAGGTTTGTCTCGATCTGTAACACGAAGGGGCGGAAAACCGTTCTTACTGTTACAGAATGAGACGTAAGCTGGGGTCTCTGCGTAATATCTCGATCTGTAACAGATAGGGGAGAAAATGCTCTCTAAATGTTACAGATCGAGACAAAGGCCGGACCGAGGCCGGACCGAGGCCGGACCGGTCCCGGTCATCCTGGTCGATCGTGCCGTGGAAGCCCGATTGCGACCTATGTAATAGTGCAAGAGGGCCGTTATCGAAGGTCGATATTGCAGGCGTACTCCACCGTGCCAAAGTGTTCCCTCGGGAAATGTCACCAGCGCAGCGAAATCCACTGTACTTCATATCTAAACTCAACAAAACCGCAGGTCAAAGGTATATAGATACGCCCGGCACCGTGTATCTAGAGGTTTTCGTTGACAGCCCCCAAGGTTGCATCGTATTATCTTTTTCGTTCGCGGGGGCGGCGGTCCAAAAGACCAAAGAACCAGCGGATACTTGAACGATTGGGAGTTTGCCCGAGTGGTTAATGGGGACGGGCTGTAAACCCGTTGGCTCTGCCTACATAGGTTCGAATCCTATAGCTCCCACCCGTCAAGTGCCTGTATAGCTCAGTCGGTAGAGCACTTCGTTGGTAACGAAGAGGTCACCAGTTCAAGTCTGGTTGCAGGCTCCATCCGGCGGTGTAGCTCAGTTGGTTAGAGCACACGGTTCATACCCGTGGCGTCACTGGTTCGAATCCAGTCACCGCTACCATAGGTAACACGGTGGCTTCTCAATAGTATGTTGAGAGGCCACTATGGTATAAAGGCAAAGTCCCGTCCGGGGACGACCTGTTAAGAGGAGGGCTTTATGGCCAAAGAGAAGTTTGAGCGCACTAAGCCGCATGTTAACATCGGCACCATTGGTCACGTCGACCACGGCAAGACCACGCTGACCGCCGCCATCACCAAGGTTCTCTCTGAGACCGAGGGCTGCAAGGCTGACTTCACTGCGTTCGAGAACATCGACAAGGCTCCCGAGGAGCGCGAGCGCGGCATCACGATCTCCGTCTCCCACGTCGAGTACGAGACTGCTGCCCGTCACTACGCTCACGTTGACTGCCCGGGCCACGCTGACTACGTCAAGAACATGATCTCCGGTGCTGCTCAGATGGACGGCGCTATCCTGGTCATCGCCGCTACCGACGGCCCCATGGCTCAGACTCGCGAGCACATCCTGCTCGCCCGTCAGGTCGGTGTTCCCTACATCGTCGTCTTCCTGAACAAGTGCGACATGGTCGACGATGACGAGCTCATCGACCTCGTCGAGATGGAGACCCGTGAGCTCCTCTCCGAGTACGATTTCCCCGGCGACGACATCCCCGTCATCCGTGGTTCCGCTCTGGGCGCTCTCGAGGGCGACGCCAAGTGGATGGACGCCATTCGCGAGCTCATGAAGGCCGTCGACGAGTACATCCCGACGCCTGCTCGTAACAACGACCTCCCGTTCCTGATGGCCGTTGAGGACGTTATGACCATCTCCGGCCGTGGTACCGTTGCTACCGGCCGTGTCGAGCGCGGTGAGCTCAAGCTCAACGAGCCCGTCGAGATCGTCGGCATCAAGGATACCCAGAACACCGTCGTTACCGGTATCGAGATGTTCCGTAAGTCCATGGACTTCTGCGAGGCTGGCGACAATGTCGGTCTGCTGCTCCGCGGCATCAAGCGCGAGGACATCGAGCGCGGCCAGGTTCTCTGCAAGCCCGGTTCGGTTACCCCGCACACCAAGTTCACCGGCGAGATCTACGTTCTGACCAAGGAGGAGGGCGGTCGTCACACCCCGTTCTTCGATGGTTATCGTCCTCAGTTCTACTTCCGTACCACCGACGTTACCGGTACGGTCAAGCTGCCCGAGGGCACCGAGATGGCTATGCCTGGTGACCACATCACCATCGAGGGCGACCTCATTCACCCGATCGCCATGGAGGAGGGCCTGCGCTTCGCTATCCGCGAGGGTGGCCACACCGTCGGTTCGGGCATCGTCTCCACGATCATTGAGTAAATTAGCTCTTTGATATAGCTGACTTAGAGAACCCGGCACTTATAGGGTGCCGGGTTCTTTTCTACGCGGGGCTTGTTCCCTGCCGATTGCGCTTCGCTCGCTCTTAAGCCGAGCGTGAGGGATCGATTAGATCTCGCTGGCTTCATTGATGTGTTCCAAATATGAATGGATCCAGCGAGAACCAATTGATTCGAGGTTTTCATTGACAGCACTTACGTAGAGCTGATAAAGTACCAACTCGTGCCCGTACGGGGCGGAAATGAAAGGTTCAGGATAAATGCGTACTCTAGTTACTCTTGCGTGCACTGAGTGCAAGCGCCGCAACTATACGACCACCAAGAACAAGTCGAACATGCCTGATCGTATGGAGATCAAGAAGTATTGCCCCTGGTGCCGTCACCACACGCTGCACAAAGAGACTCGCTAGTCTCTAGTCACATACGCCAGTAGTTCAATTGGTAGAGCATCGGTCTCCAAAACCGAGTGTTGAGGGTTCGAGTCCTTCCTGGCGTGCCAGTCATTATTCCGTAAGCTCCCAATTGGGGGCTTACGGTTTACTCATGTATAAGCGCATTGCGCGGAGGTAACCCAAATGGCCAACAAGAAGAACAAGAAGAAGGCTCAGCAGCCGGCACCTGCCAACAACGCTGCCGCCAACTCCAAGGTTGAGGCCAAGAAGGCCGTTGCCAAGAAGAACGAGAAGGCTGCGAAGTCCAAGAAGAATGAGAAGCCTGGTTTCTTCGCCCGCACCAAGAAGTATTTCGCTTCGGTGAAGTCCGAGATGAAGCGTGTCACGTGGCCCGATAAGAAGGAGCTCGTGAACTACTCGGTCGTCGTTTGCGCTTCTCTGATCGTCGTCGGCGTCGTCATCGCTCTGCTCGATGCTGGCTTTGGCGAGGCTCTTGCTCTGTTCTCTGGATTGAGGGGCTAAACCATGTCTAAGCGTTGGTACGTCGTTCACACTTACTCTGGATACGAGAACCGCGTTAAGTCCGATCTCGAGCATCGCATCGAGACCATGGGCATGCAGGACCGTATCTTTGATATCGAGATTCCTATGGAGCGCGTCACCGAGATCAAAGAGGGTGGCAAGCGCGAGACCAAGGATTCCAAGATTTTCCCGGGTTATGTCCTGGTTCGCATGGAGATGGATGACGATGCGTGGACGTGTGTTCGCAACACGCCCGGTGTCACCGGTTTCCTGGGCGGCAATGGCAAGCCCGCTCCGCTTTCCCGCGACGAGTACAATAAGATGACTCGTCGTCCCGGTAAGGGCGATTCGCCCAAGCGCACCTCGGTTGATATTGAGGTCGGCACGTCCGTCCGCGTCACTGATGGCCCGCTTACCGACTTTGATGGCAAGGTCTCCGAGGTTAACACCGAGGCAGGCAAGCTGAAGGTCACCCTGATGATCTTTGGCCGTGAGACGCCGGTCGAGCTCGACTTTAACCAGGTCGCTGTCATCGCTTAAGTTTTCGTCCGTTCGCGCGAGCGTGCTTCTTCTGTGACTGCTCATCTCAGGAGTGCTTCTAACACGTGCGTGCTTACGATATAGCAAGTACTTCACACTCGTGATTCGAAAGGAATGACCATGGCTGAGAAGAAGGTTGCCAACGTCATTAAGCTCCAGATTCCTGCTGGTGCAGCTAACCCCGCTCCTCCCGTCGGCCCCGCCCTGGGCGCAGCTGGCGTGAACATCATGCAGTTCTGCCAGGCCTTTAACGCCGAGACGCAGGACAAGAAGGGCGACATCATCCCCGTTGAGATCACTGTCTTCGAGGATAAGTCCTTCTCCTTCATCACCAAGACCCCGCCGGCGGCTCACCTCATCAAGAAGGAGCTGAACCTCAAGTCTGGTTCCGCTAAGCCCCAGGCCGACAAGGTTGGTCAGCTCTCCCAGGAGCAGCTCACCAAGATCGCCGAGATCAAGATGCCGGACCTCAATGCCAACGACATTGACGCCGCCAAGAAGATCATCGCC
The DNA here is from genome assembly GCA_900541675.1 of uncultured Collinsella sp. GTDB lineage: Bacteria > Actinomycetota > Coriobacteriia > Coriobacteriales > Coriobacteriaceae > Collinsella. The sequence goes on along the minus strand of UQKU01000003.1, from coordinate 74,580 downwards.
GGTACCGCCCGTTCCATGGGCGTCACCATCGCTGAGTAGCGATTTCTTTTGGTAACGACGGGTGCTCCAACCGGGGCGCCCGTTAAATGTGTGCAATAGGGCACACGATACGATGTGGGAGGGCTCGCGCCCGTTTAACCACAGGAGGTAATGCACATGGCTAAGCATGGTAAGAGCTATAACGCCGCTGCCGAGAAGATCGACCGCGCCACGCTCTACACCCCCCTTCAGGCTGCCAAGCTCATCAAGGAGCTCGACACCGCCAAGTTCGACGAGACTGTCGAGGCCCACTTCCGTCTGGGCGTCGATACTCGTAAGGCCGACCAGAACATCCGCGGCTCCATCTCCCTGCCCCACGGCACCGGCAAGACCGTTCGTGTTGCCGTCTTCGCCGAGGGCGAGAAGGCCCGCGAGGCCGAGGCTGCCGGCGCCGACATCATCGGTTCCGACGAGCTCGTCGCCCAGATTCAGAAGGGCGAGATCAACTTCGACGCCGCTATCGCTACGCCGAACATGATGGCCAAGGTTGGCCGCATCGGTAAGATCCTTGGTCCCCGTGGCCTCATGCCGAACCCCAAGCTCGGCACCGTGACCATGGACGTCGCCAAGATGGTCTCCGAGCTCAAGGCCGGCCGCGTTGAGTATCGCGCCGACCGCTACGGCATCTGCCACGTGCCCCTGGGCAAGAAGTCCTTCTCCGAGCAGCAGCTCGTCGAGAACTACGCTGCCCTGTACACCGAGATCCTGCGCGTCAAGCCCTCTTCTGCTAAGGGCAAGTACGTTAAGTCCATCTCCGTGTCTTCCACCATGGGCCCTGGCATCAAGGTTGATCCCGCTATCCAGCGCGACTTCCTGGCTGAGTAACTTTTAGTTACTGCCTGAGCAAAGCAAGCATTGCTAAAGAAACCCGGTTCTGTCTCGTGCAGTACCGGGTTTCTTGCTATCGCGTTAAAACCACCTTAAAGGGGACAGCGCCCCCTTTAAGGTGGTTACCAGGGTGTTCTAGCGGTTGAGGACTCGATAGCCTCGTGGCGCTTGAGTTCGCGACGCATGGTTTGCGAATTGAGCCAGGCTGCCTGCCAGCCACGGATGGGGTAGCGCGCTTCGTCCAGCTCAAACTGCGTATAGCCGCAGGCGTTGATGATCGTTGCCCCGCATGCGTGCTGACGCTCACGTTGAAAGTCGCGACCATAGCATTGGTGCACATGCCCGTGCACCATGTAGTCGGGATTCCAGGACTCGAGCGCTGTGTTAAAACATTTGAATCCTCGATGTGGCAGATCGTCCAGATCGCCCTCGCCGGCGGCGGGCGCATGGGTGAGCAAGATGTCGCAGCCACCGACCATCCTCACTTTACGAGACAGCTTGCGCACGCGCTTGGCCATCTCGCGCTCGGTGTACATGTTGGCGCCATCTCGATAGCGCATGGAGCCGCCAAGGCCTGCAATGCGGACGCCGCGGTACACGTAGACAGCGTCTTCGACACAGATGCAGCCACCTGGTGCATGACGCGCATAGCGGTCATCGTGATTGCCTCGCACGTAGATGAGCGGTCTGTTGATGACCGTGACCAAAAACTCAAGATAGTCCGGGTCCAGATCACCAGCAGACAGAATCAGGTCGACACCCTCAAAGCGTTCTTTGCGAAAGCACTCCCAAAGGCATCGTTCTTCGGTATCGGCTATGGCAAGGATTTTCATAGGGCGCGGACCTTCGGCTCATCGTCGGGCTGCGGAATGGTGCCCACCACGTTGTCTGCCAGCCAGTCCATCTCGACGATTTGCGTGCTCGGCAGCGGGGGAAAGCCTTCGATCTGCACCACGCCGTCTTGGCTATGGAGCTCGCCGCCAAATGGATTGATGGAGCCCTCGACAATGCCATTGCGCAGTAGCTGAACGAGCTTGCGCGTCTGATAGGGCAGGCCTGGAGCGTAGCGAATATCGATAACGCCCGAACTCATGCCATACCAGTAGTTGACGGCGCGAACCTGGCTGTCGTCACTGGTCTCATCCCAGGTGCCATGCAGCAGGCTTCGCACGATAAGCTCGTAGTAACGGCCCCAGTTCCATACCGGCATGGCAATGCCGGCAACCTTGCCATCGACCAAGCGGTGGAGTCCGTAGGCCGTGGGGTCTTCGAGCGGCTTTGACATGTCGGCGCCGGACATGACGCTTACGCCTTCGCGGCACATGGCCTCGGCAAGGCCACCGGCGGGCACATCGCCCCAGGTCAGGATAATTTGCGCACGGGGGTCGAGTAGCGAGGCTCCAATCGCAAAGGCGTTGATCTCGCTGAGTGCGCCCGAGGCGAAGACCGACGCGTGGTAACCGATGCGGTGGTTGTCCGCCATGCTGGCGGCAAGGGCGCCCAGGAGGAACTTGGCCTCGTACATCTTGCCAAAGTACGAACGGACGCTTTGGTGGGGAAGGCCGATAGAGCAGTTGAGGAACCGAACCTGGGGATACTCAACGGAAGCCCTGAGCGTGTATTCCATCAGGCGGTGCGAGGTCGAGAAGATGACGCTGTCTCCATGTTTGACAGCCGTTTCCACGGCGGCGTAGAACACGTCCGGATCGTGGCAGTCCTCAAACGCCTCGGTGCGCACGATACCGCCAAAGTGCTCATCGAGATACTGACGCCCTTGGTCGTGCAGGCTGTCCCAGCTCGACGTCGCACAGGGGAACTCATGGATAAAGGCGATGCGCAGGGGATTGGCCGCCGAATAGACGGTCTTGCCCATAAAGAAGCTGAGCACGCCGGAGGTGGACTTGGCGGGTGACTCTTCCTCATCGACGCTCGGTGCTTCGACAAGATCGACCTTGTCCTCGTTATTTTTGCCGGCAATGACCAGCTCACGCCAAATCTTACACAGGCGGTTTACGACGATATCCGTCGGCGTATCCAGCAGGCGGTCCTGGTTGTACACATTGAGGTAGACGAGCATAGCGTCGGCGGGCGTAATGTCCAGGTGGTCGCCGCCCGCGCGAAGGTAGGCGCGCTTAAAGAGCAGGAAGGTGTGGCGCAGGTAGTCGACCTTTTTCTGCGGCCATTTTTCGATAAGGTCCTGACCGAGCATCTTGGCGAGCGTCTTGTAGCTTCCCTCGCGCGAGAACTCGATCTCGTATAGGGGGCAGACGCGCCAAAACGCGCAGAACTCACCGTACAGGCGGCTTTCGACGGAATCCCATGTGCCTGGGTAGAGACGGGTGACCTTGGCCGAAACCGTCGGGGCGTCCAGGAATTTGAGGACACTGACGCGCTTGTTGCCCTCTTGGACGTAAAACCGATGCATGAACTCGGTGACGATGACGGGATCGCGATAGCCCTCGGTCACCTGGATGTCGTAGAGGTTGGACCACTTGCGGGCGAACTCCGTGCTAAACTGCAGCAAGGGCATAAAGTTGCATGAAAAGGCCGACTGACGGCCCTTGGTAACCGTACCGACGACCATTTCGAGTGGAATGTCTCTCAGGCCGACATTCTCTCGCTGGCCTAAGGGGAGCTGGGCAACCAAGCTATCGAGGTCCGTGAGATACGGATGCTCGCTTTGACTAATGGCGCGTCGACGTCCTTGCTCGCCGCGCTTGCGTGCTTGACGATAGGCCTCTTCCATAGTTTTGCTCCCTTAGTCGTTTAAACAACTATATGAACCATGGTACCACGAATGAAAACCACCACAAAGGTGCCTGTCCCCTTTGTGGTGGTTTAGGCGATGATGGGGGCGATGGCGCGGATGCAGGCGTCGGCCGCCGTAAAGGTGGTGCTGTCGTCGCTGACGATAAAGATGATTTTGCCCTTAATGCCAAAGTCGCCGATCTCACTAAAGAGCACGTAGGGTTCCTTGTCAAAGCCTGAGATGGGCGAGACGGCCGTTTTGGTGGCGCTGACGAGCTCGTCTGCTAGCACATCGAGCGATGCCCATTTGGAGGGGTCTTTGACCGCGACTGGGACGGCCACGCGCCCAAAGGGCATCAAATGCACGAGTGTGTTCTTGGAAATGTTGGAGTTGGGGACGATGACGGTCTGCCCGCAGGCATCTTCGATGGTCGTGTGGCGCCAAGTGATGTCCTGGACCACGCCCGACACGCCGCCGACCTCGATATTGTCGCCGGGCTTGATAATGCCCATAAAGGTCACCTGCATGCCGCCGATAAGGTTTGATAGCGTGTCCTGAAAGCCGAGCGAGATGGCGATGCCGCCGACGCCAAGAGCGGCGACGAGCGCGTTTGCGTTAATGCCAAAGCAGTTGTCGAGGATAAAGCTGCCGCCGATCACCCAGATGACGGCGCGCGCGATATTGATGAAGATACTCGATGCCGGAAGCGGGTTATCGTCGCGGTTGAGTAGGTGACGCAGAGTCTTGGATGCGACCTTGGCGGCGACGGCGGTGCCTATCGCCAAGATGACGGCCCAGATGGTGTTGTGGACCCACCGTTGCTCAAAGAAATGAAGAATCGGCTCAAACAATTCCATGTAGGGAAAACCTCCTAATGATCATTCAACCATGATACCCACCAAAAAGCCCGTCCGATCACATCGGACGGGCTTCTGTGCTCGATATAAGGTTTGCACGGAGGGGCTGCAAGGCCCGGCGGTGTAGCTTAGCGGCGGCGCATCCAGATAATGCCGAGCATGATGACGATGATGCCGCCGATGAGGCATGCGCCGACCACGGCCAGCGTGCGGTCTCCCGTTGCGACAAGCTTGCCGGTTGTCTTCTTGGCGCTGGTTTTCGTGGTCGTAGTAGTCGTGCCGGGCTTGGGCGAGGGCTTAGGCGTTGGATTCGGATTGGGCGTGGGGTCCACGGCTGCGGAGCTGAAGCTGATGGTGCCGGCGAGCCCGGCCATCTTGTTCTCCCAGTCGCTCTTCCCGATCAGCGCTCTGATCGCCGCCTCGCATGTGCCCCACTCGGTGCGCTTGGTGGCATTTGCGAAAGTGGGAAAGTCGGTCGTGTTGGTAATGATGTAGTTGTTGGTGGCGACGGTGTAGTTCTTGGCGGGATCGAGCGTGCTGCCATCCTTGGTGAGCGTGGCGCTCACAATGCGCTTGCCTTCGGGCTGCGTCCAATCAATCGTCACGTTAATGCCGCCAAAGGAGAGAACGCTGCCAGAGTCATCGCGCCACTTGTACTTGTCTTGCGCCTCCTGCTCGGTGTGGCCGGCTGCCACATAGGCTTGCTGAAGCTCGTAGCTGTCGTTGCAATCGTCGCTGATCTGCAGTGAGTGCTCAAGCGCTGCGAGGAAGTTTGCGCCGGTCATGCCCCAGGTCTCCACGGTGTTGCCATAGGGCGAGATGGCGACGACGTTGCCGGCGGTCACATCGCCCGCCGCGATGCCGCCGCGGATGCCGCCCGCGTTTTCGATGGCGAGGTCTGCCCCCGTCAGAGCAAGATAGGAGCCGCAGATAACATGCCCGATGGTCTGGGCTTTGGTGGCGTCGCCCGCTTTACTGGGGCGCAGATCGGTGGTGCGCACCATCTCCTAGCCATGCGTACCCGCGGCGTCCTCGCCGTAGAAATAGTTGGTGGAGGATGTGCCGAGCACCTTGTTCGATTCGCTTTCAAAGGCATCGTCGAGTGGCTTGATTTTGTTGTTGCGAACCTCGTCAAGGATGTTCTGGTTGTTAGAGTCTGCCAAAAGGTCGTCGACGTCCTTGGCGGTGTAGAGCTTCTCGTCGCTGTCGCCTGCGGAGACCGTCACCATGTCGTCGTTGGTGGTTTCGGTACCCCTGGTGTCGTACTCATAGGGAATGGAAAGCAGACCAACCTCGGCAAAGGCGCTGCCTGCCTCGACGACGCGGACCGGCTTGCCGTCGGCCCCCGTCACGTTTTCGTCTAAGTTGATGTGCTCGTGGCCCGCGACCAGTGTATCGACCCCAACGAGCTTTGCGGCAAAGGTCTTGGCGTTGAGCGTGTGCGCGATGCAGACGATAACGTTGCAGCCCTCATCCTCGCGCAGTCGCTTGGCCTCGGCATTGATGGCGTCCGCCGCACCCGAGAACGACGTGCCCGCGACCAGGTCCGCGCGTAGCGAGGAGCCCAGCGACTCATCCATGGCTCCGACGACGCCGACCTTAATCTTGTAGTTAAACGTGGGGCTGCCCTCGCCGTCCTTCCAAGTGCGATTGAACGTCTTGGTGATGCTCGAGCTCCATACGCCGTTCGAGGACGTTGCATTCGCGCAGAGCATGGCGAAAGGTGTACTGGTGGCACCATTGCCGGCCATCGTGCGAAGCTTGTCCGCGCCGTAGCTCCAGTCATGGTTGCCCGGTGTGGTCGCGTCGTAGCCGTTTGCGTAGAAGGTGTTCATGAGTTCGGCGATGCTCTTGCCCTCGCTCATGGTGGCAAAGGACTGCCCGTGGAAGGTGTCGCCTGCATCGAGCAGAAAGTCGGGGGCGTTGCTTTGAGCGCTATAGAGAACCGCCAGCCCGTCAAAGCCAATGGTGCCCGTGCCCCTGCTTGCGTTGTAGCTGTACTTGTAGCTGCCGTGGATGTCGTTGGTGTGCATGACGGTTACGGCGCCGTCAATAGCGGCGGGCAGGTTCCCCGCGAAAGCGAGGCTTGGGATGCCTGTGAGCGCGCCGGCAAACAACGCGGCAGCTAACGCAAGGCGGGGGAGTCTTTTCATGGCTGTCTCCTTACTCTTTAACAAAAACCACCACAAAGGTGCCTGTCCCCTTTGTGGTGGTTTTTTTAGGTCGTTAGCTCAGCAGCATGCGGTCGTTGGCGAGCTCGCCGCCCGAGACCTCCTCGAACTTCTGCAGCAGGTCGGCCACGGTGAGCGACTTCTTCTCATCGCCCGCCACGTCGTAGATTACGTGGCCCTCGTGCATCATGATCAGGCGATTACCCAGACGGATGGCGTCATTCATGTTGTGCGTGACCATGAGCGTGGTCAGGTGATGCTCGTCGACGATTTCCTCGGTCAGATTGAGCACCTTAGAGGCCGTCTTGGGGTCGAGCGCCGCGGTGTGCTCGTCGAGCAGCAGCAGGCGTGGCTTGGTGAGCGTGGCCATGAGCAGGGTGAGTGCCTGGCGCTGGCCGCCCGAGAGCAGGCCGACCTTGGCGTTGAGGCGCGTGTCCAGACCAAGGTCCAGGCGCTTGAGCAGCTCAACGTACTCGTCCTTCTCGGCTTTGGTGACGCCCCACGAAAGACCGCGATGCTGGCCGCGGCGCTTGGCGAGGGCCAGGTTCTCGGCAATTTGCATGTCGGCTGCGGTGCCGCGCATGGGGTCCTGGAACACGCGGCCCAGGTACTTGGCGCGCTGCGACTCGCTCAGACGCGAGATGTCGGTGCCGTCGAGCTCGATAACGCCCGAATCGAGCGGATACACGCCGGCGATCATGTTGAGCAGCGTGGACTTGCCGGCGCCGTTGCCGCCAATCACGGTTACAAAGTCGCCGTCGTTAAGGGTGAGGTCGACGCCGGTGAGCGCGCGCTTCTCGGTGACGGTGCCCTTGTTAAAGGTCTTCTTGACGTGTGAGAGCTTAAGCATCTGCCTCATCCCCCTTCGTGGAGGAGCTGCGGAGCTTATAGCGCTCCCAAACCACGGGCACGCACAGGGCCACGGTGACGATCACAGCGGAAAGCAGCTTCATGTCGTTGGCGTCCATGCCCAACTGCAGCACGATGGCGCGGATGAGGAAGTACACCACGGAGCCAAAGACGGCGGAGGCAAGACGGACGCTAAACTGCGTGAGGCCGCCGGGCAGCAGGCGGCCGAGCACCTCGCCGATAACAATGGCGGCAAGACCGATAACGATGGCACCGGTGCCCATGCCAATGTCGGCGTACTTCTGGCTCTGGCAGATGAGCGCGCCCGAAAGGCCGATGAGGGCGTTGGAGAGCACGAGGGCGATCATCTTGGTGGAGTTGGTGTTGACGCCCAGAGCGCGGATCATGTACTCGTTGTTGCCGGTGGCGCGAAGCGCCGAGCCGATCTCGGTGCCAAAGAACCAATACAGGATGGCAACGATAGCCACAGCGAGCAAGATGCCCAGGATGATGGCGACGGTGGACTGCGGCAGGCCCGTCATGTTGCTGACAGACGAGAAGATAGTGCCCTTGGCAAGGATGGGCGTATTGGATTTGCCCATGATGCGCAGGTTGATGGACCACAGGCTGATCTGGGTGAGGATTCCGGCGAGGATCGCGGGAATCTCAAAGACCGTGGTCAAAATGCCCGTGACGGCGCCCGCGATGGCGCCGGCGCACATGCCGGCCAGCACGGCGAGCAGCGGGTCGACGTTGTTATTGACGATGAGTACGGCGCAGACGCAGCCGCCGAGGGCAAAGCTGCCGTCGCAGGTCATATCGGGGATGTCGAGCAGGCGGAACGTGATAAACACGCCAAGCACCATAATGCCCCAGAGGACGCCCTGCGAAACGGCGCCCTGCAATGCAATAAGCATGCTTCATACCTCCTAGGATAGGGTGGACACGTGAGTCACCATGATAGCGGTAACAATGCATAAAAGAGCTGCGGCCGGATGTTTTGTCTCATCCGTAACAAGCAGGGCGAACGCCGGTCTTTGGCGTTCGCCCCTGTGGCTCAGATATTGAATAACGCAGCTATGGCGCGAGTGCGGGTCCTAGACGCGTTACCGCGCATGGCGCTACTCGTCCAGAGCGGAAAGGTCGATGCCCAGCGCCTCGGCCATCTCGCCGTTCTTGACGACGACCAGGTCCTTGCTCGAGAGATGCTTGATCGGCAAATCCTCGGGCTTGGTCTCGCCCTTCAGGATCTTAACGGCCATCTCGCCCGCGGCGTAGCCCAGGTCCTCATAGTTGATGGATAGGGTGAACAGGCCGCCGGCCATGCACATGCCCTCCTCGCCGGTTACGAAGGGGAGCTTATTCTCCTTGCAGATCTGGCCGACCTGCGAAGCGCCCGCGGCGATGGTGTTATCGGTGGGGGAGTACAGCGCGTCGACCTTGCCCACGGCAGATTCGACGACGGACTGGATCTCGTTGGAGCTCGAGACGGTGAAGTCGGTGTAGTCCAGGCCCAGCTTGTCGAGCTCCTTCTTGGCGGCCTTGATCTGGACGTCGGAGTTGGACTCGGCGGTGCAGTAGAGCAGACCGACCTTCTTTACGTCGGGCAGGACCTTCTGCATCATCTCGAGCTGCTCGGCGACCGGGGTGAGGTCGGAGGCGCCAGTGACGTTGGTGCCGGGCTTTTCGTTGTCCTGGACCAGGCCCGAGGCGGCGTAGTCGGTGATGGCGCAACCCACGATGGGGATATCGGCGGTGGCGCCGGCGGCGGCCTGCGCGGCGGGCGTAGCGATGGCGTAGATCAGGTCGACGCCATCGCCCACGAACTTGTCGGCGATGGACTTACACGTGGACTGGTCATTCTGGGCGTTCTTCTGGTCGATTTTGACCTTAAGGCCGCTCTTCTTGATGGCCTTGACGAAGCCGTCGTTGGCGGCGTCGAGTGCGGAGTGCTCGGTGAGCTGCAGAATGCCGACGGTGTAGTCGGAACCGGCGGCAGCAGAGCCGGAACCAGAGTTGCCGCCGCATCCGGCGAGTGGAGCGAGCGCGAGCAGGCCGGCAGAGACCAGAAGGCTCCTGCGGCTGATGGTGATGTCCTTCATATCGTTACCCCCAGTATAGAAATGGCTGGAAACACTGCACTCAAGCAAAGTGCAAGTGGAACTATAGTAGCGCGGATGTCCATTTTTACAATAACCTGGCGGGTTTTTTAATACAGAACCGGATGGGCGGTACGGGTAGTCGAATGGACGGCGGAGGTTCTTATGCGGCGGAGGCGTCGTCCTCCTCCAGGGCGGCGAAGAGCTTCTTGCCGTCGAGGAGACGCGTGGTGACGTTTCTCATCCGGCCAATCTCTACGGTACGCAGCGTGTCATCGGCGCCTCGGGCGTCATAGACCGTTCCCAGCAAATACGAGATGCCGTCTCGTTGCTTGATGGCAAAGGGGCGGAGTGTCATCCGTGCTACTTCGGTTTCGCCACGTGTCGTGACGCTCGAAATATCAAAACTCACCGTGGTTCCGTGGTCGATGGCCTGCTCGATGAGCTCGCAGGTGTCGATGCGCTTGACGGGCGTGCGCGTGGCCTTGGTGGATTTGCCACCGGCGCTTGGAGCAGGCTCGGGTGCATCGAGGTAGCCGCGAACGTCGGCACTCGCCATGGCGACCAAGTGCTGAGCCATGCTTTTTCGAATGGCAATGGGCGTAGAGCGGTTGCGCATGACCATACCGTGGAGCCGGATGATCTCTTCGTCGGTGAGCGGACGGGTCAAGAGCCGATACCCCACGCCGCGTTTGTACTCAATTTCGTATCCGGCATGGCGAAGCGCGGAGATGGCGGTGTAGATGCTGCGCCGCGCCGCCGAGATGGGCATGCGGGCGGGGTCGTCGGGATGGGCGAGGCGCCGGATCAGCTCATCGGAAAGCATGGCCTTGTCTTCGCCGGTGTTTTCGCCCAAGAGCTGCAGGATGCGAACGGCGCGATAGGCTGCCATCGAGGCGGCGCCTCTCGTCGTGGTGTCGTAGGTTTCAACAGCGGCTTCGGTCATCGTGCCCACGTCCTTTCCGTTTTGGGTGGCGACGGTATGGAGCCTAGGACGCGGGGCTTTCCCAGGGGCGCAGGGCGCTCTGGGCGGTCGGTAGTCGTCGGCAAACGGCGGGTCGAGTTTTCAACAGCCCTGCTCAACTGACCAAAAACTTGCCAAAAGCTTGACGGATGCTGTTGAAAAAAGCGTCTCTCGACCGATGTCGAGAGACGCTTGTGCGATGAGCGTTGGCGTGTGGCGACGCGAGCTAGCGTCAGACGATTAGAAGTCGGCGTTGCCCACGGTGCGCGGGTGCGGCAGGACGTCGCGGATGTTGCCCACGCCGGTGAGGTACATCACCAAGCGCTCGAAGCCCAGACCGTAGCCGGCGTGCTTGCAGGAACCGTAGCGGCGCAGGTCAAGGTAGTACTTGTACTGCTCGGGATTCATGCCCAGGTCCTTGATACGGGCCTCGAGCAGGTCCAGGCGCTCCTCGCGCTGGGAGCCACCGATAATCTCGCCGATGCCCGGCACCAGGCAGTCGGCGGCGGCGACGGTCTTGCCGTCGTCGTTCATGCGCATGTAGAAGGCCTTGATCTCTGCCGGGTAGTCGGTTACGAAGGTCGGGCGCTTAAAGTGCTCCTCGGTCAGGAAACGCTCATGCTCGGTCTGCAGGTCGATGCCCCAGCTGACGGGGTAATCAAACTGGTGGCCAGCAGCGACTGCCTGCTCCAGGATCTCGACGGCCTCGGTGTAGGTAACGCGGGCAAAGTCGGAGTTTGCCACGTGGTCCAGGCGCTCGATCAGGCCCTTGTCCACAAACTTGTTGAGCATGTTGAGCTCGTCGGGACAGGTGGCCATAACGTCCTTAAGGACGTACTTGAGCATGGCCTCGGCGTTATCCATGTAGTCGTTCAGATCGGCAAAGGCCATCTCGGGCTCGATCATCCAAAACTCGGCGGCATGGCGCGTGGTGTTGGAGTTCTCGGCGCGGAAGGTGGGGCCAAAGGTGTACACGTCGCCAAAGGCCATGGCAAAGTTCTCGGCATTGAGCTGACCGGACACGGTGAGGCTCGCGTGCTTGCCAAAGAAGTCTTGGCTCCAGTCGACCTCGCCGGACTCGGTGAGGGGCGGATTTTTGGGGTCGAGCGTGGTCACGCGGAACATCTCGCCGGCGCCCTCGCAGTCACTCGTGGTGATGATGGGGGTGTTGACGTAGACAAAGCCCTGCTCCTGGAAGAAGCGGTGGATGGCGGCAGCCGCGACAGAGCGGATGCGGAACACGGCGCGGAACAGGTTGGTGCGCGGGCGCAGGTGCTGCTGGGTGCGCAGGAACTCGACGGTTGCACGCTTCTTCTGCAGCGGGTAATCCGGGGCGCTGACGCCCTCGACCTCGATGGAAGTGGCAGAAAGCTCGAAAGGCTGGGGCGCATCGGGGGTCAGCTTGACGGTGCCGGTGCAGATGAGGGCGGCCGAGACATTTTGATGGGCGATCTCGTCGTAGTTGTCGAGTGCCTCGCGGTTCATGACGACCTGCAGGTCGCGGAAGCAGCTGCCGTCGTTGAGCGTAACAAAGCCAAAGTTCTTCATGTCGCGGATGGACTTGACCCAGCCGGCGACGGTGACGGTCTGGCCGCCGAGCGACTCGGCATCAGCATAGAGCTGCGCGATTTTGGTGCGGTTCACGTATCCTCCCATAACGGTTGAATGATAGTTATCCATACAGTTCGATATTCTAGCAGCTCGGCTCATTTGGGCTATACAGATAAGGCATTGGCGGGATGGTTTTTCAAACGAAAAGCGCCCGCGGCCAAATGGTCGCGGGCGCTTGGCGTGGTGCCTTTTGGCTGTGTGGCGCGGGGCCTGGCTACTTGGTCTTGGCTACCAGCAGCGGGTCGCCCAGCTTGACGAGCGGGTTGCCGCCGATAAGCGTTCCAGACTCGCCGACATGGTCGATGCTCTTAAGGCGATCGAGCTCGGAGACGATGACGGTCACGATGTCCTCGTGGCCAGCGGCCTTAATGGCCTCGCGGTCGAAGCTGATGAGCGGCTGGCCTGCCTTGACCACATCGCCCATCTCGACAAAGCGGGCAAAACCCTTGCCGTTCATTTCCACGGTGCCCAGGCCAACATGGATGAACACGCGAAGACCGTCCTCGGTGATCATGCCAATGGAGTGGTTGGTGACGGTGGTGGCGCCGATGCGGCCGTTGGCGGGCGCATAGATGGTGCCGGTAATGGGCTCGATGCCATAGCCCTGGCCAAGCATGCCCGAGGCGATCGTCTCGTCGGGGACCTCGTTCAGGTTGACGAGCACGCCGTTGACGGGGGCATAGATGACGCCTTCGCGGGTGGCGAAGCTTGCTGCGGGCGGAACGGACGCCTCGCCCGTCGAGGTGAAGGTGGACTTAAGCGAATCGAGCAGACCCATAGTTGCCTCCAACTTAAATAGGCGCATATCGCGCGTTTGGTTTGCCGGAAACGTTTCATATGTGTTTCGCGGCTTGGTCAACGCCCCCTATTCTACGCTGCTCAGTGATACCTCTGAGCTGGGATTATGTGATATATCAGTTGAAGGGAGGCTTATTGCTGAAGTGTTTCTGTGCCACGGGTTCAAGTGGGGTACGCTTAGACGCGAAAAGCAAGGGCGCGTAATTTGCGCGAAGGGAGCACATATGATTGTCGAGAACCACGCGCTGTGGGGCGAGGAGCCGACCGAGGAATATCCAGCGACGTTTACGTATTTGGGTGCCGAGCCGCTGCCCGACAAGCCCAATGGCCGCCGCCCCGCGGTGATCATCTGCGGCGGAGGCGGGTTTACGCATATCGCTCCGCACGAGCAGGACCCGGTGGCGTTTGCGTTTTTGGACCGCGGCTACCAGGCCTTTGTGCTCAACTATGTGACGAGTGGCACGGGCGATGTGAGCTTTCCGCACCCGCAGGCAGACCTTGCCAAGATGGTCGCCACGGTGCGCGCCAACGCCGACGAGTGGCATGTCGATCCCAAGCGCGTGTGCGTCGTGGGCTTCTCGGCAGGCGGCATGATCAGCGCTTCGCTGGCAACGCAATGGAAGACTGGTCCCTTCGCGGGCCTGGCAGGGGCGCGTCCGGACGATATTCGTCCCGATGCCGTGGTGCTGGGCTATCCGCTGCTCGACCTTGCCTATGTGCGCGACATGCAGACGCGCGATCCGCGCATTGACTTGCGCGTGCCCAAGACGGGCGGCAAGACGGGGCGCGATTTGCTCAACGACTACCTGTCGATGGTGACGGGCGGCGAGGCAACTGACGAGCATCTGGCCGACATCTGCCCCACCACACATGTTTCGCGTCAGATGCCACCGACCTTTGTGTGGGGCGTGTCCGACGACAAGACGGCGCCGATCGCGCAGGTCTATCCGTTTGCGCAGCGCATGGCCGAGGAAGGCGTCGCATGCGAGATGCACGTCTTTGACCAGGGCGGCCACGGCCTTTCGCTCGGCAACGCCAACACCGCGGTCGACAACGAGGACAAGCAGGTGGCGGTCCGTCCTTGGATTCGCCTAGCCTTCCGCTTCCTGGAGCGCCACGGGTTTTAGTTACGGCGTTTTACCAAACCGCGTAACCACTTGACGCTGCGAGCCCGCCAGGGCGGCAATCTGCCTTTCAACTTCGGCGGCATGACCAGAAGGTCAATGCCGCCTCGTTTCAAGGCACCTTGCTCGCTCTGACGGGCTTTCGCTGTCGTTGTCAAAAGAATGATCCCTTGGGGACGGAGGAAAACGGATCAGTTTGGGCGGTGCGGCGCCAAGGTTTAAGACCGACGTTGTCCCTTGTTGCTTTCCTACCAGACGGTGAACTGGGCGTTTTCTGTGTTCCAATGGACATCGCGAACGTAGTCGCGCACGCCCGTCGCATCTCGTGCTTCGAACAACTCAAGAATATGGGCATGTTCGTTGTTGGCTTTATTGAGCAGTTTGCACGCCGTCTCCTGGTCGACAGTCTCGTAATCGCGCTTGATAAAGCAGCGCTCGAGCTGCGAGATCATATCGCGCAGACGGTCGTTGCCGCAGCGGTTGAAGTACGTCAGATGAAAGTCTCGCTGAATGTCGTCGTACTTTCGGATGAGACCGCCTTGGATCGCGAGGTCCATAGAGCCGACGAGAAATTTCAGCTGCGTAATGTCATCGTCGGTTAGGTTCGGACAGGAGAGATATGCGGCCTGCCCGTCGAGCGGTCCCATAATCTCAAAGACTTCAACGGCGTTTTGCTGATCGAACCCACGGACGCGGAATCCGCGGCGGGGGAGATTGTCCAGGTAGCCATCGCTTGCCAGCTGGATGAGCGCTTCGCGGACCGGCGTGCGCGACACGCCCATGGCATCGCAGATCGTCTGCTCGCTCAGCCGGTCGCCGGCGGACAACTCGCCGGCGTCAATACGGCTCGAAATATAGTCGTATACGTGGTCCTTCAGGGGCCTTCTGAGCGTTTCCATGAGCTTATGTTCCTTAACTGTATATTTCTAAAATTAAATACGTTTCGCTTGAATAGCTCAATTGAATTATAGAACGACCAGCTAAATCGTGCTACTTTGCGCCGATACGTAAGAATACGCTTACCGATGAATATCTACCGTTCAGTATTGTATACAATATACAAAACAGGAAAACCGCACTAAGATAAAGCCATCGAAAGGAAGGCGGGCGCGAAGAAGTCCCGCTCTCTGCTAAGAGATCCAAGGAGGATCATCATGACCAAGTTCAGCCACGTCATCATCCGCCGCCCCGGCAAGTCCCTGAGCAATGGCATCACGAGTGCCCCCGAGCTTGGCCAGCCCATCTACGAGCGCGCCATCGAGGAGCACTACGATTACGAGCATGCGCTCGAGCAGTGCGGCGTGGATGTCTCGGTGCTGCCGGCACTCGAGCAGTATCCTGACAGCTGCTTCGTCGAAGATCCGGCCGTTATCACTCGCTGCGGCGCCATCATTACCAACCCCGGCGCCGATAGCCGCAACGGCGAGAAGGACGAGATCGAGCCGGCCGTCCGTCGCTTCTTTGACGACGAGCATGTCAAGCACATCGTTTCTCCGGGCACGCTCGACGGCGGCGACGTCATGATGGTCGGCGACCATTTCTACGTCGGTCGCTCCGCTCGCACCAACGAAGAGGGCATCCGCCAGTTCTGCGAGATTCTCGAGGGCTGGGGCCTCGAGGGTTCCGAGGTTCCGCTGGAGGAGGTCCTGCACCTCAAGACGGGCGTCAACTACATCGAGGACAACAACATGCTCGTCTCCGGTGAGTTTATCGATAAACCCGACTTTGCCCAGTACAACAAGATCATCGTGCCCGAGGACGAGGCTTACGGCGCCAACTGCATCTGGGTCAACGGTACGGTCATCGTCGCCGAGGGCTATCCGACCGTGCTCAAGGCCGTGCAGGATCTGGGCTACAAGACGCTCGTCGTCGATACCTCCGAGTATCGCAAGGTCGACGGTGGCCTTTCTTGCCTGTCGCTGCGCTTCTAACGCGATGGCTGTAACAGTCTGATGATCGCTTGACCGATGGCCCGGCACCCGATTCGGGACGTCCGGGTCATCTTTCGTTCGATCACATGATGAAGGGGGTGCACATACAATGGCCTCTAAAGCTCAAAACGATGAGATTATCGACCCTAATGGCCTCGATCTCTTTCGTCTGACCATGATGGTCATTACCGCCAGTATTTGTGGCGGCATCTTCTCGCTTGCCGGCGATATGGCAGCGGGCGGGGCAAATACCGGTGCAGTTATCGTCTCGTGGGGAATTTGCTTTATTGGCGTCTTTGCGCTGATGATGGTGTTCAACGGTTTGTCTCAGGCCCGTCCCGACCTGACCGGCGGCATCTATGCATACGCTGCGGCCGGTTTTGGCGATTACATTGGATTCAACTCCGCCTGGGGCTACTGGATCAGCGCATGTCTTTCCAACGTGAGCTTTGCGCTCTTGCTGTTTAGCGCGCTGGGCTATTTCTTCCCTGCGTTTGGCGCGGGTAACAACCTGCTTTCCATCGTCTGCGCCAGTGTGTTTTTGTGGTTCCTTACCGCCCTTGTGCTTCGTGGCGTTAAGGAGGCTGCGGG
Source organism: uncultured Collinsella sp. (assembly GCA_900541675.1). Lineage (GTDB taxonomy): Bacteria > Actinomycetota > Coriobacteriia > Coriobacteriales > Coriobacteriaceae > Collinsella. The sequence continues at coordinate 57,969 of UQKU01000003.1, read as the reverse complement.
CATTAACACGATCGTTACGTTGGCGAAGCTGGTGCCGCTGGGACTCTTTGTGCTGAGCATCGTGCTCCTGGGCAAGTTCAACGTCGATATCTTTATGGACAACTTCTGGGGAGAGCCGGCTGGTCCTGGCTTTGGCGAGCAGGTTGTCTCGACCATGATCGCCCTTGTCTGGGTCTTCACGGGCATCGAGGGCGCTGTCGTTATCTCGGGCCGTGCAAAGTACGTGCGTGACGTCGGCCGCTCGACGGCACTTGGATTCGCGGCTGTGTTCACGCTGTATCTGATTATCTCGATGCTGTCACTCGGCATTATGCCGCGCGAGGAGATGGCACAGCTCGCAACGCCCTCCATGGCGGGAATTCTCGAGTGCGCAATCGGTCCTGTTGGCGCTGCCATCGTAAACCTTGGCGTTATTCTCTCGCTGGTCGGCGCGATGCTGGGCTACGTCATCATTGCATCCGAGACGCCGTTCGAGGCAGCGCGCCAGGGGTCCTTCCCTCTGGCGTTTGCCAAGACGAACAAACACGATGCCCCGGTGGTAACGGTTCTCGTGAGCTCCACCATTACGCAACTCTTCTTGATCGTGTCGTATGTGGCGGCGAGCACGTACCAGTTCTTCTATAGCTGCGCAGTCAATACGATTCTGGTTCCGTATGTTTGCTCGGCTGCCTATTACATGGTGATTGGCTGGAAGAACGAGCATCTGGACGGGCCGCATGCGCCAAGCGTCGGCAAAGCTCGCTTCTTCGGTACGCTCGGCTTCATCTACGCATTGTTCCTGGTGTGGTCGACGGGTCTTCAGGGCGTTATGATCACGACGATCCTTTTTGCTCCGGCCATTCCCGTCTATATGCTGGGCGAGCGAGGCCGCGGTAAGCCGGTGCTTCCGCATCTGCACGACAAGCTGATCGCAGCGGTGGTCATTGTCGTGGCAATCATTTCGCTGTATCTGCACTTTGCCGGCATTGCGCCGATTGTCTAAGGCTATGGCGAGTTTCATTGCTTGGTAAGCCGGCGGGCATTGCGTATCGGTGCTACTTGGCATTCCATAGCTGATGTGGGTCTCTATAACGTGCCTATGTGAGCGCCCACCAAGCCCGCGCAGGTGACATTTGTTGCCAGCGCGGGCCTTTGCTGTTGCGGCGAAATGCTGCCGGCAGCTGGGGACGTTCCTGTTGTGCCGGCGCCTTGGGACACTCCTTGGTTGTTTTGCATGCGGCGAAGGGAATGGATCATTTTGTCGAGGGGGCGGGCGGCTTTCGGTCCTCGGGGAAACCACGGCCCGGAATCCCCCTTGCACCAATCTATCGATTGAACATCGGTGTGTGTTCGCGCTATCATGCGTGGTTAAATGGTTAGCCATGGCAAACGGTTAGCCAAGATAAACAAAATGCAACGCCCTGTGGGCGCTGGGGGAGGAACGCGGACGTGAGACTCGATACACTCGAGATTGGAAAGGATGCCGTTGTCGCATCGGTGGCATCGGACGATCAGGCACTCCGACAGCATATTTTGGACATGGGCCTAACGCCGGGCACCGAAGTCACCATGATGAAGTACGCCCCTATGGGCGACCCGCTCGAGATTCGCCTGCGTGGCTATGAGTTGACGCTGCGCAAGGACGATGCCGCTCGCATCGAGCTCGTGGGCATTCACGACACCGATACGGGTCCGCGCGCTAACGCCGCAATCGGCACGACGGAGCATCCGGCCCTGGGCGAGGGGACGTATTCGCCCCGCGCGGCAAAGACGGCCGTGCCCGAGGGCGCACCGCTGCATTTTGCCCTCGCCGGCAACCAAAACTGCGGCAAGACCACGCTGTTCAACCAGCTGACGGGCTCCAACCAGCATGTCGGTAACTTTCCTGGCGTGACGGTCGACCGCAAAGATGGCACCATCCGCAACCACCCCGAGGCAAGCGTTACCGACCTGCCCGGCATTTATTCTCTGTCGCCGTACACGGGCGAGGAGATCGTAAGCCGCCAGTTTATCCTGGATGAGCACCCCGACGCCATCATCGATATCATCGACGCCACCAACATCGAGCGTAACCTTTACCTGACGCTGCAGCTTATGGAGCTCGATCGACCCATGGTCATCGCGCTCAACATGATGGACGAGGTGACGGCCAACGGCGGCGCCGTGGACGTCAATCTGCTCGAGAGCCTGCTGGGCGTGCCTGTTGTTCCCATTAGTGCTGCCCGCAACGAGGGTATTGGCGAGTTGGTGGATCATGCCTTGCACGTGGCGCGGTTCCGCGAGCGTCCCGGTCGCCTGGACTTCTGCGCGCCCGATGGTCCGGACGGCGGCGCGCTGCATCGCTGCATTCACGGCATCGCCAACCTTATCGAGGACCATGCCGCGACGGCGCACATTCCCGTGCGTTTTGCGGCGACCAAGCTGGTTGAGGGCGACGAGCTGGTGACCGAGGCGCTTCACCTGGACCGCAACGAGCTCGACGCCATCGAGCACATCATTAGCCAAATGGAGGGCGAGGCCGGCACCGACCGTCTATCTGCGCTGGCTGACATGCGCTTCGGCTTTATCGGCGACGTGTGCGGGCGTTGCGTCGTCAAGCCGCACGAGAGCCGCGAGCACGTGCGCTCCGTCAAGATTGACCGCATCCTGACAGGTCGTTACACAGCCATTCCGGCGTTTTTGGTGATCATGGGCCTCGTCTTTTGGCTGACGTTTGGCGTGATCGGCGCGGCGTTGCAGGGACTCATGGAGGACGGCATCGCTGCCATCATCGCCTCGGCCGATGCAGGCCTCAAGGCGTTCGGAACCAACGACGTGGTGCGTTCGCTGGCTGTCGACGGCGTGCTTACGGGCGTGGGCAGCGTGCTGACCTTCCTACCGATTATCGTCGTGCTCTTCTTGTTCCTCTCCATTTTGGAAGACTCCGGATACATGGCGCGCGTGGCCTTTGTCATGGATAAGGTGCTGCGTCGCTTTGGCCTGTCGGGCCGCAGCTTTGTGCCTATGCTCGTCGGTTTTGGCTGTACCGTGCCGGCTATTATGTCGACCCGTACGCTCCCATCCGAGCATGACCGCAAGATGACGGTCATGCTCACGCCGTTCATGAGCTGTTCGGCCAAGTTGCCGGTCTACGGCCTGCTGTGCGGGGCGTTTTTCCCGCAGGCGACGGTTCCCGCCATGGTCTCGCTCTATTTGATTGGCATTGCGGTCGGTTGCATCGCGGCTTTGGTGCTCAACCGCACGGCATTTAAGGGCGACCCGGTGCCGTTTATTATGGAGCTTCCCAATTACCGCCTGCCGAGCGTCAAGACGACGGTGATGCTGGCGTGGGATAAGGCCAAGGACTTTATTACCAAGGCTTTTACCATTATCTTTGCCGCTACCGTGGTCATCTGGTTCCTTCAGACGTTCGACATTCGCTTTAACGTGGTCGCCGACCAGTCGCAGAGTCTGCTTGCCGGTCTGGGTAGCATTATCGCGCCGCTGCTGGCACCGCTCGGCTTTGGCGATTGGCGTGCATCCACGGCGCTCGTCACCGGACTTATCGCCAAGGAGAGTGTCATCTCGACACTCACGGTGCTTTTAGGCGCAACGTCGCCCGCGGTGCTGTCGACCATGTTTTCGCCGTTTACCGCCTACGTGTTCCTGGTCTTTACGCTGCTGTACCCGCCGTGCGTGGCGTCCATCGGCGCCGTCAAGAGCGAGTTGGGCGCGCGCTATGCCGTGGCCGTGTTCGCGTTTCAGGTGACGGTCGCCTGGATCGTGGCGTTTGTCGTGCATTCGGCGGGCTTATTGCTGGGGTTGGCTTAGTTTTGCATTGACGGCGCAACCTCTATGTATCGAATTGTTTTCGGCCCCGCATCTGTTGCTGACGGATGCGGGGCCGTTGCTATATAATCGCCTCCGCTCAAAATGATTGGAGACGTTATATATGAGTCAGGCAAGGCAAGACGGTATCACGCTCAGGCAGTGGCTCCCGCTCGTCGGGCTCACCTGCTGTGCGTTCGTGTTCAACACGTCGGAGTTTATGCCCATCGGCCTTTTGACTGATATCGCCGCGTCGTTCTCGCTCACCGAGGCCCAGGCGGGCATCATGATCTCGGTCTATGCCTGGGGCGTCATGCTGCTGTCGCTGCCGCTCATGGTGTTCGCCTCGCGCTTTGAGTTCAAGCGGATGCTGCTGGGCGTGCTGGCCGTGTTCTCGCTCGGTCAGTTCCTGTCCGCTGTGGCGCCGACTTATCCCATCCTGGTCTGTGCGCGCCTGGTGGTCGCTTGCGCACATGCCGTGTTCTGGTCGGTCGCTTCGATTATGGCCTCGCGCCTGGTCGACACGCGCCACGGGGCGCTCGCCATCAGCATGATCGCTACGGGCTCGTCCATCGCGCAGATCTTTGGTCTGCCCCTCGGTCGCGCTATTGGCTTGGCCGTGGGCTGGCGCATGACGTTTGCCGTGGTCGGGGTCCTCTCGGCCATCGCGGTCGTCTACCAGGCGACCGTGTTCCCGGCCATGCCGGCGGGCGAGCGTTTTACGCTCAAGCAGCTGCCCGAGCTGCTCAAGAACCCGTTCCTGATCGCGCTCTATGTGGTCACGGTGTTCATGGCGACCGGCTATTACGCGGGCTATAGCTATATCGAGCCGTTCCTGGCTCAGGTCGCGCATGTCGACGCAAGCGCCATCACCATGACGTTGACGGCGTTTGGCTGCTCTGGTCTGCTCGGAAGCTGGTTGTTTGGCCGCCTGTTCGATGGGCACCGTTTTCCGTTCCTTGCGATCACGCTCTCCGGAGTGCCGGTCGCCTTGCTACTTATGGGTCCTGCCGCGTCGTCGCTCACCGCGGTTCTTGCCGTTTGCGCGCTGTGGGGCTGCTGCGCCACGGCCTTTAACGTGGCGTTCCAGGCCGAGCTCATCAAGTACACGCCGGCGGACTCGTCGGCCGTCGCCATGTCGATCTTCTCGGGCCTGTTCAACCTCGGTATCGGCACGGGTACCGCGATCGGCGGAGCCGTGGTTTCAGGCCCCGGTATCGCCTGGATCGGCTGCGCAGGTGGCGCAATCGCCGTCGTAGGCGTCATCCTCGCTATTACGGTGCTATTCCCGGCCATACGCCGCGCAAAGCCCGTCGCCTAATCACGTCCCCTCATCAGTTGCGGTGGAATAGTTCCTGTTTAAGGCCTCTGAAGGCCCAAGCAGGAACTATTCCACCGCAACTTATTTTGGGGAAGAGGATACAAGCCGGGCATACAATGGATGTCGTTGTGTTGAGCTTACCGGGAGGCTGCTATGTGGGCATATGAGACGACGTTCTACCAGATCTATCCGCTGGGCTTTTGCGGGGCTCCGCGCGAAAACGTCGCGCCCGTTGCCGAGGATGAGCTCGCCCAGGCTGCTAACGCCGCGCCCAACCCCGATGCGCCCATCATGAAAATCGCCCAATGGGCCGACTACCTGCAGAAACTTGGTATTGGCGCTGTACTCATCAACCCGCCGCTCGAGTCTGATAGCCACGGCTACGATACGCGCAGTCTGCGTCACATCGACCGTCGCCTGGGTGGGGATGCCGACTTTGCCGCCGTGTGTGAGACGCTGCATGCCCACGGCATCCGCGTGGTGCTCGACGCCGTCTTCAACCACGTCGGTCGCGGCTTTTGGGCCTTCCGCGATGTGCAGGAGCGTAAGTGGGACTCGCCGTACAAGGACTGGTTCCACATTAGCTTTGACGGCGATTCCTGCTATGGCGACGGCTTTTGGTACGAGGGCTGGGAAGGCCATTTTGAGCTTGTGAAGCTCAACCTGCAAAATCCCGCCGTGGTCGATTACCTGCTCGAGTCCGTGCGCCGTTGGGCCGAGGTCTTTGGCGTCGACGGTCTGCGCTTGGACGTCGCCTATATGCTCGACCGCGACTTCATGCGCCGCCTGTACGCCTTTACCCGTGAGCTCAAGCCCGACTTTGTGCTGATCGGCGAGACGCTCCACGGCGACTACAATCAGATCGTCAACGACGAGATGCTCGACTCCTGCACCAACTACGAGTGCTACAAGGGCCTGTACTCCAGCTTTAACTCGGTCAACATGTTCGAGATCGCCCATTCGCTGCACCGTCAGTTTGGCGGCGACCCCTGGTGCATCTACCGTGGCAAGCACCTGCTGTCGTTTGTCGACAACCATGACGTGCCGCGCCTGGCGAGCATCCTTACCGACAAGTCGTGCCTGCGTCCCGCCTATGGCATGCTCTTTGGCATTCCGGGCATCCCGTGCGTCTACTACGGCAGCGAGTGGGGAATTGCTGGCGAAAAGGGCGGCCCCGATGGCGACTGGACGCTGCGACCTGCGCTCGATGAGCCTGCGCCCAACGAGCTGACGGCTTTCATCAAGCAGCTCACGCACCTGCGCTCGGCCGACGACGTGGCGGCCCGTGCTCTCAACTACGGTGTCTATCGCAACGTGGTGATCCAGAACAAGCAGCTGCTGTTCGAGCGCGCCTGCGACGACGTGACGGTGCTTGTGGCGGTCAATGCCGTGAACGAGCCCTATACCTTTGGAGCCGGCGAACTCAACGGCTCCTTCGTCGACCTGCTTGCCGACGATGCTCCCACGGTCGAGCTGCCGGGCTCTCTTGAGCTTGCACCCTACGAGGTGCGCTATCTGTTGAGGGTCTAGATCGTGGCTGCGTCCGACGAGGGCTATCAACATATTGAGCATGGGTTTGAGCCCGTGTTTGACGAGCGCTCGCGCGTTTTGGTGCTGGGGTCGTTTCCCTCGGTGCTTTCGCGCGCCAATGCCTTTTATTACGGCAATCCTCAGAATCGCTTTTGGCGCGTGATGGCCGCGTGCCTCGGTGTGCCCGTGCCGCCCAACGAGGGCGACCCTTTGGCAAGCGGTGAGCCCGCGACGCTCGACGTCTCGATTGCCGCCAAGCGGGCCATGCTGCTGAACGGCGGCGTAGCCCTGTGGGATGTGATTGAGAGCTGCGACATTAAGGGCTCGAGTGATGCCAGCATTAAAAACGTTGTGCCGGCACATATCGAGTGCATTACCGACATGGCTCCCATTGAGCAGGTGATATGCAACGGCGGTACAGCTGGCCGGCTCTACAAGCGCTATCTACAAGAACGCACCGGGCTACCGGCCATCGTTCTGCCGTCGACAAGTCCCGCCAATGCGGCATGGCGCCTGGAACGCCTTGTCGAGCGCTGGCGCGAGGCCGTTGAATGGGGCGCTCTGTAATTTAGATATCTGATTAGGCGCGGCTGCCGAGGCGTTTCATGATGGCATGCCATATCGGTGCGGGCAGCGCGGGCCTGGCGCGCACCATGCCGTCGGCATCGACGCCACCGGCATTGCCACCGCCAAGCAGCTGCGCATACTCAATGGAGCAGCCCATGCGAACGGCGCCCACAAGCTTATCCATCGCTTCGGAAAATGGCCGGCGCAAGAGGCCCATACGCGGGGAGTGGCGAAGCGCCGCAATACCGCTGCCGGCACAGACGACAACGCCGCCACACCACAATTGGTCGTGGCACTCACATGCCTTGTGCAGACGAACGGCGGTCCCGCGCGCCTGCTTCGCGCCCTCTTGTGCGGCTCGAATCGCGGCATAGACGCGCGTTCCCGTACCGCCAAAGCGTTCAAGCGCCTGCTCGATAGCTGTCAACGTCTCATCGTCAGCCACATCTTCAATGGCGAGCACCATGCCATCGGCTGCACCGGCATCATCCGCCTTCAAATCGACCGGGTGGGGGAGTGTGGTGCCAGAAAGCTGAGCATAGGCGGCGATGGCATCCTGCAGGTCCCAAAGCAAAAACTCAAGATCGGCGCTCTCGGGAATACTGACAAAAGCGATGTTATGCAGTGTTTTTGGTACATCGCAGCGCGCGATCGTCTCCATGCCGCCTCCTTTCCGGTTGGTTTCCGTTTAGGTTACACCGTCTGGCGGCGCCTCGCCGCGCTATCCTAGTGCAACCCTTACGAAAGGAACGCCATGCGCCTGCCCATGAATACCTCGCTTGCCACGCTCAAGCCCTCCGGCATCCGCCGAATCAACGCGCTCGCTGCTCAGCATCCGGGATGCATTGCGCTTGCGCTCGGCGAGCCCGATTTTCCCACGCCCGATGTGATTAGCGCCGAGGTGACTGCCGCACTGGACCGCGGTGACACGCACTATCCGCCCAACAACGGTCGCCCCGCCCTGCGTGAGGCGTTGTCTGCCTACATGGGGGACGCGGGCCTTACGTTTTCGGCCGACGAGGTCATCTTGACCGACGGCGCGACCGAGGCCCTGTCGGCAACATTCATGGCTATGCTCAACCCCGGCGACGAGGTCATCATCCCCACGCCGGCCTTTGGCCTGTACGAGAGCATCGTCGTGGCCAACCACGCCAATGCGGTCTATTTGGATACGGAGCCTGCGCAATTCCAGATTGATGAGGAGGCGCTTCGTGCCTGCGTGACGCCGGCGACCAAGGCCATCGTCATCTGCACGCCCAACAATCCTACGGGCTGCATCCTCGACGCGGCGTCGCTCGACGCCGTGGCACACGTGGCGGAGCAGGCGGGCATCTACGTGGTCTGCGACGACGTATATAGCCGCCTGGTCTACGTGGACGGCTACGAGCGATTTGCCCAGCGCCACCCGGAGCTACGCGAGCAGACGGTGGTCATCGAGAGCTTCTCCAAGCCCTGGGCCATGACCGGCTGGCGCTTAGGTTGGCTCGCAGCCGCAGCCCCCGTCATCGCCGAGATCGCAAAGGCCCACCAATACTTAGTATCGAGCGCCGTCTCCTTTGAGATGGACGCCGCGGCCCGAGCCCTGACCGTCGACCCAACCCCCATGCTCAAAGTCTACCGAGCCCGCCGCGAACGCGTGCTCGCAGCCTTAAACGCTATGGGCCTCGACGTCGTAGAACCTGCGGGAGCCTTCTACGCCTTCCCCAGCATCAAACAGTACGGCCTAACAAGCGAGGACTTCTGCATCAAAGCCATCAAAGAGACAAACGTAGCCCTAGTCCCGGGAGACTGCTTCGGAACCGAAGGCCACATCCGCTTAAGCTACTGCGTCTCCGACAAAAATCTGGACGAAGGTCTCCACCGCCTGTCAACCTTCGTTTCAACCTTATAGCCCAACGGGACGCAACACATCAGCCCACCGACCCAAGCATTATGAGTGGGGGCGTCAGCCAACGAAAACCCGGTCTGCCCCAAAGTCACCGCAGGCCGCGCCGCCGAAGGCCGGGCGCAAGGTTTTCGTAGATTCCGCACGAGCCGGAAAGCACTTAATGTGCTTTCCGAGCGAGCCCAGGACCTGACCGAGCGAAAACCTTGCGCCCGGCCTTCGGCGGCGCGGCCGGATGGTGGAATTGTGTGCAGCCAGGTTTTCCGTTGACCGACGCCGGGGTCCCCGCCATAATACTTTCGGTTCACGCACGAATCCGCTGCCAGAGACAGCCGGCGCAAACGGGCATCGCCCGCGAGCTTAATGGGATATCCCGCCAGCCGAGGTGGTCGAGTAGATATGTCTTCTCGCCCCCGTCGCTCATGCAGCGCGGGGGCTTTCTTTTTGGACATGCCCCCGTCACGTCCTTGTGGCGGACCGTGCCCGGAAAGAATTCGAGGAGGTGTAATTCATGCCCCAGCAGTACAAAATCGACAAGGTTGCAGAGATCGAGTCCCGTATCGCCGAGAACGCCGGTCTGTTCGTCGTCAACTACAACGGTCTGACGGTTAAGCAGGCTCAGGAGCTGCGTCATCAGCTTCGCGAGTGCGGCGCCGAGATGAAGGTCTACAAGAACAACCTGGTCAAGATCGCTCTCAAGAACCAGGAGCAGCCCGAGCTCGACGAGATCCTCGCCGGCCCCGTCGCTTATGTGTTCTACGAGACCGAGCCGGTCGAGGCCGCTAAGACCCTTAAGGACTTCTCTGCTAAGTCCAAGGGCGTCCTTGAGATCAAGGGCGGTATCTCCGACGGCAAGGCCGTTTCCGCTGATGATGTTAAGGCTATCGCCGAGCTGCCCACCAAGGATCAGCTTCTCGGTCAGATCGCCGGTCTCATCTCCGGTTTCGCTCGCGACATCGCTGTCTGCGTCAACGGCGTTTCCTCTGGTCTCGCTCGTTCGATCCAGCAGGTCTCCGAGCAGAAGGCAGCCTAGTCGCTGTTTTCACCCGCGGCGGCAACGCCGCACCCCTGACGCATTCGCGTCGTGTTTTAACTGATCTCCGTGCATCTGCACGGAAACCGAAAGGACTTAGAAATGGCTAAGCTTACCACCGATGAGATCATCGATGCTCTTAAGGAAATGACCCTTCTCGAGGCTTCCGAGCTCGTTAAGGCTATCGAGGACACCTTCGGCGTTTCCGCCGCTGCTCCTGCCGCCGTTGTCGCCGCTCCCGCTGCTGGCGCTGCTGAGGCCGAGGAGAAGACCGAGTTTGACGTCGTGCTCGAGGGCTTCGGCGACAACAAGATCCAGGTCATCAAGGCCGTCCGTGAGCTCACCAACCTTGGCCTGAAGGAGGCCAAGGAGGTCGTCGAGGGCGCTCCCAAGGCTGTTCTCGAGGGTGCCAAGAAGGAGGACGCCGAGGCTGCCAAGGAGAAGCTCGAGGCTGCTGGCGCTGCTGTCACCCTCAAGTAATCAGGCTTTCTCGCCAGATTTCTTTGCAGACGGGGTTCGCATTGCGAGCCCCGTCTTTTTTGTTTTGGCCCCTCATTCCCATTGCTCGGCACGCAGAACACCGCTGTCTTCGCCGTGCCAATCCCGTTACCGCTGGGGCGTAAAATTGCATCATTCGAGCAATAATTTGCGTTGACCTGCTGAAGAATTGCGTTTGCCTTACGGCGACGTATGTCTCCGGCGGTAAGATACTTCAGTATCGCAATTTGGTTTGCGGCCGCCGTGCCGCACGCACAGGGCGCATCCTGCGCCTGCGAAAGGATCCTTGAATAACATGAAGGCAATCATCCCCGCCGCCGGTCTTGGCACGCGTTTTCTGCCTGGCACCAAGTGCACGCCCAAAGAGATGCTGCCGGTGCTCGACAAACCGGTCATCCAGTACGTCGTTGAGGAGGCGCTCGACCCCGATGAGGTCGACGATGCTATTATCGTCACCTCTCCTGGCAAGCCCGAGTTGCTGAGCTACTTCCAGCCCGATCGCTCGCTCGAGAACCTGCTTCGCGAGCGTGGCAAGGATGCTTATGCCGACGCCGTCGCCCATGCTGGTGGTATGCCGGTCGACTTCCGTTATCAGTGCGAGCCCAAGGGCCTTGGCCACGCCATTCGCTCTGCCGCCGACGCTGTGGCAGGGGAGAACTTCCTGGTTCTTCTGGGCGACTACGTTGTGCCCAACCGCGACATCTGTGACAAGATGCTTGCCGTCTCCAAGGAGCACGGTGGCGCTTCTGTTATCGCCGTTGCCGCGTGCGCTCCCGAGGAAGTCAGCCGCTATGGCGTTATCGCCGGCGATCGCGTGGGCGCTCTCGAGGGCTTCGAGAATGCCGCCGACGACGAGCCCGGTGCCGTTTGGCGCATCGGCGGCCTGGTCGAGAAGCCCGCTCCCGAGGCGGCTCCGTCCAACCTGTACATCGTCGGTCGCTACCTGCTGAGCCCGTTGGTCATGGACCTGCTGGCCGATCAGCAGGCCGGTAAGGGCGGCGAGATCCAGCTGACCGACGCCATGGCCCGCTCGCTCGACCGCGAGGCCATGTACGCCGTCGTCATCGACCCGCTGTCGGGCTACGATACCGGTACCCCGTCTGGCTGGATGGCCACCATCGCCCTCATGGCTGCAAGCGATCCTCGCTTTGCCAGCGCCTTCTGGGATGCCATCGACGAGCGCGGCGGTTTGATGCGCAAATAAGCCTTTCGGGCATCGACATTTACGGGTGCGGACTTCGGTTCGCGCCCGTTTTTTTATAAGAGCTGCGATTGCTAACCCTCTGTTCACAGAAAATATATGAACAGGTGTTCGATGCACATCCATCTACCTGCATGTTTTCTGTCGAAAAACTTTGCTACTCCAAAAACTCAATCACGTCAAGGCTTTTCTTGCTCAACGGTCGGTACCTGATAAACTATTAGGTTGCGATAACTGGCGAAGCTATGCCTCGCCAATCCACCGAGCATTTCCGTGAAGGAGGAAAAACCTGGTGACCTACGCATACACTGCCACTGAGCGCAAGCGCGTCAGCTTCGGGAAAATCCCGGAGGCCATGGAGCTCCCCAACCTTATCTCTGTTCAAAGGGAATCCTTTGAGCGTTTTAAGGACGAGGGCCTTCGTGAGGCGTTCAAGGAATCCAGCCCCATCCAGAGCCAGAACCATGTTCTCGAGGTTACCTTCGGCGAGCATCAGTTTGGCGATCCCGCGCACACCGTCGAGGAGTGCCGCGAGAAGGACATGACCTATCAGGCTCCGCTTCTGACCGACGTCCGTCTCACCAACAAGGAGACCGGTGAGATCAAGGAGCAGCTCGTCTTTATGGGCGACTTCCCCATGATGACCGATCAGGGCACCTTCATCATCAACGGTACCGAGCGTATCGTCGTCTCCCAGCTCGTCCGTTCCCCGGGCGTGTACTACAGCTCCGAGATGGATTCGGGCAAGCAGATCTACAAGGCTCAGATCATCCCGTCCCGCGGTGCCTGGCTCGAGTTTGAGGTCGACAAGCGCGACCAGCTCATGGTCTCCATCGACCGTAAGCGCAAGCAGAGCGCCACGATGTTCCTGCGCGCCCTTGGCATCGCCGTCACCAACGACGATATCATCGAGCTGCTCGGCAACTCCGATGTGATCAAGCGCACCCTCGAGCGCGATACCGCCCTTACCCGCGAGGATGCTCTTATCGAGATCTACCGTCGCCTGCGCCCGGGCGAGCCTCCCACCGTGGATGCTTCCCGCAGCCTGCTCGAGGGCCTGCTCTTCAACCCGCAGCGCTACGATCTGGCCCGCGTCGGTCGCTACAAGGTCAACAAGAAGCTCAACCTCACCACCGAGGAAGAGGTCACGGTGCTCACCGACGAGGATATCGTCGCTACGCTGCGCTACCTGCTGTCCCTCGCTGCTGGCGAGCAGGGCTTCAAGGTCGACGACATCGACCACTTTGGCAACCGCCGCATTCGCACCGTCGGCGAGCTCGTCGCCAACCAGTTCCGTATCGGTATGAGCCGTATGGAGCGCGTCGTCCGTGAGCGCATGAGCTCCCAGGACATCGACGAGATCACCCCGCAGTCGCTCATCAACATCCGTCCGATCGTGGCCTCTATCAAGGAGTTCTTCGGTTCCTCGCAGCTCTCGCAGTTCATGGACCAGGCAAACCCCCTGACCGGTCTGACCCACAAGCGCCGGCTGTCCGCACTCGGCCCCGGCGGTCTTGCCGGCCACAAGTCGGGCTCCAGCCGCCGCACCAACGTGCCGACGGCCGTCCGCGACGTTCACAACTCGCACTACAGCCGCATGTGCCCGATCGAGACCCCCGAAGGCCCCAACATCGGCCTGATCGGCTCGCTCGCCCTCTACGCCCGCGTCAACGAGTATGGCTTCATCGAGGCCCCGTTCCGTCGTGTCGAGAACGGCGTTGCCACCGATCAGATCGACTGGATGACCGCTGACGAGGAAGAGAAGCACGTCATCGCGCCGGCCAACACGCCGCTCGATCCCAAGACCAACGAGTTCATCACGACCGATGCCGAGGGCAAGATCGTCCGTCCGCATACCGTGATCGCCCGTACCCGCGACTTCGACGGCTCCTTCGGCGCTCCCGCCGACGTGCCTGTCGAGGACGTCGACTACATGGACGTCTCGCCGCGTCAGATGCTCTCCGTCGCAGCCACGCTGATTCCGTTCCTCGAGCACGACGACGCCAAGCGTACGCTCATGGGCGCCAACATGCAGCGTCAGGCCGTGCCGCTGGTTCACCCCGCCGCTCCCTATGTCGGTACCGGCATGGAGCGTCGCGCCGCCCTGGACTCTGGCGAGGTCACCCTGGCCAAGAACGCCGGCGAAGTCATCTATGCCGACGCCTCCAAGATTATCGTCAAGCACGCCGGCGGCATGGACGAGTATCACCTGGCCAAGTACCAGCGCTCCAACCAGTCCACCTGCATTAACCACCGTCCGCTCGTGCGCGTCGGTGACACCGTTGAGCAGGGCGAGCCTCTGGCCGACGGTCCTTCGACCGATCATGGCGAGCTCGCACTGGGCCAGAACCTCACCGTGGCATACATGCCGTGGGAAGGCTTCAACTACGAGGACGGTATCGTCGTGTCCGAGCGCCTGGTGGCCGAGGACCTGCTGACGACCATCAATATCACCCGTCACGAGATCGACGCCCGCGACACCAAGCTCGGCCCCGAGGAGATCACTCGCGAGATCCCGAACCTCTCCGAGGACATGCTTGCCAACCTCGACGAGGACGGCATCATCCGCATCGGCGCCGAGGTCGGTCCTGGCGACATCCTGGTCGGCAAGGTCACGCCTAAGGGCGAGAGCGCTCTGACCGCCGAGGAGCGCCTGCTGCGCGCCATCTTCGGTGCCAAGGCTCACGATGTTCGCGACACCTCCCTTAAGATGCCTCACGGCGCTTATGGCCGCGTCATCGACGTCGTCCGCTTTAGCCGCGAGAACGGCGACGACCTGGCCCCCGGCGTCAACGAGCAGGTGCGCGTCTACGTCGCCCAGCGTCGTAAGATCCAGCAGGGCGATAAGATCGCCGGTCGCCACGGCAACAAGGGCGTTATCTGTAACGTTCTGCCGGTCGAGGACATGCCCTACATGGCTGACGGTACCCCGATCGACGTTATCCTCAACCCGCTGGGCGTTCCTTCGCGTATGAACGTCGGTCAGCTGCTCGAGTGCCACCTTGGCTGGGCTGCTGCCTGCGGTTGGGATACCGAGGATGCCGACTCCGACAAGTATGTCCCCGGTCCGTTCTTCGTCTCGACGCCCGTCTTCGACGGCGCCAAGGAGGACGAGATCGCCGAGGTCATCCGTCGCGCCAACAAGAACATGCTCAACAAGGCCACCGCTGCCTTCGGCGATCACATGCGCCCCGAGTTTGTCACCCAGCTTGACGAGCGCGGCAAGACCCGCCTGTTCGACGGCCGCACCGGCGAGGAGTTCCGCGAGCCCATTACCGTGGGTACGTCCTACATCCTCAAGCTCGGCCACATGGTCGACGACAAGATCCACGCCCGTTCGACCGGCCCTTACAGCCTGGTTACCCAGCAACCGCTGGGCGGCAAGGCTCAGTTCGGCGGCCAGCGCTTCGGCGAGATGGAAGTTTGGGCACTGTATGCATACGGTGCTTCCAACGTCCTGCAGGAGATCCTGACCGTCAAGTCCGACGATACCGTGGGCCGCGTCAAGACCTACGAGTCCATCGTCAAGGGCGAGAACGTCCCGGTTCCGGGTATCCCCGAGTCCTTCAAGGTTCTCGTCAAGGAGATCCGTTCCCTCGCACTGGACATCGAGCCCATGCACGATGCCGACGAGGACGCCTCCGCCCCTGTGACCGCCGAGGAAACCTCTGCTCTCGACGACCTGGCTGCGCTCGCCGGCGTTGACACCGACGTCGAGGCCCAGGATGCCGAGACCGCCGAGGCACCCGAGGCTGTCGCCGCCACGACCACTGATAAGGAGTAGTTGACTGTGGCAGATTTCGAAGCTACTGATTTTGACTCGGTAAAGATCTCCCTTGCCTCCGCCGACCAGATCCGTTCCTGGTCGCACGGTGAGGTCAAGAAGCCGGAGACCATCAATTACCGTACCCTCAAGCCCGAGAAGGACGGCCTGTTCTGCGAGAAGATCTTCGGTCCCGCCAAGGACTGGGAGTGCTCCTGCGGCAAGTACAAGGGCATCCGCTTTAAGGGCATCGTCTGCGAGCGCTGCGGCGTCGAGGTCACCTCGGCCAAGGTTCGTCGCGAGCGCATGGGTCACATCGAGCTCGCCGCTCCCGTGTCCCACATCTGGTACTTCAAGAGCCCCACGAGCTTCCCGATGAGCCGTATGCTCGACATCAAGTCCAAGGATCTCGAGAAGGTTCTGTACTTTGCCAGCTACATCATCACCGAGGTCGACTACGAGGCTCGTGAGGCCGACGCTGACGACCTGCGCGAGGAGCTCGCCGCCGATCTGGAAGAGATCGATGCCGAGTGCGCCCGCCAGATCGAGTCCCTCAAGGAGCAGGGCAACCCCGAGAACTTTGACGAGTTCTCCGACGAGGAGCCGCTGACCCCCGAGGAGATCGCCTCTGGCATCGTCGACATCGAGGAAGAGTGCAAGGACGATAAGCAGCTCCGCACGGACGCCTTCAACGCCTTCATGAAGCTCACCGAGCGCGACCTCATCTCCGATGAGCCGCTGTTCCGCGAGATGACCCGTTACTACTCCATGTACTTCAAGGGTGGTATGGGTGCCGAGGCCGTCCGCGACCTGCTCGCTGCCATCGACCTCCCCTCCGAGGCCGAGAAGCTCAAGGCCATCATCGCCGACGAGGACTCCCAGAAGCAGAAGCGCGAGAAGGCCGTTAAGCGCCTCGAGGTCGTTGACGCCTTCCTGAAGGGCGGCAACAGCCCCGCGAACATGATCCTGGATGTCATTCCGGTCATTCCGCCCGATCTGCGCCCGATGGTCCAGCTCGACGGCGGGCGCTTCGCCGCGTCCGACCTCAACGACCTGTATCGTCGCGTGATCAACCGTAACAACCGACTCAAGCGCCTGCTCGACCTGGACGCCCCTGCGATCATCGTGAACAACGAGAAGCGCATGCTCCAGGAGTCCGTGGACGCCCTGTTCGACAACGGCCGTCGTGGTCGCCCGGTCTCTGGCCGTGGCGGTCGCCCGCTCAAGTCGCTCGCCGAGGCCCTCAAGGGCAAGCAGGGTCGTTTCCGTCAGAACCTGCTGGGCAAGCGTGTCGACTACTCCGGCCGTTCGGTAATCGTTACCGACCCCAAGCTGCTGTTGCACCAGTGCGGTCTGCCCAAGACCATGGCACTGGAGCTCTTCAAGCCCTTTGTCATGAAGCGCCTGGTCGAGCTCGGCAAGGTCGAGAACATCAAGGGCGCCAAGCGCGCTATCGACCGCGGTGCCACCTTTGTGTGGGATATCCTCGAAGAGGTCATCGACGGTCGCGTCGTGCTGCTCAACCGTGCACCGACCCTGCACCGTCTGTCCATCCAGGCCTTTGAGCCGGTGCTGGTCGAGGGCAAGGCTATCCACCTGCACCCGCTGGTCTGCTCGCCCTTCAACGCCGACTTCGACGGCGACCAGATGTCTG
This sequence comes from uncultured Collinsella sp., assembly GCA_900541675.1. Lineage (GTDB taxonomy): Bacteria > Actinomycetota > Coriobacteriia > Coriobacteriales > Coriobacteriaceae > Collinsella. The sequence continues at coordinate 40,731 of UQKU01000003.1, read as the reverse complement.
TCCACGTGCCGCTGTCCAGCCAGGCTCAGGCCGAGGCTCGCGTGCTCATGCTCTCTGCGAACAACCTGCGCTCGCCGGCATCCGGCAAGCCGGTTAACATCCCTTCGCAGGACATGATCATCGGTGTGTACTACCTCACCCAGGTCCGCGACGGCCTGCCCGGCGAGAACCACGTGTTCTCGAGCTTCGACGACGCGCTGCACGCCTATGACTGCCGCTCCGAGGTCGACATGCAGGCCAAGATTCAGGTCCGCGTGTCCGCCGAGAACGCCAATGTCATCAACGAGGACGGCACCCGTATCTTCCGCGTCAAGAACGGCAAGAACGAGTTTGTCGACTACGACGTCACCGGCAACAAGACCGCGCGCTTCGAGACCTCTATCGGCCGCATCATCTTCAACCGTCAGTGCCTGCCCGAAGACTATGAGTTCATGAACTACAAGATGGTCAAGGGCGATGTGGCCAAGCTGGTTGCCGACTGCTGCGATCGTTACCCCGAGGCCAAGGTCGGCCCGATCCTCGACGCCATCAAGTACTCCGGCTTCCACTACGCTACCCGCGCCGGCCTCACCATCTCGGTGTGGGACGCTCTCATCCCTGCCGAGAAGCAGGAGCTGCTCGATCGCGCCCAGGCCAACGTCGACCAGATCAACGAGTACTTCGAGGAGGGCTTCATCAACGAGACGGAGCGCCACATCGAAGTCGTTAACGAGTGGACCGCTTGTACCGATAAGGTTGCAGCGCTCATGCTCGACATGTTCGACGAGGAGAACCCGCTGTACATGATGGCCGACTCCGGCGCCCGTGGTTCTAAGACCCAGCTGCGTCAGCTCGGCGGCATGCGTGGCCTGATGGCAGACATGTCCGGCGAGACGATCGACCTTCCCATTAAGGCGAACTTCCGCGAGGGCCTGCTGCCGCTCGAGTACTTCATTTCGACCTACGGCGCCCGTAAGGGCCTGGTCGATACCGCATCCCACACCTCGGACTCTGGTTACCTGACCCGTCGTCTGGTCGACGTGGCCCAGGACGTCATCGTCCGCGAGGAGGACTGCGGTACGCACGAGGGCGTCACCTACAACCTCATCATCCCCGGCACCACCGACCTCAACACCGACCTCGTCGGCCGTTGCTTCATTGAGGACGTCGTGGCTCCCGATGGCACCGTTCTCTTTGAGCAGGACGGCTACATCGAGAAGGTCGCCGACATCCAGAAGATGGTCGATGCGGGCCTCAAGAAGGTCAAGCTTCGCGCGCTGCTCACCTGCCGCTCCAAGTACGGCGTGTGCCAGAAGTGCTACGGCTGGGATCTTTCCACCCGTCGTCCGGTCGCCATCGGTACCGCAGTCGGCATTATTGCCGCCCAGTCCATCGGCGAGCCCGGTACGCAGCTTACGATGCGTACCATTCACTCCGGCGGCGTCGCTGGCGTCGACGATATTACGCAGGGTCTGCCTACGGTCAGCCGTATGTTCGATATCGTCGGCAACGTCAACGAGAAGATTCTGGGTCGCGAGGCCGAGCTGGCTCCGTACTCCGGTCACCTCTCGATTAAGCCCGAGAAGTCCGAGTACGTGCTGACGCTCACCGACTCCGAGGATCACACCCGTGTCCTCGACGAGCGTCGCGTCCCCGCTTCGGTGCGCTTCATGCCCGAGATCGAGGACGGCTGCGAGGTTCGCGCCGGCGACCAGATCACCAAGGGCTTCGTCAACTTCCGCAACCTGCGCAAGCTGACCGACATCGAGTCGACGATGCACACCTTCGTCGAGAGCGTCAAGGACGTCTACACCAGCCAGGGCGTCGACCTGAACGACAAGCACATCGAGGTGCTCGCACGTCAGATGCTGCGTCGCGTTCAGATCACCAACCCCGGCGACTCCAAGTACCTGCTTGGTCAGTACGTCGACCGCTACGAGTTCGCCGACGAGGTCGAGCGCGTTGCCCGTCTGGGCGGTCAGGCTCCCGTGGCCGAGCCCGTCATCCTGGGTACGCTCAAGGTCGCGTCCAACATCGACTCCTGGCTGTCGAGCGCTTCGTTCATCCGTACCGCCGGCGTCCTTACCGAGGCTGCTATTGAGGGCAAGGTCGACCACCTGCTCGACCTTAAGTCCAACGTCATCGTCGGTAAGAAGATCCCGGCTGGTACCGGCCTCAAGCCGTACGCCAACGCCAAGCTGACGTATCGTACGGCCGACGGCTACGTGGACATCGACGGTCCGGCTTCGCCCAACGCCAAGTCGCTGCCCGAGTGGGCTCCGGTTGAGCTCAAGGACCTGGACGAGCAGCTCCCGCAGCAGCTCGACTGGGCCGGCTACGACGAGTTCGGTGGTGCTGACGGTTCGTTCACCCGCAACGGCCACACCATCTCCGCCGAGAAGGCTCGCCTGTACCTGTTCGACGACCTGGGCGTGTCGCAGCGCTGGACCAACAAGTTCAGCGAGGTCGGCATCGAGACGGTCGGCGACCTGGTCGGCAAGTCCGAGGAGGATCTGCTGCGCATCGACGGCATCGGTGCCAAGGCGATCGAGGAGCTCCGTGACGGTCTGGAGGCCCACGACCTGCTCTACATCCTCGAGAACAACGATGACGTTGCCGACGAGGAAGACCTCTCGCAGCTGCTGCAGATGGTCTTTAGCCCCGACGGTCCGGACGACATCCTGCTGGGCACCTCCGCCACGCCGACGCATCACGCCGACGCCGACGAGGAGCTCCTGGGCGCCCCGATCGACGACAAGAAGGCTCCCGCCAACGGTGCCATCAACGAGGACATGGCTTCCCTCGACGAGCTGCTCAACCAGCTCGTGGACACCGACGACGCCGAAGAGGCCAAGGACAACGACGAGGAGTAACTAGTGCCGCCGTTCTAACGAACGGCGGCAATCTCCGTCGCTGCGCGGCCCCCAGGGCTACAATCTGTCATTTAAAAGGCAGGGCATGACCAAAAGGTCAATGCCCTGCCTTTTTCATGCCACCTTGTACGCTCTGGGGGCCGCTCGCTTGCGTTTGCTCAACCTGTTGCGTTCCGTCGATCCCTTGGGGACGGAGGAAAACGGATCATTTTGAGGTGCGATTTCGGAAGTATGCGGCAAAATCTTGATAGGTCGACCACACCGCATATGCTCAAGCGCTCTACCTGCGGATTTGTTATCGCAAAACCCCTGTGTGCTCGGCAAGTTCATAATTTGCCGCATACTTCCGAAAACACCGCCGATTTCCATGCGAGAGATGAGAGCAGATCACCGCTGGAGCGCGACATTTTCCCAGATAAAACCGACCAAAATAAACCTGTCCCTTTTTGGCAGGTGGCGTTGCCCCGCCGAACACGTCGGATTCCCGGCCCGGGCGGCGCAGGGGTTAAGTTTGTCGCGAGTTCCGCACGAGCCGGAGGCCACTTAATGTGGCCTCCGTGCGAGCCAGGACTGTAGAGCAGCAAACTTAACCCCTGCGCCGCCCGGGCCGGGAATCCGCTCTCACGCACAGGAGGGGATTCCTTTATGCCAATAAGGGACAGGTCTATTTTGGTAGGTTTTTCCTGCTTGACTTTGAAACATTTCGTCCGGCCAGAGCGTATCTATGGTGAGGACCTCATCAAGAATCAGTACCGTCACCGGGAGGTGATTATGGAAGAACAAACATTTAGACAGGCGGTCGAAGATCACCGAGATGTCGTGTTTCGAATCGCATTGACGTATCTGCGCGATCGCGCAGATGCCGATGATGTTGCCCAAGATGTCTTTCTTAAGCTGCTCAAAAGCGATACGCAATTTGAGAGTTGGGAGCATCTTCGCCGCTGGCTTATCCGGGTCACGATCAATGAATGCAAATCGCTCTTTCGAAAGCCATGGAGGCGTGTGGAGGATATTGAGAACCTGGCCGATTCGCTTTCGACGGCGCAGGAGGAGACCAAGGCGGTCCTGTCAGACGTTATGCGACTTCCGGAGCGATTCCGTGTTCCCATCGTGCTCTATTACTATCTGGGTTTTTCGACCTCAGAGATTGCCGAGTTACTGCATGTGCCAGCCGCGACCGTTCGAACGCGTTTAGCTCGCGGTCGATCGAAGCTCAAGTTCATCCTAGAGGAGGGCGACCGTGAAATCCAATCAAATCAAGCAGGCCTTCGAGTCCATCCAAGCCGATAGCGATCTTGCAGATCGCGTCCTAAATACCGCTGCGGGTGAGCCGCTTCATCGAAAGGGCCACGCGAAGCCTCTCTATGTTGCCGTAATCGGATGTCTTGCCGGAGTTTTGGCGACTGGAGGGGTCGCCTACGCCGTTGTCAATTCCAGATATTTTGCCTCAGCTTGGGGAAACCACGGCAACGGGGATTCCATTACCTGGACAAATGGCGGCTCATCGGGGACTAAATATACCTACACCAGAGAGTTTGGTGACGGCATCGCGCCCCAAAGCCTGGAGGGCGCAGTTCAGGAGGTTAATCTGTCCGTCGAGGGTAACGGCTATACGCTTGATATCCATGAGATGGCTATTGACCAAAACGGCTGCGGAGCCGTGACGTTTACGTTGTCCAATCCAAATGGCGTTAACTACTACAAGCCAGCAGCAGAGACAGGCGAACTTGTTCTCTATGGTGAAGAAGAACAAGGCATCGGCACGCCCAGCATGAACTTCGGCGAGGAATGGGCTGACACACGCAGCACAATTGATAAGGACACATCAAGCGATACTGTCATTAATGGCACGATGTACTTTGCCGCTATGGATCGTGAGCGAGGTTTGCAACATGCGGTCACCTGGAATATCCACTGGACCGAGGGTGAAGGTGAGAGTGCGAGACAGTTTAAGGCGTCGACACCCGAGTTCAATATTGGAGCGTACGTCGATACAAAGGAACTCCGCTCCGGTGACTCGCCTCTTGAGATTAGCCCGTTTTCCATCCAGACGCACATCGATGATTTGGGCTATGAAGCAGTTGATAATAAGCTGACCGTCAGATACAAGGATGGATCGGAGCAGATTATCGAAGATGACGACGCAGGGGTGTTCAACTTATATTTTTCTTATGCGCGCAATAGCGGAGAGAACATCTGGGTGCCAACGAAGTTGATTGATGTCGAACAAGTGGTCTCAGTAACGCTTGAGGGCACGAGGTGCACGTCAACAGGAGAGACCGAAACGGAAGAGCCCTTTACCATCGTTTATTCGTAAGGTCTGAGGCCGCTTCCTACTAGGGGAGGCGGCCCATTTTGCGTTAAATGGAAACGCCGCCGATTTCCATGCGAGAGATGAGAGCAGATCACCGCTGGAGCGCAGCATTTCCCCAGATAAAACCGACCAAAATAAACCTGTCCCTTTTTGGCAGGGAACGTTGCCCCAACGAGCACGTCGGATTCCCGGGCCGGGCGGCACGGGGGTTAAGTTTGTCGCGAGTTCCGCATGAGCCGGAGGCCACTTAATGTGGCCTCCGTGCGAGCCAGGACTGTAGAGCAGCAAACTTAACCCCTGTGCCGCCCGGCCCGGGAATCCGCCCCCCGCGCACAGGAGGAGATTCCTTTTGTGTAGGCTTTGCGGAAATGTGCTCATTTTGGGATACGCCCGGCGGCGTGGTCTGTTGACGGCACAGCTAACGGCACGTATCCTATCGAACTGCGTGTTTCGTAGGGGGATGCTGACCCCTCGATTCAAGCCGTTGCACTTTACAGAAAGCTGGAATCATTCGAGAAGGAGTACGCTTTGCCTACTATTAACCAGCTGGTTCGCCAGGGCCGTCGTTCCGTGCCCAAGAAGTCCAAGAACGCTGCTCTGCAGCACAACTCCCAGAAGCGCGGCGTGTGCACCCGTGTCTTCACCACGAGCCCCAAGAAGCCGAACTCGGCTCTTCGTAAGGTTGCCCGTGTTCGCCTTGTCAACGGCATCGAAGTTACTGCTTACATCCCGGGTGAGGGCCACAACCTGCAGGAGCACTCCATCGTGCTCGTCCGCGGCGGTCGTGTCCGTGACCTCCCTGGTGTCCGTTATCACGTCATCCGTGGCGCCTACGACGCTGCTCCGGTCCAGAACCGTATGCAGGCCCGTTCCAAGTACGGTGCTAAGCGCCCCAAGGCTAAATAAGCCAGATAACGTTTTGATACTTTCGCCGTGTGCCGCCTAAGCGCCGCACGGTAGACACTTAAGGAGATTTCACATGCCGCGTCGTGCAGCAGCTAATCGTCGTGAGGTTCAGCCTGACGCCGTTTACAACAACCGCCTGGTGACTCAGCTCATCAACAAGGTCCTTCTTGACGGCAAGAAGGCCACCGCTGAGCGCATCGTTTACACCGCTTTCGAGATCGTTGCCGAGAAGTCTGAGGGTGGCGACGCTCTCGCTACCTTCAAGAAGGCTATGGACAACGTCAAGCCCACGCTCGAGGTTAAGCCCAAGCGTGTCGGTGGCGCTACCTATCAGGTCCCGATGGAGGTCAACTCCCGTCGTTCCACCGCTCTGGGTATCCGCTGGATCGTCAACTACTCCCGCGCTCGCAAGGAGAAGACCATGGCCGAGCGTCTCGCCAACGAGATCCTCGACGCCTCCAACGGCCTGGGCGCTTCCGTCAAGAAGCGTGAGGACGTCTTCAAGATGGCCGAGGCCAACCGCGCGTTCTCTCACTATCGTTGGTAAGTTAAGGTAAGGAACTAACATGGCTAAGCCTAAGTACAAGCTTTCCGATACCCGTAACATCGGCATCATGGCCCACATCGATGCCGGTAAGACCACCACGACCGAGCGTATTCTTTACTACACCGGTAAGACCCACAAGATCGGTGAGGTCCATGAGGGCGCTGCCACCATGGACTGGATGGTTCAGGAGCAGGAGCGCGGCGTAACCATTACCTCCGCTGCTACTACGTGCTTCTGGAACAAGGACGGTAAGGACTACCGCATCCAGATCATCGACACCCCGGGCCACGTTGACTTCACCGCCGAGGTCGAGCGCTGCCTGCGCGTCCTCGATGGCGCTGTCGCCGTCTTCGACGCCGTTGCCGGCGTTCAGCCCCAGTCTGAGACCGTTTGGCGTCAGGCTTCCACCTTCAACGTCCCCCGCATCGCCTTCATCAACAAGTATGACCGCGTGGGCGCTGACTTCTTCAACGCTATCGAGACCATGAAGGATCGTCTCGACGCCAACGCCGTGGCCGCTCAGGTCCCGATGGGCGCCGAGGACAACTTCTGGGGCGTCATCGACCTCGTTACCATGACTGCATGGGACTTCAAGGCCGACGAGAAGGGCATGACCTACCCCGAGCCGATGGACGAGATCCCGGCTGAGTTTGCCGACATCGCTGCCACCAAGCGCGAGGAGCTCCTCGACGCTGCTGCCAGCTTTGACGACGAGCTCATGGAGAAGATCCTCATGGAGGAGGACTTCACCGTCGAGGAGCTCAAGGCTGCTCTGCGCAAGGGCGTCCTGGCCAACGAGCTCAACCTCGTCTTCGTGGGCTCCGCCTACAAGAACAAGGGCGTTCAGGAGCTGCTCGACGCTGTCGTCGACTACCTGCCCAGCCCGCTCGACGTCAAGGCCGTCACCGGTACCGATCCGGACACCGGCGAGGAGATCGAGCGTCATCCTGACTTCGACGAGCCCTTCTCCGGCCTGGTCTTCAAGATCATGACCGACCCGTTCGTCGGTAAGCTTACCTACGTCCGCGTTTACTCCGGTCGTGCTGAGTCCGGCTCCTACGTGGTCAACGCTTCCAACGGTCAGCGCGAGCGCCTCGGCCGCATCCTCGAGATGAACGCCGCCGAACGTATCGACCGTGACGACGCTGCCGCCGGCGACATCGTCGCCTGCGTCGGCTTCAAGAACTCCACCACCGGTGACACCCTGTGCACCGAGGGCAAGGAGATCGTCCTCGAGAAGATCGAGTTCGCTAAGCCCGTTATCGACGTTGCTATTGAGCCCAAGACCAAGGCCGAGCAGGACAAGATGTCCCTGGCTCTGACCAAGCTCGCCGAGGAGGACCCGACCTTCACGGTGTCCACCAACCACGAGACCGGCCAGACCATCATCGCCGGCATGGGCGAGCTGCACCTCGAGATCATCGTCGACCGTCTGCTCCGCGAGTTCAAGGTTGACGCTAACGTTGGTAAGCCTCAGGTTGCCTACCGCGAGACCGCTGGTCACGACGTCGAGAAGGCTGAGGGCAAGTTCGTCCGTCAGTCCGGCGGTCGCGGTCAGTACGGCCACGCCGTCATCAAGCTCGAGAAGATGGAGGAGGGCTTCGGCTACGAGTTCGTCAACGCTATCGTCGGCGGCGTCGTGCCCAAGGAGTACATCCCGTCCATCGATAAGGGCATCCAGGAGGCCCTGAACACCGGTGTTATCGCCGGCTTCCCGGTCCTCGACGTCAAGGTCACCCTGTTCGACGGTTCTTACCACGAGGTCGACTCCTCCGAGGCCGCCTTTAAGATCGCCGGTTCCATGGCTATCAAGGACGCCCTCAAGAAGTCCGATCCGCAGCTGCTCGAGCCGATCATGGCTGTCGAAGTCGAGACCCCCGAGCAGTACATGGGCGACGTTATGGGCAACCTCTCCGGTCGCCGCGGCAAGATCGAGGGCATGGAGGATCGCAAGAACAGCAAGCTCATCCGTGCCAAGGTGCCGCTGGGCGAGATGTTCGGTTACGCTACCGACCTTCGCTCCCAGACCCAGGGCCGTGCATCCTACACGATGCAGTTCGACTCTTATGAGCCCGCGCCCAAGTCCATCGTGGACGAGGTCATGAGCAAGAACGCCTAAGTTCGAGCTCCCTGTTACGTAATCCGCGAGAACATCTCTCGCACTCTTTGGAGGTTTAAGTTGGCTACCCAGAAGATCCGCATTCGCCTCAAGGGCTATGATCACGAGGTCGTCGATCAGTCCGCGAAGCTCATCGTCGAGACCGCTCAGAAGACCGGCGCTCGCGTTTCCGGTCCTGTCCCCCTGCCCACCGAGCGCAACCTGTACACGGTTATCCGCTCGCCGCACGTGAACAAGGACTCCCGTGAGCAGTTCGAGATGCGCACCCACAAGCGCCTCATCGACATCCTCGACCCCACCTCGGGCACCGTTGATTCGCTCATGCGTCTCGACCTCCCCGCTGGCGTCGACATCGACATCAAGCTCTAAGCGATATCGCTCATAGCTTAAAGGGCCCCGCTGCCGTTACGGTAGCGGGGCCCTTTTGTTTTGAATGGTGGTTTGGACTGTCGGACAATGCTGACGAGTAGGTGGCTGCGGCGCCCTATTCGCTCACGGGACGCAGCGATGCCTCCTCAAAATGGAAGGATCGCAAGTCGTCTTCCGTTTCGATGCACGCGCGACCAAAGGCATCAACGGTTTTAAAGATGCCGCGTGCCAGCTCGTCTCCAGCGGGTGAGCGGGCGATAACGTGCTTCCCAATCCAATTGAGGTGAGCGATATATTCGTCGTGGACGGGCGCGAGCGGACCGGCGTCTTTTTCCTTGGCGTTGAGGCGCTCTGCCCAGGCATCTACAGCGTCTATAACTGCGTGATAGACCTCATCGAGGAGCATGTCGACGGCAGGAACATTCTCGTTAAGGTCCGAGAGACCGATTGCCGGCAAGCCGCCATCGGGCACCTCTTGGGGCGCATAGTTCACATTGACGCCAATGCCACATACGGCGAAAGGTTTGCCTTCGTTATCGCGTGCGGCCTCGACCAGAATGCCGCCGAGTTTGCGTTCACGCGCGACCAGGTCGTTGGGCCATTTGAGGCCAATTTCGTTTGCAAGACCCTGTTTTTCGAGCGCCTCGAGCACCGCTAGGCCGCTGACGGCGGCAAGACCAGAGAACTTTGCAGGATTAACGCATGGGCGCAGGACAATCGAAAGCAATAAGTTGCCGACGGTTGAGTCCCACTTGTGCCCGCGCCGGCCACGTCCTGCTGTTTGAGCCCGGGCGGCAAGTCCTGTGCCGTGCGGCGCTCCCTGTTTTCCTGCTTCGAGCAGGTCATCGTTGGTCGATCCGGTTACGTCGACTATCGTTAAACGAGAATCCATAACAGCTGCTACCTCCTAAGTTAATAAGGCAATCGCGCAATGGTGTCGAGAGATAGACACAATGTGAAGCCTTTGTCGCATTTGGACAATTTAATGTTAACACGTCAACAACGACTAAAATGCGCTATCCTCTCTTGGTCGATGTAAACACGTCAACAACTCAAAGGAGGCTAGTGATGGGTTTCACGATTCTTGGAACAGGCTCGGCGCTTCCTGAGCGCAGTGTTTCCAATGACGAGCTGTCTGAGTTCCTCGATACCTCGGATGAGTGGATTTTTACCCGCACAGGTATCAAGAGCCGCCACGTCTGCACCACCGAGTCACTTGACGACCTTGCCGTAGCGGCGAGCGAGCGGGCACTCCAGGTGTCCGGAATCGACGCGAGCCGGCTGGATCTGATCGTCTGCTCGACGACGACGGGTGACCACCTTGTTCCCGCTGAGGCGTGTGCCGTTGCTGAGCGACTAGGCGCGACGTGCCCTGCCTTCGATGTCTCGGCGGCTTGTGCCGGCTTCGTATTTGCGCTCGATGTCGCCGAGGGCTATATCGCCCGCGGCCGTGCCGAGCGCGTGCTTGTCGTTGCTGCCGAGCAGATGACGCGCGCGCTCGACTGGACCGACCGTGCCACCTGCGTGCTCTTTGGCGATGGGGCAGGCGCTGCAGTGATTGGGGCTGGGGGAGAAAGCCCCCTTGCCGTTGAGCTTTCGACGGCGCCCGACGTCGAGACGTTGCGCGTTCCCGGTCTGGTCGGCACCTCGCCGTTTAAGGCCTCCGCAGATAGCGAGAGCGTGCTGTCCATGAATGGCCGCCGTGTGTTCAAGTTCGGCGTCAACGCCATCTGCGACACGGTCCATAAGCTTGCGATCGATGCGGGCATTTCGGTCGAAGACATCGATCATTTTGTATTCCATCAGGCTAACGAAAGAATCCTGAGCCAGGCTGTCAAGCGCCTGGGCGTGCCGGACGAGCGCGTGGTTCGCACGTTGCGCGAGACCGGCAACATTTCGAGCGCATGCATTCCGCTTGCCCTCGACCGGCTGGCAGACGCCGGTGCACTTCATACGGGCGACACCATCGCCTTGGTTGGATTTGGCGCCGGTCTGGATATAGGTGGCTATCTGCTTCGTTGGAAGTAGCTGCACATAGGAAAAAACGCCCCTAGGGCACAAACAAAGGAGAACTACCATGGCAGATCAGAAGACCTTCGAGCGCGTTTGCGACGTTATCCGCGAGACCGCCGGTCTTGACGATGTCGAGATGAAGCCCGAGTCCACGCTCGAGGAGATTGGTCTCGACAGTCTGGGTACCGTCGAGATCCTCGTCGCCGTCGAGGACGAGTTTGGCATTCAGCTCGATACCGAGGAGAACCCCAAGACGGTCGGCGAGTTCGCCGATACGGTCGAGGCGGCATTGGAGAAGTAGAGATGCTCAAGACTCCTCTCTGCGATCTGCTCGGCATCGAAAAGCCCGTGTTCCAGGGCGGTATGGCCTGGATTGCCGACGCCTCGCTGGCGTCCGCAGTGTCCGAGGCGGGTGGCTTAGGGATTATCGCGGCCATGAACGCCGACGCCAACTGGCTGCGCGACCAGATTCACGAGCTGCGCGCCAGGACGGATAAACCCTTTGGCGTCAACGTCATGCTCATGAGCCCGTTTGCCGACGAGGTCGCGCAGGTCGTGATTGACGAGTGGGTGCCGGTCGTCGTGACGGGCGCCGGCAATCCCGCCAAGTACATGAAGGCGTGGAACGAGGCGGGCATCAAGGTCATCCCGGTCGTTGCCTCGGTGGCGCTGGCGCGCCTCGTGGCGCGTCGTGGAGCCACGGCGGTTGTTGCCGAGGGCACCGAATCGGGTGGCCATATTGGCGAGACCTCGACGATGGCACTTGTCCCGCAGGTCGTCGATGCGGTCGACATTCCCGTCGTGGCCGCCGGCGGTATTGCCGACGGCCGCGGCGTGGCGGCCGCCTTTATGCTTGGCGCCGCCGGCGTGCAGGTGGGTACGCGCTTTCTGGTCGCAGACGAGTGCACCGTATCCGAGCAGTACAAAGAGCTGGTGCTCAAGGCAAACGATACGTCGACGCGTGCGACCGGTCGCTCGACGGGACATCCGGTGCGTGCACTTAAGAGCCCCTTCACCAACGCCTATGCCAAAAACGAGGCAGCGGGTGCAAGCCCCGAGGAACTCGGGGCCATGGGCACGGGCGCGCTTCGTAAAGCCGCAAAGGACGGTAATTACGAAGAGGGTTCGTATTTGTGTGGACAGATTGCCGGCATGGTCAACGAGCGCCAGAGCGCACGTGAAATCGTTGACGACCTGGTCGATGGCGCCGAGCGCGCCCTGAAGGGTGCGTCCGCATGGGTGGCGTAGCGTTTCTGTTTGCCGGCCAGGGGGCCCAACACCCCGCGATGGGCGTCGACCTGATCGAGGCATCGCCGGCGGCCGCCGAGGTGTTCGCCATTGCCGACGAGGTGCGCCCGGGGACCAGCGAGCAGTGCCGGAGCGCCTCCAAGGAGGAGCTCTCGCAGACCGAGAACACGCAGCCGTGCGTGTTCGTTCACGACCTGGCAGCGGCTATCGCCCTGCGTGAGCGCGGCGTGGTGCCTGCCGCCTGTGCGGGATTCTCGCTGGGCGAGGTCGCCGCGCTCACCTTTGCGGGGGCATTCGATACGCGAGCGGGCTTTGAGCTCGTGTGCGAGCGCGCGGCGCTGATGGCCGCGGCTGCCGAGCGCCATCCGGGCGGCATGCGCGCCGTCATCAAGCTCGATGCGGTGCAAGTCGAGGGCCTGGCAAAACAGGCCGGCGAGGACTGCTGGCCAGTCAACTACAACAGTCCCCAGCAGACAGTTGTGGCCGGAGCGCCCGAGGCGCTGCAGGAGCTCGACGTCCTAGTAAAAGAGGCCGGCGGCCGCGCTATGAAAGTCGCGGTGTCAGGTGCATTCCATAGCCCCTATATGGCCGAGGCGACTGAGGGGCTGGCGACGTATATCCAAGACGGCCACGCGCCGTCTTCGCTGCTAATTCCGGTCATGTCAAACATGACGGCGGCGCCCTATCCGACGGACCAGCGAGCAGCATCGGATGTCTTGGCCAACCAGGTGAGCCATGCCGTGCACTGGGTCGACACGCTGCACGCTCTGCAGGATCAGGGCATCGATACGTTTATTGAGGTCGGACCTGGCAAAACGCTGTCGGGCCTGGTCAAGCGTACGCTGAGCGACGTTCGCGTGTATTCGTGCGAAACGGCCGAGCAGGTCGCAGCTATTGCCGACGAGCTCGCATAGTCCATAGGGCTGTAACCCGAAAGGAATGACATGGGCAACTTGAACAACGGCACGCTCGAGCGCAACGACTCACGTCGCGTGGCACTGGTCACGGGCGGCTCGCGCGGTATCGGCCGCGCCTGCGCTGTCGGTCTGGCGGAGGACGGCTTTGATATCGCCGTCGTCTATGCCGGCAGCGTCGATGCGGCGCGCGAGACGTGCGAGGCCTGTGAGGCGGCTGGCGCCGCGGCGCGCGCGTATCAATGCGATGTGGCCGACCCCGCTGCCGTCAACGCGTGCGTGGAAGCGGTCCTCAACGACTTTGGCTCCATTTGGGCGCTCGTCAACAACGCTGGCATCACCCACGATGGCCTGCTCATGCGCATGGGCGATGACGCCTTCGATCGCGTACTCGATGTCAATCTCAAGGGAACGTTTAACACGACGCGCGCGCTCACCAAGACCTTTATGCGCCAGCGCGGCGGCTGCGTCGTCAACATGAGCTCGGTCGTGGGCCTGATGGGCAATGCCGGGCAAGCTAACTACGCTGCCTCCAAGGCGGGCGTGATCGGCCTGACCAAGGCGGTGGCGCGCGAGCTTGCGCCCCGCGGCGTACGAGTGAACGCGGTTGCCCCCGGGTTTGTCGAGACGGATATGACGGCAAAGCTCTCGGAGAAGGTTCGTGCGGCAACCGAGGAGCAGATTCCCCTTAAGCGCATGGCGCGCCCCGAGGAGGTGGCCGGCGTAGTGCGCTTTCTGGCGAGCGATGCGGCTGCCTACATTACGGGTGAGGTCGTGCGCGTCGACGGCGGAATGGCGATGTAGAAACCAGGGCCGAAGAACGGCTTGGATGAGGAGACCATGATGGAACAGAGAGTTGCAATCACCGGCATAGGTGCCGTATCGCCGCTCGGCAACACCGCGCTTGCCACCTGGGCGGCAATGTGTGCCGGGACCTGTGGCATCGGCTCGATCACGCACTTCGATACCGATGCGTTTGCCGTCAAGGTGGCGGCCGAGGTCAAGGGCTTTGACGGCAACGAGTACTTTGGCAAGCGTGACGCCAAGCATCTGGACCCCTGCGTTCAGTTTGCGATGGCGGCTTCGGACGAGGCGATGCACGATGCGGGCTTTGATGTCGAAGGCGCCATCGATCGCGAGCGCCTGGGCGTCTACGTGGGCTCGGGCGTGGGCGGCATGCAGACGCTTGTCGACAACGTCCATACGATTGCCGACCGTGGGCCCCGCCGCGCATCGCCCTATATGATCGCGATGATGATCCCCAACATGGCATCGGGCAATATCGCGATCCGCCACAAGGCAAAGGGCCCGACCCTGCCCGTGGTGACCGCGTGCGCAACCTCGGCCCATGCGGTGGGCGAGGCGTTCCGCGCCATCAAGCATGGCTATGCCGACGCGATCCTCGCGGGCGGCGCCGAGGCGGCCATTATCCCCGATGCCGTTGCAGGCTTTACGTCCTGCCGTGCATTGACCACCAACCCCGATCCCGCGACGGCTTGCCGCCCGTTCGATGCAGACCGCGATGGCTTTGTGATGGGCGAGGGCGCCTGCGTGCTGGTACTCGAGAGCATGGAACATGCGCAGGCGCGCGGTGCGCACATTTATGCCGAGGTCGTGGGCTACGGCAACACCGATGATGCCTATCACATCACGAGCCCTGATCCCGAGGCTGCCGGCATTGCCCGCGCGATATCGCTGGCGGTGACCGAGGGCGACGTCAGGCCTTCCGAGGGCCTCTACATCAACGCTCACGGCACCTCGACCAAGCTCAACGATTCGTCCGAGACGGCGGGCATTAAGCGTGCGCTTGGCGAGGACGCGGCGCGCGCCGCGCACGTCTCGTCGACTAAGTCGATGACCGGCCACATGATCGGTGCCACGGGTGCCATCGAGGTCATGGCCTGCGCCATGGCGCTCGAGCAGGGCGTGGTGCCGCCGACCATTAACTACCACACGCCCGATCCCGCCTGCGATCTTGACTACACGCCCAATCGCGCGGTTCGCGCCGACCTTACCTGGGCGCTTTCGACCAACCTGGGCTTTGGCGGGCACAACGCCGCCATCGCGCTGCGTAGATATACGAGGAGCTAGAGCATGGATTCCAAAAGACTTGCCGAGATAGCCGATGTTATGGAGGACCGCGGCCTCACGCGCGTACGCGTTGAGGAGCCCGATGGCACCGCGGTCGAACTCGAGCGCGCGAGCGCCGCGCAGCCGGTTGCCGTGCCCATGCCTATGCCGGGTGCCGTGACTGCTCCGGCGGTGGCTCCTGTCGCCATGCCTGCCGCCGCACCGGAGCCCGCCGCGCAGGCGCCTGCCGCCGCACCGGAGCCCAAGGGCACCGAGGTGACCGCTCCCATGGTCGGCGTTTTCTATGCTGCCCCGGCGCCGGGCGACGAACCGTTTGTGCACGTGGGCTCCAAGGTCAAAGCCGGCGAGACCCTCTGCATCATCGAGGCCATGAAGGTTCTCAACGAGGTGACGGCAGAGGCGGATGGCGAGGTGCTCGAGGTCTGCGTGACCGACGGCGACCTCGTGGAGTTTGGCAGCTGCCTCATGAGGATCGGATAGGTGATATCCATGAACAAAGAAGAGCTCAAGAAGCTGTTGCCGCATCGTGAGCCGATGCTTTTGCTCGACGAAGCCGAGCTAGTGGGCGACGAGGCCCACGGCAAGATCACGATTACGGGCGACGAGTACTTTTTGCAGGGGCATTTTCCGGGAAACCCGGTCGTCCCCGGCGTGATCCAGTGCGAGATGCTCGCCCAGAACTGCTGCGTGCTGCTGATGGGCGATGAGGAGGCGCGCGGCGCGACGCCGTTCTACACGAGTCTGGACAAGGTGCGCTTTAAGCGTCCGGTGCGCCCGGGCGACACGGTGGATTTGGTGTGCTCCATCACGCGTGCGCGCGGGCCGTTCCGCTTTGCGACGGGTACTGCGAGCGTCAACGGTGAGGTTTGCTGCCGCGCCGATATGTCTTTTGCACTCATGCACGAAAGTTAAGGAAGGCTTCATGTTCGACAAAGTGCTCATCGCCAACCGCGGCGAGGTTGCGGTTCGTGTTATCCGCGCGTGCCGCGATATGGGCATCAAGACCGTCGCCGTTTATTCCACGGCCGATGCGGACGCGCTGCACGTGCAGCTCGCCGACGAGGCGTATTGCATCGGCGGCCCGCGTCTTGCCGAGAGCTACCTCAACGACGATGCCGTGCTCACCTGTGCCGTGAAGTCGGGGGCAAAGGCGATCCATCCCGGCTACGGTTTCTTTTCCGAGAAGGCGAGCTTTGTACGCGACTGCGACAAGTATGGCCTGGCGTTTGTCGGTCCTTCGGCCGAGGTAATCGACAGCATGGGCGACAAGGACGCCGCACGTCGAACGGCTGCCGCGGCGGGCGTGCCCATCGTTCCGGGCTGCGATTTGCTCAAAAGCCCCGAGGAGGCAACGGCCGAGGCCGAGCGCATTGGCTGCCCCGTGCTTATTAAGGCGCGCGCGGGCGGCGGCGGTCGCGGTATTCGCAAGGTCGAGCGCGTGGAAGATGCGGCAAAGGCCTTTATTGAAGCACGTGCCGAGGGCGAGGCCGTTTTTGGCGACGGCGAGTGCTACATGGAGAAGTTCGTCGCGCCGGCCCACCACGTCGAGGTGCAGATTATGGCCGATAAGCAGGGCCATGTGTTTTCGCTCGGCGAGCGCGAATGCTCGGTGCAGCGCCGCAACCAAAAGCTGATCGAGGAGAGCCCCGCGCCGTGCCTCGACGGACGCGATGATATTCGCGCGCGCATGCACAAGGCGGCGCGTGACCTGGCTCGTGCCGTTGGCTATGAGGGCGCCGGCACCATTGAGTTTCTGTACTCAGATGACGGCAATTTCTACTTTATGGAAATGAACACGCGCTTGCAGGTGGAGCATCCGGTTACGGAGTTTGTGACCGATACCGACCTGGTCAAGTGGCAGCTGCGCGTGGCAGCCGGCCAGCCTCTGCCCTTTGAGCAGGAGGACATGCCGGTCCGCAACCACGCCATGGAGTGCCGCATCAATGCCGAAACGCCGGACTTTCTGCCGTCATGCGGAACGGTCACCGCGTTGCGTGTACCGGGTGGTCCGCGCGTGCGCTGGGATTCGGCCATGTTCACCGGTGCGACAGTTCCGCCGTACTACGACTCCATGCTCGGCAAGCTCATCGTGTGTGCGCCCACGCGTGACGGCGCCATTCGCAAGATGCGCTCGGCCCTGGGCGAGCTCGTGATTGAGGGCGTGAGCGAAAACAGCGAACTGCAGCTCGACGTGCTGGCAAACGACGAGTTCTTGTCGGGCATGTATCACACCGATCTGATGGGGCATCTCTATGCTGATGAATAGAAAAGCGAAGACGGTCAATGTCCTTGAGGGGCCGATAACCGAGTCGTGCGCCGAGTTTCCCGCGCGCCACGTGTTTATCAAGTGCCCGGAGTGCCGCCGTGTGATCGATGAGGCACGCCTACACGACAACCTCGAGGTCTGCCCTCGTTGCGGCAAACACTTTCGCGTGAGCGGTCGCGCGCGCATGCGCATGACGGTCGACGAGGGCACGTTTGAGGAATGGGATGCCAATCTGGCGTCGGAGGACTTCCTCTCGTTTCCCGGCTATGCCGATAAGCTCAAGAGCGTGAGCGAGCGTTCGGGCGAGCGCGATGCCGTTGTGTGCGGCAGGGGCAAAATCTGCGGTTGCGATACCGCGCTCTTCTTTATGGACGCTAACTTTATGATGGGCTCGATGGGCTCCGTGGTGGGCGAGAAGATCTGTCGCGCATTTGAGCGTGCGACCGAGCTGGGATTGCCAGTTGTCGGCTTTACCGTTTCGGGCGGTGCGCGCATGCAAGAGGGCGTGACCTCGCTTATGCAGATGGCCAAGATTTCTGCGGCGGTTAGGCGCCACAGCGAGGCGGGCGGCCTGTATATCACGGTGCTCACCGACCCCACGACTGGCGGCGTGACCGCGAGCTTTGCCATGGAGGGCGACATTATCCTGGCCGAGCCCGATGCCCTGACGGCATTTGCCGGCCCGCGCGTGATCGAGCAGAACATGCACAAGCGCCTGCCCAAGGGATTCCAGCGCTCCGAGTTTTTGCTGGAGCACGGCTTTTGCGATGCCGTTGTTCCGCGTGGCGAGATTGCGCTCACGGTAGGCGAGCTGTTGGCGCTGCACGAAGGGCACGCGCCCGGCCTGGGGGCACCGCATGAAATCGTGCATACGGGTCGCCGCGGCAAAAAGCTGGGACACTTGTTTAAGCGCTCGGCGGCACCAAAAACCGCGCTCGAGATTGTCAAGCAGACCCGCTCGGCAGATCGCGCCACGGCGGGTGAGATGATCTCGCTGGGCCTCGACGGATTCGTTGAGCTGCACGGCGACCGTTACTTTGGCGACGACGCCGCTGTGTTGGCTGGCATTGGCTGGAAAGACGGACGCCCCGTAATGGTTATCGCCATCGAGCGCGGCACCACGACCAAAGAGCGTATCCGCCGCAACTTTGGCATGGCGCATCCCGAGGGCTACCGCAAGGCGCGTCGCCTTATGCGTCAGGCCGAAAAGTTTGGTCGACCGGTTCTGTGCCTGGTCGATACTTCGGGCGCGTTTTGCGGCATCGGTGCCGAGGAGCGCGGCCAGGGCGAGGCGATTGCCCAGAATCTCATGGAGATGAGCGGCCTTAAGACGCCGATTGTCTCGGTGGTGACAGGCGAGGGCGGCTCTGGTGGCGCGCTGGCGCTATCCGTGGCCGACCGCATCCTGATGCTCTCGAGCTCGGCCTATTCGGTCGTGAGTCCCGAGGCCTGCGCGTCGATCCTGTGGAAGGATACGGAGCGTGCGGATGAGGCCGCCGAGGCGCTGAAGCTCACGGCCCCCGATCTGCTGGCGCTCGGCATCATCGACGGCATTGTCGACGATAGGGGCCTGTCGCATGAGGAGATCGCCGGTGCCGTCATGTCTTCGGCATTTGATGCCTTCGATACGCTTGGGCAGCTCGACGACGCCACCCTCACAAACCTCCGCTATGAAAAGTACCGCACAATCGGTCAGTACCGCACGATGTGACAAAGGGGCAGCCCGCATGTCACATTGGGAAAGGCGTTCCATGTCGCAAGTTTCTAACACCTCGTTTACAACGACGGTTTCATCAAACGCCACGGCCGTGGTGGACTATCTGTCCAAAAGCATGATGTCGGCGCTGCCGTTTATTGTCTGCGCAGCGTTGTTCCGCACCGTCGCCGTCATTATGGGCGAAGGCATGCTGGGCCTGTGGTCTGCCGATTCCGAAATCTATCGCCTGTTCTACAGTTGGCTTTATAACGCCGGCTACTACTTTTTGCCCATTTATCTTGGTTGGGCGGCCGCCCGCCAGCTCGGTTGCTCGGAGCAGCTGGGCATGATGCTGGGCGGCGTATTGATTGCGCCCGATCTGCTTAAGCTCTTCGATGCCGCATCGACGACGGGGGCATCGATGACTTCCGTGTATGGTCTGCTTCCCGCGCCGGTCAACGATTACACGACGACTGTTATTCCGGTTCTCATCTCGGTGCCCTTGCTATGGCGAGTGGAGTGTTTCTTTCAGCGCGTTATCCCTAAGGCCGTGGCGTTTTCGTTTGTTCCGTTTGCGACCATGCTTGTCATGGTTCCGGTTTCGCTGTGCATTACGGCGCCGGCGGGCAGCTATCTGGGTATGCTGTTGGGCCAGCTTATGTTTATGCTTGGCAATTCCGGTGGCATCGTGTCGCTGCTCACGCTCATGGGGCTTGCCGCGGGCTGGGAGTTTCTTAAGATCGCGGGCGTCAGCAACGTTGTCCTATCGCTCGCCTATGCGCAGTTTATGAGTGTGGGAACGGATTCGTGCATCCTGATCGCCGCGACGATGGCAACGTTCGCCGTTTGGGGTATGCCCTTTGGTGCGTCGCTCCGCGTTGCGGATAAGGACGAGAAGACGCTCATGCTGGGCTATTCGATCTCGGGCGTTCTTGGCGGCGTAAGCGAGCCGGCGCTGTACGGTTGCGGCTTTAAATATGGCAGGTGCCTGACGTGCATGGCCATTGGCGGCGCCGTCGGAGGCCTTGTTGCGGCCGTGGGCCACGTTACGGCCTATACCATCGGCATGACGAATGTCCTCATGGTCATTGGCTTTGCCACGGGTGGCATCTCGAACCTGCTGTGGTGCTGCGCTGCCGGCGGTGTGGCATTTGCGGTGTCTGCGGCGCTGAGCTACTGCTTTGGCGTGGTGCCGGCGAAGGGGCAGACGACGGGGGACGGAGCCGATTCACCCGAAACCTCGAAGAGCGTGGCCGAAGTAAGCGCGTAAACCTGTGCGACACAAGGACGATTCCTTTGCCACATTCCAAGGCCGTGGTCCGTGTGGGCTGCGGCCTTTTTGTATCTGGAGGACAAAGTGGCTACACTACAATCCGTTTGAGCAATAGATATATAGGTAGTACCGTGGGGGCGGATATAGATGGTCGAGTGGATTGTTCGTCGTGCGCAGGGCGACCGTGCACGCGTGGGTACGTTGACGGGCATGGTGTGTATTCTCGCCAATGTGGCACTATGCGCTGCGAAGGGTGCAATTGGCGTGCTGTCGGGTTCGGTTTCGATCGTGGCAGATGCCATGAACAACCTGTCCGATGCCAGCTCGAACATCGTGAGCGTGCTGGGCTTTAAGCTGGCGACCAAGCCAGCCGACCCCGAGCATC
Organism: uncultured Collinsella sp.; assembly: GCA_900541675.1. GTDB lineage: Bacteria > Actinomycetota > Coriobacteriia > Coriobacteriales > Coriobacteriaceae > Collinsella. Next base: position 19,738 of record UQKU01000003.1, on the reverse strand, counting down.
CTTACGGCCACGGTCGCTACGAGTACCTCTCGGGTCTAGTCGTGGCGGCGCTCGTGCTGCTCATTGGCCTCGAACTGGTAAAGTCCTCGGTGGAGCGCATCATCCACCCCGAACCTGTCGAGTTCTCGCTTGTCCTGGTGGCAGTCCTTGCGCTTTCGATGGTCGTTAAGCTGTGGATGGCGGCCCTCAACCAAAAGCTCGGCGATCGTATTGAGTCCGAGACGCTGCATGCGACCGCTCAGGACTCAAAGAACGATGTCCTAGCCACGGGTGCTGTGCTGGCGTGCGCAATTGTTTCGCAGGTGACGCACATCAATCTTGATGCATGGGTCGGCCTTGCCGTTGGCGCCTATATTGGCTGGAGCGGCTTTGAGCTCATCCAAGATACGGTGAGCCCGCTTTTGGGCCAGGCACCCGATCCCAAGTTGGTCAAGCACATCCGAGACAAGATCATGAGCTACCCCGGCGTTTTGGGCGTTCACGATTTGATGGTCCACGACTATGGCCCGGGCAGGAAGTTCGCAAGCGCTCACGCCGAGATGGCGGCCGAGGCCAGCCCGCTGGAAAGTCATGACACGCTCGATAACATCGAGCAGTCGTTTAGGGACGAGGACGGCATGATCGTCACGCTCCATTACGATCCCATCGTGACCGACGATCCAAAGGCGGCGAGCATGCGCCTGCGCATCAATGCTATGGCTCAAGAGATCGATAGTCGCCTTTCGATTCACGATTTGCGTTGCGTGCCGGGCCCCACGCACACCAATGTGATCTTTGACTGCGTGCGACCCTCAGATTTGGGCATGGACGCCGAGGACCTAAAGCACGCGTTGGCCCAGAGGGTCGAATCGGAATACCCCAAGTCGATTGCCAAGATCACGATCGACGAAGACTACGTAGGGCATACCCACGAATAGGACTGCGCCAGTAAAGTAGGTTATACAGAAGGGGAGAGCATGAAGCGTCTATATCTACTCCGCCACGGTCAGACAGAATTCAACGTCAAAAAGCTCGTCCAGGGCCGCTGCGATTCTCCGTTGACCGACCTGGGCCGGAAACAAGCGGGAATGGCGGCCGCATGGCTCAAGGACCACGGCGTCGTTCCCGACAAAGTGGTCTCTTCGCCCTTAGGCCGAGCCATGGACACAGCTCAGCTCGTCGCATGCGAGCTCCTCGGCCCGGACACAGCAGTCGAGCCCTGCGAAGGCATCATCGAGCGCAGCTACGGTACCTTCGAAGAAGGCCCCCACGACGCCCTGCCCACCGATGTCTGGGACCCGGGCGAGGACCTGGTCCCCTTCGGAGGAGAAGGAAGCCGCGCACTGCAAGAACGCATGGTAGGTACCCTCACCAATCTCATGGGCGCCGAGGGCATCGAAACCCTCCTAGCAGTAAGCCACGGCAGTGCCAGCCGCCAATTCATCAAGGCTGCAGCCCCAGAGGGCTTCGAGCTCCCAATAAAACTCCCCAACTGCGCCATCATGATCTTTGATTTCGAAGAGGAAAGGTCGGGAGAAGAAGGCGATGCGCCCCAATCCAAGTTCATCTTGCAGCAAATCATCGATCCTCAACAAAGTAATTAGCTGAGCGAGCAGAGTTAAGCAGACATCAACGTGTCGTCTCCCGAGCACGGCGGAGGGCCGGAGAAATATATTAAGGTCATCGCGAGTTCCGCACGCAAAGGAGAGCACTTAATGTGCTCTCCGTCTTGCGCAGGACTGTAGAGTAGGGACCTTAATATATTTCTCCGGCCCTCCGCCGTGCTCGGGAGCCATCCACGCACTTTACCTGCGTAAACAATGTGAGTGAAATATGAATCTCGATGGATACGTCCGCAGCCGTGTATACTAAACAGCTGTGTGTAACCAGGGGAGTATTCTGGCTGGACAAAATGCCTGCTTAATAGGGTTGTCAGGTAGTCCGGGCGAAATACAAGGCTGGGGAGCACGTCGTGTAAGTAGTGGTCCTCTAGGGGCGTACGCTCGGTGGTGTACGCATTGTCCCAAGACCACGCGAGAGTTGGGATCATATCTTGATCAGCATGATTCTCGGCCGCAAGATTGGCATGACCCAGGTTTGGGACGAGAACGATAACGTCGTTCCCGTCACGGTCATCCAGGCTGGCCCCTGCGCTGTCTCGCAGGTTAAAACTCAGGCAACCGACGGCTATGACGCCGTCCAGATCGGTTTCGGCGATATCAAGGCCAAGAACGTGAACAAGCCCATGGCTGGTCACTTCGCCAAGGCTGGCGTCGAGCCTGTCCGCTTCCTTCGTGAGGTCCGCGTCGAGAACGGCGAGGAGCACAAGGTCGGCGAGGTCGTCACCGTCGCTGATTTCGCTGATGTCGAGAAGGTCGACGTCATCGGTACCTCCAAGGGTAAGGGCTTCCAGGGTCGCATCAAGCGCTGGGGTCAGCGCCGCGGTCCTATGACGCATGGTTCTCACTTCCAGCGTCACCCCGGTTCTATCGGTCAGTGCGCCTATCCTGCGCGCGTCCTCAAGGGCGTCAAGATGGCCGGTCACATGGGTAACGAGCGCGTTACCGTCAAGAACCTTTCCGTTGTCCGCATCGATGCCGAGCAGAACCTCATCTTGGTCAAGGGCGCTGTCCCGGGTGCCAAGAATGGTCTCGTCGCCATCCGTATGGCCTAAGGGCCCAGCCCATTTAGCCCAGCGTCATACCAAGGAGAACACTTAAATGGCAAAGTTTGAAGTAAAGAACAGCGAGGGCAAGAAGGTCGCCGAGGCCGAGCTCGCCGCTGAGGTGTACGGCATCGAGCCGAACATCCACGTTATGCACCACATCGTCAAGTGCCAGATGGCCTCTTGGCGTCAGGGCACCCAGTCCGCTAAGGGCCGCTCTGAGGTTTCCGGTGGCGGCAAGAAGCCTTGGCGTCAGAAGGGCACCGGCCGTGCCCGCCAGGGTTCCATCCGTGCTGCCCAGTGGCGTCACGGTGGCGTTGTCTTCGCCCCCAAGCCCCGTTCCTACGCCAAGCGTATGAACAACAAGGAGGTCAAGCTGGCTATGCGCTCCGCGCTGTCCGCCAAGCTGGCCGATGGCGAGCTCGTGCTCGTCGACGACTACGGCTTCGAGAAGCCTTCCACCAAGGCTGCCGTCGCCATGCTCAAGGCTCTCGGCCTTGAGGGCAAGCGTCTGACCATCATCGTTCGCGATGAGGACGTCAACGCCTACCTGTCGTTCCGCAACATTCCCAAGACGTTCATCATCACCGCTGACGAGGCCAACACCTACGATCTCGTCAACAACAACGCTGTGCTGATGCCCGCCGACATCGCCGCTCACTTCGGGGAGGTGCTTGCATAAATGACCGCCCACGAGATCATCATCCGTCCGATCGTGTCCGAGCGTTCCTTCTCCGGCATGGAGCTGAACAAGTACACGTTCGAGGTCGCCAAGGATGCTAACAAGTATCAGATCAAGGACGCTGTCGAGGAGATCTTCGGCGTCAAGGTCGTTCGCGTGAACACCCTGACGGTCAAGCCCAAGACCAAGCGCGTGCGCTATGTCGCCGGCAAGACCCGTTCTTGGAAGAAGGCCATCGTCACGCTGGCCGAGGGCGACACCATCGAGGTCTTTGGCAACCAGGCCTAAGACTCGCTGCTGTTGAGTGAGCTCATGCCTCCCAAATAGGGGAGGCGGGAGCTCAAGGTTTTGGGCGTATAAAATGGACACGCCCGGAACCGTGTATACGTCCGGTGTCATCGCACCCGAGGCAGAACCTCGAATCCCTGTCTGCGATGGCTAACGGATTCCTATTGAAAGGGATTGTAATGGCTGTAAAGCACCTTAAGCCGACCTCCGCTGGTAGGCGTTGGCAGACGATCTCCGACTTCTCCGAGATCACCTGCACCAAGCCCGAGAAGTCTCTTCTCGAGCCCCTGCCCAAGAAGGCCGGTCGTAACAACAACGGCCGCATCACCACCCGCCACCAGGGCGGCGGCGTGAAGCGTCGTTATCGCGTGATCGACTTCAAGCGCAACAAGGACGGCGTGCCCGCCAAGGTTGCCACGATCGAGTACGATCCGAACCGTTCCGCTCGCATCGCTCTGCTGCACTACGCTGACGGTGAGAAGCGCTACATCCTGGCCCCCAAGGGTCTCGAGGTCGGTCAGACCATCATGTCCGGTTCTGACGCCGACATCAAGCCGGGCAACGCTCTGCCCCTCGCCGACATCCCCGTCGGTACGCTCATCCACGCCGTCGAGTTCCAGCCGGGCAAGGGCGCTGCTATCGCCCGTTCCGCCGGTAACTCCTGCCAGCTGATGGGTAAGGAGGGCAAGTACGCCATCGTCCGTATGCCTTCCTCCGAGATGCGCCGCATCCTCGTTACCTGCCGCGCCACCGTCGGTGAGGTCGGCAACGCCGATCACTCCAACATCGTCATCGGCAAGGCCGGCCGTAAGCGTCACATGAACGTGCGCCCGACCGTCCGCGGTACCGTCATGAACCCTGTCGACCACCCGCACGGCGGTGGCGAGGGCAAGAACCACACCTCTGGTCGTCCCTCCGTTACCCCCTGGGGTAAGCCGACGAAGGGCCTTCGTACGCGCAAGAAGAAGAAGGTCTCGAACCAGCACATCATTCGTCGCCGTAAGAAGTAATTTCGGATACCGAGTTTTAGGAGAAAGCACTTATGAGCAGAAGTCTCAAAAAGGGCCCGTTCGTGGAGACTCGCCTTCTCTCGCGTATCACCGCGATGAACGAGGCTGGCAAGAAGGACGTCGTGAAGACCTGGTCCCGCGCGTCCACCATCTTCCCCGAGATGGTTGGTCACACCATCGCCGTCCACGACGGCCGCAAGCATGTGCCCGTGTATGTTACCGAGTCCATGGTTGGTCACAAGCTCGGCGAGTTCGCGCCGACTCGTACGTTCCGTGGCCACAAGGCCAAATAGGGGGTTAACCGTAAATGGCAACTAAGTCTATTGAAACTGAGGCCACCGAGGTTCGCGCCGTCGCTAAGTACGTGCGTGTTTCCCCCAGCAAGGCCCGCCTGGTGGTCGATCTGATCCGCCGCAAGCCTGTCGCTCAGGCCTTCGACATCCTCCACTTCTGCGACCGCGCCGTCGCCGTGGATGTCGAGAAGGTTCTCCGTTCCGCCGTTGCGAACGCCGAGAACAACAACGGTCTGCGTGCCGACAACCTGGTTGTCGCCGCTGCCTATGTTGACGAGGGTCCGACGCTTAAGCGCATCCGTCCCCGCGCCAAGGGTTCCGCTTCTCGCATTCTGAAGCGTACTTCCCACATCACCGTCGTCGTTGCTCCTCGAAAGGAGGCGTAAAGCTGTATGGGTCAGAAAGTCTACCCCACCGGCTTCCGTCTTGGCATCACCGAGAACTGGCGCTCCCGCTGGTTCGCAGAGAAGGATTACGCTAAGACCCTCGGTAACGATCTCGAGATCCGCAAGTACCTCGAGAAGCGTCTTTCCCGCGCAGCTGTCTCCCGCGTCGAGATCGAGCGCGCTGGCGACAAGGTGAAGGTCATCATCCTCACCGCTCGCCCCGGCGTTGTCATCGGTAAGAAGGGTGCCGAGATCGATACCCTCCGCACCGAGCTCGAGAAGGTCGCTGGCGTCTCCAAGGGCCAGCTCTCCGTCGACGTTGTCGAGATCAAGCGCCCCGAGCTCGACGCCAACCTCGTTGCTCAGTCTATCGCCGAGCAGCTCGAGGGCCGCGTTGCCTTCCGTCGCGCTATGCGCAAGGCTGTCCAGTCTGCCCGCAAGGCCGGCGCTAAGGGCATCCGTATCCAGTGCTCCGGTCGTCTCGGCGGTGCCGAGATGGGCCGTCGTGAGTGGTACCGCGAGGGTCGCGTGCCTCTGCACACCCTCCGTGCCAAGATCGACTACGGCACGGCTGTCGCCAGCACCACCATGGGCGCTTGCGGCGTGAAGGTCTGGATCTACCTGGGCGAGAAGCTCCCGGGCCAGCCTGTTCCCAACCCTGCACTCGAGGGCTCTTCCCGTCCTCGTCGTCGTAACTCCGAGAGGAGGGGTCAGTAGTGCTTGCCCCTAAGCGTATTCTTCACCGCAAGGTGCAGCGTGGCTCCATGAAGGGCCAGGCCAAGGGTAATACCGAGCTGCATTTCGGCGAGTTTGGTATCCAGGCTCTCGAGGCCCATTGGATCACCAACCGTCAGATCGAGGCCGCTCGTATTGCCATGACCCGCTACATGAAGCGTGGCGGTCGTGTCTACATCACGATCTTCCCCGATAAGCCCATCACCAAGAAGCCTGCCGAGACTCGCATGGGTTCTGGTAAGGGTAACCCCGAGGAGTGGGTGGCCGTCGTCAAGCCCGGCCGCATCATGTTCGAGGTCAAGGGTGTTCCCGAGGAGGTCGCTCGCGAGGCTCTGCGTCTTGCGCAGCACAAGCTCCCCATCAAGACCAAGATTGTTGCTGCCAAGAACGCTGAGCAGCGCATCGAGAAGGAGATGGCTGAGGAGGCCGCTCTCGAGGCCAAGTGGGCTGCTGAGGACGCCGCCGCCGCCAAGGAGGAGAACTAATGAAGCCCGCAGAGATTCGTGAGCTCTCGGACGCTCAGCTCGTTGAGAAGCTGAAGGAAATGCGCGCCGAGCTCTTTAACCTTCGTTTCCAGATGGCCACCAGCCAGCTGGACAACACCGCTCGCGTCAACACCGTGAAGAAGGACATCGCTCGCGTCCTCACGGAGCAGCGCGCCCGCGAGATCGCAGCGGAGAAGTCCGCTGTCGCCGAGTAGGACCTAAGGAGAGAACATGACTGATTCGCGTAACTCGCGTAAGGTCCGTACGGGTGTCGTTACCTCCGTCTCCGGTGCCAAGACCATTGTTGTCACCATCACCGAGCGCAAGCGTCACCCCAAGTACGGCAAGATGATGACCAGCTCCAAGAAGCTGCACGCTCACGACGAGGAGTGCACGGCTGGCGTGGGCGATACCGTCCGCGTTATGGAGACCCGTCCTATGTCCAAGATGAAGCGTTGGCGCCTCATCGAGGTCGTCGAGCGCGCTAAATAAGCAGTCGCTCTTACGACTTGTACGTTTCCGAAGATGTGCGTATGCCTGGCTTGCATACCACTGGCCGTATAAAGGCTGCGCACCTCTCTTCGGTTCTTAGTTCGGAGGAACATCTACCATGATTCAGATGCAAACCATGCTGAACGTCGCCGACAACTCCGGCGCTCGCAAGATTCGCTGCATCAAGGTGCTTGGCGGTTCCAAGCGTCGTTATGCAGGCATCGGCGATGTGTTCATCGGTGCTGTCCAGGAGGCTACCCCTGGCGCCAACGTCAAGAAGAAGGACGTTGTCCGTTGCGTCGTCGTTCGCACCGTTAAGGAGATCCGCCGCAAGGATGGCTCCTACATTCGCTTTGATGAGAACGCCTGCGTTGTCATCAACAACGATGGTTCGCCCGTCGGCACCCGTATCTTCGGGCCCGTCGCTCGCGAGCTTCGTGACAAGAAGTACATGAAGATCGTCTCGCTCGCTCCCGAGACCCTGTAGTTAGGGGAGATATATGTATATCAAGAAGGGCGATAAGGTCCAGGTTCTCTCTGGTAAGGATCGCGGCAAGCAGGGCGTTGTCCTGCGTGCTCTCCCCGCCGAGAACAAGGTCGTTGTCGAGGGCGTTTCGGTCGTCAAGAAGGCCGTCAAGCCCAACGCTGCCAACCAGCAGGGCGGCATCGTTTCGCAGGAGGCTCCTATCGACGCCTCCAACGTCAATCTCGTTTGCCCCGAGTGCGGTAAGGTTACCCGCGTCGGTCACGAGAAGGACGGCAAGAACAAGCTGCGCGTCTGCAAGAAGTGCGGCAACAAGTTCTAAGCTGCTCGCAACATTTAAGTTGCCAGTAAAGGCCCGGATGCCACGGCACCCGGGCCTTTTTCTATCCCTACTCATTGGGGACAGACTTAAATGAGTGGCCGTTGTTTGGTTGTTATTGGGGACAGACTTAAATGACCAGTCGATGGGGGACAGTCTCTATGTGCCGGCAGTTTGGGACGATCCTTTGATGTCTGATGCCCCCAGAGGGGTGAAGTAATACAGCTGGGTCTGTCTTTTAGGGCTTTGGTGTTCCGTCCCTTTATGTTTCACAAGGATCGTCGCATGCGCATTTACGCGCATAGCCTTGCGCGATAATGCGCATAGCCGCGCAAACATCTGCCAACTATGGCTAAATACTGACCGATAAGCAAATAAATACGCAAACACGAGCAGATACGCGCGCAATTGTGCGACTATAGGGTTGTTAGAAATGAAGGACTTCCGATGACTCAGGAGGCACATCATGGCAGATTCCAAACAGGCTCCGCTCGAAGCCGAGGCAGCCGCAAAGGCGGCGTTTGCCTCGGTCCAGAATCAGCCGTTCCCAAACGACATCTTTACGGCTCCCGAGCTTCGCTGGGCAGTGATCGGGTGCGGTGTTATCGCCAACCAAATGGCCCAGTCCCTCGCGCTGGCCGGCCGCAAGCTCGCGGGTGTCGCCAGCCGTACGCTTTCCAAAGCCCAGGCTTTTGCCGAGCAGTATGGCGTCGAGAAGGTGTACGAGACGGTCGAGGACCTCTACGCCGATCCGAACATCGACGCAGTCTATATCACCACGCCGCACAACACGCATATCACCTACCTGCGCGCCGCTCTGTCAGCTGGCAAGCACGTGCTTTGCGAGAAGGCCATTACCCTCAACTCCGCCGAGCTCGACGAGGCGCGTGCCATTGCCGACGAGCACAACGTGGTCCTTATGGACGCCACTACGGTGCTCCACATGCCCTTGTATCAGGAGCTGCGTCGTCGCATGGATGCCGGCGAGTTTGGCCACATGAACCTCGCCCAGCTCAACTTTGGCAGCTATAAGGAGTACGGCGACCTGACCAACCGCTTCTATAACCGTAGCCTTGCCGGCGGCGCCATGCTCGACATTGGCGTGTATGCGCTCTCCGTCATGCGCCTGTTTATGGCCAGCCAACCCGCTGAGGTTGTCTCGCTGGGCAACACCTGTGAGACCGGTGTTGACGTTGCGGGCGGCATTGTCTGCCGTAACGCCGAGCAGCAGCTGGGCGTCGTGAGCCTTACGCTCCACTCCAAACAGCCCAAGCGCTCGGTCATCAGTTTCGATAAGTGCTATATCGAGGTCAACGAGTATCCGCGCGCCGACCATGCGACCATCGTGTGGACTGCGGACGGTCACCGTGAGGAGGTCCACGCTGGCACCGAAGCCTACGCACTGTGCTACGAGATGGCCGACCTGGAGAAGGCCATTGCCGGCGATGATTCGAAGCGCGAGCTGCTGGATTATGCTTCTGATGTTATGGAGCTTATGACCAAGCTTCGCGCCGACTGGGGAGTCGTGTACCCCGAGGAGGAGTAAGCGATGCTTGCGGAAGATAGGCTCAACGCGATCGTGTCGATGGTGCAGCAGGCTGGCTCGGTTACCGTGCCGGAGCTTGCTGAAGCCCTGGGCGTGACACCGTCCACCATTCGGCGCGACCTGCAGACGCTCGACCGCGCACACCGTATCGCCAAGGTGCACGGAGGCGCGACGAGTCTGGAGCGCGCGCACGTGACGCGCGACTTGACGATCAGCGAGCGCAGTGATCTCCATAACGATGACAAGGAGCGCATCTGTGCTCGTGCCGCGGCACTTGTGGAGCCCGAGAGCTTTGTATACATCGACTCGGGTTCGACGACGCTCAGGCTCATCGAGCATCTTCCACACCTTGAAGATGTCACCTATGTGACCGATTCCGTGCTCCATGCTCAACGCCTTGCTTTGCGCGGCATGCGTACCATGGTGCTGGGCGGCGAGCTCAAACCCGAGACCGAGGCGCTCGTTGGCCCCGATGCTCTGGCAACCCTAGACCGCTACAACTTTAACTGCGGCTTTTGGGGTTCTAACGGCATTGCCGCCGAGCAGGGCTTTACGACGCCCGATATCGAGGAAGCGCAGGTCAAGCGTATCTCGATGCGCCATACAGCCAAACGCTTCGTAATCTCGGACGCCAGTAAGTTTGGCATGGTGGCTCCCGTAAAATTCGCGGACTTCCGTGACGCAACGGTTATCTCCGCGGGCGAGGTGCCCGCCAAGTACCAGACGATGGAAAACGTCATCACGGTTTAGCAACGGGGCGAAGTAAGGCCAAAACCACCACAAAGGGGACAGGCACCTTTGTGGTGGGTCAATGGAAAAGCGGCAACGACCATCCCGGGCGCTGCCGCTTTTGTTGTCTACCGGTTTATCTAAATCTGTAACAACCAGACCGTTAAAAGCAGGCTAGATGTTACAGATCGAGATACTTACGAACCGCGCCGTCCCTTTGTCTCAATCTGTAACATCTGGGACTGATTTTGCCGAGTTACTGTTACAGATTGAGATTATTCCCTTGAGGGGATTCGAATGTCTCGATCTGTAACAGATAGACCGGAAAATGGGTTCTAACTGTTACAGATCGAGACGTTTTGGGACCGCGGCTGAGCCATCGAGGCAAAACCATCATAAAGGTGCCTGTTCCCATTGTGGTGGTTTAGGGCTCCCAGGGGCAAGGGGCTTCGATGTGGATGTGCTCGCCGGTTACGGGATGCGTAAAGGACACGCTGTGGGCGTGGAGCATCAGGCCGCAGGGACGCGGCGTGCCGTAGAGCTCGTCGCCAACCAGGGGATGGCGCTCGCTTGCCAGGTGCACGCGGATCTGATGCTTGCGACCGGTGAGCAGCTCGACATCGATATGCGAGCGCGTGGGCAGACCTCGGCGGCTCTTAAGGCGCTTGAGCACCTTCACGCGCGTCTGAGACGGCTTTCCGCTGGCGCCGACGCGCATCTTGCGGCTATCGTGGCGGTCGCGCGCGATGGGCTTGTCGATGAGCTTCTCGTTCCAGTCGATCTTGCCCTCGGCGAGCGCCAGGTAGTGCTTTTCGAAAGCGTGGTCGATGACCATCTGGTCAAAGGCGGGCTGCGTCTGTTTGTCGAGCGAGAACAGCACCACGCCGGTGGTGTCGCGATCCAGGCGGTTGAGCGGCTGCATGTCAGTCGCGGCAAAGCCGTCGCCCATCGCCAGCAGCAGGTCGCTGGCGTAGTCGGTAAGCGTGCGCTCGCCGGTGCCGTCGCCGTGGACAATCATGCCGGCGGGCTTGTCGATGGCCATGAGCCAGGCGTCGCAGTAGAGGACTTGAGGTTCTTCGTTCACGTGTAAGCCTTTCGGTTAGCTGATTCCCACAAACATGCAGCCCGAGGTCGCCCCGCGTAGGCGGGCGGCGGGCTTGCGGCCGGCCTGCGCTGCTTCGACGGCGCGACGGACGCGAGCGACGGCACGGCCCACCTCATCCGTCTCGAGCAACGTTCCGTCCACCATGAGACGACGCACGCCGGCATCGAGCAGCTGAGGAACCTGCGGCGTGAGGTCGATGGGGTAGGCATCGTACAGGCGAGAGCGGCCGTGGATGTCGGTGCGGACGGGCATGACCTTGCCGTCGATATTCTTGAGCGAGAGCTTGCGGGCACGCAGACGGCAGTTGGCACAATCGTGGATGCAGCCGTTGGCAACCTGCAGAATGCAATGCTCGCTTGTCATGACGCGCGGGCGGCCAAAGACGGTGATGCCCAGAGCCGCGGGCGCGTCGGCGCCGAGTGAGACGATCTCGTCGAGCGTGATCTCGGGCGAGAGCCAAAACGCACCGGCTCCGCGCTTGGCAAGTGCCTCCATGCAAGGCGTGTTGTGCACGGGCAGGCAAGAGCGAATCTCGGCCGTGGCGCCAACCTGGGCGGCCAGGGCAAGCTCGGAGATATTGCCAATAGCGACCGTGGCGCCGGCAACAACCCACGGGTCGATGCGGACGTGGTCAACGGCGCGGCAGACCTCGTCGAGTACGGGCACGATACCCTGCTCAAATGCATCGGCAGGGGAGAGCTCGGCCGCATCGAGCGCGTCGGTGGTCATGTAGATGCGCGTGGCGCCCTCGGCACGAGCGGCCTCGGCGGCGTCGAGCGAGGTGACGGTGGCGCAGATCTGCGGCTCATCGCGGTAATGCTCGGGCATGGCGCGCGTACATTTGTCGAGTACCGGCAGCTCGAGCGTCTTCGCGCGCTCCTCGTACGGCGCCAGAATGGCCTCCTCCAATGCTTTACAGGCGGCGGCGCGCACCTTGTGCACGGCGGAGAAGCCCATACCGCAGCCCTCATCGAGCGCCACATCAAAGCTCGCAGCCTCAAAGGGCGAGGAGCCCATGCGCCCGACGTGCTCCACCAGATCGGCCGCCTCGACGGCGCGAGTCTTGGCTGCCTCGACGGTAAAGCCCGTGGCGGTGGCGGTGAGCGCGGGGTTGTCGCAGCAGGTGAGTGTGACAGTAAACGGCTCGCCCAGGCGCGCCACGACGGACACATCAACAGCTCGGCGGCGCAGCACATCGCGCTTGAGCGCGGCGCCGGCGGCGTCGATGGCACGCTGACTGCGAATCACGCGGACGCGGCAGCCCTCGGGCATGCTGCGGGGCACGCGACACTCGATGATGTCGCCCGCGGCGGCATCATCGGCGGCAATGGTGGTCAGGAACTGATCGAACTCGTCGTCGTGGCGAAGCTCCAACAGATCGCCCTTGCCCACGGGCTCAAACAACTCAATGCGGGCGATGGCGGCGCGGCGACGACGGTCGTCGGGTTTGAGCCCGCGTACGTCGCGGTTGGCCAGACGGCTGCCCAGTACCGTGCCCACAATCTGGCCGCGGTTGTTGGAGCGCTCGTAACTCATCATCTCGTCGCCCGAGGTGCCGTCCTGATAGGCGTGCGTAAAGTCGCGGTTAAAGCAGCGCTTGAGTTGGCGCTGGCGAGCGGCGTCCTCGTGCTTATCTACGGCGACCCCGGCCAGCATGTCATCGATTTGATGACGATACACATCGACGATGGAGTACACGTAATCGGGCGCCTTCATGCGGCCCTCGAGCTTGAGCGATGCGGCGCCGGCGTCATACAGACGGCGAACGAGCTGCGAAGTGTTGGTGTCACGCGGGCATAGAGCGCGCTCGCGACCGGCAGGGGAGAGCGTGCGGCCGTTCTCGTCGATCAGCTCGTAAGGCAGGCGACAGGGCTGAGCGCACATGCCGCGGTTGGCCGAGCGGCCTGCCATGGCAAAGCTCGATAGCAGGCACAGGCCCGAGTAGCAAAAGCAGATGGCGCCGTGGCTAAAGACCTCCAGGTCAACGTCGGGCGCGGCATTGTGAATGGCGGCGATCTCGTCGATGGAGAGCTCGCGCGAGAGGGTCACGCGGTCGGCGCCCTGCTCGTGGCACCAAAGGGTTCCGAGGCCGTCATGGATGTTTGCCTGGGTTGAGATGTGCGTCTCGATGCCGGGCATGGTGCGCTTGACCTCAAAGAACAGGCCCCAGTCTTGGATGATGAAGGCGTCGGCACCCAACGTGGAGCAGCGATGGATGAGTTGCAACGCATCGCCCATCTCGGACTGCTTGATGACGATGTTGACCGTGACGTAGACGCGCGACCCGGCTAGATGTGCGGCGCGGCAGGCTTGCTCAAAGGCCTCGTCGGTAAAGTTGGTGGCCTTGCGGCGGGCGTTGAAGCTGCCCATGCCGCAGTAGATGGCGTCTGCCCCGGCGGCGAGTGCGGCGGCAAAGGGCTCGGGCCCTCCGGCGGGCGCCAAAAGCTCGGGTCTGCGGTTGGTGGTTCGACTGGCGGTTGCGGTCATATCCTGCCTTTCAAAATGCTCAGATACTCAAAAGTATAGTGGCGCTGTCGCGGCGGACGAGCCCTGTGGCCCAAGCAGGATAAAGTCTTCAGGCAGGTCGCCGGTCGCGCCGTTCAGCGGCCGACAGACGCCGTTGGGCGATAAAATATTCTCGCAACGTGATAATAATCTTGCATCGCGCGGAAACCTTGAGTACTATCCCAATCAAGCGCGGTGTTCAGACCGAACTGTGCCTCCCGGTGTGAACGCCGCGCTCACGCTCTCTATTTGATCGTAAGGAGAAAAACATGAGCAAGACCGTCGTGTCTTCCGATAACGCACCTGCAGCCATCGGCCCGTATTCCCCCGGCATCCAGACCGGCAACATGGTGTTCCTGTCCGGCCAGCTGGGCATCGACCCCGCAACCGGCAAGATGCCTGAGGGCGTCGAGGCCCAGGCCAAGCAGTCTCTCGCCAACGTCGAGGCCCTGCTGACCGCTGCCGGCGCCACCTTTGCCGATGTCGTCAAGACTACGGTCTACCTGGCCGACATCGCCGACTTCGCTGCCGTGAACGAGATTTATGCCTCCAAGTTCGAGGCTCCGTTCCCTGCGCGCAGCGCCTTCCAGGTTGCCGCCCTTCCGGCCGGCGGTCTGGTCGAGATCGAGGTCGTCGCCGCTCTCTAGGGCGTTGGCAACAACTAAACATGGCATGCAAAAAGACCCTGCGGTGCGAGCTGCAGGGTCTTTTGTCAAGTGACGGATCGCATGTGGAGCCACCAAGGGCAGTCTTTTTGTTTGTTAGCCCTCCTTGCGAACTTTTTGCAGGTAGCGGTAGACGCTGGGCTCCGAGATGCCCAGCGCGGTGGCGGCGCAGGCCACGGCGCCCTTGAGCATAAACACGCCGTTGCCGTTGAGGTGGCGAATGACGTCCACGCGGTCGCTCTGGCCAAGCGACGCTACATCCAGCCCGCGCGCGCTCAGCAACTCGGCAATGCTGCGGTCGATGAGCTCCTGTGTGGACTCCGAAAGGCTTTCGACCTCGATAGACGCGGGCTCTGTCCGCGTCGGCGCCGCGTCGAAGCACGCCATGAGCTGCTGCGCCATGGCGTTGATGGAACGCACGGTCGAGAGGTCGGTGTTGACGCAGAGCATACCGACGATCTCGTCATTCTCGCGGATAAAGTACGTCGCTGACTCCAACGTCTTGCCGCCGGCGCCGCGGCCCTCGTAGCCCGTAATAAACGGCAGGTCGCGATACTTGGCGTCGTGCATGATCTTGAGTGCCAGATCGGTGGCGGGGCCGCCGACCTTGCGGCCGCTCACGATGCCGTTGCGAATATCGACGATGGCGTGGTCGGGATCCGAGAAATCGTGCAGCACGATTTCGCTGTTTTTACCGAGTATCTGCTCCAGGAAATCGACCATCGGCAAAAAGCGACGTACGGTCTCGTTCACGGGCAACTCCTTTGGGTGAAATCGGAAATGTTCATAACAATTTTTTCTCATGGTAACACGCTGCCCGTCATCTCGTATATCCGCAGGTACATTGCGTAATACAGACGAGCGGTAGGAATTTGGCGGTAAACGGTCGACCAAAAGAAAAGTTAGATGTTAGTTTGACCAGACACTTTCCTGACCTGCGGAAACGCTTTGTCTCAGCTCAAGAATAGTCTGATAACAAAAAATTATTATTGAGAATGAGAATCATCTTTAATACGATATGCAACGAAGGCACAACCTCAACCCCGCACTGCGTCACAATAGAGCGTTAGATGCGAAAACAACTACTTCGAGGATTGGTGGTCAAATGACCCAGGAGACGGTTACGAACGGCACTGAAGCCCTGTTCACTCGCGAAGGCATGCCTCCCGTTAAGGAAATGATCCCGTGTGCCCTTCAGCACGTACTGGCATCGTTTGCCGGCATCATTACCCCGGCGGTCATCATGGCCGGCGTCTACGGCTTTAATAGCCAGCAGAGCACCGACATTATCCAGGTCGCGCTCATTCTTTCGGCGATCGATACGGCCCTTCAGGCCTTCGCTCCCTTCCGTCGCATCGGCGGCGGCCTGCCCATCGTCATGGGCGTTTCGTTCGCGTTCCTGCCGGCCCTGCAGGCCATGGGTGCCTCGGGCTTTAGCTTTGGTGCGCTGCTGGGCGGCGAGATTGTCGGCGGCGCCGTTGCGGTCCTCTTTGGTCTGGCCTACAGCAAGATTAAGTGGCTGTTTCCGCCCGTCGTGACCGGTACGGTCATCTTCTCCATTGGCGTCTCTCTCTATCCCACGGCCGTCAAGTACATGGCCGGCGGCATGGGCACGCCGCTGTGGGGCACCCCGCAGGCCTGGTGCGTCGCTCTTATCACCTTCGCCGTGGTCTTTGCGCTCGCCAACTTTGGCAAGGGCACGCTCAAGCTGGGCTCCGTGTTCTTTGGCATGATCGTTGGCATGATCGTCTCCATCCCCTTCGGCATGATCGACTTCTCCAGCGTCGCCACCGCTCAGGTCTTTGCCCTTCCCAAGCTCATGCCCTACGCGCTCGAGTTTGATCCCGAGGTCTGCATTACCCTCGCTGTTGTGTTCCCCATGGTTGCCATCCAGGTTATCGGTGACGTCTCCGCCGCCTGCCTGGGCTCCATCGACCGTATGCCCACCGAGCGCGAGCTCTCCGGCGCTATCGTGTCCCAGGGCCTCACCTCTATGGTCGGCGGCCTGCTGGGCGGTCTTCCCACCAGCGCCCTTGGCCAGAACGTGGGCATCATCTGCTCCAACAAGGTCGTCAACAAGTGGGTCTTTGTGATCATCGCGGCCGTCTTTGCCATCGCCGGCCTGTTCCCGCAGCTCTCTGCCGTCCTTTCCGCTATCCCGCAGCCCGTCATCGGCGGCGCGACCGTCGGCGTCTTTGGTACCATCACCATGAACGGCGTGCGCATGTTCACCCGCGAGGGCCTCACGCAGCGCACTACCACCATCGTCGGTACCTCCGTCGTCTTTGGCCTGGGTATCTGGATGGCCAGCGGCTGCCTTGCCGGCGAGGGTATGCCCACCTGGGTGCCCACCGTCATCGGCTCCAACGCCGTGACCCCCACCGCCATCATGGCCATTGTCCTTAACCTGATTCTTCCGCAGACGCCGGTCGTGGCTCAGCACATCGATGCTGCCAAGGACGCTGCCGTTGATCTGGTCTTGCCCGAGAGCAAGAAGTAACCAATTCGGTGCTATTCGTCGGCGGACGCATCGCCTCGTCCGCCGATGCTATGCGGCGCCAAGCCGCACTTCAAAGGGTTTGTCCCTTTGGTGAAGCGTTGACGGGAGAGGGCCCGTTTCCGGTGTAGGCCGGCGCTTCGCACTCCGCCATGTCAGAGGTGTCAAACCCCGCCCCTGATGTTGAAGGGAGCTTTCATGCTTCTGGTCGCTAACGGTTCCGTCTTCACCCGCAACGCTCAGACCCCGTTCATTCCCAACGGTGCGGTCGCCATTGACGGAGATACGATCGTCGAAGTGGGCCCCGAGTGCGAGCTCAAGGCCAAGTACCCGGATGCCGAGTACGTCGACGCCCGGGGCAACCTCATCATGCCCGGACTCATCAACTGCCACACCCACATCTACTCGGGTCTGGCCCGCGGCCTTGCCATTAAGGGCTGCAACCCCACCAACTTTTTGGAGAATCTTGAGCAGCAGTGGTGGAAGATCGACGACAACCTGACGCTCGGCGGCACCAAGGCCAGCGCCTATGCCACGATTCTGGACTCCATCCGCGATGGCGTCACCACGATCTTCGATCACCATGCGAGCTTCTGCGAGATCTCGGGCAGCCTCTTTACCATTAAGGACGCCGCGCAGGAGCTGGGCATGCGTTCGTGCCTGTGCTACGAGGTCTCCGATCGACGCGGCCAGGAAAAATGCGACCAGGCCATTGCCGAGAACGCGGAGTTTGCCCAGTGGACCGCCAAGGAGCGTCGCGATAACGACAACCACATGATTGCCGCCATGTTTGGCGGACATGCCACCTTTACGCTGTCGGATGAGACCATGGACAAGATGGCCGAGGCCAACAACGGCCTGACCGGCTTCCACATCCACGTATGCGAGGGTATGAATGACGTGTGGGACTCCCGCCTCAACCGCGGCGGCATCAGCCCCGTCGAGCGCCTGCTGCAGCACAACCTTCTGGGTCCCGACACCATGCTGGGCCACTGCATCCACGTGACGCCTGCCGAGATGGATGTCGTCAAGGAGTCCGGCACCTGGCTGGTCAACAACCCCGAATCCAATATGGGCAACGCCGTGGGCTGCGCCCCCGTGCTCGAGTTCTTCCGTCGCGGCATCCCCGTATGCATGGGCACCGACGCCTACACCCACGACATGCTCGAGAGCCTCAAGGTCTTCCTGATCATTCAGCGCCACAACGCCGCCATGCCCAACGTGGGCTGGTGCGAGGCCATGACCATGCTGTTCGAGAACAACGCCAAGATGGCCAGCAAGTACTTCGATCGTAAGCTCGGTGTGCTCGAGGCCGGTGCCGCTGCCGACGTCATCGTTATGGACTACAAGCCCTTTACGCCGCTGAGCGAGGAGAACATCGACGGGCACATGCTCTTTGGCATGATGGGCAAAAACTGCCGCACCACCATCATCAACGGCCGCGTCCTGTACAAGGATCGCGAGTTTGTCGGTATCGATGAGGACAAGATCAACGCGTGGACCATGGCTGAGTCCAAGAAGCTCTGGAGCACGCTCAACGATCGCACCTACTAATCCCACAAGTAGATTCACGCGCGTCGGGTGTTTCGCCGCATCTGACGCGCGCATAGGCGGCCTCCGCGGGGTCGCCGGCGCTGTGCTAGCGCTACACCGTATTTGCGCCCGTCGCGCGGTCTCGCCGGGCGTTACAGAGAGGAGCCCATTATGAGCGACATCATGAGGCCGATCCCGTTTTCGCAGCTGATGAACTGGATCATCGAGGAGCACAAGACCCAGGACGCCATCTTTGGCGTGCGCAAGATGGTCACGACCAACCAGGAGGGCGCGCTTCCCATTTTTGACGAGCGCATCGAGACCCCGTTTGGCCCGGCCGCCGGCCCCAACACGCAGCTTGCCCAGAACATCGTGGCATCCTACGTGGCCGGTTCCCGCTTCTTTGAGCTCAAGACCGTTCAGGTTATGGACGGCGAGGAGCTCTCCAAGTGTGTGAACAAACCCTGCATCGTTGCGCAGGACGAGTGCTACAACTGCGAGTGGTCGACCGAGCTTGAGGTTCCGCAGGCCTTCGCCGAGTACGTGAAGGCATGGTTTGCCTGCCACCTGATTGCCCGTGAATACGGCCTGGGCGGCCCGGACGGTTTTGTCTTCAACATGTCGGTGGGTTATGACTTGGAGGGCATCAAGAGCCCCAAGGTCGACGCCTATATCGAGGGCATGAAGGACGCCAGCGGCTCCGAGGTTTGGAACGAGTGCCGCACGTGGGCGCTCGCCAACCTGGACAAGTTTGAGCATGTCGACGCTGCGTTTGTCGAGTCCATCCCGGCACGCGTCTCCAACTCCATCACCGAGTCTACCCTGCACGGCTGCCCGCCGGCGGAGATCGAGCGCATCGCGACCTACCTCATCACCGAGAAGGGCCTCAACACCTACATCAAGTGCAACCCCACGCTGCTGGGCTATGAGTTTGCCCGTCAGCGCCTGAACGAGCTGGGCTTTGACTACATCGTCTTCGACGATACACACTTCCGCGAGGACCTGCAGTGGGCCGACGCCGTGCCCATGTTCGAGCGCCTGATTGCCCTGTGCGCCGAGCGAGGCCTGGAGTTTGGCGTCAAGCTCACCAACACCTTCCCCGTCGACGTGACGAGAGACGAGCTGCCCTCCACCGAGATGTACATGTCCGGTCGTTCGCTGTTCTCGCTGACCATCGAGGCCGCCCGTCGCATTACCGAGCAGTTCGATGGCAAGCTGCGTATCAGCTACTCCGGCGGTGCCACGGTCTACAACATCCGCTCTCTCATATGACCCAATCCACTGTCAAGGGCCACAATGGCCCCGCCGACCGCTTGCAATCGGTCGGCGGGGCCTGCCGT
>UQKU01000002.1 GCA_900541675.1 uncultured Collinsella sp. | reverse complement strand
CGCGATGGGCGGGGATAGCCCGATTATTTTCCGGTTCGACGAACAGCCGATCGTGTCAAATTTGGTCTAACAGAGCCTTTTTTAAAGCGCTCGCTCCGCACCCGTATCCGGCATGTGCCAGATGAGTACTAAAAAAGCATCCTGACCAGCCAGATCCCGCTCGATGATCTGTTCAAAATAGGTATTCATGAATGACGCGGCAGCGAATTTAAAAATTTTGAGGCAATCGATCGAACCGGTGGTATGCATTTCGTGACCACAACCCTGCAATCGGCGACCTGCGGTTTGACTCAGGTTGTCCTCGCCGCAGCGTATCTTGCTATCGAATTCGTCAAGCTCTTGGTCAGCATTTGGTTGGAATACGCGAGAAGTGCCGTGTAAGCATGGGTATATGTGGAGGTCATGAGGTTGTAGCTGCATATTCTTGCAGCCTGGGAGGTTGAAAGATATTATTACCAAGTCTTTTCCTGCTTCAGGCGCACCTTCACGACCTGAAGCCACATTTGCCCAGAGGAGGTGACAATATGAAGGCTTATGAACTGCTGTTCTTTGTTGACCCGTCGCTCGACCCCGAGACCCGTCTCGCTGTTATGAAGCGTATCGATACCACGATCGCTGAGGGCGCTGGCAAGGTCGACTCCGTTGACGAGTGGGGCAAGCGCAAGCTCGCCTACGAGATCAACGACCTCACCGATGGTGACTACACCCTCATCAACTTCCATGCAGATCCTACCCAGATCGCCGAGCTTGATCGCGTCCTGCGCATCACCGACGCTGTGGTCCGCCACATGATCGTCCGTCGCGACGACCAGGAGTAAGACTGTCGTTTTGGACTGGGCTTGTGCCCCAAGAGGAAGTAGTGAGTTATGAGCATCAATCGAGTGAACATCACCGGTAACCTCACCCGCGATCCCGAGCTGCGCGCCACCGCCGGCGGAACCCAGGTTCTGTCCTTTGGCGTTGCCGTGAACGATCGTCGCCGCAACGCGCAGACTGGCGAGTGGGAGGACTATCCCAACTTTGTCGACTGCACTATGTTCGGCACCCGCGCCGAGGCCGTGAGCCGTTTCCTGGCAAAGGGAAACAAGGTCGCGATCGAGGGCAAGCTGCGCTACAGCTCTTGGGAGCGCGACGGCCAGCGCAGGAGCAAGCTTGAGGTCATCGTCGATGAAATCGAGTTTATGAGCTCCCGTGGTGGCCAGGGTGGCTACGATCAGGGCGGTTACGCCCCCGCAGCTCCCGCGCCCGCAGCACGTCCTGCCGCACCGGTGGCTACGCCGCCCGCGGTCGACGTCTACGATGAGGACATCCCGTTCTAAGGGTTGTTCACCTATTTTTGAGTGAGAGGCGGCTTCGGCTCGCCGAAGTTGCCAAATGAAAGGTATTTTGACATGGCTAATGATTATTCTGCACGTCAGCCGCGTCGTAAGTACTGCCAGTTCTGCAAGGAGAACACTGAGTTCATCGACTATAAGGACACTCAGCTTCTCCGTAAGTACATGACCGACCGTGGCAAGATCAAGCCCCGTCGCGTCACTGGCGCTTGCACGCAGCATCAGCATGACATCGCCAACGCCATCAAGCGCGCCCGCGAGATGGCTCTCCTGCCGTACACCGTCCCCGTGGTTTCCTCTCGTGGCAACCGCGACCGCGGCTAAGAAGGGAGACGCATCATGAAGGTTATTCTTCTCGATGAGATCAAGGGCAAGGGCGGCGAGGGTGACGTCGTAGAGGTCGCTCAGGGTTACGCTGAGAACTTCCTGTTCCCCAAGAAGCTCGCTGTTGCCGCCACCAAGGGCAACCTCAAGCAGCTTGACGAGCGTCGCAACAACATCGCCAAGCGCGAGGCCGTCCGTCTGGCTACCGCCAACGAGACCAAGGCTGCCTTCGAGGGCAAGCAGGTCACCGTTGACGTCAAGGTTGGCGACGAGGGCATCCTCTTTGGCTCCGTTACCGCCGCTATGATCGCTGACGCCATCAAGGATCAGCTCGGTATGGACATCGACCGCAAGCGCGTCGAGCTCGGCAAGCCCATCAAGGTTGCCGGTGCCCACACCGTTGCTATCTCGCTGTACCGCGAGATCAAGGCCGAGGTTGTCGTTCTCGTTGGCGTTACCGCCGAGGAGCTCGCTGCCGAGGCTGAGGTTGAGGAGACCGCTGAGGTCGCCGAGGCCGAGACCGCCGAGGTCGAGACCGAGGCTGCTGCCGAGTAGCATTTGCTGCAACGCAACAATCTTGTTCTAAGAAGGGCGCTCTGGGAGACCAGGGCGCCCTTTTATTTTTTGCGCTGGGTGAGTGTCGTGGCAGTCATTGAGATGCGGTCCCGTGTATGGGACCGTTCATCCGTTTGGTTCGGTGATGATTGCCAAGCCGCGGCTCGATTTATAGCCGCGGCTGATACTATGGATGCTCGCAAGCGATATGAATGAGGACGCTCATGGCATATGACGATAGGGAGACGGGGCTGACGGTCGAGGACCGTGGCTCTAAGTTGGGTCTCCCCCAAAACCAAGATGCAGAGGCCAACGTACTGGCCGCTATGCTGCTATCGCCCGAGGTGGTCGAAGAGGCCCAAGTCGAGCTGCAGCCCGATGACTTCTACCGGCCCATTCATAAGACCATCTATACCGCGATGGTCGATATGTATAACAGTCGTATCCCCATTGACTCTATCTCGCTGATCGATTACCTGCGAAGCATCAACAAGCTCGATGCCGTGGGCGGCGAGGCGTACATTTTGGAGCTGATGGGACAGACTCTGTCGCTCGTTAACTGGCAGCACCATGCCGCCATCGTTCGTCGCGACTCGATGCTGCGTGAGCTGATTGGCGCCACCAACGAGATCAACGCGCTGGCCTACAACGCCCCCACCGACACCAAAGAGGTCGTGGAGCTGGCCGAGAGCAAGCTGCTCAAGGTCACGGCGCGTGAGGTTAAGTCGAGCTACAAGACGCTGACCGAGTTTATGGTCGAGGCATATAACGAGGCCGAGGAAGTGTGCAAGGCTGGCGGTCAGGCTGCAGGCGTGCCCACGGGCTTCCCGTCGCTCGACCGTATGCTCATGGGCTTCCGCGAGGGCCAGCTCATCATTATCGGCGCCCGCCCCGCCGTGGGTAAGACGTCGTTCGCCCTGAACTTGGCACTCAATGCCGCCGCCGCTGGCTATACCGTCGGCTTCTTCTCGCTGGAGATGTCGGGCAAGGAAATTGCCCAGCGTCTGATTTGCGCCTATGCCATGATCTCGATCAGCGACTTCCGTACGGGTCGCATTAGCCCCGAGCAGTGGGCCAACATCAATGAGGCCACGCAGACGCTGTCCAAGCTCGATATTCTGATTGACGATACACCCGGCACCACGGTGACCGAGATTCGCGCCAAGAGCCGCCGCATGCTCCATAACAAGGAGAAGGCCATCATCATCCTGGACTACTTGCAGCTGGTGAGCCCCCCGCCGGGACGTCGTTCCGAGAGCCGCACCGTCGAGGTCTCCGAGATGTCGCGTGGCCTGAAGATTATGGCCAAGGAGCTCAAGATTCCGCTGATCGCGCTGTCGCAGCTGTCGCGTCAGGTTGAATCCCGTACCGGCAAGCGCCCGCAGCTGTCCGACCTGCGTGAATCGGGCTCCATCGAGCAGGACGCCGATATCGTCATGTTCTTGGACCGATCCGCCGACGAGGCCGAGGCCTCGCGCGACGACCGACCCGACGAGGGCGTTACGCGTATCGTCGTGGCAAAGAACCGTTCGGGCCCGATCGGCGACGTCGACCTGATGTTCCTGCCGGCATCCACCAAGTTCTATGAGCTTGATGGGGCGCATACCGAGGAGTAGGACAGGCGCCCGTTGCACGGGTATACTGGGAATGTTTTGTGCTTCTGCGCGCTTGCGGTGCGCGGACAGTCCATGAATGTGAGGAGTAAACATGCCGTCAACCGTTTTGGTCGGTGCCCAGTGGGGCGATGAGGGCAAGGGTAAGATCTGCGACCTGGTCGCCGGCGACTTTGATGCCGTCGTGCGCTACTCGGGCGGCAACAACGCCGGCCACACCATCGTCGTCAACGGCAAGAAGTACGGCCTGCACCAGGTGCCCTCCGGCATCATGTATTCCGACCACGTGTCGGTAATCGGTAACGGCTGCATCGTCAACCCCAAGGTTGTCCTTGAGGAGATCGACATGTTCGAGGCCGATGGCATCACCACCAAGAATCTCAAGATCAGCGGCAACGCGCATGTCATCATGCCGTACCACATCGATCTGGATGGCGCCTTTGAGCAGAAGCTCGGCAAGAAGAACATCGGTACCACCAAGCGCGGCATCGGTCCGTGCTATCAGGACAAGATGGCCCGCATCGGCCTGCGTATGCAGGACATGCTGGACGAGGCACTGTTCCGCGATAAGCTGGAGACCGCTCTTGCCCGCGTGAACCCCGAGCTGGAGCTCATCTACAACCTGCCCACCTACACCGTGGATCAGATTTGCGATGAGTACCTGCCCATGGCCGAGCGCCTGCGCCCCTACATCACCGAGACGAGCCTGCTGCTCAACAACATGATCGATGAGGGCAAGGATTTGCTGTTTGAGGGCGCCCAGGCGACGCTGCTCGACATCGATCACGGCACCTATCCGTACGTGACGTCTTCTAACTGCACCGCTGGCGGCGCCATTACCGGTTCCGGTGTCGGCATGAAGAACGTCGACCGCGTGCTGGGCGTCATGAAGGCCTATATCACCCGCGTCGGTTCGGGTCCCATGCCCACCGAGCTTTCCTATGAGTCCGAGGCCGGCCACACGCTGACCGAGGAGGGCTACGAGTACGGCGTGACCACCGGTCGCCGTCGTCGCTGCGGCTGGTTTGACGGCCCTATCGCCAACTATGCCTCGCGCGTCAACGGCCTCACCGACATCGCCGTGACCAAGCTCGACGTGCTTTCGGCCTTCGACACCATTAAGGTGTGCGTTGCCTATGACGTCGACGGCGAGCGCTACACGAGCGTGCCCGAGCACCAGGTGCGTTTTGAGCATGCCAAGCCCATCTACGAGGAGCTCCCTGGCTGGAAGTGCGACATCACCGGCTGCCGCAGCTTTGATGAGCTGCCGCAGGAGGCTCAGGATTACGTGGCGTTTATCGAGGATCTGGCACACACCCGCGTGACGTTCATTGGCGTTGGCGCCGGTCGCGAGCAGATCATCAACCGATTCTGGAAGTAATCGGCGTTATTTGGTTATTGCGATATACCCCTTTGCAGCCCAGATGGGCGGCCGAGGGGTATATTTGCTTGTAATGGGCCCGCGCGGAGCGGGCCGGTAATCCATAGAGGAGGCACCCTTGAAGGCGGACACTCAAACCATCGACATCCTGTTGTTGGGCAGCGGCGGCCGCGAGCATGCTCTGGCAGCCAAGCTCGCAGCATCACCGCGCGCCGGCAAGCTCTACATCGCGCCGGGTAACGGCGGCACCGCGAGCTGCGGCGAGAACGTGGTTCTCGACGATTGCGATCCTGCGGCCGTGGCGGCGTTTGCCCAGAGCCATGGATGCGGACTCGTGGTGATTGGCCCCGAGGCTCCGCTCGTGGCGGGCGTTGCCGACGCCGTCCGCGCGGCGGGCATCCCGTGCTTTGGCCCGGGTGCCGAGGGCGCCCAGATGGAGGGCTCTAAGCTGTTCTCCAAGCAGCTCATGGAGCGCGCCGGTATCCCGACGGCAGCCTATGGCTCATTTACCGACGAGGCTTCGGCTCTTGCCTATGTGCGCGAGCAGGGCGCTCCGCTGGTCGTCAAGGCCGACGGCCTTGCCGCGGGCAAGGGCGTTATCGTGGCAACCGAGCTTTCGCAGGCCGAGGAGGCTGTGCGTGAGTGTTTTGGCGGCACCTTTGGCGATGCCGGCAACACGGTGGTCATCGAGGAGATGCTGACCGGCCCCGAGTGCTCGCTGCTGGCCTTTACCGACGGTAAGACCGTGCGTCCCATGGCCACCTCGCAGGATCACAAGCGTGCGCTCGAGGGCGACAAGGGCCCCAACACGGGCGGCATGGGCGTCTACAGCCCGGTGCCCATCGTGACCGACGAGGAGCACGCCATCATGGTGAAGGTCATGGAGCAGACCGTGGCCGAGCTTGCTGCCGAGGGCATCGACTACCGCGGCTGCCTGTATGGCGGCTTTATGCTCACCCCCGCCGGCCCCAAGGTGCTGGAGTTCAACGCCCGCTTTGGCGACCCCGAGACGCAGGTCGTGCTCCCGCGCCTTAAGAACGACCTGGTCGAGGTCATGCTGGCTTGCGCCAACTGCGAGCTCGATCAGATTGAGCTCGACTGGCGCGACGAGTGGGCCGTGGCCGTTGTCCTGACGAGCGCGGGCTACCCCGGCAGCTACGAGAAGGGCAAGGTCATTAACGGTATCGAGGATGCCGAGGCCATGGAGAACGTGACGGTGTACCACGCCGGCACCGCCGTGGTTGATGGCCAGCTTGTGACCAACGGCGGCCGTGTGCTTGCCGTGACCGCGCTGGGCAATACGTTTGAGAACGCCCGCAACCTTGCCTACGAGGCCTGCGAGAAGATTGATTTTGAGGGCAAGACCCTGCGCCACGACATTGGCCTGCGTGCGCTGCGCGGCCGTGACGCCTGGGATGCCTAAAATCCGAGAGGAATGAGACGGATGGACGAGAAGAACGAAGAGCTCGTGGACGCGCAGATCGTCGAGGAAGACGGCCGCATGTGTGGACACGCCGAGGGCGAGCCTGGTGGCGAGGTCGCTGACGAGCCGGAGCTGGTGCTGGGCGACGACGACCCGCATGACGCCCTGCTGCACGAGAAGATTCTTTCGGAGGAGTGCGCCTGGAAGGGCAAGATCCTCGACGTCCACCGTCTTGAGGTTGAGCTGCCCAACGGTCACCGCAGCGCCCGCGATATCGTTCGCCATCCGGGTGCGGCGGCCGTTGTGGCACTGACCGAGAGTGGCAAGATCGTGCTGGTACGTCAGTATCGCACCGCCATCGACCGCGTGACGGTCGAGATTCCCGCCGGCAAGCTCGATCCGGGCGAGGACCCGCTCGATTGCGCCAAGCGCGAGTTGCATGAGGAGACGGGCTTTAGGGCTGGTCGCATTCGCTTTTTGACGTCGATTGTCACGACCTGCGGTTTTTGCGACGAGATCATTCACATCTACCTGGCCACCAAGCTCGAGTTTGATGCGCCCGACCCCGACGATGACGAGTTTGTCAACGTCGACCTGGTGCCACTGCATGAGCTGATCGACGCCGTACTCGACGGCAAGATCGAAGACGCCAAGACCGTTGTGGGTGCCTTGGCTTGCGACAGCATTGCTCATCGTTTGGGTGGAGCGGAACTTTAACGAGCGGGGATGATCCCGCGGGTTTGTGTAAGTCAGCGAAAGTGCTCCATTTGAGACAAGGTGGCCTAAAAGAGGAGGGAAGCGTATGGATATACGCGACCGACGATTGAAGGCCAGATTGTCCAAATGGAGCACTTGCAGCGTCGAGACGAAACGCGGTTTGGTAAAACCGCGTAAGGTGACTATGTTTAAGAGGTTTCTTTCGTATTACAAGCCCCAGATGGGGCTTTTTGTTGCTGATACTCTTTGTGCTCTGGTGCTTGCCGCCATTGACCTGGCGTTCCCCATTATCTTGCGCAATCTGACCGGCGGGCTCTTTACCCAGGGTCAGGCTGCCATTATGCAGGCGCTCGGTATGATCGCGGTGGGACTGGTGCTGATGTATGTCATCCGCTGCGCCTGCCGCTATTTTGTGAGCTATTGGGGTCATGTGATGGGCGCGCGCATGGAGTCCAAAATGCGCGAGGACCTGTTCGATCAGTACGAACGGTTTAGCTTTGCGTACTTTGATCGCAACAGCTCGGGCGACATGATGAGCCGCGTGGTCAATGACCTGTTCGATATCTGCGAGGCGGCGCACCACGTGCCCGAATGGATCATTATCTGCGGTATCGAGATCATCGGCTCGTTTGTGATTCTGTTTACCATCGCGCCGGTGCTCGCACTCGCCATGGCTGTGGTGACGGTGGTGTTCGCGGTCATTATGTTTTGGCAGAATATGCGCATGCGCGAGGTCTTTAGCGATAACCGCAAAAAGATTAGCGGCATCAACGCGCAGCTGCAGGATTCGCTGGCGGGCATGCGTGTGGTCAAGAGCTTTGCCAATGAGCAGACCGAGCGCTCTAAGTTTCGCGCCTCGAACAATCGCTACCTTTCGTCCAAGGAGAACATGTATCACGCCATGGGCGTCTATACCGCGACGTATGGCCTGCTCTCGGGAGTGCTTTATGTGATCGTGGTGCTGCTGGGCGGTTGGCTCGTTGCCCAGGGTCAGCTGCAGGCGGTCGATATGGCAACCTTCGCACTCTACATTTCGCTGTTCTGCACGCCGCTCGAGACGCTCGTCAATTCGGCTGAGACGTATCAGAAAGCCATCGCCGGCTTTAAGCGCATGGATGAGGTGCTCTCGACTGTCCCCGATATTCAGGATAAGCCGGGTGCTGCGGATCTGCAGGTGACGGCTGGTGCTGTGGAGTACCGCGACGTGTGCTTTAGCTACGAGGATGTTGAATTGGGCGAGCGCGGCGCCGACGGACGCCCTGTTATCGACCACATGGACCTGTCCATCAAGCCCGGTCAGACCATCGCTTTGGTTGGCCCCTCGGGCGGCGGCAAATC
This sequence comes from uncultured Collinsella sp., assembly GCA_900541675.1. Lineage (GTDB taxonomy): Bacteria > Actinomycetota > Coriobacteriia > Coriobacteriales > Coriobacteriaceae > Collinsella. The sequence continues at coordinate 111,587 of UQKU01000002.1, read as the reverse complement.
GACGACTTGTTCGCTGTTGCCGCGCTTTTACGACGTTGCCGCCGGCTCCATTAGCATCGACGGCCAGGATGTGCGCGACGTGACGCAGCATAGTCTGCGCCGTGCCATCGGCCTGGTGCAGCAAGATGTGTACCTGTTTGATGGAACGATCGGCGAGAACATCGCCTACGGCAAGCCGGGCGCCACGGCAGAAGAGATCGCCGAAGCGGCCCGCCGCGCCAATATTGATACCTTTATCGAATCGCTTCCGCAAGGCTACGACACCGTGGTGGGCGAGCGCGGCAGCCGTCTTTCGGGTGGTCAAAAGCAGCGCGTCGCCATCGCGCGCGTTTTTCTCAAGAATCCCAAGATCCTTATTTTGGATGAGGCGACGAGTGCCCTGGATAACGAGAGCGAGGAAGCGGTGCAGGAGTCGCTCGAAGAGCTGGCACGCGGCCGTACCACGATCATCATCGCCCACCGTCTCTCGACTATTAAGCATGCTGACGAGATTGCGACCGTTGAGCATGGTCGCGTTGTGGAACGTGGCACGCACGAGGAGCTTCTCGCCCGTGGCGGCACCTATGCCCGTTACTATCGAATGCAGTTCGAAGGTGCGCGTGCGCACGAGCTCGACTGATTGATATGACAGGAAGATCATGGCTGATAAGAACCCTTTGACTCCGGAAGAAGTGACGGAGTTATTCTCCGAAATCGATGCATCCGGCGTCTTGGATCCTACGCTCGCCAAAAAGCGCACCGAGCGCATGCGCGAGAAAGAGGCCGCCGTCAAGCGCGGCGACAAGGCGACGCTGGCGCGGCTGCGCAGCGAGGATCGCGCGAGCCAGGCAAAACATATCGACCCGCTGTCCGAGGACGACCCTTCGGGCTCGCAGGTGAGCCATACCATTACGAAGACCGCCATGGCCGTGGTTATCGGCATTTTGGTGCTGATTGTGGGCATGCAGATTGGCTACGGCGTGATGCGACGTCTGAATACCGCGAACCTTTCCGAAAGTGTTTCGGTGGATACCGTTTCGACCGCGCTCAAGGGTGGACTTGAATGGGGCAATGGCTTTACGCAGTTCCCGCTCGATTTTACCGTCGACGAGGCAGATGAGCGCACGGGCACGGTTGAGGTGACGGTGCTGGACACGTCTTCTGCCAATGAACTCGAGCTGCTGTCCAACGGTCAGATTCAGGCGGCGGCGCTCGCAACCAACGCCCTGCTCAACGACAAGATCGACCGTGTGGTGTATAACGTTCACGCCTATATCGACGAGGACAGCAGGATCCAGCATGATTCCTTCTTTGGCATGTTTCCTGCTCAGGGGCACCAAAGCGCCATCCTGACGTTCGTTTGGACCAAGAGCTCGTCCAACGCCACGAGTATCGACTGGAAGATGCGCATCGTAAGCATGGACGACACCATTGCCGAGCGCATTCAAAAACAGGTCAACTCGGTTTCATCGCTGATCGAGGACCCGGTGGTGAGCCAGACCAAGATCACGGAGGAGCAGGCCGAGCGCGATCTTGAGCATCGTCTGCACGGTCGAGAGATCTTCCGCGGCGGAAAGCCCGATCGCACGCCGTCCGAGCTGCTGGAGCAGGACAAGCAAAAGTAGTCCGCAGCCACATAGAACGATGCCATCCCGCGTGAGCCGCAAGCCCACGCGGGATGATTTTTCTGGGACGGGGATTAAAAAATCATTCTGTCATGTATGCAGTTGGCGACAAAGCCCTGCTCTCAGAATAATTTTTTAATCCCCGTCCCAGAAAAATCATTATGCACAGGAAGTCATAATTATCATTTTGTAAACAATTCTATGTAATTAATGCCATGGGCGATGCTTGCGGTTAGAATACCGCGAGGCCTAACTACACACCTTTAAGCCGGTCCTGTGAGACCGGGAAGGAGAACTATGGCGAACAACCATATTGCGGGCGCTGCCGCCCGCACCGTCGCGCCCAGCGAGCTGTGCCAGCGTATGCTGGCTAAAACCAGCAAGGGCACCTGCGGTCCCTGCATCCTGTATCTTGAGGATGGGACCATTTTTTATGGCCGTGCATGCGGTGCCGAGGGTACCGCAACCGGCGAGGTCTGCTTTAACACGTCGCTCGAAGGCTACTTTGAGGTCATGACCGACCCGAGCTATGCCGGCCAAATCGTAATCATGACCTATCCGCAGATCGGCAACTACGGCATTGACGAGACCGATGTCCAGTCGGCCTTCCCCGGCGATACCGCTCGCCCCGCGAGCGCTCCCGCCATGCGCGGCATGGTCGTCCACGACATGTGCGCCACGCCTTCTAATTGGCGCTCGACCGTCAGCGTGCCGGAGTACCTGCGTGCACACGGCATCGTCGCTATTGAGGGCGTCGACACCCGCGCTCTCGTGCGCCACCTGCGCGACAACGGTTCCAAGATGGGCATAATCTCGACGGAGATCTTTGACGTCGACGAGCTTGCCGAGCGCCTGTCCGCCGCGCCTACGCTGGTCGGCGAGAACCTGGTCAAGACCGTGAGCTGCCCTGAGCCCCACGCTTTTGCCGCGAGCGACCTGCCCGCTACGCATGACTTTGCGCTTGCCCCTGTCGCTCCTGCCCGCCACAAAGTGGTCGCCTACGACTGCGGTGTCAAGCGCGGCATCCTGGAGGGCCTGGTCCGTGCCGGCTGCAACCTCACCGTCGTGCCGTGGGATACGCCCGCGCGTCAGGTGCTCGACATGAATCCCGATGGCGTCTTTTTGTCCAATGGCCCCGGCGACCCCGATGCCGTGGTGGAGACCTACGAGCAGGTGCAGCAGTTGATCGGCAAGGTGCCAATCTTTGGTATCTGCCTCGGTCACCAGATGATCAGCTTGGCGTGCGGCGCCCAGATGGAAAAGCTCAAATTCGGTCACCGTGGCGGCAACCAGCCGGTTATGAATCTGGTCAGCCGCCGTGTGGAGATTACCGCGCAAAACCACGGCTTTGGCCTGTTGTTCCCCAGCTTGGGCAAGCTTGTTCCCGAGCTTTCGGGCGGCGAGACCGAGCACGCGGCCGATGGCGATCTGCGCGCCTGGGTGCGCCGCGGTATCGCGCCGGTCGTGATGAACGAGCGCTTCGGCCGCATTCGCCTGACGCATGTGAATCTCAATGACGGCACCGCCGAGGGCATCCAGCTGCTCGACGCGCCGTGCTTCTCGGTCCAGTACCATCCCGAGGCCTCGCCCGGCCCCACCGATGCCCACTATCTCTTTACCGCCTTTACGCGACTCATGGACGGCGAGGAGAACTATCTGGACATCGATACCGCCAAGGACCGCCTTGCCGGCTGGAACTTTGCCGACGATGGTTCCGCCGTTCTACCGAACGGCGGACCGGTCGACGCTGCGGCTGCATCTGGCACATCATCTTGCCGTTCTGCTTCGGACGCGCGGGCATAAGCCCAGCGCGCCCTCGCATCACGGCAACCTGATGCACCAGCTGCACCCTCGCTGACTTTTTCAAAACATTGAGTCAGCCTCTCTAGGAGGTTTTAAACATGCCTAAACGTACCGACATCAAGCGTATCCTCGTCATTGGCTCGGGCCCCATCGTCATTGGCCAGGCCTGCGAGTTCGATTACTCCGGCGCCCAGGCCTGCAAGGTGCTCAAGGAGGATGGCTTTGAGGTCATCCTGGTCAACTCGAACCCGGCGACCATCATGACCGACCCGGGCTTGGCCGACCGCACCTATGTCGAGCCCATCACCGCCGAATTTATCGAGCGTGTGATCAAGAAGGAGCGACCGGACGCACTGCTGCCCACGCTGGGCGGCCAGACCGGTCTGAATGCCGCCGTCGAGCTGGCAAAGGACGGCACGCTCGACAAGTACGGCGTCGAGATGATCGGCTGCGACCTTGCCGCCATCGAGCGCGGCGAGGACCGTAAGCTCTTTAACGAGGCCATGGCCGAGATCGGCCTGGAGGTTGCGCGCTCGGGCTATGCCTACAGCGTGGCAGACGCCGAGGCTATCGCCGAGCGCGTGGGATATCCCTGTGTGCTGCGTCCGAGCTTTACTCTCGGCGGCGCCGGTGGTGGCATCGCACATACTCACGAGGAGCTCGTCTCCATCGTGAGCCAGGGCCTTGAACTCTCGCCCGCTCACGAGGTGCTGGTCGAGGAGTCCATCGAGGGCTGGAAAGAGTACGAGATGGAGGTTATGCGCGACCACGCCGGCAACGGCATCATCGTGTGCTCCATCGAGAACCTCGACCCCATGGGCGTGCATACCGGTGACTCCATCACCGTGGCGCCGGCGCAGACCCTCTCCGACCTTGAGTATCAGCGCATGCGTGTCGCCTCGCTCGCCATTTTGGAGAAGATCGGCGTCGAGACCGGCGGATCCAACGTGCAGTTTGCCGTGAACCCCCAGACCGGCCGCCTGATTGTCATCGAAATGAACCCGCGCGTGAGCCGTTCGTCCGCGCTGGCCTCCAAGGCCACGGGTTTCCCCATCGCCAAGGCCGCCGCTCGCCTGGCCGTGGGCTATACGCTCGACGAGATCGTCAACGACATCACCAAGGCCACGCCCGCCTGCTTTGAGCCCACGATCGACTACTGCGTGGTCAAGGTGCCGCGCTTTGCCTTTGAGAAATTCAAGGGCACCGACCCCACGCTCACCACGCGCATGAAGGCCGTGGGCGAGATCATGGCGATCGGCCGCACCTTTGAGGAGGCCTTTGGCAAGGCCATGCGCTCGCTGGAGGACGGGCACCAGGGTATTTGCGCCGGTGGCAAGGAGGGCGCCGATAAGCTGAGCGACGATGAGCTCGCCCAGGCCGTGGGCACCCCGACCGAGCATCGCATCTTCTTTGTGGTCGAGGCCCTGCGCCGTGGCTGGGATGTTGCGCGCATCCACGCCATCTGCGGTATCGATCCGTGGTATCTCAACCGCATCAACGATATGGTGCGGGTCCAGGAGAGCGTTCGCGGCCTGCGCGTGGAGGACATTGACGCCGACGCGATGCGCCTGCTCAAGCAGTATGGCACGAGTGATGCCGAGATTGCCGCGCTGACCGGCTCGGATGAGCGTTTTGTTCGCGCTTACCGTAAGGGTCTGGGCGTGGTTCCCAGCATGAAGACGGTCGACACCTGCGCCGCCGAGTTCTCGAGTGCCACGGAATACCACTATAAGACCTACGAGAACATTTACCGCACGAGCCCGATCGCCAAGAAGTGCGTTGCCCCCGACGAGACCACGCCGGCAAGCAAGCCCAAGGCGATGATTCTGGGTGCCGGTCCCAACCGTATCGGCCAGGGTATTGAGTTCGACTACTGCTGCGTGCATGCGAGCTATGCGCTGGCGGCCCGCGGCTTTGAGACCATCATGGTCAACTGCAATCCCGAGACCGTCTCGACCGACTACGACACGTCCGACCGCCTGTACTTTGAGCCGCTCACCTACGAGGACGTCATGGACGTTATCGATGTCGAGCGCCCCGACGGTGTCGTGGTGACGCTCGGCGGCCAGACTCCGCTTAAGCTGGCGCGCATGCTCGAGGAGAGCGGCGTGAACATTATGGGCACCAAGCCCGATGCCATCGACTTTGCCGAGGACCGCGAGCGCTTCGCCGCTCTGCTCGACAAGCTGGGCATCATGTACCCGCCGGCGGGCCAGGCCACCTCGTTTGAGGAGGCCGAGGTCGTGGCCGCGCACATCGGCTATCCGCTGCTGGTGCGCCCGAGCTATGTGCTGGGCGGCCGCGGCATGATGATCGCCTACGATGCCGAGCATCTGCGCGATTACATGGCCGAGGCCGCGCGCATTAGCCCCGACTACCCGGTGTATCTGGACCGCTTCCTGGAGGGTGCGATTGAGTCCGATGTCGACGCCCTGTGCGATGGCGAAGAGGTATACATCGGCGGCATCCTGGAACATATTGAGGAGGCCGGTATTCACTCCGGCGACTCTGCGACCTGCATCCCACCGTTTAGCTTTAGCGAGAGCCTGCAGGCGAAGCTCCGCGAGACTACGCGCCGCATCGCGATGGCGCTGGGAGTCCGCGGTCTGGTCAATGTGCAGTATGCCATCAAGGGCGAGACCGTCTACGTGATCGAGGCCAACCCGCGCGCCAGCCGTACCGTGCCGTTCATCTCCAAGGCCACCGGCGTGCCGCTGGCCAAGTGCGCGGCGCGCATCATGGCAGGCGATTCCATCGCGAGCTTGGGCCTGCCGAGCGACGAACGTCAACTGGACTGGTTCTGCATGAAGGAAGCCGTCATGCCTTGGGGTCGTTTCCCGGGCGCCGACGTCATCCTGGGGCCTGAGATGAAGTCGACGGGCGAGGTCATGGGTATCGCTAAGAGCTATCCCGAGGCATACGCCAAGACGCAGCTGGCGATCGACTACAAGCTGCCCGACCCGAGTTACGGCAAGGTGTTCATTAGCGTGTGCGACCGCGACAAGCGCCATATCCTTTCGGTCGCCCGTATCCTGCGCTATCTGGGCTTTGACATCTGCTCTACCGAGGGTACGGCGCGCGTGCTGCGTGGAGGCAACGTGACGTGCGAGATCGTGGAAAAGATCAGCGGCCCGCACGACGGCGAGCGCCCCAACATCGGCGACCTCATCGCCGATGGCAAGATCGCGGTGATCATCAACACGCCGTACGGTCCGGGCTCGCGCGGCGACGGCTATCTGCTGCGCACCGAGGCAGTGCGACGCGGTGTGACCTGCGTGACCGCGATGTCTGCCGCCAACACGTACGTGAGTGCCATCGAGGCGGTGCGTGAGGACCAGCAGGGTCACGGCAGCGCCAACGACATGGGCATGGACGTCATCGCCCTGCAGGACCTGCCGCAGCACACGGTGTAATGTGACCTGGTCGGCCGGGGCGGCAGCCGGACACTTTCTCTCGGAAACTGGGCTTCGCGAAGTTTTCCGAGAGAAAGGACCGCCTCCCGCCCCGGCCTACGGTGACTCGGTTGCACCGTGTGCTGCCGAAGGGGCTTTGTGCGATGACTAGGGCTGAATAGAAAATGAGTGTGGGCGCCGTCGTTCGTTTGAACGACGGCGCCCACGTTTTGGATTTATTGGGCTGTGGCGGTGAAGGTTGTTTTGTCGGCGGCGATGTGCACGTGCAGCTTTGCCTGACCGTCGCAGCTGATGAGCACGCCTACCTCGAACGGGGTTCCCGTCTTGTCGTAGGTCGAACGCACGATGCGCATCGCCGCCTTACCGGTGTTCTGTCCCAAAAGACGCGCCTCATGCTTGTCGAGGTTGACCGTCTCGTAGACGGCATCGACGCTTGCGGGCAGGATGCCGGTCTTTTCCGCGATGTAGGCGTAGAGCGAGCCATCCACGTCTTTGCGCGTGAGCTCGGGGCAAAGTGACACGGGGATATAGACGTAGTTGAGCTCCATGGGTTTGTCGTTGGCGAGACGCAGGCGGCGAATCTCCCAGACGGGTGTCCCTTCGGGCACTTTGAGCCCGGAGGCGATGCCGCGGACGGCCGGTATGCTTGAAAAGGCGAGAATCTGCGAGCTCGGAACCCGTCCCGCTTCGCGCATCCGCGCGCTGAAATTCAGGGCCAGGTCGATGCCGGGTGCTGAAGTTTGGGGCTTGATGAACGTGCCCTGGCCGCGCTTGCGCACCACGCGCCCCTCGATGACGAGATCTTGGAAGCAACGGCGCACGGTCGCGCGCGATAACTCCAGCCGCTCACAGATTTCGAGCTCGCGTGGCAGCGGCGTCTTGGTGTCGAACGCCTGGCTGGCGATAAGCAGAGCGATTCGATGTTTAAGCTGGACATAGAGCGGCGTATCACCGCTGCGGTCGAAGGGTTCGGAGGCGAGAAAAGAGATCATATCCATGGGGTACCTCCATGTCGTGGGCGTACGTGACATGGTCTGACACTGCGGGGCAAACCGGAGATGCCAGGCCCGATTCTTGCTGGTATGTATGGTGCATAAGGAACATAAAACATTTATCAGGCAATCTACCTGCTATTTTAAAAATAATTAGAAGAAAAAATAATTTAGGCACAAAAATAGTTGCTACCGTTAACCGATGAATAGTTGCCGTTCGCAACTATTTTCTTGTACCGAACATGCCCCGGCGCAACAATAATCTCAGCAAAAAGCAAAGCCGTGCGACACACGGCAGGTCGAGAGGAGACCGCATGCGGTATCTGGTAATGGTCAGTCACGGAACGCTCGCTCCCGGACTGCACAGTGTCCTCAAGATGCTCGGCAATGACGCCCCGAACATCTTGTCGACGAGTCTCGTGGACGGCATGGGCGCTGACGAGTATGTCGAGAACGTCAAGGCGATGCTCGCTCCCGTTACCGCCGATGACGAGGTTGTCCTGCTTGGTGACATCCTGGGCGGATCGCCGCTCACCAATGCCATGAACACGCTGGCCGAGAAGGGTTTGCTCGACCACACCATTGCCTTCGGCGGTATGAATCTGCCCATGGCTATGACCGCCATGATGGGGCTTGCCACCATGGACCTGGATTCCCTCAAGCAGATGATGCTGCAGGAGGGCAAGAACGGTATGTCCGAGCTCGTTGTCCCGACCGATGACGCCGACGACGAGGACGACGACATCTAGGCAGCGCATCCGCCCAAATTTTCGTGATGGAGCGGGGGTTAAGAGGAAAGACCCCCGGTGATAAAGAAAGGGAGAACGCATGATTTCGTTCATCCGTATTGATGACCGTATGATCCATGGACAGACCGTTACCCGTTGGGCCCTCGAGTATCCCTGCGACGGTCTTATCGCCGTCAACGACGCTGCAGCGTCCAACCCCGTGCTCAAGGAGGCCTACAAGAGTGCCTCGGGCAAGAAGACGTTCGTGTGGACCAAGGAGCACTTCAAGGAGGTCTCCGAGAAGGTTCTCAAGTCCGACACCAAGTACTTCCTGATCACCAAGAACCCGCTCGACATGAAGGAACTTCTCGTCGATTTTGGCTTTAAGCCCGGCATGGACCGCATCATCGTCGGTCCCTGCAACGATCGTCCCGGCACCACCAAGCTTGGCAACAACCAGTCGATCACGCAGGAAGAGGCCCAGGCGCTCGAGGATCTCACCAACGCCGGCTACACGGTCGAGTTCGCCCTTATCAAGGAGAAGTCCATTGGTGAGTGGCCCAAGTTCCGCGGTCAGTTTGGCTTCTAGTTAGGCGCCAGCTGCATTTTGGTACCTACAGCCCTGGGGAAAGGGGCTGAGGAATAAAGAAAGGGGAAAGCATGGCAATCAATGCATTCCAAGCCGCGCTGTTCGGCCTGTTCGCCTGCCTGGCATCACTGCCTGGCATGGGCGGCACGACGATCGGCAACTACACTCTGGGTCGTCCTCTGGTCGCCGGCCTCATCGTCGGCATCATCATGGGCGATATGCAGACGGGCATCCTCGTCGGCGCTGCCATCCAGGTTGTCTACATCGCTCTCGTGACCCCCGGCGGAACCGTCTCCGCCGACGTCCGCGCCGTGTCCTATATCGGCATCCCGCTGGCGATCCTCGCCATCAAGAACTCGGGCATCGATCCCGCCTCTGCTGAGGCTGCCGGCATGGCCGCATCCCTCGGTGCCGCCGTCGGCACGCTCGGCACTGTGCTCTTCTATGGCACCGCCACCATCAACCTGGTGTGGCAGGGCATGGGCTGGAAGTGGCTCGAGAAGGGCGATCTCCACAAGCTCTACCTGGTCAACAACGTTCTGCCTTGGATCGGTCACATCGTCTGCTCGTTCCTCCCGACGTTCATCATCACCATGGGCGGCACCGCCATGGTCGACCTCATGAAGACCTACATGCCCATGGACGGCATCGCGATGAAGACGCTGTTTACCGTCGGCTCGCTGCTGCCTACCGTCGGTATCGCCATCCTGCTCAAGCAGGTCATCTCTAAGCCCACGGACTTCCTGACGTTCTTCTTCGGCTTCACCCTGTCCGCTGTTATGGGCTGCAACCTGATCGCCGCTGCCGGCATCGGCTGCTTCTTCGCCCTGATCAACTATGAGATCGCTTCGCTCAAGATCGACCTCGCAAACGCTCCCAAGGCAGCTATCGCCTCGGGCTCCGATGATGAGGAAGAGGAGGACATCTAATGGCAGAGAAGAAAAAGCTCTCTAAGAAAACGCTTGCCAAGTCGTTCCGTAACTGGTCCTATGGCAACCTGACCTGCTTCTCGCAGGAGCACATGCAGACCTTCGGTTACCTGTGCGCTATGCTTCCGATTGTCGAGGAGCTCTACGACACGCCCGAGGAGCAGAAGCAGGCCCTTCAGACCTACTCCGCGTTCTTCAACACCGAGCCGCAGATCGGAACCATGATTGTCGGCGTCACCGCCGGCCTCGAGGAGGCTCGCGCAAACGGCGAGGCCATCGATGACGACGCCATCAACGGCATCCGCGCCGGCCTCATGGGCCCGCTCGCCGGCCTTGGCGACTCGCTGATTGTCGGTACCCTGATCCCGATCCTGCTCGGTATTGCCCTCGGTCTCTCGACCGGCGGCTCCCCGCTTGGCGCTATCTTCTATATCGTCGTGTGGAACCTGCTCATGTACCTCGGCATGCGCTTTGCCTACAACCAGGGCTATGAGCTCGGCGGCAAGGCAGTCGAGGCCCTCGTCGGCCCCAAGGCCAAGGCTCTGCGTGATTCCATCGTGATGGTCGGTACCATGGTCATCGGTGCCGTGGGCGCAACTTGGGTCTCCATCACCTGCAGCCCCAACCTGGTGCTGCCCGGCGGCGGTAAGTTCCAGGACACGCTCGACGGAATCTATCCGCACCTGCTGCCCATGATCTTCATCATCTTCTGCTGGTACATGATGACCAAGAAGAAGGTCAACCCCATCGTCATGATGCTGATCCTCGTTGTGGTCGCATTCGTGGGCGTTGTTATTGGCTTCTTCGACCCGGCGCTGAGCTACTAGTCATCATCCTTTGACCCCCTTTAAGGCCGTGCGGCCTCAACCGCACGGCCTTCTGATTTTACGTCGCCCTTCAAGGGCAATATGGCCAGCGACCTCCATCGCCTATACGACACCCGCTATATTGCTCTTGAAAGATGACGTATTCGATAAACGATGCACTTGCGCATAATGCACACTTTGCACGAGGAGGACCATATGCACGAGAAACATGGACACGACCTTTCGCGCGACGACTTGATCCGCGAGGCAAAGATGCAGACCGATGCTATTCAGCGGCTCAACGTTTGGCTGCGCCTGGGCTATTCGCTCGTGGCTATTGGCTTTTTGGTGGGGATGTGGGGTATGCAGGGCGGCCCCGGCTGGGGTGTCCCTGTGGGCATCGTGTGCCTGGTGGTGGGCACTCCGCTTTCGATTGTGCTTAAGGTTGGCACGACCAACGCCAAAAAGAATGTCGAGCGCATGCTCGAGGCCGCGGGTATCGACGTTGAGGAGCTTATGCGACGCAAGAAGGACGAGCGATAGACTTCCGTGTTGGGGTATCATAAATAATTATTGCGAATGTTAACTAATGTACGGCAAATGATGGTTTTATGGCCCTTCTAGAGTTGCAAAGGACAATATCCCCGGTGGATTACGATGACGTCGCTCGAAAACTGATTGTGTACTCACGTTCCCTTGCCAAGGGGTCCTTGAGTGCTGCCGGCGGCGCCAGTGTAGGCGAGGCACCGGTTTTACAGTATCTATCGGGTAATGACGGTGATGTCATTCCCTCCGAGATTGCCAAGAAGCTGAAATTCTCCCGTGCGCGCATGTCGCATATCTTGGATTCACTCGAGAGCAAGGGTTATATTCAGCGCAGGACTGATCCAAACGATCGTCGGCGTGTGTTGGTGAGCATCACCGAGGAAGGCCGCGATTTTGCGGCGAAAAAAAATGCCGAGAGTGTGGCATCGCTCTCGAAGCAGCTCTCAGCGCTCGGCGAGCACGATGCTCAGGAGCTCGTGCGCATCCTGAATAAAGCCTACAGCCTTACCTATGATGCCGACGACTACCTGGACAATCTATAAGGATGAAGGCAGACATTTAGGTGCATCATGAAATGCATCCGGGGCACCCGCAGACCGCAGGGACGGGAGCAGCTATACTACTCTCAGTAGTTAAGGGTCGCGGATTGGCCGCGTCACCGCTCTCAACAGGAGGTCTTTGTTTATGGCAGATCAGAAGCCGGTTGTCGGGATCATCATGGGCTCCAAGTCCGATCTGGGCGTTATGGAAGGTTGCACCGCCGAGCTCGAGGCGCTAGGCGTGCCCTATGAGCTCGTGATTGCAAGCGCGCACCGTACGCCGGCGAAGGTCCATGAGTGGGCCTCGACTGCTGCTGACCGCGGCATCAAGGTGATTATCGCTGCTGCCGGCAAGGCTGCTCACCTGGGCGGTGTCGTGGCGGCCTTTACGCCGCTGCCGGTTATCGGCGTGCCTATGAAGACGAGTGACCTGGGCGGTATGGATTCGCTGCTGTCGATGGTGCAGATGCCTTCGGGCGTGCCCGTGGCCTGCGTTGCCATCAACGGTGCCAAGAACGCCGCCATCTATGCCACACAGATTCTGGGTGCTTGCGACCCCGAGTACCGCAAGGTTATCGAGAAGATGAAGCAGGAGATGGCTGACGCCTAAGCGTTCCGCCGTTTCACCGCAGTATAAGGAGAGCCATGTCCGATTATCAGGGAAAACGATTCAAGGCTTCTCAGATTCCCGATCCGTCGAAGCCGGGTGCTGCCCGTGCGGCACAGCAGGGTCGGACATCCTCTCCTCAGCAGCCGCGCGCGCCGCGCCCCGTGACACCGGCGACGCATCGTCGACAGGACGCGCCGGCCGCATATCGTCCTTCGTCTTATAGCTCCGCTAAGAAGCCGCCCCGGTCTTCATCGCATGCCGCGCCGTCGGATCGCACCGAGCCGCCGCGCAAAAAGCGCCACTCCATTATTCCCATTCTGCTCATCATCATCGGTATCGGTCTGATTGTCGCCGCCGCCGCTATTTTTATTAATGCCCAGATTGGCTATAAGCAGGCGAGCGATTCGTATCAGAAAATCGAGAAGCAATATGTAAGCGATAAGGACGCCAGCGGCGTGCCGATTATCGACTTTGATGCGCTTGCTCAGACGAACCCCGAGATTGTGGGTTGGATTTACGTGCCGGGAACCAACATCAACTATCCCGTGGTGCAGACCAACAACAACTCCAAATACCTCAACACGCTGTTCGATGGCACGTCTAACGCCTCGGGTGCCATCTTCTTGGATAGCGATGACACCGCGCCGGGAATGGTCGACCAGCAGACCACGATCTACGGCCACCATATGAACGATGGGTCGATGTTCAACGTGATTTCGGATACGACTGACCAGGCAACGTTCGATAGCATTGAATATGTGTACTACATCACGCGCGATGCGACGTATAAGTTGCGTCCGCTGGCGACCAAGGTGGTCGAGGACACGTATGCCAAGGCGCGCACGACCAATTTTGAGGGCGACGACGGACTCAAGAACTACCTGTCCGAGATGCTCGACGGCGCTTCTGCCGTGGCGAGTGATGCCACCGATCGTGCCGCTTCGGCAACTAAGGTTGTAACGCTTGTGACCTGTCGTTCGCTGTCGCTGAGCAACACACGCGCCGTCATGGTGCTCACGCCGGTCGAGGAATAAGTTGTTCGAGAGTAGCTAAAAAGGCCCCGTCCCAAATTGGCTACTCGACGACGGTAAGGGAGAAATGATGCTCGAGAGTGGCAAATTGATGCCTTCGATTGATGCTTGGCTGCGCGAGGCCAAGGCCGATGCTTCGGCGGCAGGCTGTGGGATGTATCTGACGCATAACGGTGTGGTGCGCGCGACGCCCAAGGCTGAGGTGCGCGGAGTCGAGACCGATGGCGTGGCGCCAGGCCACAGGGTGGGCGGCATGGTCTTTGACTACGACGCCGAAAAGGTACGGTCTGCTATCGAGACTACGCGCGCGATGCCGGGTATCGGCTATGTGCGCGTGTGGCTGGCAAGCGGCGAGCTTACCGTAGGTGACGACATCATGCTCGTGCTTATCGGCGGGGACATTCGCCCACACGTGGTCGATGCACTGCAGGCGCTCGTTGGCACCATCAAGAACGAATGCGTGAGTGAGGTCGAGCGCGAGGCATAGAGGATTGCGTCGATAGAAGGATCGTTTATAAAAATGCCCACCGGTACGTGTGATACCGGCGGGCATTTTGCGTTTTGGGCGCGGCGGGCGCTAAACGCGCGTGGCGTCCTTGGGGCTCATGGTCATGCTCTGGAAGCGGTTCTCCATGTAGTCGTTATCGAAATACTTGCCGTAGAACTGTGCGACGGGAATGTCCGGCTCCGTGCCGTTAACGCGCTGGTACCAGTAGTCGAGCGACTGCAGCGTCATGACGCCGTCGACCAGCATAATGACGGTAAAGATGACGGTGGCCGAGTAGCGGCTCTTCCAGGGGATCTTGTTGATGAGCTTAAGCAGCCTCGGTAGCAGCAGCTTGATCCAGATGAGGCCACCTAGGCCCCACAGGCAGGCAAAGCCCGTGCAGGTGCGTCCGCCCGTGAGGACCACGAGCGGATCGGGCAAACCAAACAGCGTTATGTGCGAGTAGCTCCACGAGACCACGCCAAACGCGGTCTGCATAAACCAGCCCACGAACACCTCAAAGCTCGCGCCGAGCACAGCGCTCACCAGGAAAATGATGATGGGGTTCTTTTTGTAGAAGCGGTTAAGCACCATGGTCATGAGCACGGCGCCAAATCCGTAGATGGGGCTGAAAGGGCCAAACAGCATGCCGGCGCGGTCCTGGTAGACGCCCGGGTCGTTGACCGTCATGTGCCAGATGTCCTCCAAGATAAGTCCCAGTACGCAGCAGACGAAGAATACCCAGAACAGGTTGAAGTAGTTGAGCTTGATGTAGCCCTCGCCGGTCTCATCGCGGCCGAGCATGCCCTCGGCGGCGGCATCGCGGTCGAGCATCTCCTGCAGGCGGCGCTGCAGCTCGCGCTCCTGACGCAGCGTGGGGTCGACGGTGGCCGAAAGCGCGATGAGGATGCCGAGCTGAATAGCGGGGCGCAGCAAGAAGGGCCCGATACCCTGGAGCATCACGTCGACCAAAAGCTCGACGACGGTGAATGCAATAAGGATGTAGGACAGGCGGGCGGCGTTGCGGCGCTGGTTTTTGATAAGGTCCAGGCCAAAGATGATTAGGATGACGGCACTTGCCGCAGAGAGCATGATGCCGGCGACGATAAGGCCGACTGCGACGAGCGTGTTGTCGCCGAGCTTTTCGGTGGCGTTGCCGTTAACAAGTGCCGTGATGACCTGCCACATAAAGGCAGCGACCGACGGGAGCGTGCCCACGCCGGAAAGGATGCACAGGACGGCGTACACCTTAATGATGAGGGGAATCTTCTTGACCTCTGTGGCGCTGGGGACGCTAGGGTCGAGTTCGTTTCGATCCATACAGAACCTTTCTCGCTTTGTTGTAGGTTATAAGGATACGCCGCCGACCTGCCAAAAGACAGGACGAACGTCCCAATTGCAACTTTGTAATCCCCAACGGCAGACGCGGCGGCCATCTGGGGGCGCGGGCACTTACACTGGACAGACCGATAAAATGTTTGGCAACAAAACTGATTATTAGCTCGGTGGGCTTTTAAAAAGCGCTGCTCATGCGCTGGGGAGCACGTCGCGCCGTGCGTATAATAAGGCGGGTAACGCCAAAAATACGAGGCTCTGAGGGGATACCATGTCTCAAGAAACCATCCGCGCGGCCGAGCGTGCCGCGGGACAGGTGAACACCATGTCGACGTATGATCCGGACTCCGACCAGCTGCATGAGGAATGTGGCATTTTCGGCGTATGGGCGCCCGATCGCGACGTGGCTCGACTGACGTACTTTGGCCTGCGTGCGCTGCAGCACCGTGGCCAGGAATCGGCTGGAATCGCCGTGGGTGACGGCGGCACGGTTATGGTCCGCAAAGATCTGGGCCTGCTCGACCGCGTGTTCTCCAACGCCGACCTGTCGACGCTCTCCGGCCAGCTGGCCGTGGGCCACGTGCGCTATGGCACCGCCGGTGCCAAGAGCTGGGAAGCCTCTCAGCCGCACCTCTCTACCATCAACAGCGTCATTATCGCGCTCGCGCACAACGGCACCCTCGTCAACACCGACGAGCTGCGCCGTCAGCTGATCGAGCTGGGCGTGCCGTTCCTCTCCAATTCGGATTCCGAGGTCGCGACCAAGCTTATCGGCTACTTTACCCAGCGTACGGGCCACCTGCGCGAGGGTATTCGCAAGACCATGGAGCTCGTGCGCGGCGGCTACGCCATGACGCTCATCAACGAGCAGGCGCTCTACGCATTCCGCGATCCACACGGCATTCGCCCGCTCGTGCTGGGCAAGCTGGTGGACGAGGGTCTGGACCAGGCCGATGCCGCAGCCGTTTCGCAGCTGCCGTCGCAGGACGGCGCCGCGACGGTCGACTCCGCCGTCCGTGTCACGCGCGCCGGCGGCTGGGTCGTTGCTTCCGAGACCTGCGCACTCGACATCGTGGGTGCCGAGTACGTCCGTGACGTCCGTCCCGGCGAGATCTTGCGCATCAGCGCCGAGGGCCTGGTATCCGAGCAGGGCGTGCCTGCAGCCGAGGAGCCTGCTAACTGCATCTTTGAGCAGGTCTACTTCGCTCGCCCCGATTCCATCATGAACGGCAAGAGCGTCTACGCTTGCCGTTATGACATGGGTCGTCAGCTGGCACATGAGGAGCCCGTCGAGGCCGACCTGGTCATCGGCGTGCCCGACTCCGGCCTGCCGCCCGCGGAGGGCTATTCGCACGAGAGCGGTATTCCCTTTGGCGAGGGCCTTATCAAGAACCGCTACGTGGGCCGCACGTTTATCGAGCCTACGCAGGAGTTGCGCGCCATGGGCGTGCGTATGAAACTCAACCCGCTGCGCGACAACATCGAGGGCAAGCGCCTGGTCGTCATCGACGACTCCATTGTGCGCGGCACCACCATGGTGCAGCTCGTCAAGATGCTGCGCAACGCCGGTGCCAAGGAGATTCATATTCGCATCAACTCGCCCGAGGTCATCTGGCCGTGCTTCTACGGTATCGATACCGACGTGCAGTCGCAGCTCATCAGCGCCAACAAGACGGTCGATGAGATCTGCGAGTACATTGGCGCCGATTCGCTGGCCTTCCTTTCGGTCGAGGGCCTGCTGAAGGTCATGCCCAAGGGCGGCTACTGCGACGCGTGCTTTACCGGCCGCTATCCCGTGGCGATTCCCGAGAGCTTTGGCCGCGACAAGTTCATGGAGGGCTTTAAGCCCCGCAACCTGGATAAGCCGCTACACTTTGACGACGACGCCGTGGTCGAGAAATATGACGACCGCAGCTGGGAAGAGGAGCACGGCGAGGCTTAAAACCTGCCATTTAGGGACAGGTTTATTTTGGTAGGTTTTACCTGCTGTTTTGTTGATATGACGGCGCGTGCTGTTATGGCGCGCGCCGAAATGACGCAACTATGAGCACCGTTTGGCGCCTGCTCGTCAGACGGTAGTGGGAGAGGAAGGCTCAGATGAGCGACAGCAAGCATGTGACGTATGAGGATGCCGGCGTCGATACCGCTGAGGGCGGCCGCGCCGTCGACGCGATTAAGCAGATGGTCAAGGACACCAATCGCCCCGAGGTTATCGGCGGCATCGGCGGCTTTGGTGGCCTCTTCTCGGCTGCCGCGCTTAAGGATATGGAAGACCCGATCCTGATTAGCGGTACCGACGGCGTGGGCACCAAGCTCGTGCTCGCCCAGATCATGGACCGTCACGAGACGGTGGGCCAGGACCTGGTCGCTATGTGCGTCAATGACATTTTGGCTTCGGGCGCCGAGCCGCTGTTCTTCCTGGATTACGTTGCCATCGGTCACATTGAGGCCGAGCACATGGCAAAGATCATCAAGGGCGTTGCCGACGGCTGCAAGCTCGCGGGCTGCGCGCTCGTGGGCGGCGAGATGGCCGAGCACCCGGGCGTCATGGCTCCGGCCGACTACGACCTCGCCGGCTTTACCGTGGGCGTCGTCGACCGTCCCAAGATGCTCGACCCCGCGAACGTTCGCCCCGGAGATGTGATCCTGGGTCTGCCTTCCACCGGCGTGCACTCCAACGGCTACTCGCTCGTGCGCAAGGTCATCGGCGTCGACGGCATCAAACCGGGCACGCCCGAGGCCGCCGCTAAGGCCGAGGAGCTGAGCCGCCCGCTCGAGGAGCTCGGCGATGCATCGCTGGCAGACGCTCTACTGGCCCCCACGCGCATCTACGTCAAGCCGATCCTTGAGCTGCTGCGCGGTGGCGCCAACGTTCATGCCATTGCCCACATCACCGGCGGCGGTATTACCGAGAACCTCAACCGCGCGCTTGCCGACGACGTCGACGCTGTGGTCACCCGCAACGGTGCCGAGATGGGCTGGGACGTTCCGCCCGTCATCACCTATGTGTCGCGCCAGGCCGAGCTTGCGCCCAACGAGGCATGCAAGACCTTCAACATGGGCGTCGGCCTGTGCCTGATTGTCGCCCCCGAGGACGAGGCCGCGGTAACCGATGCCCTGGTCGCGTCGGGCGAGAAGCCGTTCCGCGTGGGCGAGTGCGTCGAGGGCTCCGGTAAGGTCGTGTACTCCGATGAGCGCTAGCGAGCAGATGGCTGCTGCCGAGGGCCTGGGCTTTGTGCCCTACACCCGTCCGACCGGCACCGATACGGCCGAGCCGCTCAAGATCGGCGTGCTTATCAGCGGTTCGGGCACCAACCTGCAGGCGCTGATCGACCTTATCGCCGCCGGCAAGCTCAACGCCTCGATTGAGCTTGTAGTGTCGAGCCGTCCTTCGGCCAAAGGCTTGCAGCGCGCCGAGCGTGCGGGCATCCAGACGCTCACGCTGTCCAAGGATATCTATGCCGACCCCATCGCGGCTGACGAGATCATCGCGCATGAGCTGCTCGAGCGCGGCTGCGAGTACGTGGTGATGGCCGGCTATATGCGCATGGTGCACACGCCGCTGCTGGCGGCGTTCCCCAATCGCGTGGTCAACCTGCATCCGGCGCTGCTGCCGAGCTTTACCGGTGCCCATGCGATTGACGATGCGTTTGCTCGCGGTGTCAAGGTGACCGGCGTGACCGTGCACTTTGCCAACGAGATCTACGACAACGGCCCCATCATCGCCCAGCGTGCGCTGGCTGTTGAGGAGGGCTGGGACGTCGACACGCTCGAGGAGCACATCCATGCGATCGAGCATGTGCTGTATCCCGAGGTCGTACAAATGCTCGCCGACGGTCGCGTCCACGTGCTGGAGAGCGGCAAGGTGGCTATCGACCCGGCGCGCTAGCGCGTGTAAACAGGTCACCTAGGTTTCTTTGTGACATAAGCAATCGAAATAGCCGCTTGGGGCATATGGAACCACATGTGCCCCAAGCGGCTTTTACCATCTCTTCGATTTCGGGCTCCTGATAACGTGACAGGTGGGACCGAAAAATGGGGGGGGTGGTTGGCTGCGCGCATGATATGGATATCAGCGGCGATTTCTCCATCTCGGTAAATAAAGATGGCTTCAAGTTCAGTATCGGTTCGAACTTCGAGGTAGCAACCCTGTTCAACGATTTTCTTGCACTGACACCCATGTCATGAGCAAGGATAACTAGCCGGTATAGAGTCGCTTGAGCGGGTATGTGTCTGTTCAAGTGACCCGTCGATTTGTTTAAGAAATAGTTAAACTACGAAACAAACGGCACGTGGGTAACTCACGACTCAGCGAGAGTAAAAGGAATAGGAGAAGAAGGTTCATGTTTTGCCCCAAATGTGGCAGCAAGATTGGTGATGATGCGCGGTTCTGTACCGAATGCGGTCTGCCCTTGGGCGGGCTCTCGGGCAAGACTGCGGCCGAGGAGGGGCCCAAGGCCGAGCCGTCGGAGCGAGAATCATCGTCCGCTGAAGTCATAATGGAACCCACAGATACCGAAACGGACTCTGCGATAGGATCCGCGAATGCCGAGTCCACAGCAGAACCGAGCCCCGAGCCGGTCTCGAAGACCGCGAATAGCGGTCACTCCCAGATGTACAACTTCTTTATGCAACGCTGTCAGGTCGGCAACCGCCTAGTGCCGCAGTTTGCTATCATGATCGCCGCATTTATCGCCGCTGCAGGCATCGCTTACGCTGCTTTCATGCTCTACAAGAACGTCATCGAGCCCAATCTCCAGCAGCAATCCGTGCAACAGGAGCAAGCGACCGAAAGGCCCAAGAAGGACGAGAGAGCGGTCGAAGAAGTTGTCTATACGTTGGAGGCAAAGTCATTGACGGCGTCTGCTCCGGTCGACCCTATGCTCGAACAGGGCGAGCGGAGGGACATGGAATGGTCCTATCCGCAACTTAAGAGCTCCACCAAAGACGACGTTGCAGACAAAATTAACAAGGCGATTCTCGAGCCCCTTCAAATTGATGCGGAGCGAACGAATCGAGCATCAGATAATGAGCAATCAGATGCTGAGTTGTACCCCGACGGCGAATTTCCCTGCATATCGAGAAACGTGACGGTTACGTACATGGATGAGAACTATTTCTGTATCCGTGACGAGCGCTATTCGACGGGATGGGGCCCGCATGGCGGCACGGTTGTGACTGGTGTTATTTTTGATTTGCATACGGGTGATACTGTTAGTCCTCAGGATATGTTTGGCATTGATACCGAGGATCTTGCCAGTTCTATGAGTTCGGCAGTTTGGCCGCATCTTACGGAAATAGGCAGAGACAGAGAGTATCCGTCTGACTACAACTCTATGCTCATGCGGAGCAATTCTTCAGACTATTCAATCAAGGGTTCAACATGCTTGTATGTGACATCCAAGGGGCTGGTGTATCGCACCGAAGACTATGAGCTCGGTACTTTTGCGGACGGCAATTGCGAGATTTTGGTTGCGTCCTGGGATGATGAGTCTCAAGTTGGGTCCGAAGTAACCCCTGATGAGGTCAAGGACGGTACAACGGTGAAAGTCGATAAGGAGGACTAACATGTTCTGTCCCAACTGTGGATTTGAGCTTGATGGCGATTTGCGATACTGCACCGAGTGTGGCTATGCACTCGAAGATGCAAAGGCGGTGCTGAACTCTGCCAGCAACGAAGTGGCAGAAGAGCCTTCCGTTATCAATGAGGCTGCGGAAGAGATTTTCGCTAGTGACGAAACGGAGAAGGAGCCTTCCGCCGGTGCCGAGGCGGGGGAGGAAAAGTCGCCCGTGGAGAGCGAGCCCGTAGCGGACGAAGAAGACGACCGGCCCAAGGACGACGTGTCGTCCGATGCAACGCCTTCGATTCCAGCCGTGCGCGCCGACCGGCCAAAGCCGAGCAATCCGGTCGCCAAGCCCGTCGCGGCGCCAGCCCCTGCGCCTGCGGCGAATGTATCCGCACAGAAAAAGGACCCCAAGGCGCTCTATATCGTCGGTATCATCGTTGGCCTGGCAGCCATTGCCATCTTTAGCTACCTGCTGTTCTTTAGCAAGTCCAGCGACGACGTTGCCCATTACGGCCAGGACAAGGCCATCGTGGTAGCCCAAGAATCCAAGATTACCCCGACCGACGCAAAGGGCGAGAAGATCAAGAAGTACTCGGTGACCCTGAACGGCGACAACGGCTACAGCACCAATGCTGAGGTTAAGGGTGACGAGGGCTTCACGGTAAGCCAGCTTCCCGATATCAAACCGGGAAAATATACCCTCACCGTTAGGGACTCCAAGTCAAAAGCCGAGTGGAGCATTCCCGTCAAAGTCGTCGATAACTCTAAATCCACTGATGCCGTAAAAGAGGTTTCCCTCGAGGTGCCTAAGGCCAACGAGGACGATACAAAGACAGGCGAAGGCGACAAGAAGGATGGAGGCGCCGCTGCGGACAATACCGCTGCGTATGCCGCTTACAAGCAAAAGTGCCAGGAATATCTCGCGTGCTATGGAGAGCCACGAATTGTTGAGGCGACTGATTCTGTCTATGCGATGCGGGGGCTTTGTCTTGTCGACCTCGTTGATTTTGATCAGGATGGCCAGCCTGAGCTCTTGACCGTTGTGAACGGTATGAGCGATGACGAATTAAAGAGCGCTTGGAATGGAGATATAGAGGGACTTCAGAAGTCCTACACCGTAGAGGTTTGGTCGGCAGCTGATGGTGGCGTCAAGAGGCTTTACAGTCAAAATTGGCTTGATAACAGCAACGGAGGAACGATGTTTCTTCCGCTGATTAAAGCGGATGACGGCAGCATCCTCGTAAGCCAAAGTACATATGAGATGAGCAATGCGATTACGGCATTGCTTGCTGGCAGGCAGGCTTTGGCTGGGGACAATACTTCGGTATACGGCAAGAAAGGCGATGTTTTTTCGCTTGTAAGCAACTACGAGTCCTGGGGAGTTGCGCCGAGCGAGGGCAATGGCTACGAATACTATTATGCGTCGGAGGGCAAGGACATTTCCGAGACGGACTATAATGCCCTATATCAGCAATTTGGCTATGGGCACAATTACCGGACATACTACTTCTTTGATTTTTCAACCTCAGGTTACGGCTCTATTTCGGGGGAATCCCACGTCGATCCCAATCAAGTTGCGGAAGTCACCAAAGATACGCTCAAAAAGGTGGGAATCGAATAAAAACTGAAAGGGGCTTGGAAAACTGTTTCCAAGCCCCTTTCTTATAGTAGTTGCTCGAGTCCAACAAGCCTCGCGCTGCTTGCTTGAGCCGCTCTATTTTGACACGCTTTGGTAAATCCACTCTTGCTAAACAAGTAATACTGTTCGATCGGCCGACCCAGCAGCGCGCTGCGCCGCTCGAGTGTTTCAAGAACATCGGTATCTACGGGCTCGTTTCTCCATTTGCACTCGCCAACGATGAGCTCCCCATCGGCGTCCTCAAGCACAACGTCAATCTCTTCTTGCCGGCGCGTGTTCGGGTTCGTGCCCCACCAAGAGCCGATTGCCTTGGGCAGCACATCCAGCTCGCTCTCAACAACCTGACGCATCAACCACTGGCGGCACACTTCTTCAAATGCAGGACCCACAAAGGTGGACAAATCATGCTTGGCGATACGCGCGGCCACAGCGGCTCCGAGCCCCTCCTCAATTGTTCCCGCGTACTGTGGAACAAAACGATACCAAAACCTAAACAAGTTGTCGCAGATCCGATAGATTACTTGACGTTTTGTTGCCTTTACAACAGGCGTGACGCGCTCAACGATTCGCAGCTCGATCAATGCGTCGAGCAGTCGCGCGACCTGTGGTGTTGCGAGGTGGGTAACATCGGCAATCTCTTTGGAGTGTACATAGCCGTTGGCAATGGCGGTTATGACGGCATTGTAGATAGCCGGGCTGCGGACCTCTTGCAGCAGATAGTTCTGGGGTTCGGCATACAAAAACGCATCTTGACGCAGCAGCGCATGCTCAAGGTTCCATTGGGTGGAACGCGCGCCATCGAGCTGTGATAGATAGAGCGGCATCCCGCCAACAACGGAATACAGCTCGATGACTCTTTCGATGGGTGCATCGGGAAGCATGAGCGCCACGTCGAAGATGGTGAACGGGTCAATGCGCAGCTGCATGGTGCGGCGTCCATAAAGAGGGCTTTGGTGTCCTAGTACCTGGTGTTCCATAAAGCTCATGGACGATCCGCAGAGTACGAGGAACAGCTTGCTCGTGTCTTTATGTCGATCGATAAGCGTTTGCAGGCACGATGAGACGCCCGGATCGCTCTCGGCGAGGTAGGGATACTCGTCAATAATCAGAACGATTTGCTCTGTCTTGGCGTGTTCGAAGACGGATTCGAGTGCAACCTGGATAGAGGGGAACGCTGCTCCTGCGGCGCTATCGCCAAGTATCTCGCGGCTGAGCAGCGCGAGGTTTTCGCTTGCAACGGTTTGCTGCCCGGTAAAGAAGATCACATGAGGTTTGCCCTGTGTAAAGACGCGAAGCAGGCTGGTTTTACCCACGCGACGCCTTCCATAGACTACGGCAAACTGAAAGGAGCCCTTTTGATAGGCGGTTTCCAGGGATTCAAGCTCTTTCCGACGTCCAACAAACATGATGTGCCTCGCTCATATACGTATTATTAACATATATATTACTAACACGTATATGAGTAACTTTCCATCCGTCAATCGGACGGCAAGGAAATGACAGCGTTTCTACTTAACGAGGCGCTTGAGTTTGGCATAGTCCTGAATCTGCTTTTTGCGCTTGGCGTTGAGGAGGTTGTTGAGATCGAGCCTCTCGGCGGTGCAGCGTTTGAGTAGCTCGGAGCTGTCAAAGCCGTTTGACTCAATGTCTTCATCCAGATCGTGCTTGAGCTTGGTCCATTTATTGAGCTGCGAGCGCACGTAGGCCGCGGGACGTTCTATCTCGTTGGCGATATCGCGTACGCTGGCGCCCGCTCCAAACAACTCGCGTATCTTTGCCGTCTCCTTGCGCGTGCGCTCGTTTTTGGCATCGGTCTTGCATCGATCGCTGCAGTAGTGCCGTTTGACGCCACGATGCCCGGCAAGTGAGTAGGCGCGTCCGCACTGCTCGCAATAGCCAATTTTGACGGTGCTCAGCTTGCGCGAAAAATCAAACCAGAGCCACGAGAGATAGCTGTCAAAGGAGAGGAACCCTGTGGACTCGTTGCCCTGGAACACATCCACGTGCGCGCCCGAGAGATGCGAGATCACAAGCGCCTGCACCAAAGCGGTGAGCGCATCGCGGTCATCGTTTTCAAGTTCTTCGCGGCGCTCCTGGATATCTGCTTGAGGGTCGATTACATAGAAGCTCTCCTCGCTATTGCTGACCTTGAGTCGCGCTGAAATCTCCGAGCTGGAGTCTTCGTCCATGTAGAACATCGCCTGCAAAACACTGAAGTCATTGGCGGTGAGCTCGTGTTCAAAAGAGAGCACGTTGAGTGCAACGAGGGATTCTTCCTCGTCGATCATAAACATAAAGGCGTAGAAATATCCCGCATCGGATTCGATTTTGCGCACGATGGGCAGGCTTTTGAATGAGTCGGTATAATCACCGCCCGCCCTCAGGATAGTGGTGTAGATCTTGAAGGATGACCCGTTTGCCGCGCAGGTCACAACTGATTTCTCGATTCTTTCCAATGCGGAGACCTTTGCGATGGTGCAGCTCCCGTTGAGGTATTCCTGGATGCGCATGGCAATAAGTGCTGCCATCGCGGCATTGGCCCAATCGCGTACGGATTCTATTGCGTGCTTGCCAAAAAGCGGCCCGGTCTGTTCGGCGTAATCAAGTACGTTAAAGAGGCTTGCGCGGAAGGGCTGCTCTTTAACGGCGGTGGGTTCGATGCATGATGCCAGCCTGATCAGATCGGCATGGCGCTTGCTGTGTGCGGGCCCTTCGTTGCTTTTGTTGCCGGCCAGCTCGGTGGGCATGTAAAGTTCAAAGACAAGCTGGGCCTCGCCAACGGGCCTATTGGGTTCGTTCTCTATGAGGTTGACTTTCTTAAACGGAATCGAACCTTCAACGGTGCGTGTTTGGGAGAACTCAAACATTGTTACCCCTGTCTCTAGCTGCAGGTTTAATAGCGTAGCACGTTTAAGAAAATTACCCAGTCAAAATCTCTATATCGGATAAACGACAAATCGTATCTTGTGATCGTCAAGAAAAGGGGTAACGAGAAAGGACCCGATTATGCATTGCAAACAGTGTGGAGCAGAGATTAACGACGGCGCCAAGTTCTGCGGCGTGTGCGGAACGCCTACGGTCGCGGCTGCGGCCAGCGCGGTGGGGGATGCGATTTACGTCGAGGCCCAGCCGATTGAGAGCCAGTCTGTCGAGGCTCAGTTTCAAGCGGCGGAGGATGCAGAGGCCGCTGCTTGCCTGCAGGATTCGCTTCACGAGTCCATCGGGTCGCTTGGGCGAGCAGCGGTGATTTCATTGCTCTATGTGCTCTTTTTCAATTACGTGCTGGGAGGTGGCTCGCTGGGACTTAACAATATGATTCCGCTGGCGCTGCTTCTGATTGGTCCCTGGAAGGTGATTATCTCGCTGTACCGCAGCGGTGTAAGGCTTCCCTTTGTCTATGGTAGCGGCATTATCGGTATCACGATTATGCTAATCGAGCTTGTGGTTCTCGTGGGCCTTCCTGTCGTGGTTCTGATGCTTTTTTACTGGTTGGGCAGCGTGATTCACGGGGCGGTTCCGGTTGTTCCCGAATTAGCACCGATGACGATGGTGGCACTTTGGCCTATCGTCTCGGTTGCCAACATCATCTTCAAGGCAATCAAGCTGCACATGGTTCGCGCCTAGCAAGTAGCCCGTCGCATGCCTTCCGCATGGGGTCAGGCGAATTTGAAAGGTGAAAGAAAAGGCTTACAGTCGAGCAAATTGTTCCTGGGCCTTTCCTGTTTGCAGGCTGTGGGCTATCGTTTCGATATGCTGAAGTTCTAGGGGGGATTTATGTACTGCGCAAGCTGCGGGGCAAAGATCAAAGACGGGGCGCGATTCTGTTCCGCATGCGGAAAACCGTTGGATGTGGATGATGCGCCGGCGAATGCTCAGCAGCCGC
Organism: uncultured Collinsella sp.; assembly: GCA_900541675.1. Classification (GTDB taxonomy): domain Bacteria; phylum Actinomycetota; class Coriobacteriia; order Coriobacteriales; family Coriobacteriaceae; genus Collinsella. The sequence continues at coordinate 85,086 of UQKU01000002.1, read as the reverse complement.
TTCCTTCAGGTACACCAAAGGCATCTGCTGATATAAAAGCGACAAGCGATCCTGCTGCATCTCGCGCAGAGAGCGCTTCTCCGGCGCCCTCTGATCATATGTCCTTTGCGGCCTTTATGATGCAGCGTCGGCAGATCGGCCGTTTTGCTGTGCCTACGTTTGTCACCATTCTTGCAGCAATCATCTTTACCGCTGGTGTCGCTTACGCCCTGGTCAAAGCTTACGAAGCCTTTGTGCTGCCTCAAGCGCAGCAGCAGGAGCAGCCGGCTGCAGTCGAGAAGAAGTCGTCTAAAAAGAAGGTCGCGGCAACAAACAAGAAAGCACGCAAGGCTTACGAGGGCGTGGTTGCGCGTTACGAGGACTTTGCGAGCTATTGCGAGCAGAAGGGGGCTGGTGCTGCCAGCTACGACGACTGGGCCCAGGGACGCGGTGGTGATTCTGGACTGGGGCAGATATTCGTTTATAACAACCAGACTGCCCCCGGCTTTTTAAGCTACTACTATGCTTTCGATGATTTGAACGGCGACGGAATTGACGAGCTGCTTGTTGGGTTTGTCGATGCGCAGAACGATATTTCGGCGATTGTGGGTGCCTACTGCTTTGTTGATGGAGCGGCTGTTTCGGTTATGCCTTCGTCAGAGATGGTAGGAGGCTCCAGCAATATGACGAATCAGTATGACGGTTTTATTGCTCAGGGTGAGAGCCAAGTCATTACTGTCTGTAAGGACGGCATCGTTAAATTTACTTGTAGTCAGGATTGTAACCAGGCAGATTTCTATATTTCGCTTACTGCAAAGGGTCCTGAGGTCGTAGACGCGGTGCAAATTCAAAATAAGGAATTCGATAGGCAGAATGGCGCCTACTTGGTGAGGACCGTTGAGGATGGTGGCAAACCGCAGGAGGCGATGGTCCAGGGGCGTGAGGAAGCGTGCAAAATTCTTGACGAGGTTGCCGGGAAGTATCCGGAGGCCGACATTGAAATGCCGTCCGCAAGCAGCGATATGTGGAAGGCATTCAAAGGGGTGGAGCCTTCGGAGAGCTCTTTGAAGGACGGTTCTGGCACTGCGGACGATCGAGCTGGCGCATCTCAAGCACCATCTGAAGCGGCATCCGATAGCAGCGACGATGGGGAGGCCGCTGCACGCGGCGATGGCGTGATCGCCGACATGGATGCGTTCATTGCAAACGCCAAGCGCGAGTTGATTGTGCCAGATGACGCCTCTATTACGTTCAAGGTCGCTGATAGGCCAAACTATTGGGAGGGGGCGGCAACGTACGTTTGGTACGTCGAGTTTTATAAAGACGGAAAGGTCGTAGCGTCTGCGGAATGCGGCTCCGAAGGGTACCCATGTCGGTCGATTATGGCCTATCACGAGAGCTGGTAACTTTAACCGAGCCGTTTTGGCATTACAGCGCGCGCAGCTCTTATGCCTTTCCCCTTGTTCCATCCGACGAGTTGAGTTGCGGCTAAAGCGGCCGTTACGAAGAGCTGACCGAGAGGCCGAAGGCACTCGCCCGCTAAGCGGGTATGCCCCAAAAGGGTATCTGGGGTCCGAACCCTCCCGGTTCTTCGTCAGTTGACCAAAGGTGCGACATGATTACCGCTCATCGGGGGTGGCTAAATGAGATGACTTGAGGGCTATAATTAGCCAAGCTAAGTTGGGGACAGATTGAGACGCACAGGCTTTCGATGTGCCTGTCGACTCGGCAGTTCGCAATTTATTAGACACGCGGAGCGCGTGGTTTGGAATTAACGAAAGGAATCAGCATGTCACTGTTCCATAGCGATAACGAAAAGGAAGAAAAGCACAGCGGAATTCTCGGTGCCTTTTCTGTCGACAATATCAAATGGGAGCCTGGTAACGACGAAGATGCCTCGCTTGTCTCATTCCGCTATCCCTACGAGGATTTTCCCAACGGGTCCTATCTTCAGGTTGCGCAATCGCAGATTGCCGTTTTTACCAACAATATGGGGGCGGGCAGTTCTACTGACGCTACGGGTGCCGGCGATTCTCAGGTAAGCGTGTTTGTCGGTCCGTGCAAGATCAAGCTCGACACGGGAGACAGCCGATTCGCCCCGTTCCGCAATGCCGCCCATTCGCTTACCGGCGGTAGCTCGGCGTTTCATTCCGTTGTGTACTTTATCAATACTAACTACATGAACGAGCTGCGCTGGGGCACGACCGAGCCCATCATCGTCCAAGACCCTGAGGAAGACGTCAACGTTCATGTTCGCGCCTTCGGTTTGTTTGGCGCGCATATCGAGCAGAATGACTCGAGCCTGGTTCCCATTCAGGTGAGGAAGTTCCTCGTTAAGGTCGTGGGCACGCGAGATCGCTATACGCGAGAAGAACTTACTTCCTTTATGCGGGCAAAAATCCTTGAGTATGTTCCTGACCTGCTTGCCAAGGCGATTGTTGACCAGGAGGTTTCCGTTCTTAAAATTGCGACGCATCTGAGCGACTTCTCGTCTCAGATGCAGGGCAAGCTCGTTAACTATTTCGATGAGTTTGGTCTCACGCTCGATAACTTCTCGTTCAACAGCATCAAGCCCTTCGAAGAGGATCTTGCCGCCATCAACGAGATGAAGATCCAGCGTAAGCGGAGCATTCTCGAGGCGCAGGGTAACGCTGCCCAGATGGACATCGAGTCCGAGGCACTTGCCAGGAAGCGTGCGCGCGAAGGCTACAACTATCAGCAGGAACGCGGCATGGACGTAATGGAGAGTGCCGCGGGCAATGAGGGGAGTGCCGCATCGGGCCTCATGGGAGCCGGCATGGGACTCGGTATGGGAGTTGGCATGGGCGGTGCATTTGGAGCTGGCTTCTCCAACTTGGCCAACCAGACCATGGGCGCTGTTGCTCCCATGGTTGGAACGGCTTCCGCGTCCGCAGGTATGCAAAACGGTCCCGTGTGTCCCAGTTGCGGAAACGTTAATCCGATGGGCGCTAAGTTCTGCCTGGAATGCGGACAAAAGCTCGAGCAGGGTGTTGCGTGTTTGGCGTGTGGGCATCTTAACCCGGTCGGTGCCAAGTTCTGCCTGGAATGCGGGAACCGGTTGATCTCGCCAAGGTGCCCGAGCTGCGGAGCCGAGTTGCCCGAAGGGACCAAATTCTGCCCCGATTGTGGAACTAAGATCTAATAAGGAGAAACAAAGATGAACGGTTCTGTTAAACGTGTCATTTTGGGCGAGGCAATCGTCTTGGTGGCGTGGCTTGTAATCATGTTTGTCTGCAAAAACGCGCTGATGAACCCTATCGTCTTTGCTATGTCGCTTGGCTTTGGGGTTTTGGCTTTTGCGGCGGCTTCGATTTCGGCTGCCATGTCCGATAAGCAGTCCACGGTCAAAAGCACGACCGAAATCCATTATTTGCCGGTCGCATCCAGCTGTGCCTACTTTGTCGTTGCCCTTCTGGCCAACACGTACTTTGTGTTTGCGGCATATGGGTGGGGCGGCAGCACGATTCCAGTCGTCGTAAACGTTGTCCTTCTTGCTGTGCTTGTCCTTGTGCAGATGGGTCTTGGCTTCAATGGCCGCCAGGTTGACCAAAAGGTTGCTGCCGTGGCCGCAAAGACGGTTCAAACGGCGCAGTTCGGATCGTATGTGGGACAGCTCCTCGCCGTGGCGCAGGACGCTCAGGTCAAAGCCGAACTCAAAGCGCTTAAGGACGACATCTCCTTCAGCTCCAACATGTCGCAACCCCATGTTCAAGAGGTCGAGCGACAATTCTCCGCAGCGCTTGAGGCGGTCTCGAATTCCATGAGTGCCGATGAGCCGGCAGATGTTACGGTTGGCCTTGTCCATGATGCGCGCAATATCTGGAAAAAGCGCAATGCGGCGCTGACCGCTGTCAAATAAGGGCTCGCGCTGCTTTTTGCCAGGGCACTTTGATGGTTGAAGTGGGGGAAGCTATTGGAAATCAACGGAATAACTTGTGAGGGCTGCGGCAGCACCGATGTCGAGTTTGACCCCGCAACTCGAAAGGTTCATTGCAACCAGTGCGGTCGCGAGATGTACTATTCGCGGGCGCGTCTGGGGGCCACGGGCAAAATCGCGTTTGCCAAGGACAATGCCATCAAGTTTTTTAAGGGTGGCAACTTCCCGGAGGCCCGCAAATTTGCCGCGGACGTGCTCAATATGATGCAAGACAACGCGGCAGCACAGTTTATGGTTGCGTACTGCGATGAGTTTTGCGAAGGTCTTTCGGGTTCGATGACGGTTTTCTTTAAAAGGGCCGAAGATATCCCTCTCGAATATGACGAAGTGCGTGATTTGATCGACTTGTTTGAGTCGACGCTCTACAACATGCGTGACTTTGAGGTTCAGATGGTATCGCTCGTGGTCGCCAATATGCAGAGCATGGAGGATCGGTCTCGGCTTGAGAGCTTTATCGATGCTGTGTGCCCGTTCTGCATAGCGCGGTATGCTTCGGAAGACTTTATGACCGCAGAGCGGGAGAGCTTCTATCAAGATATCGCCGCCAACTGCAATATACCCAAAACGTGTCTCGCACTACTCAAGGGCATTAGAGAGAACCCCGGGTCCCCCTATAAAACTGGTTCGTTTGCGTTACGAAGAAGGACCTCGTACTTTCTCGAACACTATGTGGAGCCCGTCGGGCGCATTGTCAATTCGATGAAGGCAAGCCAATACAAACAGAAGTTTCTCGTGGCCTATCAGCAGGTGTCCGAGCAATACCGAAGCATGGCCTCTCAATAAAGCGGATGGCGGGTGCTTACTCGCTTAAAGCTATTGGATGATCTAAACAGTTCAAACTGAAAGGTGGTACAGATGAGTGATTCGGGATTAGATACTGCCCTTATCGAGCGCAGGATCGCCGCTATTGGAACAAAAGTTGACCAGATGACCACGAAGGTCGATAAGGTCGAATCCCAAATGGAGGAAGTGCGGAAGGACCTTAAAAAGCTCCGAAAGGACTTTCTCGAGATGATGCTCGAACAGCGTCGTACCGCCGCACTTGAGCAGGCGACTACGGAGCTCGTGAGCGTCCGGCAGGAGATGGACAAGAAGTTCGGCAACTACTCGGTGGTTCGAAACACCATGGTCGGTATTCTCCAGGCAACCGATGCAGCGCTCGTGCGCAAGGCGACGATTTCGACGGTCTCCGAGGAGTTAATGATTTCTACCCCGGACTACTGGCTGGCGCCTGTCCTGGTTGCCCTTGCGGCATGGATCAACAACAACCGAGATCTTGCGGAGCGCGCAATACGTGAGGCTGTCAAACGTGACAACGAGCACACGTCGCTTGCAATGGCTCTGATTTGCAGACGTAATAACCGCACGGCTACGTGCTACGAATGGCTCGCACGCTACTTCTCGACGCAAAACGCCGCCCGCATCGATGCCGATGCGATGGTCTACATCGATGCTTATATCAACGGTATCTTTGGCACCGACGAAAAGCACCTGTGCGATGACTATATGGCGGGCTGGATCGAGCAGATCAGAAATCAGAGCCCTGAGTTCGAGAATGAGCAGTCAGAGTCATGGGCGGAGTACTTTACCGGCTACGAGGAGGATATGAGCTCGAGATATCCGGCGCTCAAGGTGGTGGTCAAGGAGTTTGACTACATCAATAAGTATCTCGGAAAAGTCGAGGCAATCGAGAGCATCTCCAAAGACTTCGCCGACCTCAAGGCTTCTGATGTTGACGAGAGGACGCTTGCCGAGCAGGTTGACAGGCATTTGATGGAGCTCGTTAACTCCGATGACTCCAAGGAGCGAAATTTGCGCCGCCAGGAGGAGTATCTTCTTGCGGTCAAGGCATTTGGCGGAGACGTAGAGCGCGCCCGAGAGCTCGTCAATCGTCGCCGCGATGAGAAGCGTCAGCAGACGATGAACATCATCGACCAGATGACACGCTCGATGCGCGACCAGAGTGCGTCTGTGGATGTGCATAAGAAGAAGACCGCGATTCAGTTTTTGGGTTCCTATATCAACGGTGGTTTCAACCGGTATCGCAAGAGCGATATCCCCGAATTTCCGCAGGCGATCACCCTTGACTTCGACGGATGGACAAGCAGGGCGGTTACCGGCGATGAGGGTAATGCGCTGCGCGGCGATTATGTTCGCTATGTCGGTGAAGAGAAGAAAAAGGAGCTCGCTGAGCTTGATGTCAAGATTGCGAAGGGCAACAAGAGCCACAAGATAGCGGCCGTTGTCCTCGCTGTTTTGGGAGTAGCTTTCTTTGCGTTTGTAAACCAGGTTATTGGCATTCTGCTTCTTGCGGGGGCTGGCTATTGTCTAGTAAAGACGGGCCTCTCGAGCAAGCAGCGCGCTGCGGAGGCAGAAGAGATTGAGGGCAAATACTCCAAACGCATCCAGGAAGGCTGTTCCGAGATCGATCTGGCGCTTAATCAGTGGAAGAGCGCGAAGGAAGCGGCGGCCGAGCGCAGCGACCTGCTTAAGCTCGATAAGGTTGCCTAGCCGATAGGATTGACTCGATAACCATGAATGGAGTGAAATAGATGACTGATGAAGTGACTGATTTCGACCATAACGATGCCGCGATGCAGGACTTCGATGCATTGAGCGAGCTCGATAGTCTGTTTGAAGAGGACGAGCGACTGAAGCAAGCTGAGAACAATGTTTTGACTCAAAATCTCTCAGGCTTTGCAAACTGCTTTCCCGATTGGGATTTGCATCCGCCGGTAGCGTAGAAAAGCGCTTGAAACACAAGCTGCGATCATTTGGAAACATCGATGTTTCTGCGGGCTAGAAGCCATGGGGCTTTTGGCCCGCTGTCTTTCATATGCCGGTCAGCGGCATAGGGCATCAACCGTATTCTAGGTTCTTGGACGCCAGGCCGACTCGCTTCAGATCGGGCGCTACACCAACTTTCTCGAGACTACCAATCTGACAGGGCCTCGTCCGCGTGTGGACGGGGCCCTTTTGCGTGGCCTTTTATGTCTGCTATACTGCTAGCACGTAGGAAGGAGCCGCTATGGGAACGGCAATGGTGCAGCTCAACACACGAATCGATCCTATGCTCAAAGCTGGTGGCGATGCGGTCCTAACTCGCAATGGGTTGGGGCCGAGCGATGCCATTCGCGCGCTGTGGGTCTATCTTGTCGAGCATCAAACGTTGCCGGGATTTATGGTGGCGGATAAGCGCGAGGCGCCCCGTGCGGAGAGCCTGGCCGAGCAGGGGTGTGGCCTAGCTTTTTCCTCGTTGGGGCTAAGCGCTTCGGATTTTGCGCCAGCTGAATCGTCTGCGGAAGACTGGGATGCCGTACGCGATGATATGTATGACGCGATGATTGCCGACATGGAGGCGAATTGCCGATGATCGAGGCAAAGCATCTCTTGGTAGATACGAACGTTTGGCTCGATTATTACCTGCAAGAGGGGGCGTTTGACGAAGCGAAAAGATTGGTTGAACTGGCCGAGGCGGGAAAGATCGACCTTCTGTATGCGCCAACGACGGCAAAAGACGTGTTCTATATTTTGCCTCGGCGACTAGCCCGGCGGAATGTGAATGGGATTAACGTGTCGTTTGCCTCGGCGTCGTGGGCCTGCATTGAGCACATGATGCAGGTGGCAACCGCCTCTCCGCTTTCGTTGGCAGAGTGCGAGATGGCACGCATGCTTGGCAAGCGCATGCCGGATCTTGAAGACAACCTCATCATCGCTTCGGGCGAGACGGCAGATGTTGACTACGTGGTCACGAGTGACCGACGCATGCTGGAGGCGATGCCCGAAGTTTGCCTGACGCCTGCCCGCGCACTCGATATGATTGGAATCCTCGACTAACCTTGCCTGCCTCGTTTCGTTATCATATGGGGCATTGTGAACCTCATGCAACTTTGGAGGACGGTATGGCGGATAACGCCGAGGCGCTTTTCTCGCCTGAGCTGGTGTTTTTTGATTGGGAGTGCGCGACGCCGGATGAGGTGTTTGCGCGGCTCGAGAGTGAGCTCGCCACGTGCGGCTACATTGCCGAGGGTTGGCTCAACGCCGTCCGCACGCGCGAGGACGCCTATCCCACGGGTCTCGCTATGCCGGCGGCAAACATCGCCATTCCGCATACCGATCCGGGATTTGTGGCCAAGCCCTATATCGCAGTGGTAAAGCCCGCCGCACCTGTGACATTCAACGCGATGGCGGGCATGGGCGCCCCGGTGCCGGCGCAGATCGTCATCAACCTGGGCATTGCCGAGCCGGGTGGCCAGGTCGAGGCCCTGCAAGCGCTTATGAATATCTTTATGGATGCCGACGCCGCAGCCGATGTACTTGGCCAGACCACAAGCCAAGGCATGGTCGATGCCATCCGCCGTCACTTTTAGGGCCGGCACTTGGGGACTGTCCCTAACTGCCGGCAGAAAAGGAACGTCCCTAACTGCCAGCTGCCAGAGCTGTCCCCTTTGCACCAAAATGGTGCAGATTAACCTGTCCCCCATGCACCAGGTGTGTCGCGGGGGCCGCGTTGTGACACAATGGCGTTTGTTCGATTCGTGATGTGAAAGGCCAAACATGGCAAACAAGAAAAAGAACCCCGAGGTCGCGCCGACGCCCGAGCAACAGGCTCGCGCTGCCTCCAGCTCTCGTAAGAAGCAGCGCAAGACCTATGTGTCCAAGACCGTCAAGATCGTCCTGGTGGTTATCGGCGTGCTGGCAATGCTGCTTTCCGTCTCGGCCATGGCATGCTCCGGTCTTATGTCGCAGGCAGAGGATACCTCGAGCTACAAGCTTACCGGCGGCGTCGCCGCCACCATCAACGGCACCAACCTCACCGAGGACACCGTGACTAAGCAGATCATGAGCATGCGCACGTCCTACGGCTACACCAAGGACAAGGACTGGGCGCAGTATCTGGTCGACAACGACCTCACGCCCAAAAAATACCGCAAGCAGCTCATCGACTCCTACACGCAGCAGATTCTGCTTCAACAGGCACAGAAGGAGAACGGCGTGACGGTGTCGGACGAGGAGGTCGAGAAGGCCTGGAAGGACGCCTGCAAGAGCGCCGGCGGCGCCAAGGCCTTTGAGAAGACCCTTAAGACCTACGGCTATACCGAGGACACCTACAAAGACTCGCTCAAGGAGAACCTGGCACAGCAAAAGCTTAAGGACGCCGTGGCGCCCACAAGCAAGCCCAAGGACAGCGAGATCGTCGATTACATCAACGAGAACCTGTCTAACTACAACGATGCGCGCCGCTCGTCGAACATTCTGATCAAGGTTGATTCCGACGCATCTGACGAGGACAAGGCCGCCGCCAAGGCCAAGGCACAGGAGTGCCTGGATAAGATCAACTTCGGCGAGCTGAGCTTTGAGGACGCCGTGAAGCAGTACTCCGACGATACCGGCTCCAAGGATAAGAAGGGCGATGTGGGCTGGGATAAGCTCACCACCTTCGTCGACAGCTACCAGGCGGCGCTCGAGGGGCTCAACAAGGGTGATGTGAGCGACGTCGTCGAGTCGACCTATGGTTACCACATCATCAAGTGCACCGACTACTTCCATGTCGATAACCAGGTCGATGACATCAAGCAGGTACCCAAGGACATCAAGAAGTACGTCTCTAACGTGGTGAAGACGCAGGCGGCCAGCACTGCATACAGCGAGTGGCTGGAGCAGTACAAGAAGGACGCCGACATTACCGTCAACCCCATGCCCAAGGACGTACCCTATAACGTGAGTCTAAAGGGCGTCACCAAGAGCTCGACCGACGATTCGTCGACGACTGAGTAATCATGGGACGGTGCTCGCGCGAGTGCCGCCCACACTATTGAGGAGGATTTGCAGATGACCAACGAAGAGCTGCAGAAGGAAATGATTGCGGCCATGAAGGCCAAGGACAAGGTTCGCCTGTCTATCATTCGCCAGGTCAAGGCCGAGGTGAAGAATATCGAGGTTAACGAGCGCCGCGACGTGACCGAGGAAGACGTCAACAGCATGATCAAGCGTCTGATTAAGCAGACGAGCGAGACGCTGGAGATGTCCATTAAGGCCGGTACCGACCAGGAGCGTACCGACAACCTGACCGAGCAGGTCAAGATTCTGGAGAGCCTGCTGCCCGCGCAGGTTTCGGGCGAGGAGCTCGAGGCTCTGATCGAGCAGGTCATCGCCGAGCTGGGCGCCACGTCCAAGAAGCAGATGGGCCAGGTTATGGGAGCACTCGGCAAGGCCACCGGCGGCAACTTCGATAAGCCGGCTGCGGCAAAGATCGTCGGCGCCAAACTTGCGTAATTTGTTACGCGGTTTTACCAAACCGCGTAACGGCTCGACGCTGCAAACCCGTACACGCGGCAATCTGACGTTCAATTTCAAGGGCGCGACCATGAGGTCTGCGCCCTTTCATTTCACGTCACCTTGCTCGCGTGTACGGGTTTTCGCTGACTTATGCTCAACAAGGGCGGTTGTATTATTTTCGGGCCTGATGAAGGGCACCTCCCCTGGCTGGTCGTTGGGTGCTCATTGGGGACAGACTTAAATGAGTGGGTTAAAGGTTGCGGGTTCTTTACGGGAATGTAGTGTGGGCTGCGGAAACGTGGTTCTTTCCGTACAATAGTTCAACTCGTGTAAACGCAGGGAAGGGACATTCATGGCAGACATGATCGAGATCAAGCATCTCAACAAGTACTTTGGCGACCTGCATGTGCTCAAAGATATCAACCTCACCGTCAAGCGCGGCGAGAAGCTCGTAATGATCGGGCCTTCCGGCTCGGGTAAGTCGACGCTCATCCGCTGTGTCGATTATCTTGAGGAGCCCACGTCGGGCGAGGTCATCATCGACGGTACGCCGCTCACCAAAAAGAATCACCTGGAGATGGCTCGCAAGTATAGCTCCATGGTGTTTCAGCAGTTCAACCTGTATCCCAACATGACGGTGCTGGGCAACCTGACGCTCGCGCCCATCAAGCTGCAAAAGAAGAGCAAGGAGGAGGCGACCGAGATCGCCATTGCCGCGCTCAAGCGCGTCGGCATGGCGCATAAGGCCGGCGAGTATCCGCAGAATCTCTCGGGTGGTCAGCAGCAGCGCATCGCCATCGCCCGTGCCCTGTGCACCAAGCAGCCCATCATCCTGTTTGACGAGCCGACCTCGGCGCTCGACCCCGAGATGGTTCAAGAGGTTCTGGACGTTATGATTGAGCTCGCGCAGGAAGACATCACCATGATCTGCGTGACGCATGAGATGGGCTTTGCGCGCCAGGTGGCCGACCGCGTCATCTTTATGGAGGACGGCCGCATCCTGGAGGAGGGCACGCCCGAGCACTTCTTCGATAACCCCGAGAACCCGCGCTGCCGCGAGTTCCTGTCCAAGATTCTGCACTAGGCGCGGTGATGGACATGACGGATATGACGAGGGCGGCCGTGTCGCGCCGTCACTTTTTGCAGCTGGCGGGCGCCGGCATGCTTGTGCTGACGGGGACCGCGCTTACCGGTTGCGGCAACTCCACCAGCGGCGAGGCCTCCGACAAGGGGTCCAAGCTTGCGGCCATCAAGTCGCGTGGCCATCTGAATGCCGGCGTTAAGAAGGACGTTCCCGGCTATGGCTATTACGACACCGCCAAGGGCCGCTTTGAGGGCATGGAAGTCGATTTGTGCTACCAGATCGCCGCCGCCGTCTTTGGCGTGAGCTACAAGGAGGCCCGCGCCCAGGAGCTTGTCGAGTTTACCGACGTAACGCCCAAGACACGCGGCCCGCTGATCGATAACGGCCAACTCGACGTGGTCGCGGCGACCTACACCATCACCGACGAGCGCAAGAAGAGCTGGGATTTCTCGACGCCGTACCGCACCGACTACGTGGGACTCATGGTCAAGAAGCGTTCGGGCTTTACCTCGATTGAGGACCTGGACGGCAAGGTTATTGGCGTGAGCCAGGGTGCTACCACGCAGGGCCTGATAGAGCAGATGATCAAGGACAACGGCTTTAGCTGCAAGCCCGAGTTTAGGGCCTTTAGCGGCTACCCCATCATCAAGAGTTCGCTCGACGCCGGCAATATCGACGTCTTTGCCATGGACCGCTCCACGCTGGCCGGCTACATGAACGAGACTGTTGAGCTGCTGCAGCCCGAGGTCAAGTTTGGCGAGCAGGGCTACGGCGTGGCGACCAAGAAGGGCTGCGACCTTTCGGCCGTGGTCGATCAGGTGATTTGCGATCTCCTGGCCGATGGCTGGCTCGACCAAGAGGTCAAGACCTGGGGTCTTGTATAGGCGCATCGTCCAAGGAAGGAATCAAATGCTCGAAGGATTATTTGACGCCGACCGTTGGTCGACGACATTTCAAAACATGGGGCCCTTCTGGGAGGGCTTTGGTGTGACGCTGCAGGTGGTCGTTGCCGGTCTGCTGCTGTCGCTGGTGCTGGGCACGCTGCTGGGCGTGTTCTCTACCACCCGTTCGCGCGTGCTGCGCGCCATAAGCCGCGTGTACGTGGAGTTTTACCAGAACACCCCGTTGCCCGTGCAGGTGCTCTTTATGTACATGGCTGGTCCGCAGTTTTTGCAGGCCATAACCGGTGCCGGCCAGCCGGTGCGCATCGCGCCGTTCGTGCTGGGCTTCTTGGGCGTGGGCCTGTATCACGCGGCCTACATCTCGGAGGTCATCCGCACCGGTATCGAGGCCGTTCCGCGTGGTCAGATGGAGGCGGCGCAGAGCCAGGGCTTCACCCGTGCGCAGGCCTACTGGTACATCGTGCTGCCCCAGACGTTCAAGATCATCCTGCCGCCGCTGTGCAACCAGGCGCTCAACCTGGTCAAGAACACGTCGGTGCTCGCACTCGTGGCCGGCGGCGACCTTATGTACCGCTCCGACAACTTTGTGAGTCTGTACGGTTACCTGCAGGGATACATCGTCTGCTGCCTTATGTACTTCATCATCTGCTTTCCGCTCGCCATGCTGGTGCAGTGGCTCGAGCGCCGCTCCAAGGAGCGTCCGCGTGGCGTGAGCCTGGCCGAGCTGGGGCTCGACAACGTAGAGGAGGCCTAGCGCATGGAAATCTTCAACGCGACCAACCTGCTCTACATTTGGGGCGGCTTTGTTAAGACAATCGAGATCTCGGCGCTGTCGATCTTTTTCTCGCTCATCTTTGGCACGGTGCTGGCGCTTGTTAAAAGCTATGCGCCCCGCCCGTTCCGTATTCTGGTGAGCGCCTATATCGAGCTGTTCCGTTGCACGCCGAACCTGCTGTGGATCCTGTTTATCTACTTTACGGTGCAGGGTTTGGACATTGTGATTTCGACCATCGCCTTTACGCTGTTTACCAGCGCTGTTATGGCCGAGATTGTACGCGGCGGCCTCAACTCGATTCCGCGCGGCCAGTTTGAGGCAGCGCAGAGCCAGGGCTTTGGCTTCTTTGCCACCATGCGCTACATCATTCTGCCGCAGACGTTTAAGACGATCATCCCGGCGCTGTTTAGCCAGTGCACGACCGTCATCAAGGACAGCTCGTATCTTTCGGGTATCAATGTGGCCGAGCTCATGTACACGGCAAACGTCGTGATGGCCCACGCGATCGATCTGTCGCAGGTGCTTATGCTCTACGGCCTGGTGTTTGCGATGTACTTTGTGCTCAACTTTGGTATCTCGTTGCTGGTCCGCGCATATCAGAGGCGAATGGTGGCAGCGTAGAATGTGGCAAAGGGACAGCCCCTTTGTCACATAGAGAAAGGAATCGCGATGAGCGATCTGGAGAACAAGAAGAATCCTGTGGTCATTACCATCGCGCGCGACTTTGGCGCCGAGGGCCACGAGATTGGTCGCATGCTTGCCGACGAGTTGGGGATTCCGCTGTACGATAACGAGCTGCTGGTGCGTGCGTCGCTGCGCGCGGGCGAGTCGCTCGACAAGATGGCCGCCTACGACGAGCGCCTGGCCGTGGAGAACATGGCGTTTCTGCCCGACCGCTACGATGCGCGTTCGTACTCGGACAAGTTGTTCCAAAAGATGAGCCAGGTGATTTTGGATCTGGGCGAGACCGAGAGCTGCATTATCGAAGGCCGTCTGTCCGATTACTTGCTGCGTAACAACCCCAACCACATTGCCGTGTTGGTGACCGCACCCTTTGAGGACCGCGTCGAGATCGTGCGCAAGAAGCGCGGCCTTAACAAAAAGAAGGGCGCCAAGCTGGTCAAGCAGCAGCAGAAGGCGCGCGAGGCGTTCTATAAGCGCTACAGCGCCGGAAAGTGGAAGATGACGAGTGGTAAGGACATCGTCGTCAACCGCGCCAAGTTGGGACGCGAGGGCTGTAAAGACGTTATCGCCGCCGCCTACCGCTACAAAGTGACGCAACTCGAGGCTTAACCGACCAAAGACCACCACAAAGGGGACAGGCACCTTTGTGGTGGTTTTTGTTTTAGGCTGAGGGGAAGGCCTTGGTGAGACCGGCGCGCGTCTGCGTGTCGGTCTTTTGGTAGATGGAGCTCAGGTGGCGCTGCACCATGCGCATCGAGATTCCAAGCTCCTCGGCGATCTGCTTGAGCGGGCGTTCATCCTGAGTCACGGCTATGAGCACGTCGACTTCGCGCGGGGTGAGAGCATGGCTGGCGATGAAGGCCTGGCGCTGCTCCTCGACGGTGGGCGCGGCGAGCGCTTCTTCTGCCAGCTGCTCGCGCTCGCGCTCCTGCTCGGTTTGGGGCAGGCGGAACAGGCCGGCTGCCACGAATGCCGCACAGGCGGCGACGAGCAAAATGAGCGCGCCGATCATAATGAGGGCAACGTTATCCGAGGTCACGAGAGCAAGCGAGATGCCCGACGTAGTGAACGCGCATGCATTGTTGGCGGCGCGTCCCATGCCGGCCCAGAGGGCGGGCGTATGCATGTGCGGTGCCAGCTGCGTAAAGGTGGCAGTAAAGAACGTGACGAAAAAGCCCGAGCTCAGGTAAAAGACGACAAGGCCCAGGTTGGGATCGGCGCCGGCCTCCACGGCCAGGATGGAAATGGTCGAGAGTACGGCGATGCCGAGCATGACAAGTCCCATGTATCGGCGCTCGGCAAGGTCAAAGATAAGACCGGCGGCAAGGCCGCTTGCCGCCAAAAAGAGGCGCGGCCAGGTCTGTACGGCGATGGTGCCGTGGGCGTTGGAGAGCGTGACCACGTTGTCGAGGGTCGAGAACAAGCAGGCAAGAATCATGACGAGCGCGATGCCCCAACATGCCTGCTTGGCGAGGGCGTTCGAAGGTTCGACAAAGGGATTGATGGCGGGGTTTGAGCTCTCGGCAGCCTTTTGGGGAACGACGCTGAGGGCGGAGATGGCGATCGTTGCCGCGCCAAGAATGATGAGCTCGACGATGCCGCCGCAATCAATCAGGTTGGTGACGAACTGCGTCAGGATGCCGGCAGCATAGGCTGCTCCCGCTCCAGTGGCGAGTTTTGGGTCACCCTGGAATGCCAACGAAAAGGCGTGGTGCGCTGCGGCGCCTAACAGTCCGAGTCCAAAGAATGCGATGCAGCCCAGAATCTCGAGGGCAAGCGGGGCCGTAGGGAACTGAATTTGGGTCAGGCCCACGATGACGATAGGGACGGCGGCGGCGTTGACGGCTGCCAGTGAGTGGCCCTTGCGCTGTGCGAGCCCGAGCAGCGGCGCGTATCCGATAAAGCCGAGCACGCTCGCACCCAGAATAAAGCCCTGTGCGATTACAACGCGTTCGGCACCGGCGAGCAGCCCGACGTTGACGTCGAAGCGAAACTCGGCGGCAAGGAAGGCGAAGGTGAAGAGCGCGAGTGCCAGAAGCGCGTTGATTTTAGACCTGCTCAGGTTCAAGGACGGTCCTTTGGGTGGACGAATAATCGTGTCCTCGATTGTAGCGTTCCCGGGACGAGTGTGGCGATGGCGAAATCATATTGAATTAAACCGCAGGTAGAGGCCTAGGTTCACATCTACGAACCTAGGCATATGGAGTCATTTGGCACATCTTGGTGGTACAGGACCACCACAAAGGGGACAGGCACCTTTGTGGTGGTATATCCCTACGACCAAGGAGGCCGTTATGAACGTAAGCCACTTTGACAAGCAAGCTCAACGTGAGTCCACCTGCTCGCTGGTTCACGGTACCTGGCGTTGTGTGGGTGCCAAAATAGCTTGCGCCGGCGCGTGTGCGCTTATGGTTGGTCAGTTGCTGCTGCCGAGCGTGGCGCTGGCGACGGAATGCGCCGATCCCGTCGGTGCGATGGACGAGGTTGCCGCGGCTCCGGTGACGCCGACGGTTGCGGAGGATACGGCCGCAACGACCGCACCAGCTGCTTCGACCGCGCCTGCAACCGATGCTGCTCCGGCGGCGCAAGCCACCGCTGCGCCTCAGCAGACGGCCCCGACTGGCGCTACCGATGAATCCAACGATGCGGCACCCGCTGAACAAAAAACTCCCAGCGACAACGCCGCCACGCCGGCGAATGACGCCATCATGCCCTGCGGTGTGACCGATGTTGTTGGCGGCAGCGACGTTAGGGTCAATACGACCGTGGTTCCCCGCTACACGGACTGCGCGCTTCCGAGCAATGTCACACTCGAAAAGGGCCAGTCGTATACCTATGATTTTCCCGATGTTGAGGGTGGCATTCCAGAAGCGCTTGCGAGCGAAGTCGTCGAGGTTAAGTACTACAGGGCCGATGCCGCTTCGGGCACTCTGGTCGAAGTTCAGGATGCATCCATGTCCGACGTGACGGCTCGCTTCGAACCCGCTGGCGATCACATGAGGCTGACGCTGACCTTTACGGGTGGCGCGGCAGACGGCTCGTATCGACTCACGCGCAATGAGGCTCTCTATATTGGCTCGGCACTGGAGTATACCGGAACTGACTATGAAGGCAGCTCGACTATCGTCAACGAAACCAGGTACGATTATTACCTCCGCTACGTCATCAATAGTGAAATTACGCTTGTTGCATCGGAAAACGAAGCCCTCCATAACCTGAACGTCAACGACGTGAAGACCGACTACGCGCCCGGCGAGGCGCCGCGCGCGACCGCGACGATCCCCGTTGCCGATGCCGACAAGTACGAGATCGCGTATGAGTGCTGGGAGGAGATGGATGGCAGCGACCCTGCGGAGCTCACGCCCGTTGCCTTCTGGTATTCCGACCCTGCCAAGTATCCGACGGGCGCGAGGAGGATCGAACACTTCGAAGAGGGCAAGTTCTACATGTACTCCGTTGAGCTGAGGCTCAAGGGCGACAATACCGTGGCCGATGACTGCATGATGTACGTCAACGGTCATTGGGCGCACCACATCAAGACCGTCAACGGCGTCTTCGCGCCAAACGCCGACAATATGCTGTGCGAGCAGCCGATCGACGAATGGCGGGCCATCGACGTTATCGAGATCAACGGCGCCACGACCACCTTCAAGGTGGGCGATAGGCCAGTCTTTACGGCGAATGTTCCGACGGGTTCCAACTCCCTTCCTCAGTGTGAGTTCTGGACGGGCAGCGACGGCAGCGAAGTGAACTCTCAGGAGTTCTGGGATCAGAACATTACGAACCACATCGACGCCTTTAAGCCTGGCGTGACCTATCGCTACGGCATCTACCTCAAGTCCGCGCGCGGCTTCTACTTCACGTCCGACACCAAGCTGGTGATCAACGGCCAGGAGTGCGGCTACCAGGTCGCGGACAGCGTATCCGATGAGGACAGCGGTTGGATCTACACCCTGTGGCTCAACACCGATCTGACCTTTACGCCTGAAGCCACGCCGACCCCCGATCCGCTGCCTACGCCGGATCCCAAGCCGACGCCGCAGCCTGGGGTGAAGCCCGCGGCCAAGCCCGCGGCCAAGCCGGTCGCGACAACTACCACGACCAAGACGGTTGAGAAAACCACGCCGGCCAAGAAGGGCGATGCTGTCCTGGCTACCACGGGGGATACCACCGCGATGACGGTCGCCGCCCTAGGCATCGCCGGCGCAACCGTGGCCGCCGCCGGCCTCGCCGCGACCAAGCGCCGCGAGCATTAGAGCTGGGTGACGGCTCTCGTTCTCGGCCTCAGCAAAATCTCAAACTGTAACACCAAACTGCCCAAAACGGCTCTAGATGTTACAGATTGAGACGAACTGTTCGGCCGCCAATCTAATGTCTCGATCTGTAACACGTAGCGGGGAATTTGGTCTCTAACTGTTACAGGTTGAGACAAAGCGGAGGCGGCTGGCGCAATATCTCGATCTGTAACAACTACGATGCTCAACAGGGCTTAACTGTTACAGATTGAGAAAAACTGGCCGACCAAGTCCCAAACCACCACAAAGGTGCCTGTCCCCTTTGTGGCGGTTTGCGCAGGTAGAACGGTAGGTTCGTATATATGAACCTACCGTTCGCTTTGTTTTTGGACGACGATTACGCTGGATGACTTTTGGTTTGCAGGAAAGGAACGACCATGAGGTGGACTACTGTTCGAGCGCTTTGCCGCCGCCTGACCGTTGCCGCGGTGACCCTCACCATGGTGACGGGCTCGTTGCCCGCGGGCGCGTTTGCCGAGACCCTCACCACCGACGGCACTTTTGTGCAGACGGATAACGGCCAAGCAGCCGACGCCGCTCCCGCCGATTCGGCTGACGTCCAAACGTCAGACTCTGCTTCCGCCGACCCCGCGCCCGATGCCGGCGCTGCCGACCCCACGGTGCTCGATACCGGTGACACCCCTGCGCCCCCGGCCTCCGAGATTGCATCGGCGGCGGGCTTGACGGGCGCCGGGCAGACCGAGAGCACACCTGCGGGTACGCTTGCCACCGATCTTGTCGAGGGCAAGGAGCTCGCCGAACGGCAGAAGCAGGAGGAGACCGCCGAAGCCGAAGCAACCTGGAATGAGGATCTTGGGCTCTGGATGACCTCGAAGGGCGCCACGGGCGTAAAGGACGAATACGACGATGGCTACGTGGCCGGCGAGCAGACCCCCGCGCAGTACTACTTCTCGATTGATAGCCTCACCAACGAAATTTCTATCGAGTATGGCGACGCGGGCATTACCACGTTGGAGGTGCCCTCGACCATCGACGACAAAAATGTCGTAAGCCTTACGGGTATGGGAAGCGCTGCGCTCACATCGATCACCTTCGCCCCTAATTCGCATGTCCGCTCGGTTGGAGGCTTGGGCGGCAGCAGCATCAAAGAGATCGCACTGCCCGATTCGGTCGAGGAGCTCAAGAGCTATGCATTCTACAAAAGCAAGACGCTCCAAACGGTAACCTGGCCCAACAACGCGGCCTTTACCACGATTCCCGAGCAGGCCTTTAAGGAATGTGAACAACTTGACGACAAGGTGGTGGCAACGCTGCCGCCTTCGGTCAAAACTATCGACTATCTTGCATTCGCCTATTGCGGCGTGCCACAGTTCTATGTCTCGGACACAACAGTGCTCACCTTTACGCAGATCAATGTGCCGGGCACGGTGGAGCGGATTGAGCGCAATGCCTTTGACGGGTGCTCGCATGTGTCGTCGGTGACGATCGGCGACGGCGTTAAATATATCGGAGCGCACGCGTTCGCCTCTCTTGATCCTGCGATTGCCGGCAAAGAGATTGTGCTACCCAAAAGCGTGGAAATGATAGAGTGGGGAGCTTTTGAGAACACGAGATACGGAAACGAGACGAACCATAATGCCGTTGCCCTGCGCGTGATGAACCCCGATCTTCAGTTTGGTGAGGCGGGCTATTCGGGCGACTATAATGAGCGCGTGACAATCGATGGCGTAACGTATGCGATTCCCTTTAGTGAAGGCCAGACCATCTATGCCTATGCGACCGATTCGGCTGGCAACCCCTCGATGGTCAAAAAGCTTGCCGATGCCGTGGCCGATCGCAAGGACTCCGTCGATTCCTCGAAGCCTGCCTACACGTTTGAGTGGATGGGCGAGGCGGCCCAGGTGACGGGCAAACTTCCCCAGGGCGCGGCGGCCGTGCTCGTGCAGGCGGGGCAGTCCACGCCGCTGGCGGTTGGCGATGACGGCAGCTTTACAGCGGACGCTCTCTCCAAGACGGCAGCCACCCTGCGCATTTCGCTCAGCGGTTACTATGACATGGTGCTGGCGCGCCCGGGCGATCAGATGACGGGCACATGGAATATCGGAGACATTAAGGCGGAGGACTTTACCAAGATTCCGGCCTCGCGCGCGATTGAGCTCAACGTGGGCTATCTTGAACCGATTGTGGGCCAGGATAAGACCGAACGCATTGAGCTCGATAGTCTCGATAACATCGATCTGACGGTGAAGAGCGGCGGCAAGACGCTTAAGCCTGCCAAGGGTGACAAGGAAAACGACTTCCGTATCCAGGGCACAGCACTCGTGGTTTCGCAGACCATTGCCGACGCGGACCAGGATCTGGAGATAACGCTCGAGCCCAAAGACAGCCTCAGGCTGGGTGGGGCGACGGCGACGGTGAAGCCCTCGGCCGGCAAGGTCGATATCGACTTGAAGCCTTGGGGTACGGCGACGGTTACGACCAAGGGCGACTACCAGGGCGCCAACCGCGTGCTGGTGTTCCGTACGTCCGACGGCAAGCTAGTTGCCGACGGTGTCACCTATCTGATGGGTTACGAAGACGATGGCACCACGCCTATCATGAAGGCCGAGACGCCGCGCCTTAAGGCCGGTTCGTACACCATCGTCGCCTTTAACAAGACGAGCTACGACATCCAAGCGACGAGCTATTCCACGTTTAGCCGCCTAGGGCTGACCGTGGGTAAGCATATCGCGCAAAAGCAGGTGAAGATTGAGGACGGCAAACAGCTCGACGTGACGCTCGACGTCCCCACGTTTGACGTGGAGACGTATCGTGCCGAGCGCGGGCTGACGGCGGGCTCGGTTATCGCTGATTCGTCCGCGGTCGTTGGCGTGGAGACCGAGCTGCGCATTCATTACGAGCTCAAGGACAGCCAGGCTGCCAAGATTGAGATTCCGCTGGCCAAGGATGCCGTCGAGGAAGTGTCCGCAGGCTCTCGCGAAGCCGGCGCCAGCTCCGAGGCCATGTGGGCTAACGCAACTTGGGAGGGCGACAACCTCGTTCTCAATATGACGAAGAATGCGGGCGCCGATGTGTTTGTGCGCTTTAAGCCTAAGGCCGCGGGCACCTATGCCATCTCGCCGCTCATTACGCTGGGCGAGGTGACATTGCCGCTGGGAAGCACCACACTCGAGGTTAGCGGATCGCGCATCGAGGTCGACAACACCGACGTTCACAGCCTGCTGGGCAATGTGGCCTACGTTTATGCAGCGCCGGGCAAGAGCGTGCAGCTCACCGTGGGGACGGGCTCGTCGGCTGCAAAGTACACCGGCAAGACCAATAAACTCGGCCGTGCCAAGATTGAATACGACCTGCCGCAGGATACGCTTGCCGCCGAGCGTGTGACGCTCGAAGCGCGCGTGGGCTCGACCGATGTTGCCGCCGCTGCCGCAGAGGTAACGGCTCGCAATTATGTGCGCTATGTTCCGGGTGCTTCGGTCTGGAACTTTGGTGTGACGTATCGTGGCGGTACGCAAAACTTGGTCAAGGACGGCAAGGAGACCGGCAAGAGCCTGTGGACCTTCCATCATCTGCCACAAAAGAAGAATGCCTACTGGACCTTTGACATCACGCTCGAGGTGGGAAACGAAGAGGCCGCCGACACGCTCGACCTGTACGTGGACTGCATGGATGGCAAGACGGTGACGATTCCTCTGACTCAAAAGTCGCGCGAGGGCACCCGTGTGCGCTATGTGGCGGAGTATGTGGACGAGGGTTACCTTAAGCTGCTCGATGAGTTTAACAAGGCGAATGACTCGACCTATGTGAACTGCGGCAACTTTGAGCAAATCTTTATGCCGCAGACCTACCGTATCTCCAATGCTCAGCTTATGACCATGCTGAGTTTTGATGCCAACGCTTCGGCCAAAAAGCATTCCGCCGCGGCCGAGGAGCGCCAACAGGAGTTCTCGAATGCCGTGCAGCAGTGGCACGAGTATATGATGGATAACTCGTTTAATGATGTCGACGAGGCCTTTAACGATGCGATTGACCAGATGGTTGCCGATGCGTTTGCCGAGGAGGACGAGGGCGGTAAAGAGGACGAAGCCCAAGGTGGAGCCGCCCGTAAGGCTCGTCGCGCCCCTGCCGCCAGCGACGGCGAGGGTGATGATGCCGGCAACGACGAGGCCGCGCAGTTTGCGGCTGAGCTCAAGGCCGCGGTCGGCGGGTCGGCGGCGCTGCTAACCCAGCAGGGCGACAGCTATGGCGTCAATGTGGACAAGATGATCTTTGAGGATGCTTACGGCACCAGCGAGGATTGGTATCAAGAACTCGCGGCGGCCCAGGGCTCAAACGCTGCGGATGCGGCCGCCATCAAGGAGCTCGTCGACCATGCATCGCGAGCGGAGTTTATTGCCCAGCAGGCCGAGGATCTGGTGGGCCAGTCGATGGGTATCGGCCGGCTCAACCAATACGGAAGCTGGAATGACGCAACCGCTGCGGCGCTCAACAAGTGTGCGGGCATTAAGGCCAGCGAGTACAACGGCCAGTCGACGAGCGGGTTTAACGATTTGGGCCAGGCGCTCGGCAGCTCGCTGAGCTACAAGGCTGCTGACGACGATACCGTCAAGGGCTTTAAGGTCGCCGCGCCCGACGGCGACGAGACCGCTTACATTGAGTCCGAGTTTATCGAGAACTCCAATAACAACAAAAACCAGGCGCTTCTGTTTAACTCGATCGCCATGCAGTGCGACATTCTGGACAACCTGTACGACAACTGGAATGTGGTCCATAGCCTCAACAACTCCAAGGTGCGCGGATGGCTCATGGCCTGGAAGCGCAACGGCGACGTGAGCGCCCATATGAAGCTCATCCGCACGATCCGTTCGCTCAAGAGCTATAAGATCGAGTGCGAGATGTTCGGCCAGGTCTTTAAGACCGATGCGTGGAAGGCGGCCGGCCAGGCGTTTCCCGCGGCGACCCAGGGCATCGGCATCTTTACCGGCATTTACGGCGTGAACGATGCCAGCAAGAACTGGGAGAACGTGAACGTCCGTATGCAGAAGGTGAAAGGCGAGCGCGAGGGCTATGAGCTTCAGCATACGCGCTTGCTTGCCAAGCCCGAGAAGACCGAGGACGACTGGAAGTGCATTTACGCGCTGCGCGACGCCATGGAGAAGGCGCGTGCGTTTGAGGATCTGCTGTATCGCCAACTCTGCCACGACAGCACCGATGTGGCGGTGGGCTCCATTATGACAATCGCCGGCGTGCTGACGGCCGGTTCGGCGGGTACCGTGGTGGGCGCTGCCTATGATGCGGCTTCGACCAGCGTAGGTTCGGAGCGCGCGATTAAGCTGACCAACGCCGAATGCGCCTACGATGTTGCCTGCGAGCAGGTGGAGCGCGCGTGCCAGAATCGTATTACGGTCAACTGGGGCGAGCTGACCGATTCCGAGGTCTACAAGGCCAACAAGGACGGCTTGATCTCGGACGAGAAGATGCAGTCGATCTTCGAGGCGCGTTACCGCAATGTGGCTGCCAAGGCTGCACCCGACCCTGCGGGCGTGGTGTACGAGGGCCTGCTGTCCAATACGGTTGAAGGCGCGACGGTTGAGCTGTGGAGCGCCGACGATGCGGCCGGTACCAATGCGGTGCGTTGGGATGCCGAGGAGTATGAGCAGGACAATCCGCTTGCGACGGGTGCGGGCGGTGCGTACAACTGGAATACGCCGACCGGCTGGTATCAGGTGCGCGTGACCAAGGACGGGTATGAGGAGGCGCGTTCGGCTTGGCTGCGCGTGCCGCCGATTCAGACTGAGGTGAACATTGGCTTGGTGTCGACGGCGGCGCCCGGGGTGGCTTCGGCCCATGCCTATACCGATTGCATCGAGGTTGAGTTTGCGCAGTATATGGATGCGAGCGACGATGCCCTGGTCGCATTGTGCGCGCAGGGCTTGGGCGACGTGACGTATACGTGGCTCGACAAACAGGACGATCCCAATGGCAAGCCGCTGTCGCGCGTGCTGCGTATTCGCTATGCCGATGCGCGTGAGGCGGGCTCGACGGTGGCGTTTGAGCTCGACGGTGCTCGCAACTACGCCGGCACGGCCATGGCGCGCTGGGCAAGTGGCGAGCTTGTCGTGGGCGTTCGTGCCGACAAACTCAAGCTCAACGTGGAGCAGGCCGTGACCATGCTTGATGGCGGTGATTTTGGGCTGGTGGCGCACGTGACCGATAAGGCGGGCAAGCCGTTTGCGGGCGCCAAGGTTAGTGTCGGGCTGGAGTCCTCGGCTATCTGCTCTGTCGATGCCACCCAGGCCGTGACGGGCGAGGACGGCGCGGCGACGTTTGTACTGCATGGTGCTCTGCCCGGTTTGACGACGTTGACGGCGGCGGTGGACGGCACGGCGCTGTCCAAGCAGGTCGACGTTCGCGTGTCTGCCGAGGCAGTGCGACCGGCGCGACCGGTGGCGACGATTGGCGCGACGACGTTTGGTGCATGGTCGCCCAAGGAGAACTACATTACGGTGCCCAAGGGAACGAAGCTGGAGCTTTCGGCCGAGGATGGCACGACGATTTGGTACACCACCAACGACACCTGCCCCTGCCGTGATGAAGGCCGCGTAAAGTACACCGAGCCTATTGCGCTCGATAGCAACATGTATGTGCGCATTGCGGCACAGCGCCCTGGCATGTCATACAGTGAGTATTCCGAGCGTCTGAACATTACGATTACGGTGACCGATGAGGCGGCGCCCGATCCCGAGCCCGAGCCGACGCCCGAGCCGGACCCGGCGCCTGGCGACGGCGAGCAGGGCGGCGGTGCGGATGGCTCTGGCGGCAGCGGGGTACCTGCGGGCGGCTCGGCTTCGACGACGACCACGGTGACGACGAACAAGTCCAAGGGTAAGGGCAAGAACGGCAAGAAGTCCGGTGGCACGGAGCTTGCCGGCACGGGTGACTCCGCCGCGATGACAGTCGCTGCTCTGGGCATCGCCGGTGCAACCGTTGCCGCTGCCGGTGTCGCCGCAACCAAGCGCCGCAAGCGCTAGGTTTTTGCGGCGGCGCCCATCCTCGGCTTTAGCAAAATCTCAATCTGTAACACCAAGCTGCCCAAAACGGCTCTAGATGTTACAGATTGAGATGAACTGCTCGGCCGCCAATCTAATGTCTCGATCTGTAACACGTAGCGGGGAATTTGGCCTCTAACTGTTACAGATTGAGACAAAGCGGAGGCGGTTGGAGCGATATCTCGATCTGTAACAACTACAAGGCTCAACGGGCTCCAGGTGTTACAGATTGAGACAAAACGACCGACCAAGCCTCAAACCACCACAAAGGTGCCTGTCCCCATCGTGGTGGTTTGGGCGGTCGGTAAAGAAAAAGTCCCCGCCGGGCGTGTGCTCGACGGGGACTTTGCCGTTTGGTGGCTAGCGCTGTAGGTGATTACTCGCCCAGCAGGCTCTTGGTGATCGAAGCGGCGGCCTTCTTGCCGGCGCCCATCGCCAGAATGACCGTAGCGGCACCGGTGACGATGTCGCCGCCGGCCCAGATACGGGGATCGGTGGTCTGGCCGGTCTCCTCGTCGGCAACGATGTAGCCCCACTTGTTGAGCTCCATCTTGCCGCCGATCTTCTTTGCGAAGGGGTTGGCGTTGGTGCCGATAGCCGAGATCGCGACGTCGCAGGGGATCTCCTCGATGGCGCCCTCGATGGGCACCGGACGACGGCGGCCGGACTCGTCGGGCTCGCCGAGCTCCATCTTCTGGACCTTGACGGCGCACACGGAGCCGTCCTCGCCAGCGACAAACTCGAGCGGGGAGACGAGCGGCAGAACCTCGACGCCCTCGGCCTTGGCATGGTGCAGCTCGGCGCGACGGCAGGGCATCTCGTCCTCGGTACGACGGTAGGCGATGATGGCGTGCTCGGCGCCCAGGCGCTTGGCGGTACGGACGGCGTCCATAGCCACGTTGCCGCCACCAAAGACGACGACGTTCTTGCCATGCTTGGTGGGGGTGTCGTACTCGGGGAACTTGTTAGCCTTCATCAGGTTCACGCGGGTGAGGTACTCGTTGGCGAAGAAGACGTTGGGCAGGTTCTCGCCGGGGACGTTGAGGAACTTGGGCAGGCCAGCGCCGGTCGCCACGTAGATGGCGTCGAAGCCCTGCTCGAACAGCTCCTCGGCCGTGGCCATGTTGCCCACGACGGAGTTGTACTCAAACTTGACGCCCATGTCCTCCAGGCCGTCAATCTCACGCTTGACGACTGCCTTGGGCAGACGGAACTCGGGGATGCCGTAGACCAGCACGCCGCCGCCGGTAAAGAAGGCCTCGAAGACGGTGACGTCAAAGCCGTTACGGGCGAGCTCGCCGGCGCAGGTGATGCCGGACGGGCCGGAGCCGACGACGGCGACCTTCTTGCCGTTCTTGGGAGCCATCTTGGGCGTGGAGGCGAGCTCGGGGCGGTCACCCAGGAAGCGCTCGAGCTGGCCGATGGCCACGGGCTCGGACTTCTTACCACGGATGCACTTGCCCTCGCACTGATTCTCCTGCGGGCAGACGCGACCGCAGATGGCGGGAAGCATGGAGTCCTCGCGGATGGTATCGAGGGCGCCGCCGAAGTCCTTCGCGCGGATTTGCTCGATAAAGCGGGGGATGTTGATGTTGACGGGGCAGCCCTCAACACAGAACGGCTTCTTGCAGTTGAGGCAGCGCTCGGCCTCGGCCAGCGCCATCTCCTCGGTGAAGCCCTTGTCGACGGGGCGGAAGTCGCAGGCGCGCTCGGCAGCCGGCTCCTCGTTATCGGGGGTGCGGGGCGACTTCATATCGGCAACGAAACGACCGTTAACTAGTGGCATGCGCAGCTCTTTTCCTCATAGGCCTTGAGGGACGCGCCCTCTTCGGAACGGTAAGCGGCCTGGCGGGCACGAAGGTCATCCCAGTCGACCAGGGTGGCATCGAAGTCGGGGCCGTCGACGCAAGCGAACTTGGTCACGCCGCCCACCTCGACGCGGCAGCAGCCGCACATACCGGTGCCGTCAACCATGATGGGGTTGAGCGACGCGGTGATGGGGGTGTCGTACTTCTGGGCGGTGAGGGTCGAGAACTTCATCATCGGAACGGGGCCGACGCAGAAGACCTGGCTCACGGCCTTGTCCTGCAGCAGGCGCTCCAGCGGAGCGGTTACAACGCCCTGCTCGCCGTAGGAACCGTCGTCGGTAGTGATGTGGATGTGGTCCTCGTCGAGGAGCTCGCGGAACTGGTCCTCCATGAGCAGGAGGTCCTTGGTGCGGGCGCCCATGATGGCGTGCACCTCGTGGCCGGTCTCGACCAGGTGCTTGGCGACCGGGAAGGCAATTGCCAGGCCAACGCCGCCGCCAATGACGGCGCAGGGGCCCTCGGCCATCTCGGTGGGAACGCCCAGCGGGCCCACGACGTCGCGCAGCGACTCGCCGGCCTCGTAGGTGGAAAGCATTTCGGTGGTCTTGCCGATCACCATGAAGATGAACTCGACCCAGCCCTCGTCACCGTTCCAGCCGGCCAGGGTAAACGGGACACGCTCGCCCGTCTCGTTGGCGCGAACCATGAGGAACTGTCCAGCGTGCGCATGCTTGGCGATTGCAGGCGCCTCGATGCGGAACTTGAACACCTTCTCCGAGAACTGCGTCTTCTCCAGGATCTTATACATAGAACCCCTCTCTTGTTAGGGCCGCCGAACCGTGCCTCCACGGAAATGGACGGTAGCCCGAATAAAACCGTACGCGCACAGGCGTTGTGCAGACATACGGTGCAAATTATACCCTCATGGACATGTCACTTACGTGTGTCTTCGGCGGTTGGGAGCAGGGTTTATCCACTTTGGCCTTCCAAAGGGGGAGAGGTTTATTTTGGTCGGTTTTATCAGGTAAAACGGCAAATGGGGCCGGCCTCGCACATCGGTGAGACCGGCCCCCATTGGAGCGCTGCATATGTATGGCGGCACAGGGTTTATTGCGGTGCGGCCGCTGCGGTGTTTCCGTATACAGAACCTGCCAAAATAAACCTGTCCCTAAATAGTAGGTTCTAGTGCTTGCCGTTGGCGGAAGCGGCGCCGTTTACGTGATCGCGGGCGTAGATTACGCCGTGGACGATGGCCAGACCGGCGGCATCTGCGGCGCGGGCGCAGGTGTCCTGGAAATCCTCGGCCTCGCGGGCGCGCAGCTGCTTAAGAACGTAGTCGGCGACGGCCATCTTGCCGGGAGGGTTGCCGATGCCGGTGCGGATGCGGCTGAAGTCGCGGCTGCCCATCTTGTCGATGATGGAGCGCAGGCCGTTGTGACCGGCATGGCCTCCGCCCACCTTGACGCGTACGTCACCGGCGGGAATGTCGAGCTCGTCGTGGATGACGAGCAGCTCCTCGGTCTTGATCTTGTACTCGCGGCAGAGCTTGGAGATGGGCCCGCCCGAGGTGTTCATGTACGACTGCGGCTTGACCAGCACAATCTGGCGCTTACCGCCCTCTTCCTCGGGATCGTTGATGTTGATGAGCGCGACCTCGGCGCCGGCTTGGTTTTTCCAGTACGTGACGCCGGCCTGACGGGCCAGCTCGTCGATCGCCTTAAAGCCGGCGTTGTGGCGGGTCTCGGCATATTCCTCGCCCGGGTTGCCAAGCCCGGCAACCATGCGAATCTTAAGCGGCTGTGCAGCTGCCATATTTGTCCTTCCGTTACACAAATAGTTCAATCAACGACAAAGGCTACCACGCCCGCCGAAGGCGAGGCTTTGCTTCAGCGAAATCCCACCAGACAAAAGCGCGGCCGCGGCAGAGCGAGCCGTCGGAACAGAAGAAACCCCCGCGCGACCTTTGCGAAGCAAGGGGGAGCGCGGGGGTTTCTTCTGTTCCGACGGCGATGCGCCGGGTTACAAGGACGATGCGACTACAGCGCGAAGTCGCCGCCGACGAGCGTGGAGACGGGCTCCTCGTGGTAAACGGCGGAGATGGCCTGAGCGAACTCCTCGGCGACCGAGATGGTCTTGATCTTGCCGCCGACCTCGACAGGAATGGCGTCGGTGACGAGGCACTCGACGATCGGGGCGTCGTTCAGACGCTCGATGGCCGGACCGGAGAAGATGCCGTGGGTGGCGCAGACGTAGATGTCGCCAGCGCCCATAGCCTTGAGCTCCTTGACGTTGGCGCACAGGGTGCCAGCGGTGTCGATCATGTCGTCGTTGATGATGCAGGTCTTGCCCTTGATGTCACCGATGATGCCCATGACCTCGGCGGCGTTGTGGCGCGGACGGCCCTTGTGGGCGATGGCCAGGTCGCAGCCGAGCATGTCGGACAGCTTCTTGGCGGCCTTGGCGCGACCCACGTCGGGGGAGACGACAACCAGGTTGTCGGTGTCGAAGTGCATGTCGTTGTAGTACTGGCCAAACAGCGGCAGCGCGGACAGGTGGTTAACCGGGATATCGAAGAAGCCCTGGATCTGGCCCTGGTGCAGGTCGAGGGTGATGATGCGATTGACGCCGGCGCGCTCGAGCAGGTTGGCGACGAGGCGGGCGGTGATGGGCTCGCGCGGGCCGGCCTTGCGGTCCTGGCGGGCATAGCCGTAGTGGGTGATAACGGCGGTGATGGAGCGGGCGGATGCGCGCTTGGCAGCGTCGGTGGCGATGAGCAGCTCCATGAGCATGTCGTTGACGTTGCCGCCGGCCACGGACTGAATCAGGAAGACGTCGGCGCCGCGGACGGTCTCGTCGTAGCGGGCGTAAATCTCACCATTGGCGAACTGCTTTAGCGTAAGGCCCGAAAGCTCGACCCCAAGGTACTCAGCAATCTTCTGAGCGAGGGGACGGTTGGAGGAACCGGAATACACGCGGATGGACTTGCGCATATTCTCCGACTTCTCGGGATCATTAATCGGCATTACCCTTCTCCTTTATATATCGAATGCCATATAGATGCCTTTTTGCATTGTAACCGCGCGACGGGGTTTATCGAGTCTTGATAACGTCTTTACCGTCAACGGACACGAACCGACCACTCATCCGGCCGCGCAGGTCAGCATAGAAAAAGGAGCCGTCCCCACGGAAGCGGCTCCTTAGATGCTTGGTAAAACGTTATACCTCGTCGTCCTCGTGCAGGCGGCGGCGATAATCGGCGGCCCAGCCCTCAATATTTACCTGACGGGCGCGGCCCAGACCGAGTGCGTCTGCCGGGACCGGCTCAGTGATGACGGAGCCGGCGGCCACGAGCGCGCCGTCGCCAATCTGGGCGGGCGCGACCATCATGGTATCGGAACCGATGAAGGCATCCTTGCCGATGACGGTTTTGTGCTTGTGTACGCCGTCGTAGTTGCAGGTGATGGAGCCGGCGCCCACGTTGACGCCGGAGCCCATGGTCGTGTCGCCGATGTAGGACAGGTGCGGCACCTTGGAGCCCTCGCCGATCGTGGACTTCTTGATCTCCACGTGCGTGCCGGCCTTGGAGCCGTCGAGCATGTGGGTACCCGGGCGCAGGTAGGCGCGCGGGCCGCAGTCGACGCCGTTCTCGATGACGGCCTCGATGGCGATGGTCTCATCGATGATGCAGCCGCTGCCGACGGTGGTGTCGGTGAGACGGCTGTTGGGGCCGAGCTGGCACTCCTCGCCCACGGTGACGTGGCCGATCAGGTGCGTCTGCGGCCACACGACGGTGTCGCGGCCGATGGTGGCGTCGGGGCCGATCCAGGCCTGCGTGGGGTCGATGAAGGTAACGCCCTCGGCCATCCAGTGCTCGTTGATGCGGTCGCGCGCGATGGCGGTGAGCTGCGCGAGCTGGATGCGGCTGTTGACGCCCAGGCCGTCGCGGTAGTCATCGCAGTGGAAGATGGAGACTGCCTGGCCGTGGCCCTTGAGGATCTCGAGCATGTCGGGCAGATAGTACTCGGACTGCGCGTTGTCGTTGCCGATCTCGTCAATGTGCGCGGCGAGCTGCGCGCCGTCGAAGGCGTAGCAGCCGGCGTTGCACTCGAGCAACGTGGCGGCCTGCTCGGGTGTGCAGTCCTTCTGCTCGATGATGCGTTCGATCTGGCCGTCGGCACCCAGCTTGATGCGGCCGTAGCCGAAGGGGTCGGGCGGGGTCATGGTCATGACGGTGCAGGCGAGCTCGCCGGTGGCGACGGTCTGCGCGAACTTGGCGACGGTGTCGGCGGTGATGAGCGGCAGGTCGCCGTTGAGCACGACGACGGGGCCTTGCGTGATGCCGCAGGCCTCGAGCGCGACCTTCACGGCGTGACCGGTGCCCAGGCGCTCGGTCTGCTCAACGCACTCGACCTTGGTGGCGCTGTTGGCATAGGCGCCGTCGATGAGGGCGCGCATCTCGTCGGCGTGGCTGCCGATGACGACCACGACGCGGCTGCAGCCGGCCTTGATGGTGGCGTCGACGATCCACTGGACCATGGGCTTGCCCAGGATCTTGTGCGAAACCTTGCAGTGGTTCGACTTCATGCGGGTGCCCTCGCCGGCAGCGAGGATAATTGCGGTTGCGTCCATGTGATCTCCTGTTACGTTATAGAGACGTGTGTTTGGAAACGATACACGGCGCAATATGATACCGCAGGCATATGATGAGCGCGTAGCGATTGGCGCGTGACGGCCGATGTCGCTGCTGCCGGCGTGGTGTTTGCGCTGGCTGTGCATGGCGGCGGCGCTGCGGCGTTGGCGTTTGAGCGAGAGGATGGGGTGCCCGTGGACATTATGCGAGAGGAATCGGGCAACGAACCCGTCGCGGCATTCTCGATGTCGCATCCGGCGGTGCCGGCACTCTATATTGTGTTGACGCTGGGACTCACCATGTTCTCGATGCAGCCGGTGCTGATTGCGCTGTCGCTTGCGGGCGGGTTGGCGTACGGGTTTGCGACGCGCGGCGCCGCGCGTACGTTGGGGGCGCTTCGCTGGCAGCTGCCGGTGATTTTGATCATCGCGGTGCTCAATCCGCTGTTTAGCGCCTCGGGCTCGACGGAGCTGTTCCGTATTGGCATGCGCGCGGTGTATTTGGAGAGCATGATGTACGGCCTGTGTATGGGTGGGCTGTTTGTGGCGAGCGTGCTGTGGTTTGAGGCCGCGGCGTCGATGCTCGAATACGACAAGGTGCTTGCGCTTTTGGGCAACGCTGCGCCGGTGATCGCGCTCATGATCTCGATGTGCATGCGGCTTATCCCGCAGTTTTTGCGTCGCGGTCGTACGGTACTGGCAGTGCAGGATGCGATTGATGTGCCGGGTCGCGCGCCGGCCGACCCCGTGCGCTCGCGCTTGCGGGCCTCGAGCGTGCTGATGGGCTGGGGCATGGAGGATTCGCTGGAGCGCGCTGACGCCATGCGCTCGCGCGGATGGGGAGCCGCGACGCGTCGCACGACGTACGCGCGGTATCGGCTGGGGCGCGGCGATGTTGCCGCGCTGGTTGGGCTTGCGGTGTTTGGTGCTGCCGCGGTGGCGGTGGCATGGACCGCGACAACGCAGTATTCGTTTTACCCGCAGCTTTCGGTGCCGGCGCCGTGGCTGGGCTATGCCGTGTACGCTGCCTGGATGGTGCTGCCCTGTGTGTTGCATGCGATCGATGAGAAGAGGTTTGGCTGATGGCTCGGTTGGATAGGGGCCCGGTGTCGGGCGCGGCGTGCGGCCCGGAAATGCCGGCGATTGAGGTGCGGAGCCTGAGCTTTTCCTACCCTGGGGCTGATGCTGCGGTGCTCGAGGGACTCGACTGGTCTGTTCCCCAAGGTGCGTTTGCACTGCTGGTAGGTGGTACTGGGTCGGGTAAGTCGACGCTGCTGTCGCTGCTCAAGCCCGAGATCGCGCCGGCGGGTGAATGCGCTGGCGAGCTGCGCGTGCTGGGCGAGAGCGTTGCCGACATGGATGTTCGGGCGTCCGCAGAGCGCGTGGGCTATGTGTTTCAGGACCCAGAGAACCAGATCGTGTGCGAAACCGTGTGGCACGAGATGGCGTTTGGCCTGGAAAACTTAGGCATGTCGCGCGACGAGATGCGCCGTCGCGTGGCCGAGACCAGCTATTTCTTCGGGCTGGAGGATTGGCTCCACCGCGATACCGATACGCTTTCGGGCGGACGCAAGCAGCTGCTGTCGCTTGCCGCCGTCCTGGCACTGCGCCCGCGTGTGCTGCTACTCGACGAGCCCGCGTCCCAGCTCGATCCCGTTGCCGAGAAGAGTTTTCTGCATGCGCTGTTTCGCGTGAACCGCGAACTGGGCTGCACGGTTGTCGTGGCAACGCACCAGCCGCGCCCGATGCTCGAATACGCGACGTGCGCGTACCGGATTGAGGACGGACGCGTGCGCGAGGTGTCTGATATCGCCTCCTTGGGGCACCGTAAAGAGCTGTTTTCTGACGAGGTGCCAGGGTGGGGTGGCTCGCGACGTGCAAAAAACGGAGTTTTCAGCAGCGCCAGTGGCCAGCCGGGCTCTTTAGACCCGCGCGCGGGCGCTCCGGGTGCAAAAAAGGGACTGAAATCAGACAAATCGGCTGAATTTGAGGCGCAAATGCTGCCGCAAGACGACTCGGGGGCGCCATCGCGCGCCGGTGGATGCCGAATACTCCCAAAAATGCACGCCGGGCCGGCTACCACCCTGGCAGGGAGCTGGTTTCGCTACGATCGAGCGTCCGGCTGGGTGCTGCGCGGACTCGATGCGGCGTTCTCGGCCGGCGCGGTGCATGCGGTTGTTGGCGGTAACGGCTGCGGCAAGTCGACAATGCTTTCGGTGCTGGCCAAGACGGTCAGGTTGCAGCGTGGGCATATGGAGCGTGGGGCTGCCTCGGCGGCACTGCTGCCTCAGAATCCCAAGGCGTTGCTGGTTGCCGAGACAGTGCGCGATGAGCTGATGGAATGGGCTTCGACCTGCGGGTATGACGAGGGCGCGGCCCAGGAGCGCGCGGCGCAGCTGGGATTGGACGGCCTGGATGGGCGCCACCCGTACGATCTTTCGGGCGGACAGCGTCAACTGCTTGCATTGGCAAAACTGCTGCTGATTGGCCCCGAACTGCTATTGCTCGATGAGCCCACCAAGGGCTTGGACCTGGCCAGCCGCCGCATCATCGCCCGCGCCCTGCGTGGCCATGCGGAGGCTGGCGGTACCGTCATCATGGCCACGCACGATCTGGATTTTGCCGAGCAGGTTGCCGATGACATTGCCATGATGTTCGACGGTGAGATTGCCTGCATGGAGCCGCCGGCCGACTTTTTTTCCGACAACGTGTTCTACAGGGCGTGATGGGATGACGGATCATCGCGCCTCGCGCCTACTCACAAAAATGGAGATTCCGCTGCTCCTGGCGGTGCCGGCAGTGATGACTGCAGCGTTGCTGGCGGGCATTGAACAGGCGGCGCTTGCCATGCTTGTCGTGGTAGCGCTGGTGCTTGCGCTGTTCTTCGCGGGCTACGAGGCGTCGCGGCCGGGCCTGCGCCAGATTATGCCAACGCTGGTGTTGGCGGCGTTGGCCGCGGCGGGGCGCATCTTGTTTGGCCCCATTCCCGACTTTAAACCCGTGAGCGCCATCGCCATTATCGCCGGGGCGACACTCGGTCGTCGTAACGGCTTTATGGTCGGCGCGCTGGCGGCGCTGACCAGCAATTTCTTTTTTGGGCAGGGCATGTGGACGCCATGGCAGATGTATGCCTGGGGTCTGGTTGGCTATGTTGGCGGCGCGCTGGCGCATGCGGGCGCGTTCGACCGTGCGGATGGAACCGTGCGCATGCCGACGCTGATGGCGTACGGCTTTGCATCGGGTTTGCTGTACGGCGTGGTGATCAACGCGTATGACATCATCGGTTTTGTGCAGCCGCTCACGTGGGCGGGCGCCGTGGCGCGTCTTGCCACGGCGGTGCCGTTCGATATCACGCACGGCCTCGCGACCTGCGTGTTTTTGGCCGCCCTGTACAAGCCCTGGTGTCGCCGCATCGACCGAGTCGTCGTGAAGTACGGGCTGTAGGGCTGGTTGCGCCGGGGCGGGAATCAATACTGCGGAAGTGCCATTTTAAAACTATGCCGGTTTACGGGGCTAGATTGGCGCAGACAGACCATACCGGCATTTTTCGAAAATAGACGAGCCGTCTACCTGCGGTTTTATTTTGCTCGAATTGCGCGTGGTTGGGGGTACGCGATTCAGCCCCGTAAACCGGCATAGTTTTGGAATGGCCGGCTGATATGACGGGCATCGTGGACCTCAAGAGCCAAATCGATCCGTTTTCTTCTGTCCCCAGACGTCCCCAGGGAATCAGTTGACGGCGGCCGCCACGAAACTGGCCCATCTACTACGTTTAGCCTGATACCCCCGACCATGACCGCGTTTTATGAAAAACCGCAGGCTTTCTACCTGCGGTTTTCTTTTTGCGTTGTTCGCTGTGGTTGAGGGCGGTGGCTTAAACGTAGTAGATGGGCCAGTTTCGTGGCGGGTGGGTCGCGTGGATGCCCTCGCGAGGTGAAAATGATCCCTTTTCCTCCGTCCCCAGGGGATCAGTTGGGGCTAGAGCTCTAGCGTGAGGGTGACGGGGCAGTGGTCGCTGCCAAAGATATCGCCACGGATACCGGTGTCGCGCACATTGCCGGCGATTGCGTCGCTCACCAGGAAGTAATCGATGCGCCAGCCGGCGTTGTTCTTGCGGGCATTAAAGCGGTAGCTCCACCAGCTGTAGACGCCCTCGACATCGGGGTTTGCCGCACGCCAGGTATCGGTAAACCCGGCGTTGAGCAGCTCGGTAAACTTGCCGCGTTCCTCGTCCGAAAAGCCGGCGTTGCCGCGGTTGGACTTGGGGTTCTTAAGGTCGATCTCCTCGTGCGCCACGTTAAAGTCGCCGCAGGTTACGACGGGCTTGTCGGTCTCGCGCTCAAGCGCGCTCAAAAAGCCGCGATAGGCATCATCCCAGGCCATGCGCACATCAATGCGCGCGAGCTCATTCTGGGCGTTAGGCGTGTAGACATCCACGAACCAAAACTTGTCGAACTCGAGCGCGCAGACGCGGCCCTCGGTTGCGGCTTGGGCGACGAGCTCGGCTGCCTCGCCTTCGCCGGCGTAGGGTAGCAGCGCGTCGGCGCGTAGCACGCGCAGCGGTTCCTGGCGGCTAAAGACCGCAGTGCCCGAATAGCCTTTGCGTTCGGCGTAGCTCCAGGTTTGGTGATAGCCGGGCAGGTCGATATCGACCTGGCCCTCCTGCAGCTTGGTCTCTTGCAGCGCCAAGATATCGACGTCGAGTTCTTGCGCGATCTGGATAAAGCTCGGGTCCTTTTTGAGCACGGCGCGCAGGCCGTTGACGTTCCACGAGGCGAAAGTGTAAGTCTGAGGCATGGTGTCCTTTCGACGGGGTTGGCAGGCTTAAGATTAGCGCAACAAGAGCGGGGCGGAGTCCGCGAGTGATAGTGCGAACGCCTTCGTCCCGGAGACACGGACGGAGGACATATATGACGCAGGCAATATCGGACCCCAAGCAGGCCTCCGCCGCGCTGGCGGAGCTGTTCGGCACCCACAAGCGCGTGGTCTTCTTTGGCGGCGCGGGTGTTTCCACGGCGAGCGGCATCCCCGATTTCCGCAGCGTGGACGGCCTGTATCACCAGCAGTTTGCCTACCCGCCCGAGACTATGCTCTCGCATAGCTTTTACGAGGAGCATCCGGCCGAGTTCTTCGACTTCTACCGGACCAAGATGATCTCCCTTAACGCCAAGCCCATCCGCTGCCACGCTAAGCTGGCCGAGCTGGAGCGCGCCAGCAAGCTCGACGCCGTGGTGACGCAAAATATCGACGGCCTGCATCAGGTGGCCGGCTCGCAGCGTGTGTTCGAGCTGCACGGATCGGTCCATCGAAACATTTGCCAGTCGTGCGGCGCGGTCTATAGCGCCGAGTGGATTTGCTCGCGCGAGCACGAGGACGCCGCGGGCGTGCCCGTGTGTCCTGCGTGCGGCGGGCGCATTAAGCCCGATGTGGTGCTCTACGAGGAGCCGCTCGATGAGCGCGTGCTGACTGGTGCCGTTGCCGCCATCGCCGCGGCTGATGCCCTCGTCGTGGGCGGGACCTCGCTCGTAGTGTATCCGGCGGCGGGCCTTACGCGCTACTTTACCGGCGATACGCTGGCCATTT
Source organism: uncultured Collinsella sp. (assembly GCA_900541675.1). Classification (GTDB taxonomy): domain Bacteria; phylum Actinomycetota; class Coriobacteriia; order Coriobacteriales; family Coriobacteriaceae; genus Collinsella. The sequence goes on along the minus strand of UQKU01000002.1, from coordinate 48,100 downwards.
GCAATCTTGCTCCCACCGATCAGGATGCAAATGCCGACCTGCTGATTTCTTGCGACATCGCGGCCGCGTTTGCGTTCTAGCCCGTGTGCGCGGATACAATAGAAAGACTGATTGCAAAGCGACCCCGCCGCCTGCGTCCGAGCGCGGCGGCGCGGGCATTTTAGGAGGATGTTCATGGCGAACGATAGCAAGACATGGCGGTGCGGAAAGTACGAGCTCAGCTTTGACCGTCCGCGCATCATGGGCGTCCTCAACGTGACGCCCGATTCGTTTAGCGACGGCGGGGAGCACTTCGACCCGGATGCCGCCATCGAGTACGGCCTGGCGATGCTCGACGCCGGCGCCGACATCATCGACGTGGGCGGCGAGTCCACGCGCCCCGGCTTTACCCCGGTCAACCCCGACGAGGAGGCTCGCCGCGTGCTGCCTGTGGTACGCGCGCTGGCCAAAGAGGGCGCCATCGTCTCGATCGACACGCGCCATGTGGCGGTTGCCAAGGCGGCCGTGCGCTGCGGCGCCTCGATCGTCAACGACGTGACGGGCTTCACCGACCCCAAGATGGTCGAGTTTGTCGCGACGAGCACCTGCGGCGTTATCGTGATGCACGCCGGCGAGGTCGCGGCGCCCACGCGCACGCATGCAACGGTGCAGCTCGATACCTCGGCCGCGGCGTTTGTTGCCGAGAAGGCGCGCGAGGCGGCCGCCGAGGCTGCGCGCGAGGCCGAGAAGCCGGCGCGCCGTCGCCGTGGCAAGCTGCTGGGCGAGCCCAAGACGGAGGCCAAGCTGCCGGGGGGCGTGGTACAGCCCTCGCTGCCGTTTGGCGATCCGGAGCCCGCGCCCGAGCCTACGGACGAGCAGAAGCAGGAGGCATCGGCCGCCGAAGAGACCGCCCCTGTCGCCGAGACCGCCGCGGCTCCTGAACCCGCGCCGGAGCCCAATGACCACCTGGCCGCCATGATGCGCCGCAGCGCCCGCCGCGAGGAGGCCTACGTGCCCACCTCTCAGCTCCGCCGCTTTACCCTGCCCGATTCGGCGCCCATCATGCGCCGCGTCATGGGCTTTCTGTCCGATCAGGCCCGCGCGCTCATCCACGCCGGCGTGTCGCGCGACCGCATTTGCATCGATCCGGGCCCGGGCTTTGGTAAGACGGCCAACGAGGATATTGTCATCCAGCGCGAGACCGCCAAGATGGCGTCGCTGGGCTATCCACTCATGTGCGCCGTGTCGCGCAAGCGCTTTGTGGGCGCTGTCTCGGGCGTGACCGAGGCCGCCGAGCGCGATGCCGCCACGTTTGGCGTGTGCCTGGGCGCCATCCAGGCCGGTGCCAACATTGTGCGCGTGCACGACGTCGCGGGCTTTGCGCAGTTCCTGAACGGTTACTGGGCTGTTGCCAAGCCGCAGCCACGTCGCGCGTTTGTGGCCGTGGGCTCCAACCTGGGGCATCGCTGCGACAACATCCGCGCCGCGCGCGACATGATCGCCGAGGTCCCGCTCACCTGCGTGTCCAACTGCTCACGCATCTACGAGAGCGAACCGGCCTACGAGACGCGCCAGGACGCCTTTGCCAATGCCGTCATCGAGATTAAGACCGAGCTGGCGCCGCTGGTGCTGCTCGACGAGCTTATGAAGATCGAGGCCGAGCTGGGCCGCGACCGCTCCAAAAAGGCCAAGGCCAATGGCCCGCGCACCATCGACTTGGACCTGCTGTGGATGGACGGCGAGACCCACGGCGGCAAAAAGCTGCGCCTGCCGCATCCGCTGATCGGCGAGCGCGACTTTGTGCTGGTGCCGCTCGAGGACCTGATGCACGACCCGGCGCGGTTCTTCCGCTACAACGGTGTCGAGGTCAAGGAGCCCGAGGATCGCGTGGGCCATATCGTGGGCGAATTGGGGCGTATGTAGATGATTGAGATGAATGCTGTGGCCGTTGGCACCGAGCTTGACGCCGCGCGCAATGCGGGTCGCGAGGGTGTGTCCGCGGGTTGGTGCGCCTGGAGTGCCGGCGACGCATCGCTGACGTTTTCGCTGGTCGTCCGTCCCGATGTGAACATGCACGCCTTCCACGGCCTGCCGTTTGTGGCGGCGATGGGCATGATGGACGCGCTCGTGGGAACGGCTGCAGCACCGGGGCTGGGCCTTGCCGGCAAGGTGGGCATTCAGTGGCCGAGCGATATTGTGTGCGGCGCGCCCACGTTTGAGACCTCGTTTGCACACGTCGCCGTCAACGGTGGCGCCGGTGTCGCAGGCATGTTCGGTGCCGTGACGGTGGATATTGAGCGCGCGGCGCTGGGCGAGCTTGGCGCGGATGTGGCTGACGAAGCGCTGGTCGAGGTATTGGCCACCGCCGTGTTGACCCGCGTAGACGCCTGGGCGGTTGTCGCCAACACGCCACAGGGTGCTGCCGGTCCGCTGGCTCCCGTGCTGGGCGAGTACTTCGACATGGTGCCGCTGCTGGGCCGCCAAGTTGCGGCGGTGTCACCCAATGGCTTGCCGCTCGCGGTCGGTGTGTTCGCGGGCCTGGACATCTGGGGCCGCGCGACTATCAAGACCGACGCCGGCGGGCAGGAGTTTCCGCCCGAGGCCGTGCGCATTCGCGGACTGTAGCGCGAGGCGCTAGCGCTCAAAGACAACGATGACAGCAAGACCCTCCTCGGCCTGTGCCGGGGAGGGTTTCGCTTGCCTGGGGGGATGGGTCGCCAGCACCCTATTCCTCAAAACTGAATAATTTTCGTTTTTGAGGAATAGACCTGGCGATCGTTTGCGGGGACTGTGGCATCGGGCATGCTCGACTTATGCCCCCGTCTTACCCCAGCTCCTGCATGCGGCGGTAGATTTCGCAGATACCCTTGATGGTGAGCTGTCCGTCGACCACGTCGAAGGCATCGGTCGAATCGGCGACGATGCCGGCGAGACCGCCCGTGGCGATAACGGTGGCATCCTCGCGGCCCAGCTCGCGCTTCATGCGCGCGACCAGGCCCTCGGCCATGGCGGCAGCGCCCATCACGGCGCCGACCTTAATGCACTCCTCGGTATCGCGGCCGATGGCGTGCTCGGGCGCCTCGAGCGGCACGCTGGCGAGCTTGGCGGCACGGGCGGCAAGCGCATCCATGGAGATGCGGATGCCCGGCGCGATCGCTCCGCCAATGTAATAGCCGTCCTCATCGATGACGTCGATATTGGTCGCGGTGCCAAAGTCCACCACGATTGCCGGCGCGCCGTAGAAAGTTTCGGCCGCAACGGCATTGGCGACGCGGTCGGCGCCCACAGCCTGGGGACGCGCCGCGCGCAGCTTGGTCACCGCGGCCGTCTGCGGCCCGATGACGATGGCGTCCGCGGCAATGCGGTCGGCCACGGCGTGCCACTCGCGCGAGAGCTGCGGCACCACGCCGGCAAAGGCGATCGCGTCGACCGCGTCGAGCGAAAGGCCGTACATCTTAAAGAAACCCATCAGGCGCACGTGGATTTCGTCGGCGGTATAGGAGCGGTCGGTGGGCATGCGCCACGACTGCACCAGCTCGTCTCCGTCAAACAGGCCCATGGCCGTCTGCGTGTTTCCCATATCGATAGCGAGCAGCATGTCTACTCCCGGTGTCGGCGTAAAAGGACGCGCACCATTGTATACGTGCCGTCGGCGGCGCTCGGCTGCGATTCGTTCACGGTGATATGGACTGAGGGGTTTAAATATGAAGGAATTATGCTCTACGAGATTTTCCTTGCCGTTTACCGAACTCCCACGTAATATTCTTTCTTGCGCACATGAGGCGCCCAGACATTGCGGGGTGGAGCAGTCTGGTAGCTCGCCGGGCTCATAACCCGGAGGTCGTAGGTTCAAATCCTGCCCCCGCGACCAAGAACTTGCAGCTCGTCGGCCTAGCCGACGAGCTTTTTTGTTATTCCGGGACTGTTCTCTCAGCCCAATTCCCAACCTCTCAAACAAAAACTCGATTTGTAACATCTAGACCCGATTTGGACGGTCAGGTGTTACAGATCGAGATATACCGGTGGGTTGGGTCCCGTTTGTCTAAATCTGTAACACGAGGGACGGATTTTGCCGAATTGTTGTTACAGATTGAGATTTACTGGCAGGCGGGTTTGGTTTGTCTCAATCTGTAACAGGTAGGGGCCAAAAGTGGGCCTAGCTGTTACAGATCTAGATTGTTGAGGATGGGTTGAGAGGAATATCTCGATCTGTAACAGTAAGAACCGGTTTTGCCGAGTAGATGTTACAGATTGAGACAAACCGACGGGCCGCCCCGTCCCATCCACCTGCCGCCACCTGATATTCGCCGATTTTCGTTGTGCCGCTGTACCCCCATGCCATATCCTCTAGACAACTACGCGGCATCATCGCCGCCGCGCCTACAAGAGAGGAATGTCCATGACCGCACCTGCATCCAAACTGCTCCAGCCCATTACGGTTGGCCCCCTTGAGCTCAAGAACCGCATTATGTTCCCGCCGCTGACCACCGGCTACGAGGAGCGCGACGGCTCCATTGGCGAGCGCAGCCTGGCTTTTTACGAGCGCCTGGCCCGTGGCGGCGTGAGCTACATCGTCATCGGCGACGTCGCTCCCGTTATGACCGCGAGCCCCACGCCCAAGCTGGCGACCGACGCCCAGATCCCCACGTTTAAGGCCCTGGCCGACGCCGTCCACAAGCACGGTGCCAAGGTCGCGCTGCAGCTGTTCCACCCCGAGTACGACGTGCCCGGCGTCGGCCGCACGGTCATGGGATCCATGGCCGCCGCCAAGGCCGCGCAGGAAGCCAAGGCCGCCGGCGACGAGGAGACCTTTGCCGCCAAGATGGCCGAGTCCAACGAGATCCGCAAGCAGGCATATGCCAAACTGCACCACGACATGCAGCACTTTGTGAACGAGGCGAGCGTAGAGCAGCTCACCCAGATCAAGGAGGCTATCGCTGCCTCGGCCGCTCGCGCGCAGCAGGCCGGAATCGACGCCATCGAGGTCCACGGCGACCGCCTGGTGGGTTCGCTGTGCTCGGCCATCCTCAACAAGCGCACCGACGAGTACGGTGGCTCGTTCGAGAACCGCGTTCGCTATGCGCTCGAGGTCGTCGCTGCCATTAAGGAAGCCGCGCCGCAGCTGATGGTGGAGTACAAGCTCCCTGTGATTATGGAGAACCCCGACGGCACGCCGCGCGGTAAGGGCGGCCTGCAGCCCGACGAGGCCTGCGAGTTTGCCAAGCTGCTCGAGGGCGCGGGCATCGACATGATCCAGGTTGCACAGGCAAATCACACCGGCAACATGGGCGACACCATTCCGCCCATGGGCGCCATGCCCTACAACTGGACGCTGCCCGTGGCCGAGCGCGTCAAGGCCCTGGTCTCCGTGCCGGTGGCAACCGTCGGCCGCGTGGTCTCGGTCGAGGCCGGCGAGAAGATCCTGGAGGATGGCTCTGCCGACATCGTCGCCTATGGCCGCTCGCTCATGTGCGACCCCGACATTGCGCTGAAGGCCGCCACGGGCGAGCCCATTCGCGAGTGCCTCAACTGCAATAAGGGCTGTGTCGACGCGATTCAAAACCGCAAGTACATCTCGTGCGTGCTTAATGCCGAGAACGGCGACGAGGCGACCATCGCTATCAAGCCGGGCGAGGGCGACAAGAAGATCGCCGTGGTGGGCGGCGGTATTGCCGGCCTGGAGGCCGCGCGCGTGGCGGCCAAGCGCGGCTACGACGTGACCGTCTACGAGGCGAGCGATCATCTGGGCGGCCAGATTGTGCTGGCGGCCGCGCCTCCGCGCAAGGACGAGATCATGCGCTCGGTCGAGTATTACGAGAAGATTCTGCCCGGCCTGGGCGTGAAGGTTGAGCTCAACCATGCCGCTACCGCTGAGGACCTCAACGCCGCCGACGCCGCGATTGTGGCCGTGGGCGCGCACGACGTGGTCATCCCCGTTCCGGGTGCCGACTCGGAGAAGGTCGTCTCGAGCTGGGACGTGCTGGCCGGCAAGGTGGAGCTTACGGGCCGCGTCGCCGTCATTGGCGGCGGCCTGGTGGGCACCGAGACTGCCGAGTACCTGCTGCAGCACGGCTGCGAGGTGGCGATCGTGGAGATGCTCGATAAGATCGCCGCGGGCGAGTCCGAAACCATTCTGCCGCTGATCATGAGCGACTTTGCAGAGCATAATGTGGAGCAGCACGTGAAGACCCGCCTGACCGCCATTACCGACGAGGGCGTGGAGGCCATTCGCACCACCGAGGACGGCGCCGAGGAGCCGGTGAAGATCGTCTGCGATTACGCGGTGATGGCCGTGGGCTCCAAGGCCAACGCGTTTGACCTGGACGGCGTGACGGTACCCGTGACCTACGTGGGCGACTGCTCGGGCGAGCGCACCGCCGACATCGCGAGCGCCATTCGCACGGCGTATCACGCGGCCAACGAGCTGTAGCCGAGAAAGCCATCGCGTATTGAGTGGGCGGGGAGTGCCGTATCGGTGCTCCCCGCCTTTTTGCCAATGAGGGTGCTCTGACCAGTGGGTTCAGAAAATCCGAATTTTATGCATCCGAAAATCCGAATCCTTAGAACAGGAAAATCCGAATTATATGAACACGAAAATCCGAATCGCAACCACCCGAAAATCCGAATTTGCTACAGTGGAATAGAAGAATCAGAAAGCAGGAACTGGAAATCTGCGGAGGTGGCTCATGGCAGGTGAGAGGCTACATCGGGACGGATACATCCCACGTATCGTGGATGCGCAAATCGAGCGCTACCTTCGTGTCTTTGGCGCGGTCGAGATTGCGGGCACCAAGTGGTGCGGCAAGACGTGGGCCGCGCTCGAGCACGGGGCGTCCGCCTCGTATGTCGACGAGAATCTCGACCTCGCGCGTGCCGACCCGGCGATGATGTTGCTGGGAGACCGTCCGCATATTATCGATGAGTGGCAGCGCGTTCCCCAGATTTGGGACTACGTTAGACACGAGGTTGACCGCACCCGGGGTACGCGCGGCGCCTATATCCTCACGGGTTCCGCCACGCCCGCGTTTGGCTCAAAGGCGGAGGCGCCCGCGCATAGTGGAGCTGGCCGCATCGGCCGCGTCCGCATGCACCCCATGACGCTTGCCGAGACAGGTGAGTCCAACGGCAAGGTGAGCCTGGCGGGCTTGTTTGAGCATCGTTTTGAGCCCTGCCGGTGCGATGGCGATACACCGGGGCTTGTCGAAGCCGCTTGCCGCGGCGGCTGGCCCGACGCGATCGATATGGTTTCGGCTGACGCCCAGCTCATCGCCCGCGAATATCTCAACACCACGTTTTCGAGCAGCTTCCCGGCGGTCGGTCTCGACCCCGATATTGCCCGTCGAGTGTCAGCATCGATCGCGCGCAATCTGGGACAGGCAACCACGTATAAAACGATTCTTATGGATATGTTCGGTGCCGAGGAGGAGCCCGCAGCGTTTGCCGATGAGACCAAGGTGCGCAGGTACCTGGATGCCCTCAAAGGCATGTTCATTCTCGAGGAGGTCCCCGGTTGGGTTCCCGCCGCGCGCGACAAGCGGCGCTTTACCGTCAAGCCCAAGCGCTATCTGGCAGATCCGAGCCTTGCTTGCGCCTTGCTAGGTATGTCCTCGCAGGCGCTGCTTGCCGACTGGCAGACATTTGGTCTGGTGTTTGAGAATTTGGTCATACGAGACCTTTCGGTCTACGCACGTTCGCTCGACCTGCTGGATAGCACGCCCGTGCGCTATTATCGCGACGATTCGGGCCTTGAGTGCGATGCTATCGTGCAGCTAGCCGACGGACGGTGGGCCGCCTTTGAGATTAAGGTGAGTGAAGATAAAGCGAGCGCCGGCGTCGAGAGCCTCAAGCGCGTTCGCAAGAAGGTCTGTGGAAATCCTCGTTCACGCACACGCGAACCGGAGTTTATGGCCGTGATTGTGGGGGTGGGTGAGTACGCCCGCGAGGTCGAGGACGGTATCTACGTGATACCCGTTCGCGCGTTGGGGTGTTAAGGGGCGGCACGCCGTGTGTCCGCTGCCCGGTGCCACGGATTGGTGCAAGGGGGCCAGGTTTGTTTGCACCATGTTGGTGCGAAGTAACCTGCCCCCTTGCACCAAGGGTTTGACTTTTAAGACATCATTAAGGCTTGCGTTGTGGAGCGAACCGCAGGTCAATGCTATTCTTTTACCTTATCGTACGGTGTTGTATTCTGCCTGAATTCTCTACCTGCGAACAACAGATAAATGCGACCGAGCGGAAAGGATGGCACGCCCGCAAGCAGGGCAAATGTAAGCGATGAGTGGCATGGACCGACATAGCGAGCTCCAGCAGCACAAGACGGCGGCCGAGTACCGTCAAGCTGCCGACGAGCACGTGCGGACCCTCAAGGATTTCTGGAAGGATTTCCTGGTGAGTGGTCTGTTTGTGCTGGCCGCCATCGTTGCCATCTTTGCATGCTTGGCCTGGTTTGCCGCGAACAATCGAGTGAGTGCCACGGGGGGTACGATCGGGGCGAAGGCGGATCGGTACACGCTGACCGCCGCGGGCGAGGGTGAGTCCGGCGCGCACGTGGGCTATTACGAGCGCTCTGAGCGCACGCCCGAGGAAAAGTATGCCATCGATGGCCTGGATACGACCGACGCCATGACGGTAACACTCGGCTCCAACCTGAACAACGAGACCGCAGGCTCTCTGTACCCGGGTGCTCGCGGCAAGATTACATTTACGGTGAAGCCGCTGGTGAGTGACCTGGACGGGGTCACGATCAATCTGTCGCGCTTGCTTAAGGTCACGAACACTGTTGGCGTTGTTGGGGACGGGGGAACGCTGGCGCCCGAGGCGGAGGCGCTCCTTGGCTTGATCAAAGGCCACTTGCTGTTCTTTACGAGCTGCGACCAGAACGGGTATTACTCGGGCCGCGTGGTTGATAGCAAGATCGAGATTCGCAAGTGCGAATTTTGCGAAAACGGCGATGTGAACAAGCCAACGAACAAACCCGTCACCATCAGCCTGTACTGGGTGTGGCCGGAGTACTTCCAAAACTTCGTCCTTACCGGCAACACGAATTACTACAAGAACCTGTTTGCGGCGGCGGGCGACGCAAAGTCTGACTACGGCGCTCTGCAGGCAGATATGAACGCGCATAAAGCGAACTACTTCTATGGCGCGGCAAACGGCACGAGTGCCGCCAACGCTCCTGCGGTTTCGGCTGACATATCCTTCGGCGACACCGCCATCTGCTCGGCGCTGTACAACAATGCCGACGAGCAGATCGGCAATAAGGTCAAATACATCCAACTTAGAATTAGCGCTCAGGAGGGCGTGAGCTCATGAGCACCATGCAAACGCGCCTCGGCGATGCCCGCAATTGGATAGAAAACCACCGCGCACAGGCCCTTGCGGTCCTGGTATTGCTGGCGGCAATCGCTCTTATCATCGGCTTGTCGCTCTCGTGGTTTGTGGGCAGCAAAAGTCTGTCTACGGTGGGCAAGATCCAAACGCCCGCGCAGCTTAAGATCATGGGTCCCAACCAGACGAGCATCGAGCCCATCGAGATTTCGTATGACGAGTCACGGGCGATGTTAAAAACATAGACGGCACCGTGACCGTTCGTCGCGCGTTTTGTGTGCAGAGCGACAATGGCGATCCCGCTGCCGGCGGTCAAGCGTTTGAGCTGCAGATTGCCAACACAACGAATATCACGGGGCTGACAATCAACGTGTATCACGTGACGGTCAATAATCCGAACGATAAAAACGGCACTGTGGTCGGCCTCGACGGGCTCAACCGCACCTACTCATGGAGCAAGAAGAGCAGCACCCCGATTGAGTTTGCTTTTATCAACTCCGCGGACGGGACAAGTGCGTTGGCTAAAGAGCTTGAGGCAAACGACCCGACGTACGGCTCGTACGTGAATGTCCAGAAAAACGCCCGTCCGCTGTATCGGTACCACAAGTTCGCAGGGAGTGGGCTCGATGGCTGGAATGGCAAAACAGCCAACGCCGCCACGAACTTCATCATCGAGTGCACATGGAATCCGGGCGTTGTGACCGTAAACGGAAAGACGGTCTCCAACGTCAAAGAGACCGACATGGTTTATCTAATTGCTCGCGGCACGAGTGGCAACTAATAACAAGAAGGGAGGGGCGCCAGATGCGAAAAGACAAGAAAGAGCAAAATGAAATCGCGAGGCCTGTTGGCAAGCACTTTGCGCAGGTGGATGATTCTAAGGCAGAGCCTTGCTGCGTAGAGTCGGCGGCCCCTGCTTCCAAAATGCGCAAGCGCCTGTGGGCGGTTGCGGTGCTGCTATGCGCCGTCGCGATTGTGGCGGGTACCCACCTTACTTACACGGCCTTTTTGGCGGGCGACTTCCTTAAGTCGGTCGCTGTCTCGGGCACGTCACAGGCGCTGTTTGCCTCGGACATGCTTACGGGCTACACGAATGAGACGCTGAATGACGAGGGTATTGCCGTCCGAAGCGTCATCGCCGACACGAGTGGGGAAAACTGCTCTTTTACCTTTCGCATTTACAACCATCTGCTGGGCGACAAGAACAAGGTCAACGACAAGGACGTTAACGCGACGCTGAGCGTGAAGGCGACGGGAACGACGAAAGCTTGGAGCATAAGCGGTTCGCCCACGCTGACGGCGGGCGGCACGGTCGACCTTTCCTTCCCTGCCAACAGGGCAACCATGTATACCTATAAGGTTACATTTTCCAAGGCGGACCTCAACAAAGCATCCTTCACCGTTAAGGCCCAGGTCGGCTCCAATAGCCCCGGCACCAATCTTAAATGGCTCGCCGCCAAGATTGCGCCTTCCGAGCGTGCAGAGGTAACGGCTTCGGGCGTTTCGGGCGAGTGGGTCGACAAGAACTCGGATATCAACGCTTTCGACGCTTACAACTATCGCGCGACCGTTACGGGCGCGCCAACAAAAATCAAGCTTACATGGGGCGACAAGGTTGAGCTTGACCCATTTTTGGCGACGAATCATTCCGACGCGACCTTTGATGGAAGGTCGGTTACGTTCACCATGGATCCCAGGTCGGAGATTATTACCTTTTACCGTTCGACGGATACCGCGCCCGGCAGCTTGGATGACATCGGTGTTACGTGCAGGGCTGCGTAGGCCAACCGCAATCTGTGATTTTGAGACCCCGCACGGGGCATGAGATAGAACGAGGTAGGACCAGATGAGAACGGCAAAGCGCATAACAACCGCATGCCTGACTGCGATCATGGTTTTCCAGGCGCTTGCGCCCTCCACGGAGGTGTTCGCGCAAGAGCTCGACGCCGTCATGGAGGCATCCGTCTCCGCCGCGCGCGCCGCGGGCAACACGGCGCGCTCCGTACAGGATGCTGTGGCCACCGCGCTGCAAGATGCTGACCAGGCTACATCTGATGATGTCGCAACGACTCCGGGCACCGACGCTGGCGCTACCGAGGGCGGCGACGGTTCTACCAACGCTGGCGAATCACAGGACTCCACGACCGATGGAACCACTAACGGCGATACCCCAACGGAGGGCGACGCGTCTCAAGACGATGCGGCTGCCGATGAGGGTGCTGCTGACGGAGAACAAGCGGATGACGCGGACGCGGATGCTGCTGATCAGGCAAACACCGCCCCCACCATCGCTACTGTCGAGGATCTCAGGCACGCGTTGGGTGACGGCAATGTCATCACTGACGACTTGGGCGCCGTCACGGCCATTACCTTTGAGGCCAACGCCGACCTTATCGCCATCTCCAACACCGATCCCGCCATCTACCAGAACGCGAACATCTCCAAAGGTGGCTCGACCGGCATCGACTTCGACGTGTGCGGCGCGGAGATCGTGGACGGCCTGGGTAGCCTCACGTTCCAGGGCTTCGGCAGCGATGCCTACCCTTTCAAAGGCGCGCTCAACCTCGGCGACAGGACCCTGACCGTCAACAAGACGCTCTTCAACAACATCGAGCTCAGCGACGCCAACAGCACCGTAAAGCTCACCTGGAAGGGTACCGATGCCCAGCCCATCGTGGCCGCAAAGGTCACGGGCGCGGACAAGACGCTTGCTGCCACCGTAACCGTGGGCACGCCCAAGAGCGATACCGAAAAGGACATCTGCAAGCTCGCCTCGCCACTTGTGGGCGAGGTCACGGGCGCGCTCACGCTTAACGCAACCTACGTGACAAGCGCGAACAGCCCCCTGGCGATCGATATGCAATCGAGCACAGGCAACATGGGCTTGCTTGTGAACACCCTTGCCGAAGGAGCATCGCTTACGCTTGCGGGCCTCGCCCTGCCGGACAAACTCGACGGTACCCCCACTATCAACGCGACAGCCGTTGATGCCAACGCGGGGGGTCTTATCGGCGAGGCGCGGGAGGGTGCCACCGTCGCCCTACCAACTGGCATCGATGTCTCGGCGCTGAGCGTCGCAGGTAAAAACGCGGCGGGCGGTCTTATCGGTAAGGCCACCAACCTCACGCTCAACATCGCTGATGGCGTAACGGTTAAGCCGGCGTGCAACGTCGGCGATAAATACAGTGCTTGCTCCGGTGGCGTCATCGGCGACGTGAGCTTTGCGCAAGGATTTATCGTTAAGCCCAATATGTTCGACCTGGGCAAGCTTGTGACGCTTGGTGCATCGCAACGTGCCGGCGCCCTCTTTGGCGTGGCCGATATTTCTAATGGCGACATCGTGGTGCAAGGCGGAACGTATAAGAGCAAGCTCGCCTTACCGGAAGAAGTTAGCGTCAACGGCAGCTACGGCGGCCTTGTCGGCAAGGTGTTCGCGACGGCAAAAGGCGTCGATGAGCCGCTGCGCGCCTTTGTGGTCCAAAAGGATGCGGATAAGAAAACGTGCTCAATTGAGTTTGAACTTGCGGGCAAGCTGTCCGACGCGGGCGGTGTTGTTGGCTATGTTGGCGATAGCTCAGCTCCCAATCCGCAGCCTGTCGCCGTTGTGCTCGACGGCGTGACGGTTGCGTGCAAGGGAGGTGCTTCGGCGCGAACGGACGCCGGAAAGTTCGGTGGCGCCGTGGGCGTTGTCGACACGCGCAATGTCCTTGACGTGCGAGATTTCAAACTTACAAGCGACAATCCTATCGGTAAGGCGCAAAGCAACCGTGCCGCGGGAATTGCGGGCTCCGCGTGGAATGCTGTAATCAAATTCAGCGGCATCACGGATCTGTCGGGCGCAAGTTTTGCCGAAAACAGCACGACGGGCCAGCTCGTATACGAGAACCACAACGCGCTGATTTTTGCTGTCGGCGATGGCTCTGACGCTGACAAGGGTGCAGCGGGCTGGACCTTCAAACGTAGCAATACTGCCTCGAAGACGGACGACATCGCGACCTACGGCGAAGTTATTCGTCTGGGCGGCGACTTCATTAAGCTTGATGTGGACACTCATAAGTTGACCTTGCCGGATTCGCTGACGGCAGCTAACGGTGCCTACACCCTAACCTCTGTTGAGGATTTCGCCAAACTTGCAATCACCTGGCAAACCAACGGCTGCTACTCCATGGTCGAGGGCGTTTCTGAAAACAACCCGAACATCTTGCAGTCCGCGACCATTACGGTGAACGGCACTATTAATCTCAAGGGCACGGGCCTGACGGGTTTCACGCAGGATCGTGCAGACGGCTCGCAAGTTTTCTTGGGAACGTTGAATGGCAACGGCACAAATGGCAACAGCACAATCAACCTTGCCGTCGGCGAGTCGTACGGCATGCGCGGCGGGGCCGTGCTCGACGGCAATGACACGACCAATGGCAACGGCAAAATCTACCGCCACGGCCGCTTGGGCTTGTTCGCGGCCGTCAACGGTGCAACCATTTCCAACGTCACAATCGCTGGCTCCATGAAGTTCGATAACGGTTCGGCTATCGATGCCGGGTCGCTTGCGGGTGCCATCGTCGGCAACCTGTCATTGTCTGGCGTAACGTGCAAAACGAATATCGCGTGCGATGATACGTTTGCAAATGACGTGAACATTGGTGGTATTGCGGGAAGCGTGTTGGCGGCTTCTACGGTTGCGTTTAAGGATAACAGCAGGGCTCAAGCGACCATCGCTGCAACTAAAACGCTTAACGGCAATAGTCGCATTGGCGGCGCCATTGGTTATGTGGGCGATTATGGCTCGTCATTCAATGTTGCGGGCCTCGAAGTCGCCGGATCAATCGAAACCGGCAATTGCACCAGCGGCAAGATTGCCCAGGTCGGCGGTCTTATCGGCTGCATTGTGCAGGGATCGAACGAGAAGAACGTTACCATTACCGGTCTTAGCTTTAGTAGATTCACTATGAACGTCGGCAAGAACGGCGATGCAAAGAACGGCGCCGGTGGTCTTCTGGGCTACAGCTGGGGCAATGCCATCGTCACCATTGGCGATGCTGCTGCGAGCGCCAGCGATAACGCCTATGCCCTCAAAACTACCAACAACACGACCGTGACCGCAAATAGCTCTACCGAGGTCGGCGGCCTCGTATACGCCGCCAGTGGCTACTGGATCATCAACGACTACGCCATCGATCTTTCGAACGCAACCATTAATGCCGATAAGGCAACGGTGCTTGGCCTGCTCATCGGCCGAGGTGGCAGAACGGAGAATTCCTCAACATATGGAGTAGAAACTTATAGCGGCTTGTACTTGGAGGACAGGGCAAGTTGGGACACTGCATATAAGGTCAATGGTGCTGCTGCGGGCAATGGCGTGAAAATCAACAACACGGCAATCAAAAGCGACGACAGTGATACTTCGTTTGATGAATGGGTTGGCAATGGCACTAAGCCTGCCTATGGCAACGAAGCCGGCAGCAAGCTTATTGATGGCGAATGGAACGTTGTCGTTTCGCTGCATACCAATGACGGTGCCAATGGCGGCAAGCTCAACATGAGTGGAGAGCCGGGAAGTGACAACAGCTATCAGAATCGGTCGGCTTTCGGCAGTAACCACAAAACGAATGCCTGGACGAGGTATTACTACAATCTTGACAAAGCATATGCGGAGGTAGGCAACAACGAAAAAAATAGCAGCGCAAGCAGTTGGATGGACTCCGCAGAGTACCTACTGCTTTGGTGCGCGTATTTGTATGCGCCCCCTGCAATTCAGACCTATATCATCCCGGGGAATCAGGAAATTTTCAAAGGAAACAATATTGGCACGAGCGACAGCGCGGGCGTGGCAATCAATTTAGATGGATACAGTTTCTATCCTACTGACCCCGCGAAGGGCTCAACGGTTACTGTGAATAATGCAACGATTACGTTCCATTATTCCGACATTAAAGCTGAGCAAGAAGGTAATAAAAAGAATAGCGAAGCCACGCAGCACGAAAATATGCACTGCGCTCTCATCGGAACCCATACGGGCGACCTTAATGTCGAAAACGTCACGCTTGCTGGCACCGTGGGCTCTGTTGTGAACGATGCGGGAAGTTCGTCCGGTGCACTTGTGTGCTGCTGTATCTATGGGCCCATCAATGAGACTAATGTGGCGCAGCTCGAGATAGATGGTCTGACACTCGACGGCTTGAAGGTCGACGGTGTGAACGGCAATACCAGCTATGCTCCTCTGCTTATCAACGAGATGCAGACATGCGTGAACCTGAGCGCTAAGAATATTTCTTCAACCCTTAGTTATGCGAAAGGGGACACGGCGGCAACCTCGCTCTTCGGCAGACTCGGCGTGGGAAAAAATTCCGATCAGGTGACGGCAAAGTTTGAGCGAATCAGCTTGCCCAGCCAAAATAGCAATACGATTTTCACCCATGCGAGCCTGCTGGAGAGTTTTGGCTACAAAAGTACGGGCACGGGCTCTGCGGATTACACCTTTACTAAGGCCGATGCCAATGCCGGAATGGTGACGTACGGAAGCGAAATCGATGCCGAGAACAAGGAGTACTCGGGCAAGCAGCTTTGGTATTACGACGAAGCGACGTATGGTGCCGTGAGCGGCTATGTGACGGTTGATGGTAAGAAGGACGGTGACGTCAGGCCTTGGTTCGGTGACTACCTTCCTTATGTTTACAAGGGAAAAGCCACCGAGGATGGCGTCCAGTATCACGAAATTAAAGTCAACCAGCGCATTCCAAAGCTGGTAATGGGATGTGGTACCTACGGCGATCCTTATTCCGTCACAAACGCGGCGGAGATGAATGCCATTGCCAACTACATTAATAACATGACGGCGCTTGACGGCTGGGAGGTCACCATTGTCGCCGACCAGGGTAGGCTCTGCACTCGCCGCAGCAGCGATCACTCGACCGACAATGAGGTTACGTACGTCTACAAGCAGGCGAACGGTACCGATAATAAATGGGAGAAGAAGACCGGAGACGCGTCGACCAATTCCCCGCAGACGCTGAGCGACGAAACCATGCACCGCTATATGCAGAGCGCGTATTACAGCATCGAGCCTACTGAGGGCAATACGATTACTCTCGACGGCGCATCGTTTGGCGGTTTTGGAAATAGGGCCAACCCGTTTAGGGGCGTCATCGTTGGCAACTTTGGCAGTGATAATAAAAACGCAGCCATCAAGATAGAGAATAACGAGGGTTCGCTTCGCGGCCTTATTCCCTATAGTTACGGCAGCGTGGTGCGCGATCTGAATATTCGCTATGTGAACGCGTCGGCGACTATTACTTATTCTGCCAAGGATGCCGACGGCGTTCCGACGGCGTTTTTCGGTGGCGTTGTCGGCTGCATCCTTGGTGGCGATAACATTATCGATGGCGTGGTCGTTAATGGGACGACGGCCGAAAACCCTACAACGGGATTTACCGTCACGGGCGGTGGCGACAAGCCGCATCTTGTTCCCATTGGTGGCTACGTCGGTGCCATTGCGGGTGGCGGCGTGATTTTCCGCAATATGGACAAAAGCGGAAAATCTTCCTGGCGTGCTGGAACTGGTGACAAATCTCGTGGTCTGGGAAAGGGCAACTTTGATCTCTACAACAATCCCTACGTCGGTCGCGTGATTGATGGCTATGCCTTTAGCGAGGGCTGTAAGGTTGAAAACGGTAACGCTAACTACCAGATTAACGAGCTCACAAAAAAAGGAACCCCCTGTGTCACCACCACGGGCACCGACAACAAGTACCTCGGCACTAACGCCGAGGCTCCTGTGACCATGGTGAAAAACGCCCAGGGCCTTTTGGTGCTCTCGGCCATCATCAGCTCGGGTGCGGGTGCTGGCGCGGCACATACCAACTACTCCAATAATGGCGTGTTCCGCGGTTCCAAGGCTTACTGGGGCAGCGATTCGCAAGACCCGGCGATATGCGGCTACCTGTTTGGCAACAAGGAATATGGCAAGGTACGGAATGCTAACTACGCAAATGTGGGCAAGCCTGAGAGTGCTGCCGGCGATTTCGAAATCGCCAAAAACGACGACCAGAAGGCCCCCGGCAAGCAGAGGTGGCACGGCCCGCTCGACCATGATGACGATGTAAATTCGCCCTACCTGGTGGCGTCCTACGCTGCCGACTACCAAACGGGCTATGTGTGCGCGTCGAAATCGATCGGCATGAGCTTGGAGTTCAAGCAGGGCGACACCTACGATATGACCGACTACGGCACGGGGTACGTGGGCCTAAACGGCCGCTACTATTCCAATGCCTGCAATTCGAACCAGCCGGGCACCGACCGCGACCGTATTACGCCGCACGTAGCCACGATCGACGGTAACGGCGCCACCATCACGGTGGGTACCGAAGGCACCGCCTACGGCGTCGTCGAATACGCCGACGACGACTATAAGGTCTCGGGCGTGGGTGGTCTATTCAGCACCGTGATGTTCACCTCCACCAATGTGGGGCAGAGCGTCACCGCGAACGACGGCGCGCAGGTCAAAGACCTCACCTTTAGCAACTGCAACGTAGCGCTCACCTATATCGACACCAACGGCGAAGCCAAACCAGGAGAGGCGCCGAACGACCTTACCGGTGCCGGCCTTTTGGCGGGTGCAACGGCCAACTACGACGACGGCACGTGCGGCATCTACCGCAACGTGCAGATGAAGAACTGCACCGTGTCGGGCGCAAAGAGCGTAGGAGGGCTTCTTGGCAGCTCGGGCCGCGCCAGACGAACTACGAGCGAAGACAGAACCTATATGGTCGAGTTCGGGGACGGGTGGGGCCCCGCGTATCTCTATGACTGCTCATACACTGGCCTTAACGTCACGGGCGAGAAGAATGTCGGTGGCTATGTGGGTACGGTCGCCTCGGCGTGCGGTGTGTGGACAACCGCAGGCACAGGGGTGAGCGAAAGGACCGTTGGCAAAAACTCGACCATAACTGCCACAGGGACAGTGCCCTACGTGGGCGGCGTGCTCGGCTATGTCGAAAGAAGCGATATCTCGGTCAACACCAACATCGGCACCACCACAGCGGCCCAGTCGTCGTGCACGGCAGTCATCTCTGGGGTAAACGTGCTAGCCACCGGGTCGAACTCCGATGACCATATGGGCGCCGGCGGCGTGGTCGGACGCGCCCGTGGCGGCGTTATTTCTATGAGCAACGTGCGCATTGATGGCGGAAACGGCACCGAGAACGCCGTCATCGGCGATAAGGCCGGAACGAACAATAGCATCTACAATGCGGGCGGCCTGATTGGTGAGGTTACGAGTAGCGGTAGCCCCAACAAGTACTGGTTCGACGACTGCAGTGTCAAGAATGTCAGCATCGCCGGCACCGGCAAATGCTCGGGCGGGCTTATCGGCTACTTCTTCAGCAATGTGAATATAGCCTGCAACAACATCGCGATCGAGAACGCTACGATTAAGGGTAACTGGAGCGGCGGTCTGCTGGGCGCGAATAACGCGAGTAACAGCGGATCCGTCGTCATCGACGTTACCAACACAAAGGTATCCAACACCACGTTTAGCGAAAGGTCCAACGGCGGCATTATGGGCGACGGGCGCGGCCAGTTCCATCTGTTAAACGTGCTCATGGACAGCAATAGCTACAATGCGGGCAAAACCCAGGGCGTACTCTTGGGCGAGGTTGACACGGGGGATGGTAAGTACAGCCTTTCCGCAGCGGGCGTGGAAGTAAAGCCCGGTAGTGGCAAGACCACGAGCGACCTGCCGCCGATGGTTTACACGACCAATACGAATACGGCTGCTGTTAACGAGAAAACTTATATTGCCTTCGGCGACTACAACGGCACGGCTGCCGCGCCCAACGAGAACAAAACGCTTTACGGCGCAGGCGATACTGCTACCACGGCAACGAGTCCGTACGTGACCACGAGGCCCGTGAGCACGATGGCGGTGCGTGCCTCCGACGGCGACACCACCGACCGCTACCTGTTTGGCGACGGCGCCGCCATTGACACCGCGACGACCATCCAAAGCCAAGCGGGTGCCCGCGTTCCCGGCCGCTACACCTACACCAACATCGCCGGCATCAATGATGCCGGCGCATACCAAAACACGAGCACCTATAGCGCGGACAGCTCGCGTAGCACCTATAACGCTAACAACATTACTTCGGACAAGAAGGCCAAAACTGACTTCCCCGTGCTCGTGATTCCGGGCAACGATACCACGACGGTGGAGAGCTACCTGAACATCGTGACCAATGGCGGCTTCTCCGATGCCTGCCGCCTCAACGGCAGCACCGCGCATGTGACCGCCACCGCCGAGGTCTTCTCGCTCGCCGATAACGGCACCTTCGTCAAGGACGTAGCCGCCTCGCAAGCGCCCACGCTCAAGGTGCTCAACAATGGCACGAGCTCTATGGCATTCCGCGCGAGCACCGACTGGGACAATGAGCAGGGGCGCTTCACGCTGCTTACGGTCACCTTTAGCGAGGCCGGCCAGAGCTATCGTGTACAGGTACCCATCATCGTCAAGCGCATGCTCGAGATCGACTTTACCGCCACCTACTCCGAAGGTGCGAACTTCAAGGCTGCCGACTATGCGACAAAATACGACAAGCACGTACTTGTGAGCAGCGGCGACACCATGACCGGCTACCTTACCTGGACCTATGGTAGCGCTCGGGGCAAGCCGGTCGATTACGGCTGGAACACGCTGCTCGAAGCCGGCGGCTCCATGGGCCCGCTCAACAAGAGCATCACCTTTGGTGCCACGCTGCCCGAGGGCACGCAGCTTACGCTCGTGGACACTGCTCATAACAACTGTGAATACCACTGCACGGTCGGCGCAGGCGGAGCGGCGTCGGTCAAGCTCACCGACTTTGTGGATGCCGGCAACAATGCCTACGTCGAGCCGTGGCTGAGTGAAATCGTGGGCGTGAAGGCCGATAAGGCCAAGGAGGCCAAGGACGGCGCCTGGGTCAAGCTCGCCGATGACGAGGTCAAGGGCAAGAGCCAGGCCGAACTCGCGAAGATGGCTGGCGCCAAGGTCGATGGCGCGTACTACCGCGCGCGCACTTCTTCCGACACGACGGGCACGTTCTATACCCTCTCCGTTGATAAGGAAGAGCCCAAGAGCGAAAACTTCTACTTGGTGGTGCGCACGCCGGCGGGATCCGCAGGCGTCAACGGCTACACCGCCACCACGGTGGACACGAGCCTTAACGAGCACATCAACTACCTGCTGCGCGGTAAGACCGCAGCCGACGGCAAGGCTGCCGAGGACGGGCACCAGAATACGCCCTCGACCTACAGCGTGGCATCCAACTACACGCACAACCTCATCGACAACAAACGTAACCTCATCGACAACAAGGACAGCATCAACCAGATGGAGCTCCACGGAGCCACCTATCCGCTTTCCATGAACGTGAGCGACACCGTGACGTTTGACTCGAGCCAGCAATACACGAGCTCTGACGCGCTGTATTATCAGCTCGATTCATCGCTTGTCACCTATCACGATGGCGTCATCGCGGGCTCGGTGGGATACCCCACGGGCACGCAGGGTGGCTACGCGTTCTACGTTAAGGTGGGCGAGAACTACTACACCTGGAACGGGTCGGGCTGGACTTCGGCTGGTACAACCCCGATCCCGGCGGTATCGGGCCTTAGCTGGACTGCGGGCGGCGGCGATATGTCGCTTGTGCTTGCCGACGCTAGCGGCAATCCCATCGATATATCGGGCCTGCGCGAGATCGCCAAGAACCATAGCAATGCCTTCACCGTTACCATGGAGGCCGCGCTCACCATGACGGAGCCTGCCTGCCAGGCGGGTATCGTGGCCTCGCAGAACAGCGGCACCGACCGCTACACCAAACCCAACTACCGCGCGTACCTTTCCACGCATGCCGACACGCTCAGCACCAGTAGCAACTCGGCATACATCGACGGCAAAGCTGGATACTACCGCATGGACGTGGGTTCCTCGACTATTGCGCTCGAGGCTTCAAAGAAGTCGCAGCTGGGCATCAACATCGATGACCTCAAGTCCGCCGACGGCGAAATCGCTCTGGTGGGAACGTATGATTTGTCCAAGCTCGCGGGTGCCGAGGCCATGATCTCCAATGCCAGCACGGTGACCTATACGTTGAGCTTGCAGCGCCGGGATAAAGACGGCTATGTTCCGGTCGGCGATATCTCAAAGTACATTACGGTGTTCGGTAGCGACAAGCTGGGCGCGGGCTCGTTGAGTGGCAGCAGCTACGTTTTTACTGACACCAAGGCTGGCGACACGTTTGCCACGCGTGACGGTAACAGCCTTGCCTTTAAGCATGCCTTCCGCGTTAAGGTGAACACCGATGTTGAGACGGCTGGTCAGACCTATGCCAACTATCGTCTGGTGCTAACGGCCAATATGTCCGATAACGGTGTAATAAAGGACACGCCAGTCAATGTCAGCAACCTCGGAGGCTATAAGAACTCCGACTACGTGACGTACACGCTGTCGCGCATCAACACCAAGGGCATTCCCCACGGGTCCAACTAGCCACGCAAAGAGGCGGCAACCACCCAGTTGCCGCCTCTTTTCCTGCTCGCTCGGACTGCCGCTGCTTCAGCTTCCCAACCGTCTTTCCAACTTTCCACTTAACTTACCACCTAAGGTGGAAAGCTGGAAAGTTAAGTGGAAAGCTGGTAAGTTAGGTGGAAAGTTGGAAAGTTGGGAGGTTTGGCATGAATGAGGAGTGGTTGGCGCGGGTTATCCATCATCTGCGGGCAATAGGAAACGACACCCAGCAGTACGAAGTAAAAGAAGCCAAGGGCGCGCTCCCCAAAAGCATCGTTGAGACGCTTTCGGCTTTTTCTAACGCGCAGGGCGGCTTTGTAATCCTTGGCATTTCCGAAAAGAACGGGTTTGTTCCTGTCGAAGGTTTCGATGCTCGCAAGATGCAAGACGCCCTCTCTTCCGCATGTGAAAAGCTGACGCCCGTTGTGAGGCCGGATATCCAAGTGATTCCCTTTGAGGAAAAACTGGTGCTTTGCGCGCGCATCAATGAGATGCATCCGCGCGATAAGCCCTGCTACATTGCGGCGCGCGGCATGTACGATTCGTCCTTTATCCGTACGGGCGACGGCGACCGGCGCATGACTCCCTACGAAATCGATCGCTTTATGGAGGAGCATGTTCAGCCTACATACGACGATGAGCCGGTCGAAGGTGCCACGCTCGATGACCTTGACGCCGATCTTTTGCAAGGGTTTATAAAACGTCAGCGCGAGCTGCATCCTAGGCTTTTGGGCACCAGAAGCGACGATGAGATTCTCCTTGACCTGCATGTGACCAAAAGGGTGGATGACGCAATCGTGCCGACGCTTGCCGCAATAGTCGCGATGGGACGGTTTCCACAAAAGTTCTTCCCACGTCTCAATGTGACCTTTACGGCGTACCCCGGGACTACAAAAACGCAGCGAGTAAGCGATAACAAGCGTTTTGTGGATTCTCAGACCATTTTGGGTCCAATCCCTTTCATGATTGAGGACGTGCTTGCCGCCGTTGCGAGAAACACCCGAAACGCCGCGGTTATCGAGGGTGCGTTCCGGAAAGATGTGCCCGATTATCCGCCTGTGGCGCTGCGCGAGGCGGTGGCGAACGCGCTCATGCACCGCGACTACTCTTCCGCCGCGCGTGGCTCACAAGTGCAGGTCAACCTGTATATCGACCGCGTCGAGATTCTCAATCCCGGCGGGCTGTACGGCGATGTAACGATCGATTCGCTGGGAGTTTCTGGGGTTTCGTCATCCAGAAACCAGTTCCTTTCAAATATCCTCGAGACCACGCCGTTCCCAGGTGGTGGCTACGTGGTCGAAAATCGCGGCACTGGTTATCAGGAGATAGGTGAGCAGCTCGAGCGGGCAAACATGCTGCCGCCCGAACCAAAGAACTCGACGGTTTCTTTTTCGCTGACGTTCGATAAGCGAAAGATTATGCGGGCGGAACAGGTGACGTCTGTGGGGCATGTGGACGAGGCAATCTTGGATTACCTGGCAACACATTCTTCGGCTTCGGCCAAGGAGCTCACCGACGCTTCGGGTTTGAGCAGGAGCGCCGTTTCCAACCACATAAAAGGCTTGATTGGTGCGGGCAAGATTGAGGCGATGGAGCCTCCGCGCAGCCCGCGACAGCGGTATCGACTCGCGAAGTAGGGCTGTCCGTCGCCCATGCCTCGGTCTCCCAACTTCTTTCCAGCTTTCCACTTAACTTACCACTTAAGGTGGAAAGCTGGAAAGTTAAGTGGAAAGTTGGAAAGCAAGTGGAAAGCTGACATGTTAGGTGCGGACTGACGAGGGGTTAATAATTTCACAAACCATACCAGCCAAACAAAAAGATACCAATCTGGTTGGTAAAACACCGTCAATGAGCCGCGAGTCAACTAGCTGCGTAAATAAAACCTAAAGAACTGTTGCAAATGAATGGCAAATGCCCAGATGCCGCCGTTACGATTTTCAATTAACTGTTACGCGGGAACAGCAAAATGCTACTATCTAACAAGCACGTAAGAAAGCAGATTACGGTTAAGGCTAAGAAGTGGCAGGTATGTCGGAAGCAACTAGGACCCGCACGCATGCGCCCGAGGTTAGGCAGCGCGCCGTCGAGATCCTCCAAGAGGGGGTCGGTCACCGCGCCCTCGCCGCAAAGCTTGGCATTCCCCAGGCCACGGCTCGTCAGTGGGCCCGCGCATATGCCGTGGGCGGTGCCGACGCCGTGCTCAACGCGGGCGCTCGCCATCACACCTATTCGTACGACGTAAAACTCGCCGTGGTTAAGGACCGTCTGGAAAACGGCCTGACGGTTCGCGAGGCCATGATCAAGTATGGGATTCCCAGTGAGTCTTCAGTCAAGGCTTGGTGCCGCCAGTATCGCGAGAGCGGTGAGTCCGCGCTGATCGATAAGCCGCGCGGTCGCAAGCCGCGCGTTAAAAAGGCGGAATAGTGAACGGGATGGTGCGCCCAGAGGGGCGCATTTTTCTTGCCGCCCCACTGCTCCAAAGCGGACGTGCCCTTACCCCGTACGCCTAAAACTCCCCAGTTGACCGAAAACCTGCTGCCGCTACTCCTCAATTGAGCTATAACGTTAAACAATTGCAGCGTTTTTGCATGGGGGAGTGATGGTATGACGCTACTGTATTTCCTTACCCTGTTTCCGCTGGTACCGGCGCTGGGCATGCTGCTCGCGCGCGGTGACCGCGCCCGCGATGCGGTGGGGCTCATAGGTTCCGGCGTTATTATGGCGGTGACAGTTGTAGTCGCCGTCATGTTTTTTGGCACGGGTCCGCAGAGCTTTGAGGTTGCCCCCGGCACCTCGCATGTGCTCTCGATCATCAGCTCCGTCATCGACGTGATCCTGTGCGCCGTCATCCTGTACAACGCGTACAAATATAGGAACGCGCTCACCACGGTGCTCGGCATAGTCCAGTTGATGGGCTCGCTCGCCTTTGCTGCCATGACGCTGCCCGCGGCCGAAGCCGTCACGGCGACGCCGCTCTACCTAGACTACATGAGCGTGATCATGGTGCTCGCCGTCGGCATCGTCGGCAGCTTGATTTGCGTGTACGCCTTGGGTTATATGAAGGACTTCCAGGCCCATGACGAGCACGAGGCCGCGCTGCGCGGGCAGACCGCGCCCGACCGTCGCCCGCAGTTCCTGGCGCTTATGTTCCTGTTCCTCTCGGCCATGTTCGTCATCGTGACGAGCGACAACCTGGAGTGGCTGTTCTGCGGCTGGGAAATCACCACCGTGTGCTCGTTCCTCATGATTGGCTACACGCGCACGCCCGAGGCCATCAAGAACGCCTTCACCCAGATCATCCTCAACATGCTGGGCGGTATCGCGTTTTTGGCCGGACTCATGTACCTGCACGTTAACGGCATGCCGCTGACCATCTCGGGCATGATCGAGCTTTCCGGCGCCGGTACCGCGCAATCCGCGCTGCTGGTGATGCCGGTCGTTCTGCTGTCGCTCGCCGCGCTCACCAAGGCCGCGCAGATGCCGTTCCACACCTGGCTGCTCGGCGCCATGGTTGCCCCCACGCCCACGAGCGCCCTGCTGCACTCGTCAACCATGGTCAAAGCCGGCGTGTTCCTAATGGTCAAGCTGAGCCCGCTCTATGCCATCTATCCCGTGACCGGCTTTATGGTCACGAGTGTGGGTGCCATCACGTTTTTGCTCGCCGCCCTCATGGCCATCTCGCAGAGCAACGCCAAACGCGTGCTCGCGTATTCCACCATTTCCAACCTGGGCCTCATCAGTGCCTGCCTGGGTGTCGGCGCGCCCGAGGCCGTGTGGGCCGCCATCTTCCTGATCCTGTTCCACACGGTGGCAAAGTCGCTGCTGTTCCTGTGCGTGGGCACGGCCGAGCATCATATCGGCAGCCGCAATATCGAGGACATGGACGGTATGTTCAGCCGTATGCCGCACCTGACGCGCTTGATGATGCTGGGCATCATGGGCATGTTTGTAGCGCCGTTTGGCATGCTCGTGTCCAAGTGGGGCGCTCTGGTGGCGTTTGCGCAGACCGGCAATGTGCTCATGATCATGGTGCTTGCCTTTGGCTCGGCTGCGACGTTTTACTTCTGGGGCAAGTGGCTTGCCAAGCTTTCGGGCGTCGACCCCACGGCTCAAAACGTTGAGGTCAATGTCCATAAGACCGAATGGATGGCCCTCAACACCATCGCCGCGCTGCTGATTCTGTGCTGCGTGGCGTTCCCGGTTATCTCGAGCGGCCTGGTGTCGCCTTACTTGGCCATGGTGTTTGGCCGCGTGCCGTACGTTATTGGCAAGGACGCCATGTATCTGATGGTGGTTATCGTGGCGTTTATCGCCGTGGTGCTGCTGACGTCATTCCGCGTGAGCAACAAACCGCACGTAAACGTATATCTTTCGGGTGTGGGAACCGACAAATATCGCCATTTCCGCGGTTCGATGGGTCGCGAGGTAAAGGCCGAAAAGCGCAATTGGTACTCGGAGGACGCCCTTGGCGAGAAGCGTATTGGCCCCGCGGGTAGCGTCGTGTGCTGCAGCATTATCTTGTTTGCGCTGCTGTGTTGCGCGTGGATTGGACCCGAGCGGCTTGCCATGAGCGCGCCCTCGGTGCTGCGCGGCAAGTATTTCGAAGGTTCGGGCGTCGTGGGCATTTTTATTGGTACCGTGGCGTTTGCCTTGATTGCGCCGCTTGTGGGCGGCCTGATCGACGGCATCGACCGCAAGCTGTCCGCTCGCATGCAGGGCCGCGTGGGTCCGCGCCTGCTGCAACCCTTCTACGATGTGGCCAAGCTCCTGCACAAGGCCCCCGCCAGCGTAAACACCATGGACGATACCTATATGGCGTGCGCGCTCATCTTTACCGTGGTGGGCGGCGGCATCTTTGTGTCGGGCTCCAACACGTTGCTGTGCGCCTTTATGGTGACGCTCGCCGCGATCTTTGTGGTGCTGGCATCTGCCTCGACGCAAAGCCCGTTTGCCCAGGTCGGCGCCGACCGCGAGTTGCTGCAGGTTATGAGTTACGAGCCCGCCGTTCTGCTGATGAGCGTGGGCCTGTATCTTGCCACCGATAGCTTCGATTCCATTGCCGTGACGGGGCAGTCGGCCCCCATCATCGTGTACAGCGTGCCCATTTTCCTCGCGCTGCTCGCGGTGCTTACCATCAAGCTGCGCAAGTCACCGTTCGATCTTTCGTACTCGCATCACGCGCATCAGGAGATTGTCCAGGGCGTCGCCACCGAGATGAGCGGCGGCACGCTGGCCAAGATGACCCTTATGCACTGGTGCGAGACCGTGCTGTTTTTGATGTGGGTGGGCATGTTCTTTGTTTGGGACAACCCGGTGAGCTGGGTCGTAGCCCTGGTCGTGATGGCCGCGACGTACTTTGTCGAGGTGCTGATCGACAACACCTTCGCACGCAGCACCTGGCGCAGCTGCTTTAGGCTCGGATGGGGCGTGGCGCTGGTGTTTGGCCTGCTCAACCTTATGCCCATCCTCGTCGACGTGTTTATTTAGGAGGCGGCATCCATGGATCATAAAATGTCGCGCTCGCCGTGGGTTATTCATTACGACGGCTCGAGCTGCAACGGATGCGATATCGAGGTGCTGGCCTCGCTCACGCCGCTGTTCGATGCGGAGCGCTTTGGCGTGGTCAACACCGGCAACCCCAAGCATGCGGACATCTTTTTGGTGACGGGGTCGGTCAATGCCCAGAACCTGCCCGTCGTGCGCCAGATCTACAACCAGATGCTCGAGCCCAAGTGCGTGGTGGCGTGCGGCATCTGCGCGTGCTCGGGCGGCGTATTCCGCGATGCCTACAACGTAATCGGCGGCGTGGACCGCGCGATTCCCGTGGACGTGTACGCGCCCGGGTGCGCCATTCGCCCCGAGACCGTGATCGATGCCATCGTGGAGGCGTGCGGCATCCTGGACCAGAAGGAGGCCGTGATGCGCGCCGGCGGCGACCCGCTCACCGTGGGCGGCGCCGCTACCTGGGACGGTGGCGTTGAGTTGGGCGAGGACGGGTTTGTGGCCGCGGGGGCCGGGGCTGACGGTGCCGGTGGCGCGCCTGCCGGGAAGCCCGCCGCGCCCGCCGCTGCAAAGGAGGCTGAGTAATGCAGAAGGCTATCTATACCACCGTCGGGATCGACGAGCTCCTGTCGCATGTCCAGGCGCTCAAGGGCGTCGGCGCGCGCTTTGTGCAAATGCACGCCGAGCGCAACGTCGACGACGGCACGTATCGCCTGGTCTATACGTTTATCAACGTTCGTGCTGCACAGGAGCAGATCGCTCAGGATGGTAGCTATGCGATTGAGAACCTGGTGGTTGAGGGCATCGAACAGTACCAGGAGATTCCGTCCATCAGCTCGTATTACCCCGCGGTGTTCCCGTTTGAAAATGAGGCGCACGACCTGTTTGGGCTTGCCATTACCGATATGCAGATCGACTTTAAGGGCTTTTTCTACCAGGTCTCAACGGCCGAGCCCATGAGCGTTATCACACCCGAGGTGAAGGCCGCGCGCGAGAAAGCCATGAAGGTCCGTGCCGCCGCAGAGGCCAAGGCGCGCAAGGCTGCGGCCGAGAAGGTCGCTGCCGCTGCTGCTGCGGGGGAGGGCGCCGCGGGTGCCGGCGATGCTGCGAACGCTGTTGCCGCCCAGCCCGCTGCGGCTGCCGGCTCCGATGCTCAGCACGATGAAGCTGCTGCGAAGGCCGCGCTCAAGGCTGCCGAGATGGAGGCAAAGCTCGCCGCCATGGATCCCGAGAAAGCGGCCAAGGTCCGTGCGGCGCTTGCCGCCAAGGCCACCCGCGACAAGCAGAAAAAGGAGGCGTAAGGTCCATGGCACATCGCTCCGTCATTCCGTTTGGCCCGCAGCACCCGGTGCTGCCCGAACCGCTTCATCTGGACCTGGTGATTGAGGACGACCGCGTCATCGAGGCAATTCCGCAGATCGGCTTTGTGCACCGCGGACTCGAGAAGCTCACCGAAAAGCGCGACATGCACCAGTTTGGCTACATCGCCGAGCGCATCTGCGGCATCTGCGCCGTGGGCCACAGCTACGGCTATGCCAGCGCCTGCGAGCGCATGCTCGACATCGAGGCGCCCGGCCGCGCGCAGTATATCCGCACCATTTTGCACGAGCTTTCGCGCATCCACTCGCATCTGCTGTGGCTGGGCCTGCTCGCCGATGCCTTTGGCTTCGAGGCGCTGTTCTATCGGTCGTGGACCCTGCGCGAGCAGATTCTCAAGATTTTCGAGAGCACGTGCGGTGGTCGCGTGATTCTGTCGATCAACGAGATCGGCGGCCTTAAGCACGACATTGAGGACTCCGAGCTGGCGGGTATTGTCCAGACGCTCGATGCCATGCGTCCCGACTACGAGGCCCTGGTGCATACGTTTTTGGACGACAATAGCTGCGGCGAGCGCCTGCATGGCGTGGGCGTGATCAGCAAGAAGGACGCGCTGGAGCTTTCGATGGTCGGCCCGTTTGGGCGCGCCTCGGGCGTGGACTACGACGTACGCATGTTTGGCGACGGTGCCTATGCGGACTTGGCTGCATTTGAGCCCATCGTTGCCACCGACGGCGACTGCTATGCCCGCTGCCAGGTGCGTTGTGCCGAGGTCACGCAGGCCATGGACATCATCAAGGAGCTTGTGGGCAAGATCCCGCACGACGGTATCGGCGGGCGCACCAAGCTCACGCCGGCCGACGGCGCGCGCGGCGAGGTTGTGATTGAGCAGCCGCGCGGCGAGGCGTACTACTATGTGCGCGGTAACGGCACCAAGAATCTGGACCGTTTTCGCGTGCGAACGCCGACGTCGCAAAACCTGGCGGGTCTGACACATGCGCTGCAGGGCGTGCTCCTTGCCAACGTTCCTATGATTATCCTGACCATCGACCCCTGCATTAGCTGCACGGAAAGGTAGGCGCGGCATGAGTTTACTGACATTTGCCAAGACGGCCTTGGGTTCTATGGTCAAGCAGCCGGTCACGGTGTGCTATCCGCAGGAGAAGCTGACGGCGCCCGAGCGCCTGCGCGGGCATATCGTCAATGACATGGACGTGTGCATTTGCTGCGGCATGTGCGCGCGCCGTTGCCCGGCGGGCGCGCTTGCGGTCGATCGCAAAGGCGGCACCTGGTCGATTGACCCGTATGTCTGCGTGGTGTGCGGCGAGTGCATCGAGAGCTGCCCCAAGCACTGCCTGACTATGGACACCGCCCGCACTCCAGTCGCGGCGAACAAGACTCCCACGGTAGAAACTAAGTCGGAGTAGCGCTGGAATAGGGGCCGGCGGGGCAAAAAAGCCCCGCCGGCCCTGCGCTTAAACGCGCGGTTGGGCCGCCACGAACAAAACTATGCCGGATTACGGGGCTGGATAGCGAACCTCCGACCATACAGAAAATTGCAAAAACAAAACCGCAGGTAGATAACCTGCCGTTTTTCAAAAAATGGAGGTATGGATGAGAACCCCGGCTTTTGCCCCGTAATCCGGCATAGTTTTGAAATGACACCATATCAGTACCAGCCCCTGATCTCTCGGGGACGGAGGAAAACGGATCATTTTGGTCCCGCGAGGCTTGCGGAGGCGCTCGTGCAGGGCCGCCCGAACAAAACTATGTCGGTTTACTACGATGAATTCGACATTCCCGACCATGACTGCATTTTGCTAAGTATTGCAAGCGCTCTACCTGCGGTTTTGCAAGCGCGCAATTTGCTGTGGTTGAAGGTTGGCGATTCATCGTAGTAATCCGGCATAGTTTTGAAATGGCGTTAAATCGGTAGCAGCGATTTTGCTATGCCGGGGTGGTCGGCCGTTGGGTAATTACCCTCGCAGGTAGGCAATGGCGATCTGCGTGCGGTTGCGCAGGCCCATTTTGGCAAGGATTGAACTGATGTGGTTGCGCACGGTGCCTTCGCCCATATAGGCGGTGGCGGCAATCTCCTTGTTGTCGAGGCCACGGGCGATGAGCTCGGCGACTTCGAACTCGCGGTCGGTCAGGCCGGCAAAGGCCGCGGGCCGGCGGGTCGGGCCCGCCTCGACGCCCGTTCCGTCAAAATCGATGTCCTCGATCGCCTTTCCCTCGAGCACGCGTTTGCCGTCCATGACCTGCGCCAACGCCGGCGGAATGGCGGCGACATCGGTTTTGATCAGGTAGCCGCGGGCGCCCAGTTTGAGCGCCGACACAATGTACTCGTCATCCGAGAATGTCGTCAGAAACACCACGCGCGCCGAAGGGTCGCGCTCAAGGATCTCGCGTGCCGCCGAAAGTCCGTCACGCCCCGGCATCTGAATGTCGAGCAGTGCGATATCGGGCGCGTGTTCGGCATAGAGCGAAACCGCATCGTTGCCGTTGGCGCCGGTGCCCACTACCTCGATCTGCGGCTGGGCGCCCAGGATAATCTTGAGCGAATCGACCACCAAGCGGTCGTCGTCGACAACGATGAGCCTCATCAGTCCTCATCTCCTTGCTGTTTGGGAACGGTGGCAAACACGCGCCAGCCGCCGGTGCCGACACGCGGGCCGGCGGTGAAGGTGCCGCCAAGCGCCTCGATGCGCTCGCGCATGGAGGCAAGCCCCATGCCCTCCGCGGCGCCGCGGCTGCTTGCTTGGACCCCGCCCGTGCCATCGTCGGTAACGATGAGCTGGTAAAACGACGGATGCTCCATGCATCGTACAGTGACAGCATGGGCGCAAGCGTGGCGCATGGTGTTGGAGAGCGCCTCGCGCAGGACCGCCGCAAAGCAGTTGGCGACGTTTGCGGGTGCATGCTCGGCCATAACTTCAAGCTCAATCTGCGGACCGCCGTCCGAGCGCGCGCCTTCGACAATGCGTTCGAGCTGCACGGAAAGGTCGACGGCGTTGTCGTTGAGCGCGTGGACGCTGGTGCGCACAAGCTGGAGCGCCTCGTCAACCGTGCGTTTGACGTCGGCGAAATCGGCGGCAACCCTGGGCTCGTCGGCGTGCACGACGCGCAGGGCCTCGGTCTGCAGCGAGGCGCGCGTGAGCTGGTGGCCGACGTTATCGTGGATCTCGCGCGCGATACGGGCGCGTTCGGCGAGTGTCGCGAGCTCGACTTCGTAGTCCTGGCGATCGGCAAGGTCGCGGTTGCGCGCTTCGAGCGCGAGAGCTCGTTCCTGCAGCTCGTCGCGGATGCGGTGCATGCGCTGCTGCTCGCGCTCCAACTGGGCGGTACGTAGCGATAACAAGGTGGCGGCAACTGAAAGGATGGCGGTCAGTAGAAGCGTTCGGGCGGTGAGCGCGTCGGCGCGTAGGTCCGCGACGAGTGCGAAGACAAAGGCGACACCAATGCCCAACGCGACCCAAACGTGTTCACGGCGCACGCGCCGCGCGATGTCATAGAGGGCGAGAGGCGCAAACGGCACAAACGGCGGCGCAAAGACGGCCGCGATGATGTAAGCATAACTCGCGGTCTTGCTTACACGGCGTGTGCGTTCCCCCTGTGCGACCTCGGCCAGCGAGGTGGCGATAACGCCAAGGCAAAACGCCGCGACCAGGCGAGCGTCCACAGCAAGGCCCGTGGCGGCCGCAATGCAGCACGCCAGCACGATCGATTTGTCGAAAAGCCTGTTCATACGGGTATTGTACGCGAAGCCGCGCGTAGTGGAGGGGCCGCCTACGCAACCGTGACATTCCTCCCGCGCGACAAATCGGGGGCGTCGGTGGCCACACGGCCAAGCCCCGCACTCGTGACAAAGCTCACTGGTGCGCGCCGGCGGCTCCTGCGATGATGCAATCGTACCGGGCCGCAATCAACAGAAGGGCCGCCTCATGACAGACATCGTCCACGTCGAAAACCTCGTCAAGCGCTATGACGATCTTATTGCGCTCGACCACTTTAACCTGAGCATCGCCCCCGGCGAGATCTTTGGCCTGCTGGGCCCCAACGGCTCGGGCAAGACCACGTCCATCAACTGTATTCTGCAGCTGCTCGCCTACGACAAGGGCACCATCGAGCTGTTCGGCGAGCCCATGACGCCCGCCCGCTACGACCTCAAGCGCCGCATCGGCGTGGTGCCGCAGCAGGTGGCGGTGTTCGACGAGCTCACGGTGCGCGAGAACATCGACTATTTCTGTAGCCTGTACATCAACGACCGCAAGCGCCGTCGCGCGCTCGTGGACGAGGCGATCGACTTTGTCGGGCTGGGCGACTTTACCAAGTTCCGCCCCGGCAAGCTCTCGGGCGGCCTGGCGCGTCGCCTCAACATCGCCTGCGGCATCGCGCACAAGCCCGAGCTCATCTTTTTTGACGAGCCCACGGTGGCGGTCGACCCGCAGAGCCGCAACGCCATCCTGGAGGGCATCTGCCGCCTGCGCGACGAGGGCGCCACGGTGGTGTATACCAGCCATTACATGGAGGAAGTCGAGCAGATTTGCAGCCGCATCATGATCATGGACGGCGGGCGCGTGCTGGCGCAGGGCACTAACGACGAGCTCAAGCGCATGATTCAGATGGGCGAGCGCGTGACGGTCGAGGTCGGCGCCGTCGAGTCGGCCACGGTCGAGCGGCTGCGCGCCCTCGAGCACGTGCTTTCAGTCGAGCTGTCCGGCGGTGAGCTCGTCTGCACCTGTGAGGCGAGCCCGCACAATCTGGTCGACATCCTCGACACGCTGCGCGCCGCCGACGTGGCGCTCGGCCGCGTGTGGAGCGAGCCGCCGACCCTCAACGACGTGTTCCTCGAGATCACCGGCCGCGAGCTGCGCGACTAGGGGGGGCAGCTATGTTCAACACTATCATCACCACGGTCAAGACGCTGCTGCACCGGCCGAGCACGTGGGTCTGGGGCGCTCTCTTTCCCATTGCGCTTTCCACGATGTTCATGTTTATGTTTGCGAATCTGAGCTCCGACGGCACGGTCGACCCGGTGCCGGTTGCCGTCGTGGCGGATGAGGCTTGGGACGCCTCGACCTTTAAGGACGTGGCGACGTCGCTTGCCCAGGAAGGCGACGACCGGCTGCTCGAGATCCACGAGTGCGAGGATGTGACCGCCGCGAACCGTGCGCTCAAGGCCGGCGAAGTCGCGGGCATCTACACGGTCGATGCCGCGGGCACGCCCAAGCTCACGCTGCTATCGAGTTATGACGGCTCGCGTGCGTCGTCGGTGCTCACCGATCGCAGCATCCTGGAGACGGTGGCAAGCTCGTATACACAAAATGCCGAGCTCATGTCCCAGATTGCCCAGGACAACCCGGCGGCGCTCGCCGACCCGGAGGCGGTTGCGCGCGCCCTGTCGCTCGAGGGCGGCACCCGTCGCGTGAGCCTGACGCGCACCACGCCCGATGGCACGGTCATCTACTACTACGCGCTCTTTGGTCTGGTGGCGATGATGTCTGCCGAGTTTGCCGCCTTGAGCGTCGTCGATTTGCAGCCCAATCTGTCGGGCCTCGGCGCGCGTCGCTGCGTGGGCGGTCTTTCCAAGACGGCGTCGCTGGCTGGCATCTTTGTCGGCTCGTGGCTGGTCTCCTTTGCTTCGATGGCGATCGCGATCGGCTACGTGCGCCTAGTCGTGGGCATCGACTTTGGCGGGCGCGAGGGGCTGTGTCTGGTGGGCGGTGCCGCTTCCGCGCTTGCCGCCACGGGCCTGGGGCTCTTTGTGGGCACACTTCCCGTTAAGGGCGGCAAGGCGTCCAAGTCCGGCATCCTTACGGGCTTTGCTACCACGTGCGCCCTGTTCGCCGGCCTCTACGGCGAGCCGGCGATGGCGCTTGCCGACGACGTCGCCCGCGCCTGCCCGGCCGAGTGCTGGTTCAACCCCGTCAAGCTTATCTGCGACATGTTCAATCGCCTGTATTTCTTTGAGGACCTGGGCCCCTTTGCCGTTCGCGCCGGCGCGCTCGTCCTGATGGCGCTGCTGTTCGTTGCCGCCGCCACGCTGATCTTTGGAAGGAGCCGCTATGAGCACCTTTAAGACTGCGCTTCGCATGGCGCTCGCACACCCGCTCTATCTGCTCATCTACACGGTGTTCATCTCGCTCATGGGTGTGTTTATCGCGGCATCGGTGAGCTGGAACTCGTCGCAGCTCACCGAATATAAGCCCTACGATGCCAACGTGATCGTGGTCGACCGCGACGACAGTGACCTTTCGCGTGCGCTTACCAAGCATCTGGGGTCGCGCTTTGAGCTGGTCACGGGCGTCGGCGACGACACCTACGACCTTGCGGACGCGCTTTCCAAGAGCAACAGCGCCAAGGGCAGTGCCGACTGCGTGTTCTTTATCCCGGAGGGGTTTGAGGGCGACCTCGTTGCAGCTGCCCGCGCGGGGGAGTCCCTGCCCAAGCTCGATGTGACCTACGGTGCCGGCACCATGGCGGCGGCGCTTTCGTCTGCCGAGGCCTCGCGCTGGATCTCGCTCGCGGGCGCTGCGGCGGCGCTTGAGCCCACTGCCTCCAACGGTGACGTCGCCAAGGCTGCCGATCATGCGGCCGCGAAGCGTGCCAAGGTCGAGATCGAGCAGGTCAAGGTTGACTCGACCGCCGCCGCCACGCTCGAGTCGTACTTCAACTTTGGCGCGTACGCGATTATCTCGTCGGTCATCGTGTCGGTGGGGCTGGTGTTCTCGGGCATGAACGAGCCCGAGCGCGTACGTCGTATGGATGCCGGCCCAATCTCCGAGCGCCGGCGTTCGCTTGCCGTGTTTGCGGCCGCCGCCGTGCTCACCGTCTGCATCTGGTTTGTGTCGAACATGATGGGCGTCGCGGGCTTTGCCGGCGCGGTCGCCGAGGTCGGCGTGGGCCGTGTGTGCCTGGCGCTGGCGGCGACGTTTGCCCTTGCGTGCACGCCGCTGGCCGTTGGCTTTGCGCTTTCGAGCCTGGGTGCGCGCGAGGAGCTGCTCAACGGTGTGGGTAACCTGCTTGGCATGCTCATGACGTTTTTGGGCGGCGCTTGGATGCCGCTGTCGCTGATGGGCCCGGCCGTGCAGACGGTGGCGCACTTTGTGCCGACATATTGGGTGAACGACGCGATCAGCAAGGCGCTTGCCTCGGATTTGACGTCTGCCATGCTGGGCGACATCGCCTGCGACCTGGGCGTCACGGCACTCTTTGCCGTGGCCATCGCCGCCGCAGGCCTGGCCCTCGCACGCGCCAAATCCCGCGTCTAGCCACCTAGTCATTTAAGAGCGTCCCCAATGACTAGTCTGAAATAAATCCCAGGCCTCGCTCAAAAATAGTTCGCCAAGGTTTACTATTACGCTCATAAAGTAGTACGAGGCTAACAATGGGGGATACCATGGCAACGCAGAAAGCCTACGTCCAGGTTAAGGATCTCAAAAAGCACTACGGCGACGGTGATGCGCGCCTTACGGTGCTCGACGGCATCAACACGTCCATCAACCGCGGCGAGATCTGCGTCATGCTGGGGCCCTCGGGCTCGGGCAAGTCGACCTTTCTCAACCTGATCGGCGGCCTGGAGGATGCCGATGCCGGCTCTATTCTGGTGGACGGCTGCGACCTCACGGTGCTTAAGCCTACCGACCTGGGCGAGTATCGCCGCCGTGAGCTGGGCTTTGTCTTCCAGTTCTACAACCTGGTGCCCGATCTCACCATCAAGGAGAACATCGAGGTCACGGCGCACCTGTCCAAAAACCCGCTCAATGTCGACGACCTGCTGCGTTCGCTGGGCCTCTACGAGCACCGCAACAAGTTCCCGCGCCAGGTCTCGGGCGGCCAACAGCAGCGCTGCGCCATCGGCCGCGCACTCGTCAAAAACCCGGGCCTGCTACTGTGCGACGAGCCCACGGGCGCGCTTGACTACAAGACGTCCAAGGAAATCTTGCAGCTCATGGAGGATGTAAACCGCACCTACGGCTGCACCATCATCATTGTCACCCACAATGCCGCCATCGCGCGCATGGCCAATCGCGTGCTGCGCCTGCGCGACGGGCGCATCGTCGAGGATGAGCTCAACGATGCGCCCGTCGCGGCCGCCGAGCTCGATTGGTAGGCGGTGCCATGACACCTCTCGCAAAACGTCTCCCGCGCGAGCTGCGCCGCAATATCGGCAAGTACCTGGGCATCTTTTTGCTTATGTGCGGAAGCATCGCTCTCACCTCGGGCTTTTTGCTCGCGGCCCACTCCATCGGCTGCCTTATCGACGACATGCGCGATGCGCACACGATTGAGGACGGCCGCGTGACCACCTCCTTCGAGGCCACCAAAGACCAGCTCAAGGCAGCCGAGGACGCGGCCGACGACGTCGGCGGCGTCACGCTCTACAAGAATTTCTCCATCGACGCCATCATCAAAAAGGCGTCCGGCGACGACGGCACCAAGCGCACGCTGCGCACCTATGCGCACCGCACCAAGGTCGATATCGCGTCCTACTGTGAGGGCAAGGAGCCCAAGACGGACGATGAGGCGGCCATCGACCGTGTCTTCGCCACCAACAACGATCTCGCCGTGGGCGATAAGGTCGAGCTCGAGGGTCGCACCTACACCATCTGCGGTATCATGACCCAGCCCGATAGCCAGGCGCTGTTCCTCAACAATTCAGACTTTACGGTGAACACCATCACGTACGGCGTGGCCGAGGTCACCGACGCCGGCTTTGCCGCGCTTGAGGACGCCGGTGGCGCCCCCGCCTACACCTACTCCTTTACCTTTGCCGATCGCGATCTCTCCACTGCAGACCGCATCGACGCCGAGCAAGATATGGTCGAGGCGCTGACCGACGCCGATGCGCGCGTGGACGATCTTGTCGACGCCGATTCCAACCAGGGCATTGGCTATGCGCGCGACGACGTGGACGGCGACTCTATGATGTGGATGACGCTGCTCGACATCATCATCGTGATCATGGCGTTCGTCTTTGTGGTCCTTACCGACGCCACCATCGAGGAGGAGAGCGCCATCATCGGCACGCTGCTCGCCAGCGGCTATCGCCGCCGCGAGATCGTGCTGCACTACCTGGCACTTCCCGTCATCGTGGGCGTGGTCGCGGCGCTTTTGGGCACTGCGCTCGGCGTTGTGTTCTTTACCGAGCCCATGCGCAGTCTCTACTACGGCTCGTACAGTCTGCCTCCCTTCCAGGTGTACTGGAGCTGGGAGATCTTTGTGAAGTGCGCCGTGGTTCCCGCCGCCGCGCTCATCCTCATCACGCTGGTGGGCCTGCTTCGCAAAATGGGCAAGACGCCGTTGCAATTCCTTCGTCACGAGGCGAGCGGCAGGTCGGGCACCAAACGCGGCCTGCAGCTGCCGGAGCGCATGGATTTTGTTTCCCGCTTCCGCTTGCGTATCTTCCTGCGCAATCTGGGCAACTTTGCCACGCTCTTCGTGGGCATTGCATTTGCGTCGCTGCTGATGCTTTTTGGCCTGGCGATTTTGCCCACGATGACGCACTACGCCGACAACCTCGAGACAAGCCTGGTCGCCGAGCACCAGTACACGCTCAAGGCGCCGCTGGAGCTCGAGGGCACTGCCGAGGAGCGCGAGCAGTGGTCGGCACTCGAGCGCTTGCAATCGGTTGACGGCGCGCTGCTAACCGCTGCCCAGGATGCCGATGACGAGCTTGACGACGCGGCCGATGCGGCGCAGACGGCAGCCGATGCCGCGACCGCATCTCCGTCTGCCGAGAGCCTGACTGCGGCGCAGGATGCGCTTGCCAAGGTCCAGGACAAGAAGGATGCGCTTTATGCGCGCCTCGATGACCTTGCCGATGCCCTCGGCTGCAACCGCGATGAGGCCATCGACCTGATCGACAAGGCCTCTAAGATTGACACTGACAACGACGATATCCACCCGGTCAATACGACCGACAACGGCGCGGGCGCAATCGCGCAGACCGAGAAATACGCCATTTACCAGCTGCAATACGACCGAGGCGATGGAAATGGCGAGGAGACGATTTCCGTCTACGGCATTTCATCCGATTCGCGCTATTGGAAAGACCTCAACGTCGGCGATGGGCGCGTCGTCTTTGGCGGCGGTCTGCTCGATAAGTTTGGCTGGAGCGAGGGTCAGAAGGTCATGCTCGGCGACAAGTACGAGGGCGAGCATTATTCCCTTGAGTACGCAGGCAAGGACTGTGCCTGGGGCTCCAAGTCGGACATGAATATCTATATGAGCATCGACGACTTTAACGAGCTGTTCGGCAACGATGCTGCCTACTTTAACGGCTATGTGAGCGACGAGAAGCTCGACCTCGATGCTCGTTACTTTGCCGGCGACACCACGCCCGACGATATGCGCGCCGTGGGCGACCAGTTCATCGGCATGATGAGCAAAATGATCGGCATGATGGTCGGGCTTGCGGTGTTCATCTTCCTGCTGTTTATGTACCTGCTGACCAAGGCGGTGATCGACCACAGCGCCCGTTCGATCAGCTACATGAAAGTCTTTGGCTATCGCGATAGCGAGATCTCGCATCTGTACATCCGCTCGATCACGCTGTGCGTGGCGGCGTCGCTCGTGCTGATCCTGCCCGTGATCATTGGCTCGCTCACGGCCATCTTCCGCTCGATGCTGCTCGCCTACAACGGCAATATCGAGATCTACGTGCCCACTTGGTCCATGACGGCGTGCGTGGGCATTGGCTTTGCGACCTACCTGGTCGTGGCGCTGCTACACACGCGTTCTATCAAGCGCGTCAGCCTGGCCGAGGCCCTTAAAGTCCAAGAGTAGTCGTTTAAGAACGTCCCCAACGACTCGGTTTCGCGCTTGACTTTGACCCTACTTCAGCGGGTACCATCCTCTTATGTCTGTAACGCCATATAGACCGAGGGGATAGATCTATGACCGCAACTGCACCCGCAGCGCCCGCTAAGGTGTACTTCACCAACCTGCGCACGCATGCTCGCGAGAGCCAGCTCGACAAGCTCAAGCGCCTCATCCGTCACGCCGGTATCGAGCAGATCGACTTTGAGAACAAGTTCGTCGCCATCAAGATTCACTTTGGCGAGCTGGGCAACCTGAGCTTTTTGCGCCCCAACTACGCCCGCGCCGTCGCGGATGTCGTGAAGGAGCTGGGTGGCAAGCCCTTCCTCACCGACTGCAATACGCTCTATGTGGGTAGCCGTAAAAACGCGCTCGAGCACATCGATACCGCCTATCAGAACGGCTTTACCCCGTATGCCACGGGTTGCCAGATCATCATCGCCGACGGCCTCAAGGGTACCGACGAGGCACTCGTCCCGGTCGAGGGCGGCGAGTACGTGCACGAGGCCAAGATCGGTCGGGCACTCATGGATGCCGATATTGTGATCAGCCTCACGCACTTTAAAGGCCATGAGCAGGCCGGCTTTGGCGGCGCCATGAAGAACCTGGGCATGGGCGGCGGCAGCCGCGCCGGCAAGATGGAGCAGCATGCCGCCGGCAAGCCGAACGTCGCGACCGAGCACTGTATTGGCTGCCGTGCCTGCGAAAAGGTCTGTGCGCACAGCGCTATCTCGTTTGACGACACCCGTGAGCGCGAGCTCGCCAACGGCAACACCCGTACGGTTCACGTTGCCGCTATCGACCATGATCGCTGTGTGGGCTGCGGCCGCTGCATCGGCGTGTGCAACCAGGACGCCATCAAGCCCGGCCATGACGCTGCGGCCGACGTGCTCAACTGCAAGATCGCCGAGTACACCAAGGCCGTCGTCGACGGCCGCCCGAGCTTCCACATTTCGCTCGCCATGGACATCAGCCCCAACTGCGATTGCCATCCCGAAAACGACACGCCTATCGTCAACGATATCGGCATGTTCGCGAGCTTCGACCCGGTCGCCATCGACCAGGCCTGTGCCGATGCCGTCATGGCGTCCGAGCCGCTTCCCAACACCGAGCTCACCGATAGCGCGGCCAAGATGGAGCACAACCACGAGCATCTGGAGGGCGAGCAAGCCGAGGACCCCTTCTGCATCACGCATCCCGACACCGACTGGCGCACCTGCATTGCGCATGCCGAGAAGATCGGCCTGGGCACGAGCAAGTACGAGCTCATCGAGGTCAAGTAGCACCTGTCCATTGGACATATCGAGCGCTTTTGTAGCGCAACGTTAGCAAAAGCCGCCCGCGAGCACAGCTCTCGCGGGCGGCTTTCCGGAAGTATGCGGCAAATTTCGAGACCGCCGAGCACACGACGTTTTTTGACAACAAAACCCCTGATAAATTGTTGGTAAAACTGCGGTCTGGTCGGCAGTTCCAGATTTTGCCGCATACTTCCGAAAATAGGGGGTCAGATAAAGCCCCAGACGTTGCTTTTTGCCTAAAAATACTCGTCGAGGAAGTCGTCGACTGTATTCCAGTAGAGCTCGGGGTCAACTTGCGCACTCTTGGCGTGGGTGGCGCCATGGATGGTGAGCTTTTGCTTGACCTTGCTGGCGCACGCATCGTAGTTTTGGTCGAGCATGCTGTACGGCACAAAGGTGTCCTGGTCACCGTGGATAAACAGCATGGGAACCGTCGCGTGTTTGAGTTGCTCCACACTGCTCGCCTCATGAAAGTCGTAGCCCGCGCGTACGTTGCACACCAAGTTTGCTACATCGAGCAAGGGAAAGCTGGGCAGGCCGAACACGTCCTTGAGCTGCAGAGAAAACTCGTCCCAAACACTCGTATAACCGCAGTCCTCGATAATGCATTTCACGTTTGCGGGCAGAGATTCTCCCGCCACGTTCATGGCGGTTGCCGCACCCATCGACTCGCCAAAGACCAGGATGCGCGCCTCGGGGTCAGCCTGAACAATTCGCCCGATCCATGCGATAACATCGAGTCGCTCGGGCCAGCCCATGCCGATATAGTCGCCGCCGGAGCGCTCGTGGGCGCGGGCGGCAGGCGCGAGCACGTTCATGCCGCGGTCGTGGAAGCGCTTGGCGTATCGGGCCATGCCGATGGGCTCGTTGGTATATCCATGCAGGCAGACGGCGTAATCATGGGTGTTCTCCGAGGCGGCAAAATACCAAGCGGCAAGTTCGGTTCCGTCATCTGCGGTGAGGCTGCTGCTCTCACGATTCTCTTTAAACCACGCCCGCGCCTCGGTTTCCTCGGCATCCGGCTGCTCACCGTCTTTGTCGTTCTTGCTATCCTGCATCATCTTCATGGTGTACTGCGCGCGGGGATTCAGCGCGAAGTCAAGCAGGAAGTTGCCGGCAAATCCGAGCAGCGCAACGACAACCACCAGTGCAACGATGCCGGCTATCTTGAGCTTTCGATGGGAACGTGCGTTTTGAGACATGCGGTATTCTCCTATAAGATGTTAATACATCAACATTTAATGCAAGCGCATTATGGACGTTCGTCGTTGATGCGTCAACAGACAAAGAATGGGTAAACAAAGGGTCGCGTATGGTGCAAATTTCGCACGTACCTAGACGCTTTGATATAGTGTTGAGAACTCTTTACGTTGGAGGATGTAACCGGCATGTCCGATTCGAGCGACAGCTCCAAGCCGCGACCCAAGACCGCGGCCATTCCACACTACACGGTGGGCGAGGAGATCATGAACTCCGTCACCCATGGTGTCGGCTGCCTGCTGGGTATCGCGGGCCTGGTGCTCCTGATCGTATTCGCTGCCCTGCGCGGCGGAGGCCCGGCCCACATGGCCGCGGCGATTGTCTATGGCGTCAGCATTATTCTCGAATATCTGGCCTCCACGCTCTATCACGCGATTCAGCCCGCTCGCGCCAAGCGCGTGTTTCGCATCATCGACCACAGCTGCATCTACCTGCTCATAGCCGGTAGCTATACGCCGTTTTGCCTCATCACGCTTGCAAACGACGGCGGCCCTGCGCTGTTCTTTGCCGTATGGGCCATCGCCATTATCGGCATCGCGCTCGAGTGCTTTTTGCGCGAGCGTCAGCCGC
The DNA here is from genome assembly GCA_900541675.1 of uncultured Collinsella sp. Taxonomy (GTDB): domain Bacteria; phylum Actinomycetota; class Coriobacteriia; order Coriobacteriales; family Coriobacteriaceae; genus Collinsella. The sequence continues at coordinate 5,488 of UQKU01000002.1, read as the reverse complement.
ACTGGGTAAGCGGCCTGGTCTACCTGCTGATGGGCTGGCTCGTCGTCTTTAAGCTGCCCGAACTTGTGGCGCTGCTGAACCCCGTCGCGCTTGCCCTGCTCGCCGTCGGCGGCGTGTGCTATACCGTGGGCGTGCCGTTCTACATCGCCAAAAACGTGCGCTATCTGCACAGTGTTTTTCACTTGTGGGTGCTCGCCGGCAGTATCTTCCAGTTCATGGCGGTGATCCTCTTCGTAATCTAGCGACCACGCCCACGGCCCCGCTCGCACGGGCGACTGGTGCAATTGCCGTATCCGCCATCAACGTTTTACCCTGACGTCCCGAATCTTGGAGGTTCGAGAAACTCCCGATGGACATAACCATCTCCCTTATCACTACCCTCGTTTTGACCCTCATCAACGGCTACTTCTCCATGTCCGAGATGGCTCTCACCACGGCCAAGCGCGCCGTGTTGGAGCACGATGCCGAAGAGGGCGATAAGCGCGCCGAGCGCGCCGTCCAGCTCGCCGCCGACTCCGATCAGCTGCTGGCCACCATCCAGGTCGCCATCACGCTCGTGGGCTTCGCCTCGTCCGCCGTCGCCTCGACGAGCCTGTCCGACCCGCTTGCCACGTGGCTCATGAGCTTTGGCATCGCGCCGCTTTCCGCTATCGCGCGCGGCCTGGCGCCGGTCATCATCACCGTCGCCGTCGCCTTCGTGTCCATCGTGATCGGCGAGCTCGTGCCCAAGCGCATCGGCCTCGCTAACGCCGAGGGCGTATCCAAGCAGGTTGTGGGACCGCTCTCCGTGTTCCAAAAGATCGCTCGCCCGCTCGTGTGGCTGACCGGTGCCTGCTCCGACGGCCTGGCCCGCATCCTGCGCATCAAGAGCGCCGATGATCGCCAGAACGTCTCGGAGGAAGAGATCAAGTACATGGTCTCGGAGCAGGACGACCTGCTCGACGAGGAAAAACGCATGATCCACGAGATCTTCGACCTGGGCGACACCGTGGCTCGCGAGGTCATGGTGCCGCGCGTGGACACCACCATGTGCGAGGACGACGAGACAGTCGCCGACGTGCTGTCCACCATGCGCCAGACCGGCTTCAGCCGCATCCCGGTGTATCACGAGGATCCCGACAACGTCGCGGGCATCGCGCACATCAAGGACCTGATTCAGCCCGCGCTCGACGGCAAGGGCGACCAGCCCATCGCCAGCTATTTGCGCGACGCTACCTTTGTGCCCGACACCAAGGACATCCTGCCGCTGCTTTCCGAGATGCAGACCTCGCACGACCAGATCGTGGTCGTCGTGGACGAGTACGGCGGTACGGCCGGCATCATTACCATCGAGGATATCGTCGAGGAGATCGTCGGCGAGATCGAGGACGAGTTCGACCCCGACAACAAGTACCTCACGCGGCTTTCGCGCCGCGAGTGGCTCGTCGATGGGCGTTTTTCGTGCGATGACGCGATTGAGCTTGGTTGGCCGCTCGAGGAAAGCGATGATTATGAGACCATCGCCGGCTGGATTTTGGAGCTTTGCGACTCGGTGCCCGACATCGGAGAGGTGTTTGAGGTCGCAGGGTACAAGTTCAAGGTGCAGTCGATGCGTGGCCAGCGCATCTCGCTCATTCGCGTGATCGCTCCGGCCGAAACCGATAAGAAGGATTCCGAGTCCTCGGCAGATAAGCCGGCGGCGTCGGACGCGGGTTCTGCGGACCCGCACGACGGCGACGAGTAGGGCAAGGAAGAGTAGGGGAGAGTTATGGCAGGCCTGTTTAACATCCTTAAGGTCACCGTCAGCGAGGACAAGATCTGCGCGCATGTGCTGGTGAACCCCGGCATGCCGCTCATGACCTCGGAGGACATCGAGGCCACGGCGCGCGTGTACTACCTGGTGCCCGCGATTGCCAAGCACCTGTGCCTGGGCGATTCCGGTCGCGAGTTCCAGGACTGCATGGGCCAGACCGAGCTTTGCCATCTGCTGGAGCACGTGACAGTCGAGCTCATGAACGAGACCGGTCTTGCCGGTAGCATCTCGTGCGGCCGCACGCGCGTAAGCGAGCACGACGAGCGCGTCTTTGAGGTTGAGCTTTCGTGTCCCGACGACGCGCTGGCCATCGGCGCGCTGTCTTCGGCGACCTTTATGATGGATTGGGCCTATCTGCATGCCGACCAGCCCGCTCCCGATGTGGACGGTACGGTCGCGGGCCTGCGCAACCTGGTACTGGGAATGCGCGCCGAGGCCGAGGGTAAAGATCCGCACGAGGCCGTTGCCGCCGCGAACGCCGAGGGTGAGGCCGGGGGTGCGACCGAGGGCGAGGCGCCTGCCGAGCCTGCCGCCGAGCCTGTCGACGAGGCCCCTGCCGAGGAGACCGTCGAGCCCGAGCCCGCGGAGCCCCGGGGCGTCCCGAGCTTTGACGACGAGCCGCAGGAGGTAATCGATACCGAGGGCGCGACCGCCGAGAGCCACGAGGCCCCCGCTGCCGTCTACGGTGGCGCGGCGACGGCTCCGGTGGCCCCCGCGCGCGAGGGAGCGCTGCCGCTCGTTGACGGCGCCGGCGAGGACCCGGGCGCTACAGTGGCCATGCCTGCCATGCCGCAGGAGTAGGCTCACCCGCTTATCACCATCATGTACCTGCGCCTTTACCGTACGCAGATGAGCAAGACGGCAAGCGCTGTGCTGCGGGTATAATGGACAGCATTCAAACGGTGGGCGCCGAGGTGCCCGCAGGAGAGGAATGAACATGGGTAAGACTTTCAACTTTATCTCGGGTGCGCTCTTCGGTGCCGCCGCCGGCGCCATCATCGGCGTTGCCCTGGCTCCGCGCTCGGGCGCCGAGACCCGCGCCATGGCTGCCGATATCGCCAACGACGCCTGGGATAACATGCGCGACACCTACGAGCACGGTGCCGAGGAGGCCCGCGCTGCGGTCAACGATTTTGGCCCGATGGTCGACGCCAAGACCGATGACCTGCGTGCCAAGGTTGACCTTGCCCGCGAGCGCATGGACCAGCTGCGCGAGCAGCTCAACGACGCCATCTCGGGCGGTAACGTGACGCCCGCCGCCGATGTCGTGGTTGAGAACGCCGTCGAGGCCGACACCGAGGCCGCGGAGCCTTCGACCGAGGCATAATGCGCGCCGGGGATTTTGTCGGCGCCAAGATCTATCGCAAGCCTACCGAGGATAAGCGCACCAAAAAAGACGGCACGCCGCGCAGTCCTAAAAAGCTCGGCAAGATTCACTTTCCGGTCTTTACCCCGGGCGGCACGCGCGTGGTGGGCTTTATGGTTCGCCAGTCCGATATCGCGGGTATGATCGAGCGCCCCGACCGATTTGTGGCGCTCGATGCCATTGGCGTCTACGAGGGTGCCATCGCAGTTGACGACGTCAAGGGCACCTACGATACCGCTGCGGCCAAGCGCCTCGACATCAACCTGGACGATTGCATTATCTGGGTTGGCATGGACGTGCGAACGGAGTCGGGCGATGTCGTGGGCTATTGCTCGGATGTGGAGTTTAAGCCGCGTTCGGGCGTCGTGCAGACGTTCTACGTGACCGCCGGCACTGCTTCGAGTGTGCTGGTGGGCGACACGCAGATGCCGCCGACGATGCTGCGCGGCTATGCGGACGGAGCGATGATCGTTTCGGACGAGGTTAAGTCGCTCGGGTATTCGGGCGGCGCCGCCGCAAAGGCTGCCGAGGCAAGCGTCGTGGTGGGCGATAAGGTCAAGAAGGGCGCCAAGGTGCTCGATGACAAGGGTTCGGTCGCCGTGGACAAGGGCAGTCGCGCGCTGGGCAAGCAGCTCGGCAAGACGCGCGGTATGTTCAAGGCCTTTAAGGACGAATACCAAAAGGCGAGCGGGGGCTCGTCGAAAGCTAGCAAATAGCGACGTTCCAAATGATAGGAGGCAAGCCGGAGACCTGTTGCTCCGGCTTGCTGCGTTTATGGGGGAGGGCACATGCGCCAAAACGGATCTAACTTAAACGGGCGCTCGGGTGCGCGTCCGACGGCGCGCCGCGACCTGGGGCAGCTGCCCAGCGGTCAGCGCAAGCGTCACCGTAAGCCCGGCGCGATGTATCTCAACCATAGCCGCGGCTTTAGCGACCGCAGCGCTCGCATCGGCAACGGCCGCACGCCCCGCCGTCCGTCTCGCCTGCCCTATGCGCTCATCGCCGTGGGTTGCGCGCTCGTGCTGTTCATCGCTGCTGTCGTGGGCTACGTCAACCGCAGCGTGGATGTCGTCCTCAACGGCCAGGAGACTGCGGTGCGCGTCGGCTCTACGCTGCAAAATCTCATCGACGACCAGGAGCTGACCGATACCTACGACGCCGGGGACTTGCTGGCCGTTGACGACAGCGTGCTTACTCGCCATGGCGGCGAAAAGCTGTCGGTAAAAGTGGACGGCAAGCGCATAAAACAGGGCAAGTGGAAAAGCCGCGAGCTTACGGGCGGCGAGAAGGTGACGGTCAAAGACGGCCGCGACACGTATGAGAAGCATGAGGTCCAGGCGACGGTTATCGAGCCCAAGCTCAAGGTCGAGGGCACGGGTGCCATCGAGTACGTTAAGACGTGGGGCATCCAGGGTCGCTCCGAGGTGTGGGTCGGCGAGCAGTCGGGCAAGACGCAGGACCGCGGCGAGGTCGTGCCCGCCACCGATTGCGTGGTCGAGTGCGCGAGCGTGGCGCCCAAGGGCAACGAAAAGTACGTGGCGCTGACGTTTGATGAGGGCCCGAGCGGAGCGACCAAGCAGATCTTGCAGGTGCTCAAGGAAAAGGGCGTCACCGCGACGTTCTTCCTGTCGGGCGATGCGGCCGAGGCCTCGCCCGCCACGGCCAAGGCGATTGTCGATGCCGGCTGCGAGGTCGGCTCCAACAGTTACAGCGACGAATCGCTCAAGGGCAAGGATCGCGATACGGTGCGCGAACAGGTTTCGAAGGGCACCGAGGCGATCAAGTCCGCGACCGGAACGTCGACGATGCTTTTACGTGCTCCCTACGCAGCCTTTGACGAGCAAAACTGGATTGATGCGATGGACCTGGTGTCTGCCGTGGTCTCGTGGAATATCGATTCGGGCGACTGGCTGCTCAACGGTGCCGACGAGCAGGTCTCGACGGTGCTCGATTCGGTGACGCCGGGCAACATTGTGTTGCTGACCGATAACGATGAATGCGCCGAGCAGACGCTCGAGGCGCTGCCGCAGATTATCGACGGGCTTATTGCCGACGGCTACAAAATCGTGACATTGAGTGATCTGGTCAAGACGGATACATCGCTGAGCAAAAAGCTCACCTCGCTGACGAAGGCCGCCATGCCCAAAAACGCCGTGTTCCCCCAGCTCGCCGAAGATGACGACACCACAGACTAGTCATGTAAGAACGTCCCCAATGACTATGTCACGGATGCGTCAGCGTTTGGTATGCCTGGGTTGATTTTCAATCTCAACGCAACAGCCTGAACGGGCCCCGCGTTTCCGCAGCTAGCGCAACGCGGGAATAGCCCC
>UQKU01000001.1 GCA_900541675.1 uncultured Collinsella sp. | reverse complement strand
CGGATTCGCGCCTCAGGACTCAGCGCAACGCGTTGCGCTGAGTCCTGAGTCTGTTGCAATGAAGATGAGAATCAAGGTTTGGTATGCCTGCGATGTTTGGAGCATAAATTTGGCGCCACGGCGCGATGCTGATGCTATAGTTACTGCGGATAACAAGGGTCAAGAGAAAGGCTGCAGGTGAAATCCAAACCTCGACCATACAGTCGATGACCCCATGCAGGTGCTTCTTGCGCATGTACGGGGTGTGAGCGCCGAGCGGCGTGCCGCCCGCGCATGCGTATACATATCTAAAAGTCCACGGACGGCGTGCCGGCATGGCCGCAGTCCGAAGGGATAATGATGGGGAGCACCAGTGAATTATCTGAGTGAGATGCTCAAACTGCCGGTCTTGGACGTCGATGGCGAAAAGCTCGGCGTTGTGAACGATTTTGGCATTGCTACCGGCGAAGTTTTTCCGCACGTGACGTCGCTCGCGTTCCGCGGGCCCGGCAAGACGCCGTTTATGATCAGCTGGCGTAAATGGGTCGACCGTATCGACGAGACGGGCGTACACCTTAAGTCGCCGGCCACCGAAATCCGTTTTTCGTACCTGCAGCCGACCGAACTCTTGCTCGCCCGCGACGTGCTCAACAAGCAGATTGTCGACACGCAGGGCATGAAGGTCGTGCGCGTCAACGACATTAAGTTTTCCATGTCGGGCGAAAATCAGCTGCGTCTGCTGGGTGCCGAAGTTGGCGCCCGCGGTCTGCTGCGCGCGATCAGCCCCGCACTCGAACATGTCGTCGAGAGCTTTATGAAGCACCTGGGCAAACCGCTCGGTGAGGACATCATCGCCTGGTCCTACATGGACCTGCTCGACCGTTCGACTAAAAACATCCAGCTTTCGGTGTCGCACAAGACGCTTGGCGAGCTGCACCCTGCTGACATCGCCGACATTATCGAGCAGCTCGACCCGCGCCTGCGTGCGCAGGTGTTCGCGCAGCTCGACACCGCCCAGGCCGCCGAGGCCATCTCGGAGTTCGACGACGACGAGCTTATGACCGAGATGCTCGAGGGCCTGTCCGATACGGACGCATCGTCGATGCTGGCCATGATGGACCCGGACGACGCCGCCGACCTGATCGATGAGCTCGATTACGAGAAGGCCGAGAAGCTGTTGCGCCTGATGGGCGTTCAGGAGGAGAAGGCGATTCGTAACCTGCTGGGCTATGAGGACAACACTGCCGGTCGCATCATGACCTCGGAGTTTGTCTCCCTGCCCGCCACGGCGACGGTCGGTGACGCTATCGAGGCGATCCGCAAGCTCGATGAGGACTTCGAGAGCGTCTACTATGTCTATACCGAGGACCCGAGCGGCATGCTCACCGGCGTCCTTTCGCTGCGCACGCTCATCGTGGCCGACCGCGATGCCACGCTGGGCCAGCTGGCCTATCGCGACCTGGTGTATGTGTCGCCCGACGATGACCAGGAAGACGTAACGGACGAGATGACCAAGTACGACCTGGTCGCCATCCCCGTTTGCGACGAGAACCGTCACATCTTGGGTATCGTGACCTTTGACGACGCCATGGACGTTATCGCCGAAGAGCACCAGGAGGACCTGCAGATCGCGGGCGTCGGCTCGGGCGATAGCGCGTCCGACGATTCGACGAATGTGCTCAGCTGGTTTGTGCATCGCCAGTACTGGGTTGTCGTGTGGGGTATTGCCTCGTGCATCATGGCAACGGTGCTGGGGACGGCACTGGGCTCCGCGCATCTGGTGGTGTTCCCCATGTGCGCCATGCCGCTCGTGCTGCTGGCGGCCTCGCGTATGGTGTCGTTCGTCAAGAACTACTTCCTGGAATACGACGGCCGTGACGATGAGCCCAAGCCGTATCTGGGGTTCTTCTTCCAGAGCACGGGCATGGGCCTGATCCTGTCGCTCGTGACCTACCTGTGCGCCCAGCTGGTGCGCACGGCCGCATTCCCAGACGCACCCATGTTTGAGGAACAGCTCTTTACCGGCTGCTTTAACATCGCGGCCATCGTCTGCCTGATTGGCAACATGAGCGCCGTGATTTACCTGATGGTGCTGTTCTGGCGTGACGAGCACGACCTCAATACGTCGGGTACCGCCATGAACGTCATCGCCGTCATGATCTCGTGTGTGGCGTACTGCATCGCCGCGGTGCTGCTTGCCATGTCGGTCATGGGTTAGGTGGTCGCGTGCAAAACACGAAGCAAAAGGCGAGCACCAAGCAAAAGCTGACCATTGCGGCCATCTTTGGCGCCATGGGCCCTGGCCTTCTGGCGGCGCTTTCGGGTAATGACGCCGGCGGCATCGCCACGTATTCCAGCGCCGGTGCCAGCTATGGCTACAAGATGCTGTGGATGCTTCCCGTCATGACCGTGCTACTTATCGTGACGCAGGAGACTGCGGCGCGTTGTGGCTGCGTCACAGGCAAGGGCTTGGCCTCGCTCATCCGCGAGCGCTTTGGCGTGCGCAGGAGCGTGCTGGCCATGGCGGCGCTGCTGATCGCCAACACGGCCGTTACCATCTCGGAGTTTGCGGGTATCGCGAGCGGCCTTGCCCTCTTTGGCGTGCCGGCGAGCATCTCGGTGCCGCTCGTGGCGCTGCTGGTTTGGATGCTTACCATGTCGGGCAGCTTCCAGCGCATCGAGAAGATTCTGCTGCTGGTGAGCTGCGTGTTTGTGACCTACATCGTTGCTGCATTTATGGCTGGTCCCAGCTGGGGCGAGGTAGCGGTCGACCTGGTTGTGCCCAACATCCAAAATGACCCCAGCTACGTGTCGCTTGTGGTCGCAACGATTGGTACCACCATCGCACCGTGGATGATTTTCTTGGCGCAGAACAACGTGGTCGATAAGAATGCGGGCGAGGACGATATCGTGCTGCAGCGCATCGATACCGTGAGCGGCTCGATCGCCGCCGATGTCATTGCCGGCTTTATTATCATAACGACCGGTACGGTGTTGTTCCCTGCGGGCATTCAGATCAGCGATGCTGCCGACGCCGCCCGCGCGTTGGAGCCCATCGCGGGCCAGTGGTCCACGGTGCTGTTTGCCTCGGGCCTGGTCGCGGCGAGCTTCTTGGCCGCCTGCGTGCTTCCGGGCGTTACGTCCAGCGCTATCTGCGAGGCATTTGGCTGGGAGCGCGGTGCCGATCGCAGCTGGGACGAGGCCCCGGTCTATCGCGGCATTATTACGGCTATCATTGGCATCTCTGCCGTGCTGGTGCTCATGCCCGGCGTCGACCTGTTCCAGATTATGATGACCTCGCAGGTCATCAACGGCGTGCTTTTGCCTGTGGTCCTGGTGTTCCAGGTGCTTATTGCCGCCGATCGACACATTATGGGCGCCAACCGCAACGGCCGCGTGTGGAATGTGCTCACGTGGGCAACTATCGGTGTGATTACAGTGCTGACGGTCGTCATGTTTGTGCTGCAGGCGATGGGCTACAGCGCGTAGTGCCTCTATTAGACTCTAAACAGGCCGCCGCCATGGGCTGCGGCCTGTTTTTTGCCCACGGCCTCTCGGAGTCGGCTCGAAAAGAGCGATTTTGGGTTGTTTGCTGCGGGTGGAAGCAGATTTGGCTGCGCGTTACTTGTCGGTGCCTAGCTTGTGCGGTTTGTAGGCGAGCGCGTTGACGAGTGCGTCGGCGGCGGACTTGACGGCCGCCGGCTGCGGATCGTTAACGTGGTCCTCGGGATGCACGGGCAGGTCCTTCTTGACGGCATCGTGGATGAGCTTAAGGTACTCGGCCACGCCCGCGTTTGAAAGGTGCGTGCCGTCGCCGTCGAACAGATCGTTGCGGTTGGCGCTATATCCGTACCAGTCGATAGCGCGAACGTTTTTATAGCGCGAGGCGGCGTTGGCAATGGCCTGATTGGTGGCGCCGACCCATGGCTGCGGGCTGCGCGTGTTTACAAATACGACGATGCGCTGATCGCCGGCATCGGCCATGATGGCGTCAATCTGGGCGTCGGTCACCAGGCCGTTGGTGCCCAGCGCAAAGACCACGATCTTGCCGGCGAGATTCTGCTGGATATATCCCTCAAATGTCGCGCGGCCCGCATCAAACTGGCGGCCCTTTTCGGCATCGATGTGACTGTGGGGGAACACGCCGTCAAAGGAATCGACGGCGCGCAGCGACACGGAGTCGCCGATCATCAGCAGGTCGTAGGATCCGTCGGGGAAGCCGTCGTTGTCCTTGTCGGTGTCATCGGCCGCCTGCTGGTCCTGGGGTTTTGCATTTTTGGCTTCCTTGTTTAGGATTTCGGCGCCCTCGCCGCTCAGCGCGGATGTGTCGGGCACAAAGACCAGACCACCCAGCGCCACGACAAGCACGACGCCACAAACGGCGCACACGGGAATATGCGCGCGCACCCAGCTTGCGGGCGTGGTGGTGCCTTCGCGGAGCTCGGAAACGGTGCGCCCAAAGGCGCCCTTCCTAAACGGCGTTTCGATAAAGCGATAGGAGCACTCGGCTACGGCGACCACCACAAGTACCTGCAAGATGTACTGCCACCAGGGCGTATCGCTGATGTTGGCGACCGGGTTCATGAGCAGCAGCAGTGGATAGTGCCACAGGTAGATGCTGTACGAGCGCTTGCCAACCCACACGAGCGGCTCGGCGGACAGCGCGCGGGCAACCATTCCCTGGGGCTGCACGCAGGCCGCGATGACCATGAGCGTGAGGATGGAGCATAACAGCGTGCCGCCGCGATACTGGAACGCGGTGTAGCCGTTGGTGAGCGCGACCATGGCGGCAAGGCCAACCAGACCCACGACGCCCAAGACATCGATGGATGCGGGCGAGGACCAAAAGCGCACGAGGACGCTCGGCTGTGCCAGGGCGGTATCGGCTGATTCGTCGGCCTTCTTGCCAGGCTTGTTCTCGGCGTTCTTGCCGTGCTTGGCGGCGCTAGCCAGGCGATTGAGCCCCAAACGATGAGCGAGGCGCACCGGCGCCAGGTCGCAATCGGGGATAAAGGCCATCCAGGCACCCAGCAGCAGCGAGAACACGCGGGTGTCGGTGCCGTAGTACACGCGGCTGGGGTCGGCGGCAGGGTTGTAAAGCACCATCATGGCGAGGGCGGATACCGCGGCAAGGCCCAGAACCACGCGGCGCGTGTTGGGCTTGCTCACATGCATGGATACCATGGCAAACAGCAGTGGCGGCCAAATCAGGTAGAACTGTTCCTCGATGGCAAGCGACCAAAAGTGCGTGAGCGGCGAGGGGTCGCCCAGAGCATTGAAGTACGAGACGTTTTGGGCAATCTGCCACCAGTTGTTGAAGAACAACAGCGACGGCAGGATGTCGGGGCGCATCTTGGTGAGCATCACGTGGTTAAAGATGGTGCACAGCGCGCAGGTCACCACCACGACGGTCATCACGGCGGGGACCAGGCGACGGATGCGGCGAATCCAGAAGTTCTTAAGGTCGATGCGGCCGGTCTTAGCGACTTCATTGAGCAGCAAACGCGTGATCAGATAGCCCGAAAGCACAAAGAAGATCGTGACGCCGAGCAGGCCGCCCTGTGCCCATGTGAGGTTGAGGTGATAGAGCACCACCGCGACGACGGCGAGCGTGCGCAGGCCGTCGAGGGCGGGGATATAGCGAGATTTGGGGCGCGTGGGCGCCTGTTCCTCTGCGGCGCTGTTGGTGTGGGTACCCTTGTTGGCGGGCGCGCGATGAGAGCCTGTGGCACGGCGCGGCTCGGTGGCTTGTCGGTTAGCGTGCGAACGTTCGTGCGGCGCTTGTTGATCGCTCGCGTGGCGTGAGCTGCGCGAACTCGATCGCGGGAATTGTTCCATAAAACTTCATCCAATGACGAGAATAATCAGCACGCCTTCATTGTAGCCGCCTGCTCCTGTGAATGCTTGCTGCCGGCGCAAGCTCAAGCGCGCGTCCACATCAAAGTGAACTAAAGTTATAGAGGTGCGAAAGCGCACGATTGACGGCCGACAGCGGGTGCAGAGCCCGCGGACGAGGAGGTTTCCATGGCAGATTGCGGCATCGTTGCGGTGTTCGGCAGCATGAACATGGACCTTTCGGTGGCGTGCGAGCGCATGCCGCGTGCGGGCGAGACCGTTGGCGGTAACGGTTTTATCACCAATGCCGGTGGTAAGGGCGCTAACCAGGCCGTGGCAGCCGCGCGCATGGGCGCGCGCACGTGTATGATCGGCGCGGTCGGGCGCGATGCGTTTGGCGATGCGCTGGTGGCGGGACTTCGGGATGCCGGCGTGGACTGTGGCTTTATAGCGCGCCGCGATGACGTAGAGACGGGAACGGCGACCATCATTCGCTGCGAGGGCGACAACCGCATCGTGCTGTCACCGGGCGCCAACCATGCGCTTGCGGGCGAGGACGTTGCCCGCACGCTAAGGCGTTTGGTGGCCGATGAACTCGACGGCGATGCCAGCAAGATTGCCCCGGCTGCCGGAAGCGTCTTTATCGCCCAGGGCGAATGTGACCTTGCGGCGACGGCCGAGGCGCTTGTTTGCGCTCACGAGCTGGGGTTCTATACGGTCTTTAATCCGGCACCTGCCTGCGAGTTGCCTGCGGAGGCCTGGCCTGCGGTCGACCTGGTCTGCCCCAACGAGACTGAGTGCCAGGTGCTGACGGGCATCTTGCCCACGGATGATGCGAGCTGCGTCGCGGCGCTCGATGCCCTGCTCGCCAAGGGTGCCGGAGCTGCGGTCATCACGTTGGGCGGCGCCGGGTCGGTTACGCTTGGCGATGACGGCGAGCCGCTGCGCATGCCGGCGCTGTCGAGTGCGGTGGTCGATACGACGGCCGCGGGCGATACGTTTATCGGTGCGCTTGCTGCAGCTCGTCTGGAGGGCCTGCCGCTCTTTGAGTGCATGGCGGCGGGCGCACGCGCCTCGGCGGTGACGGTGTCGCGCTTGGGCGCGCAGCAGTCGATTCCCACGCGCGCCGAAGTTGATCGCGTGTTTGGTTTAGACGATTTGGTACAAGACGGAGAAGCGGAGTAGAACAATGGCAATCAAGAAGCTGATCCTTGATCTGGATATGGGTGTGGACGATGCGATGGCACTTGCCTATGCCATCGCGAGCCCCGAGGTGGAGCTCGTGGGCATTACCACGTGTTTTGGCAACGTGCGCGTCGACCAGTCGGCGCATAACTGCCTGGCGGTGCTCGACCTGTTGGGTCGTCCCGAGGTGCCGGTGTACCTGGGTGCCGACCGTCCTCTGCAGGCGACTGAGCCTTATACGCCGCCGGCGTCCACCGCGCTCATTCACGGCAAGAACGGCATCGGCGGTGCGAGCGTGCCGGCGTCGCCCTACGAGCCGGTGGGGGCGACGTCTGCCGATGGCAACGCTGCGGTCGATTATCTGATCGATGCCGCGCGCACCTATGGTCCCGATCTGGTCTACGTAGCGACCGGCCCGCTCTCCAACCTGGCGCTTGCCCTGGAGCGCGATGCGGCGGCGGTGATGTCTATCGGCCGCGTGGTGGTAATGGGCGGCGCCCTGACCGTGCCCGGTAACGTGAGTGCGGGTGCCGAGGCCAACATGGCAAGCGATCCCGAGGCGGCCGATGCCGTGCTGCGTTCGGGCCGCAAGCTCACCATGGTGGGCCTGGACGTGACGCACCGCGTGGTGCTTACGCGCCGCGACATTGCCGGCTGGACGGGCTCGGGCACCATGGCGGGCTGCGCATTTGCGAGCATGGTCGAACACTACATTGGCTCGTACGAGATGAACGCACCCTACCTGGGTGGTTGTGCGCTGCACGATCCGCTGGCCGTCGCCGTGGCGATTGACCCCACGCTCGTGGGTGCGCTCGGCTGCAACCTGCGTGTTGATCTGCTGGGCGAGTATCGCGGCCGCACCATTTGCGACGAGCACCGTGTGGCCGACCCCGACAAGAGCGCACTCGTGGCGCTGACTGTTGACGCTCCGCGCTTCCTGTCCGAGTTCAAGACGCGCTTGGCCCGTGTCCTTGGCTAAGTTGTCTTTTTGGATGGGGCTTTTTTGACTGGTATGATTGGTGCGACTATTCGAACCAGCTAAAAGAGCCCCGTCCCAATTTGACTATCGAGAGGATCTGCCATGGAGCGCATCGCGAGTTTTTCCGTTGACCATCTGCTGCTTGAGCCCGGCGTGTATGTGAGCCGCATCGACCGCGATCCGGCGACCGGCGCTGCCGTCACCACCTTTGATCTGCGCCTGACCACGCCCAACAAGGAGCCGGTCATGAACACGGCCGAGTGCCACACCATCGAGCACCTGGGTGCGACGTTCCTTCGCAACCATGCCGAGTGGTCGAGCCGCATTGTCTACTTTGGCCCGATGGGCTGCCGCACGGGCTTTTACCTCGTCGTTTTTGGTGAGCTGACGAGCGAGGAGATCTTGCCGCTCGTGCGCGAGCTGTTTGAGTTTGTCGCCGACTTCGAGGGCGATGTCCCCGGTGCCGCTCCCGAGGAGTGCGGCAACTACCTGGACCAGAACCTTCCCATGGCTAACTGGCTCGCGCGCCGCTACCTCGACCGCGATCTGGCCGATATCGACGAGAAACACCTGCATTATCAGCAGGCGTAAGGGCTTTATCGCCTAAAACGTGCGCATTGGGCGCCTTCGCTTATGCGGGGGCGCCTTTTTGTTGAGTGGTCGGGACGAGCGTTCAAAATCGCTCATGTTTGTTCTAGAATGTTCATACTGTCACATAAACGAACAGGAGTGAACATGCATATCTATTCTGTCGAGGATTCCGAGTTCAAGTCCTATGGCAACGTTTGGGATAACGTTCCGTCCGAGCTCACGTCGCCCGTGCTCGAGGCGCTTTCTGCCACGCCCATTCCCGAGGGCAGCAAGTACGTAGCAAGTGCGCCGGAGCTCGAGGGCGTCAAGGATGCCGACAAACTGGGCTTTCTCATGTTTGGTGGCCGTCCCTTCCAGCTCGGCTGGTGCAACGGGCACAACACGCGTCTCAACTGCCTGGAGTATCACCGCGCCAGCGAGTTTAACCTGGGCGCACGCGACTTTATCCTGCTTGCGGCGCATCGCTGGGAGATCGAGGACGGCAAGCTCGACACCGCGTGCGTCAAGGCGTTCCGCGTGCCGGCCGGCAAGGTCGTCGAGGTTTTCAACACCACGCTTCACTACACGCCGTGCATGGTTGACGACGGCGGCTTCCAGGTGATGGTGGCGCTGCCCGCCGGCACCAACGGTCCGCGTCCCGAGGCTGCAGCTGACATGCCCGCGGCCGGCGACAGCTACTGCTACTGGAAGGCTGACAAGTGGGTTCTCTGCCACGCCGACAGCCCCAAGGCTGCCGAGGGCGGCTACGTAGGCCTCATCGGCAAAAACCTCGACATCATCTGCGACTAGAATCTTCTGTCTCGATCTGTAACATCTAGCGGGCTAAATCGTCTCTACCTGTTACAGATCGAGACAAACTGCAGGGGCCCGCCCGAAAATCTCGATCTGTAACACCAGGCCCGGCTTTGGCTGCCTACCTGTTACAGATCGAGACAAACGGGCCCAAACCATCACAAAGGTGCCTGTCCCCTTTGTGGCGGCTTGGGCAGGCGGGTATCAAAAAGTGTCAGGAGGGGCGGCCGCCGAGCACCTGCGCGCGAAAAGAAGTATCGACCTGCGCTGTTGTCGTTGAGTGGTACCCCGTTCGCGGGGATACTGAAACCACGACAAGCGGCATATGAAAGGATTGATGCATGGCTTTCCGTAATGACTTCCTGTGGGGCGGCGCGACGGCTGCCAACCAGTGCGAGGGCGCCTACAACGTGGACGGCCGTGGCCTGGCCAACGTGGACGTGGCACCGCACGGCCCCGAGCGCTATGCGGTGGTCTCCGGCCAGCGCAAGATGCTCGACTTCGAGGATGGCTATTACTATCCCGCGCAGACCGGCATCGATTTCTATCACCATTACAAGGAGGACATCGCCCTCTTTGCCGAGATGGGCTTTAAGACCTTCCGCATGAGCTTGGCGTGGACCCGCATTTTCCCCAACGGTGACGAGACCGAGCCCAACGAGGCCGGCTTGGCTTTCTACGAGGACGTATTCCGCGAGTGCCAGGCGCACGGTATCGAGCCGCTCGTGACCATCACACACTTCGACTGCCCGATTCACCTCATCAAGGAGTACGGCGGCTGGCGCAACCGCAAGCTCATCGACTTCTACAAGAACCTCGCGACCACGATCTTCACCCGCTACAAGGGTCTGGTGAAGTACTGGCTTACCTTCAACGAGATCAATATGATCCTGCACCTGCCGTTTATGGGTGCCGGTCTGGTCTTTGAGGAGGGCGAGAACAAGGAAGCCGTCGAGTACCTGGCAGCCCACAACGAGCTCGTCGCCAGCGCGTGGGCAACCAAGATCGCCCACGAGATCGACCCCGAGATCAAGATCGGCTGCATGCTTGCCGCAGGTAGCTACTACCCCTACAGCTGCCGTCCGGGCGATGTACGCCAGGCGCAGCTCGACAACCAGAGCAACTATTTCTTCGTCGACGTCCAGAGCCGTGGCTACTACCCGGCCTATGCTGTCAAGAAGCTCGAGCGTCTGGGAATCGATGTGGGTATGACGGACGAGGACCGCGAGATCCTGGCCGCCAACACCGTCGACTTCATCAGCTTTAGCTATTACAGCACCCGTTGCTCCGCCGGTGCCGATAACCCCGATGTCGAGCGCACCCAGGGCAATGCCTTCGCCGGCGCCAAGAATCCCTACCTGCAGGAGAGCCAGTGGGGCTGGGCCATCGATCCGCTGGGCTTCCGCATCACCCTTAACGACCTGTACGACCGTTATCAGAAGCCGCTGTTTGTGGTCGAGAACGGTCTGGGCGCCAAGGATGTTGTCGAGGAGGATGGCTCCATCAACGACGACTACCGTATCGACTTCCTGCGTCAGCACATCGCCGCGATGCGCGACGCGGTGACCGAGGACGGCGTTGACCTGCTGGGCTACACCACCTGGGGCCCGATCGACCTGGTGAGCGCCGGCACGGGCGAGATGTCCAAGCGCTACGGCTTTATCTATGTGGACCGCGATGATGCGGGCAACGGCACCCTCAAGCGCTCCAAAAAGAAGAGCTTCGACTGGTACAAGAAGGTTATTGCTTCTAATGGTGAGGACCTTTCCTAAGGGCACTGAGGCGCTCAACCTTGGGGCTCCAACCCTCCTCGCGTACCTAAGTACGCTTCGTCGGGCTTGTCGCTCCCAGTCTTGAGCACCTCAGGCCCTTAGGGGGGCGGACCTGACCGCTGTGAATTTCGCGTGCTCGTCCTCATGGCCTCCTGACCAAGGCGCCCGGCGAGTATGTGCTCGCCGGACGCCTTGCCGTCTGCGGATTTTGGGACATGCGGCCCGCTTTTTCGACCCATCTGTCGGTACACTAAAGGCACTATGGGTACCCGCGAGCGACATATCGGCCACGCGGCCGCCCGGACCGCGCCGGTTGCGGATCCCAGGGGCGGCAGGCTGTTCGCCATGCCGCGATTCCTAGTTGGTATAACGCACCGTGCATATCGCCACCGCGTCTTTGCTGTCGCCGGTGTCACCACCGCGCTGTTCCTTATACTTTTGGCAGTCTTGCCGGCGTTGTTCGCCTCCGATTCCAAGCTTTCCAATGCCGTGCCCGCTTATAGCAAGGTGTCCGAAGAGGTCGTGGATGCGCTCGTCCACTCGAGCTCTCTCCCGCTGCTTGTCGCCGCAATTATATTTTCAATCTGGGGCGTGTCGGTCTATCTGCGCTGTTTGGACTATGTGTTGCGCCGCCGCCTTGTTGCCATCGCCACCATCTGCGCCCTGTGGATGATCGAAGTCATTCTCAAGTACAAGTCGTTCACGCCGTTCTATGCCACCGTGCTGTGGTACCTGTACTACGTGCCCATGACGCTCATTCCGCTGCTCTATCAGTTGTGTGGTCTGCGCCTTGCGGGCCTGGAGCAACACCGCCTGGGTCGCCGCTACTGCGCTGCGCTGTGGATTGCGGCCATCCTGCTTATCGGATTTGTGCTCACCAACGATTTTCACCAGCAGGTCTTCCGCTTTGACCGCACAAGCGACACCTGGAGCAACGATTACACGTACGGCTGGGGTTATTTCGCCGTCCTCGTGTGGACGGCCTTTGACTTCGTGGCCTTTTTTATCCTGGTTGGTCGGTCCTCGTCCTTTCGCATCCAGCGTTTCTCGGGCACGGCGGCGCTCGTACTACTGGGTGGTGCATTCTTTGCCATCTCGTATGCGTTGCGCGTGCCCTGGGCATGGAGGCTCAACTTTTCGCTCGTCTATTGTGTCCTGTGCGTGGTGGCGATGGAAATCTGTCTCGATTGCGGTGTCATTCCGTCGTATCACGACATCGCCGGCATCTTCGACACCTTGCCGCTCGACCTCAAAGTTCTAACGCGCGACCTGCAGGAAGTCTATGCCACGCCGGTGTCAAAGCCAATGCCGGTAGGCGTGCGCGAGGAGTTGCGGACCCAGGAGCACGGCCGCGCCCATGCCTTTGCCGTGGCGTCCGATCCCGATGTAATGTATCGTGCCTTTCCACTGCTGGGCGGATCGGCCCTGCTTGTCCAAGACGTGTCGGAGCTCAACGAGCTTAACCGTGAACTGGCACATCGTCGCATGGAGCTGCAGCGTCAAAACGAGCTACTCGCCGCCGACTACGACCTTAAGACGCATTTGGCAGACCAAGAGGCCGAGACCTTGCTGGTCCAAGACGTAGACCAGGCGCTTGCCCGCGCGCTCGAAGGGATGTACGACCTGCTGAGCTCGCTGCCGCCGTTGACCGACGAAGCGTCTTCGCACGAGCGTTACCGCATGCTGCAGCGCGCCAAGATGCTCGTCGCCTATTGCAAACGCAAGGGGTCGCTCACGTTGGCACAGCACGGGGAGAGCGGTTTTGATCGCGACCGCATTCAGCTCATTGCCAACGAGCTCGCAAGCGACCTGCGCACCATCGATATCGATTGCGCCTCGATTATCGCCATACGGCGCCCGATGCACGCCAGTACGGTAAGCGCCCTGTACGACTGTGTGTATGACTTTGCGTTTTTTGCCTACACCACCGACCATCCGGCGCTTATGTATCACTTGGGCGACCATGACCGATGCAGTGTCGAGCTGCGCGCCACGCTTTTTTCCAACGATGATGCAGATCTTTCGCAGACGCCCGCTGCGCAAGAGCTCGAAAGCGCTCTGCAAGGGCGCAACGTGGCATACCGCCTTGAGGGTGAGCCCGGCCAGCTGCGCATGATCGTCTTGATGCCGCGGGCGGGTGAGTGACGATGCAGATTTCGCTCATCCTTCCCCAAATCGTTGCGCTCGATGTTGTCTTTGCCCTGGCTGCGTGTCTGCAGATGATCCACGTCCCGCTCATCGCATCGCGCCGCTCGCCCTATAACCGTAAGGTGATTTGCGCCTACGAGGCGAGCCTTGTGCTTCACCTAGTTATTTCGGCGCTCATCTTGTTCGCGTCGTCTGGCTCGTATCTGGTGGCGCCGCTTGACGTTTGCGCCAGGGCAATGGGCGGAGTGCTGTGGCTCAATGCCGCGATCTTTGCCTATGGCGTGGTGCTTATGGTGCACTATCGTCGCCCCGTCATGCTGGCCGAGCTGCTGCTTGTTGCCGCCGTGACGCCGCTGCCGGTCCGTGCCATGGGCTCGGCGTGGACCGCGGTTGTCATCGCGGAGGCGGCATTCTTCCTATTCCGTTCCATTGCGGCGCTCTTGATGGACGTCCGTAACCGCCAGGAGGACATCACCGCGTTCTCGACGATCGAGACCATCAATGTGATTCCCGTGGGCATCCTGTATCTGGACCCGAGGGGCCGTCCGCTGCTCATGAACCGCTGCATGCGAAAAAACCTGGCGGAGCTTCATATGCCCACCGACCTAGGCGATATGAGCGGTACATGGAACGACCTGCGCAAACTCAGCATGCAAATGCCCGAAAGCAGTCAGAACCGCGTGCGCATTAATCTGGACCGCTTTGGTGAGGCGCGCGTTGTGGTCGAGGTTTCTCCCGCCGAGATTCGCTTGTTCGTGCACGATGACGTTGTGGTTTCGGGCCGCCTCTTCGAGCGCATTATCGGTCTGGATGTGACAGAGTATGCGCATGCTCATGATCGCCTGGCGCAAGCCAACCACCTGCTTGAGCTTGCGGGACAAGAGCTCCAAGCCCAGATCGAAGAAGTCAAAAAGGTTGCCGACAATGCTGCCTACCTGCGCATGCGTGCCCGCGTGCACGACGTGATCGGGCAGCGCCTGTCCACCCTCCATCGTTATCTGGAGGAGGGGCGCCTGGATGACGAGTCACTCGAGCAGATCGACCCGCTGCTGCGCTCAATTGCCGCCGATCTGCGCCGTGGCGGTGCCGGTGAGCCTTCGGAGCAGCTGGGCGATATCGTCCACGCCTTCGGCCTGGTGAGCGTGCAGATCGATGTCGAGGGCGCACTGCCCCAGGATGCGCGTGTCGCCGCCGCATTTTTGCAGATTATCCGCGAGGCCTCGACCAATGCCACCAAGCATGCGCAGGCGCATCGGGTCCACGTGTGTCTGTGGCAGGAGGGGACGGATGCTGACGCCGTCGCGCACATGACGATTTCTAACGACGGGTCCCCGGCCCCCGTATCGTATCGCGAGGGAACGGGTATTCCAGGCATGAGGCATGTCGCGCAAGATCTGGGTGGCAGCCTAGAGGTCCACGCCGCCCCGCCCTTTACGCTTGCGGTATCCATTCCGCTTAACGCCAACGACACGTCCCAAAGGAGAAGCTCATGATTCGCGTCCTTATAGTCGAAGACCAGGCCATCCTGCGCGAGAGCCTGGCGCGCTCCGTTGGCGACCAGCCCGATATGACCGTTGTCGCCGCGATCGCCGACGCTTCCGAAGCACTCGACGTCGTACTCAGGGAGCGCCCGGACATGATACTGATGGACGTGTGCACCGAGCACGACTCCAACGGCATCGTGGCGGCGGCGCGCATTAAAGAGGAACTGCCTGAGTGTCGCGTCATCATCATGACGGGCATGCCCGAGATCACCTTTGTCGATCAGGCGCGCGAGGCGGGCGTCGATAGCTTTGTGTACAAGAACGTCGGTATCGACGAGCTGTTCGCCGTGATGCGCTCTACGCTGGCGGGCTATTGCACGTTTCCCAAGCCGCCCGAGAGCATTTTTTCGGGCACGGCGGCCCTCGACGATGTTGAGCTGTCGATCCTGCGCCTTGCCTGCGAGGGCAAGAGTCGTCGCGAGATCGCGGCAGAGCTGTTTATGAGCGAGGGCACCGTCAAGCGCCGCATCTCGGAGATTCTGAGCAAGACCGGCTACGACAACATCATGCGCCTGGCTGTGCACGCGGTGACCGAGGGCAGCATCGTTCCCAACATGGAGCGTCCGTAATCGATGCTCTTGACCGTGCTCCAACGCTAAATAGCAGACCGCCCGCCGCTTTGCATCTGAAAGCGGCGGGCGGTCTGTTTGTGTGGGCGGAGTGTTACCGGCGCAAAGCGACGGGGCCGCAGGATCATTTCCTGCGGCCCCGCCTGACATGTGCGCGGATGTGTCCGCCAATCCGCGGCTATCGGTGTCTGCCGTTACGCGATGGTTGCGCTGTAGGAGGCGACGTCCTCGTAGGAATCAGTCAGGTAGGCGTCGATGCCGATGGTCGTATTGACCAGGCTGTCAAGGCTGTCAAGCTCGCCGTTCGAGAACGTGAATTCCTCGGTGGCGTTGGTGCCGGGCATCAGGTGAGCCGAGAACCAGGGTTCCTTCATGGTGCCGTTGACGTTAGTCTTGCCGGAGGGAGCGTAGAAGGTCAGGTCCTTGTCGCTCTTGTTGGTGATGTTAACGACAAAGCCGATGTCGCCCCAGTCGTCCTTGAACTTCTCGGTGATGGTGATGGTGCACAGATCGTCATCGGCGACGGTGACGGCGGGGGAGATTTCGACGCTCTGGACATCGTCGTCTTCGACGGCCTCATCGATCTCCTCTTCCTTCTCGGCGTTCTCGCGATCCTTCTTTACCGTACCGGACAGATCCTTGTCGGACTTGCTAAAGATGAGCTTGTCCTCGCCGTCCTCAAGGACAAGCTTGCCGTCCTCGAGCTTCACGTCGGTCGTCTCCTTGTCGACGGTGATACTCGCGGTGGTAGCGTCCTTGGCCTCCCACTTTAGGTCGGAAACTTCGGAGAACAAATCGAGGCTGCCCGTGCCGTCTTCGTCCAGGACCAAGATGCAGCTGATGCCCCATTCCTCGAACATATCCATATACTCATCGGTCAGCTCTTCGCCCTCCGTGGTTCCACCCGAGAGCTTCCAGCTGCCGACAAAGTTGGCCTTGGGGTCTTTGCCGCCGCCGCTGCAGCCCGTCAGGGCAAAGGCGAGCGCCAGGACGCATGTCAGAAATGCGAGTACGGACTTTTTGAACGTTGTCTTCATGGTGTCCTCCTTCTTGTGTGAAAGCCCATAGAAGCAAATGCGGGAGTGGCGGACCCCCCGCCAATTACCAGATAAAGGGGTTAGGGCCTAGGCGTTCCGCAGTTGCTGCAGAACTTGCCGCCGTTTTCGCTACCGCAGTTGGGGCAGAACCACTTGGCCGGCGCCGGGGCGGGTGCGGGACTGCCGCACTCGGAGCAGAACTTGCCGGTGTTGGTGGCGCCGCAGCTGCAGGTCCATGCGCCGGCCGCAGGTGCGGCAGCGGGTGCCGGGGCGGGTGCGGGAGCCGGAGCCGGCTGCGGGGCAGCCTGCTGCTGTGCCTGGCCTGCGGCAAAGAGCTGGCTGGCGTTCATGCCGCCCATGCCACCTGCCATGCCCATGCCCATAAAGCCTGCCATCGCGCCGTTGGGGTTGGCCGCTGCCGCGCGCATCGCGTCGCTCTGGGCGCTGGCGATGTTGGCTGCTGCCATGGTGGGATCGCGCATGACCGCGGCCTTCTGCAGGTCCTTGATCATCTGCTCGTCTTCTTGCGAGGCGGCGATGGAGTTGACGCCAAAGCTCACGATCTCGACGCCGCGCAGGTCGCGCCAGTCGGCGGAGAGGACCTCGTTGAGCGCGCGGGCGAGCTCGGTGGTGTGGCCGGGGATGGCGCTGTAGCGAATGCCCATCTCCGAGATCTTGGCAAAGGCGGGCTGCAGGGCGGTGAGCAGCTCGGATTTGAGCTGGCTGTCGATCTGGTCGCGCGTGTAGCTGTCGGTCACGTTGCCGCATACGTTGGTGTAGAACAGCAGCGGGTTGGTGATGCGGTACGAATACTCGCCGTTGCAGCGAACGGAGATGTCGACATCCAGGCCAATGTTGTTATCGACCACGCGGAAGGGCACAGGCGAGGCGGTGCCGTACTTGTTGCCGATGATCTCCTTGGTGTTGATGAAGTAGACACGCTGGTCTTTGCCCGCGTCGCCGCCAAAGGTAAAGCGGCTGCCGATATTGGCGAACGTCTCCTTGATGGAGTCGCCCAGGTTGCCGCTAAAGACGCTCGGCTCGCTGCCGGTGTCAAAGACAAACTCGCCGGGCTCCAGCGCGACCTCGATAATCTTGCCGTTTTGCACCACGAGCATGCCCTGGCCATCGTTAACGGCGATGACTGAACCGTTGGAGATGACGTTGTCCTCGCCGCGCGTGTTGGAGCTGCGGCCGCCGGTGCGCTTGCTGCCCTTGCAGGCTAAGACGTCAGCGGGCATCGATTCGCAATAGATAAATTCCTTCCACTGGTCGGCCATGACGCCGCCGGCGGCTCCCAATCCAGCTTTCAAGAGTCCCATGGTGATCTTCCTTTCTCGTCAAAGGCCGGGTGGTATTGGTCAGAATGGCTAATCGTCCTTGTTGTCCTTCATGACAACGGTGGTCTCGGTGTGGCTGAAGGTGTCGTGCTTCTCGGTCAGGTCGAGCTCGCCACAGTAGCAATCGGCGTGGGTGGCCTCGTTGGCCGTCTTGAGCTGGCCTACCAGTAGCACGTCTCCGATAATCACGATGATCAGCGGCGCGACGATGTTGATGAGGATACCCTCCACATCAAAGGCGAGGTAGTCCGGATCGAAGGCATTCCCACCCATAAAGAGGATCTGGGAAAGGACAAACCCGATCACAAAGAACAGCACCGAGGCGATGGCGAGCTTGGGCTTGGAGCAGGGGAGCTCGCCGACCATGTGACCGGTCTGGCCGTTCATGGCAAACAGGTAGCCCTTGCCGTTCCACGAGGTGGAGAGCATCCAGACGGGGAACAGGGCGTAGTCGCTGTCTTCCCAGGTGTAGTCGAGCTGCTTGCTTTCGACCGTGGCATCGTCGTATTCGTCGACGACGGTCTCGCGCAGGGCCGAAATTCTACTTTCTTCCATACGACGCTCGGCGCGCGCCTTGCAGGTTTCGCAATCCTCGTCATAGCGGTTGGCGATGTAGCCGGGCATATAGGCGACCGAAAACGGGCGCAGTGCGTCGTAGTCAAACGGCTCGATGGCATCCATGTGGCCGTCGGGCATCTTGGATGATCCGTCGACGGGCACGCGCTCAAACGAGATATTGCCCTTACGGTAGGCGTCGTAGTGGTCGGTGGTCGTGACGGTGCGGTCGGATTCCTCGGTCACGGTCTCGTTGGTCGCATCAAAGTACACTTCGCCCTCCACGCGGGCACCGTAGAGCCAAAACGGCACGTAAACGCCTTGGACCTCGTCGATATGGTTGCCGGTGACAAAGCTCTTGGGCAGCAGGATTTTGCCCTTGTAGTGGTCCTTGAGCGCGGCCATGACATCATCGCGCCCGAGCTTAAACGGGATCACCAGGTCGGGTGAGAAGTCGCCCGAGAGCTGGCCGGGTGCCACGGCGGAGTTGCCGCAGTATGGGCAGGTGGTAACGGCGACGGTGCCGTCGGACACGAGCTCGGCGCCGCACGACGAGCAGATGTAGCCGGCGTTTTGGGCTAGCTCCTGCACGGCATCGTCGACAGCAGGCTTGGGGGCCGCGGCTGCGGCATCGGCTTTGGCATCTGCCTTGTCCTGGCGCTCGCGATAGAGGGCCTCGACTTCTTCGACTTCAAAACGCGAATCGCAGTAGTCGCAGACGAGCTTTTGCTCGGCACTGGCAAAGTGAAGGGGGCCGCCACACGCGGGGCACTGATAGTTGACACTCTCGAAGGCCATGATCGGTCCTTTCCGTGCCGGAGGCTATGCGCCGATGGCGCCGCCGCAGTATTCGCAGCGCCCACTGGCATCGGGAATGGTGGTTGCACCGCAGAAGGGGCAGGTGACCGCGGTCTTGGGGGCCTTGGCGGCCACGACGCTGTCGCGCGTTTCCTGGCGCAGCTGCACCAGCGCATCGCGAACTTCGGTTGCCTGCCGCTTGGCCTCGCGGTATTCGATGGAACCGCGCTGATCGATGGTGGAGTCGTTCACGCGCAGGTTGATCTCGGTAAAGTACGGCGTGTTGACGTGAATAGTCAGGTTAAAGTCGTAATCCAGGTCGTAGCGCGGCGGGTTGTAGCTCTCGCGCTCGCCGTCTTTGGTCTCGCGATAGATTTCGGTGCGGTGCTCGTCAATATCCATATCGCAGCCGAGTACCTGCGAGAACTCGATGATGTCGGGGTTGGCGTCGCGCCAGCGGCTCTGCGAGGTGATGATCAGCAGGCCCGCGTCTTCGTCGAGCATGATGTTGGTTCGCCCGGCAGAGAGCGTGCGCGTGGGGTTGAACGAGGCCAGGCGTTCGGCATTGGCCTCGCGGTAGGCGAGTTGCTCACGGATATCGTCCGCGGTGCTGGAGCGATAGCCGTGGAAGTAGGGGGAGAGCTTGCCGGCGCACTCCTTGCACAGGTAGCCTTCGTTGATCTTGGTCTTCCCCAAAAGTCCCAGCTCGGTACCGCAAATCGCGCACTCTTTCTTCTCGAACATCTTGTCAAAGAAGCCCATGGCTGCCTCCCATCAACAGGTAGCGTGTGTCACGTTTGATGATGGGTGAGTGCGCGGCTTTTCACGATACCCAGACGGCTCAACGAGTCTCCACAACTGGGACACATGGCCCATTTTTACCTAGTCATTGGGGACGTACTTAAACGAGTGGTCTCTACGAGGGAGACGTCACGGGAACGATCCATCGCGGCGGTGCGCTCACGTTTATGGACGGCTGCCCACTGGGAAAGCTCATGCGCGAGGCGCTGGGGGTGCCGGTTGCCGTCAATAACGACGGTAAGTGCTGTGCACTCGGTGAGTATGCGGCTGGCGCCCTGCGCGGGACGCGTTTTGGCGTGGTGCTCGCTATTGGCACGGGTATCGGCGGCGGCATCGTCATCGACGGCAAGGTCCTGCGCGGCGCGCACTGCTTTGCAGGCGAGTTCAGCTTCTTGCGCAACGATGTCACGACTGCCGCGAACATGGGAAACTCCTTTGCCGATTCGGGCGGTTGGCGTGCGCTCCGCGATGCTGCCGTTGCCGAGAAGGGCCTGCCTGAGGGTTCTCCGGTGGACGGCCGCCGCGTCTTTGAGTGGATCGCGGATGGCGACAAGGCGGTGCAGCGCGCGCTCGACCGCTACGCTCGCGCCTTTGACGGACAGCTCATCAACCTGCAGGCCGTGCTCGACCCCGAGGTCTTTGTGATCGCAGGCGGCATCTCGTGCCATCCCGAGCTCATCGATGCCCTGCGTGCGCAGATGCCGCTGGCCCTCGCGAGTTACGTAGGGACCCTTGCCGGCATTCCTGTGCCGCAGATAAAGGCGGCAGAGCTCGGCAACGACGCCAACCTTTACGGTGCTGTCCAGGAGGCCATGCGCCTGGTGTAGCGAGGCCCAAACGAGGCAGTCGAAAAAGATAAAGGCCGGCGTGAACCGCCCACATCGACGCCCTGCCTGCGCTAAACTGGAAGGCACGTACGCGATTACGAGAGGAGCCCGCATGGAGGCTTACAAGCAAGAGTTCATCAAGTTTATGGTTGAGTCCGACGTCCTTAAGTTCGGCAGCTTTACGCTCAAGAGCGGTCGTCAGTCTCCGTTCTTTATGAATGCCGGCGCTTACGTGACGGGCTATCAGCTCAAGAAGCTGGGCGAGTATTACGCCCAGGCCATCCACGATAACTTTGGCGACGACTTTGATGTACTGTTTGGACCGGCCTACAAGGGTATTCCGCTGGCCGTCGTGACCGCGATTGCCTACCACGAGCTGTACGGCAAGGAGGTCAAGTACTGCTGCGACCGCAAGGAGGCCAAGGACCACGGTGCAGATAAGGGCAACCTGCTGGGCTATGAGCCCCAGGACGGCGACCGCGTGGTCATGGTCGAGGACGTCACCACCAGCGGCAAGTCCATCGACGAGACCTATCCCAAGGTTAAGGCTGCTGCCGACGTCGAAATCAAGGGCCTGATCGTGTCCCTCAACCGCATGGAGGTCGGCAAGGGCGGCGTGACCACCGCGCAGAAGGAGATCGAGGCCAAGTACGGTTTCCCCGTCGCGAGCATCGTTTCCATGGCCGAGGTCGTCGAGACCCTCTACAACCACGAGATCGATGGCAAGGTCGTCATCGATGACGAGCTCAAGGCCGCCATCGACGCTTACTACGAGCAGTACGGAGCTCGGGAGTAGGTAGTTACGCGGGTTTACCAACCCGCGTAACCAGTTGACGCTGCAAACCCGCCAGAGCGGCAATCTGCCTTTCAACTGCGGCGGCATGACCAGAAGGTCAATGCCGCCTCGTTTCAAGGCACCTTGCTCGCTCTGGCGGGTTTTCGCTGTCGTTGCCATAACATCGGCGTCGCCGTTGTTGGCACTTGGGGACGTTCCTTTTCTGCCGGCACCTTGGGACACTCCCAACGACTACCCGCAAAATGAGCGTGGATAATCTCCCGGTTTTGGCCTGTGTGCGGGCTCAAAGTGGGAGATTATCCACGCTCGTTAGGTTAGTGTCAGAAAATCCACGCTCGTTATATTTGGCTGGGCTGCGGTGCCTATCTAATCGGTTCAGCGTCTTCCCTGAGTATCGAAAGATACTCTTCATACCCGTACTGTCGGTATCTCTGTCTTGACTCGTCGAGTGGACGGAGGATACCCAATTCTTCAAATGATTTGACGAGCGAGCTCGCGGTGCTCCTGCCGATATCGAGTTGGGCAGCGATGAATGCGGTGTCGACGATGGGGTGCTCTTCAAGAATGCCCAACAGCCTTTGCCCGTTTGCAGCAGTCCTTCCGAGATTTTCGGTAATGGTTGCTGTGGAACGGTTATGGAGGTCAACAAGGTTTTTTAAAGACCCTACCGAGTCCTTCGCACTCTCAAGAAGACTGGCGCAGAAAAACTCTATCCATTCCTCGTAAGTGCCTCGCTCCCTTACGGATGCGAGTTGCCGGTAGTACTCGCTTCGATTTTTCTTGAACTGGAACGATGGGTAGAACAAGCAAGAATGAAGAACGCCATCATTGATGAGCATAAGTGTAATGAGAAGCCTGCCCAGGCGACCGTTTCCGTCTAGGAATGGATGGGCAGTTTCAAATTGGTAATGGACGAGCGCCGCCCGCACGATCGGATCCATTTCGACTTGAGGCTCATTGATAAATCG
Organism: uncultured Collinsella sp.; assembly: GCA_900541675.1. Classification (GTDB taxonomy): domain Bacteria; phylum Actinomycetota; class Coriobacteriia; order Coriobacteriales; family Coriobacteriaceae; genus Collinsella. Next base: position 201,673 of record UQKU01000001.1, on the reverse strand, counting down.
TTCGAGGTCCTGGAGCGTGTTGCTCAAATCTTCAATGTTTGGAGGGACGAACGATGCAGTTGCAATGGTGCAGCCTGAAGGGCCAATCCAGTTTTGTGAGGAGCGCAGCTCGCCTGGATTCTTCTCCGTTCCGCGCACTCCGTCCAGCAGGACCGCATGAACCTGCCTGAGAAGCCTCGTACACAAGGGCATCTTTTTGAGCAGTTTTACGCCGCGGTCGACAGCACGGACATAATTCACGACATCTGCGACATCTTTATGATGGAGTTGGGTTTGCGATGGACTAAGTAGGTCGTCAAACGTGCACTGGGTTCCCTCAATTTGCGAAGAAAGGAGTGCTTCTTTGCGCACATACATTGTCAGATACATGTCGGCGTTGGGAACAAAGTAGAGCATGCCTTCAAGCTCTCCAAGCTTTCGTGAGCATGTGGAAAGCGTGCGATAGGTTTCCTCAGTGAGGTTTAGCTGCCTCAATGATTGCAAGGGCGTTGGCAAAAACGAATAGTAAGCCAATTTCCCCGATAGATTATTGCGGAGCGTTCCCTGGCCGTTCTCCTCGATTTGCATCGCGCCCTCCATATCTTTAGTGCCGGAAACTCGCTATTAGGCTAATCATATCAATTCTAATAACGAGTTTATGGCGAAAATAGTTATTAGAGTCGATTTGAATAATCTAATGACGAGAAGTCGTTATTGCTTTGGTGCAAGGTGGTCGAGTGGTCCCTCGGGCGCAGAGGAAAACGGAGCATTCAACACGAGCGTGGATAATCTCCCGGTTTTGGCCTGTGTGCGGGCTCAAAGTGGGAGATTATCCACGCTCGTTAGATAAGCGTCCGAAAATCCGTGCTCGTCGCTACTTGAGCCCGGGCAGACGGGTGTAGGGAAACGAGCGCTCCAGGAATTCGGAGCAGCGGGCGTAGTCTTTGGCGAAGTAGCTGCTGTAGAGCGAATCGAGCACGTATTGCACGGCGATGTGGCTGGCGAACTGCGTGATGCGATGCGTCATACTCTCGTGGTCACTCACCGTGAGGTGGGCGGCAAAGCCAGGGTGAATGCGAGCGCAATAAGGCGTGCCGATGACGATGACCGGGACATGCCGGCTGCTGAGAATCGGCAAGATGTCCTTGAGGTTGGGGGCAAGGCCGCTGTAGGAGATGGCGATTGCCGCATGGTCGGGACCCGAGGCAAGCGCCGTACGCACCTGGGCCTCAGCGCCGTCGTGGCACGTTGCGCTTTTGCCGGCGGAGAGCAGACGGTCGCGGAACATTCCTGCTGGATAGAGGTTGTGCGAGCCCGTGTAGATGTCGACCTGTCGGGCGTTTGCGATGAGCTTGGCGGCGTGGTCAAGCTGCGTGGGGTCGAGTAGTTCCTGCGTTTCGGCCAGCGTGGTCTGGTAGAGCCCTTCCATGCGCTCCATAACCTGCGCAGGGGTGGACGTAGCGTCGAAGGGAAAGTTGATGTCCACGTCTCGCCGGTTTCCCGCCTCGGTTGCCAGGCGGATGAGCTCGACCTTGAGGTCCTTAAAGCCCTCGAGGCCGAGCTTTTTGCAAAAACGGTGCACGCTCGCGACCGAAACGTTGGTGCGTGCGGCAAATTCCTTAATGGAAAGCCCGCGGATGTCCTCGCCCATGGCAAGGGCCGAGATGCCGAGCTGTTGCTCGGTGGGGGTGAGGCCCTGCGCCTCGGTGATCTTGCGTTTGATATCCATCCGAACTCCCACACTCGGCAAACCTGCCAAAAAGGGACAGGTTTATTTTGGCACGTTTCGGTCGGTATCAGGAAGTGTCAGGGGCGGGGCGGCGGCGGTCTGTGGGCGCGAAAAGAAGTGTCGGGTTTGGCGTGCCCGCTTCTGCCCGTCCCGTGCGCAGGCGATACTCAGCTTATCGACCCGCGATGCAAAGGAGATACTCATCCCACGAGCACTACCGGGAAGGGCTTGCGATTCGAGCCCTCACCTTAGCAATTTGATCATTTGGCACTATAATCACCATAGGCATGCGCATAACGTTGCGCTTAATCAAGAGGAGAAAACATATGGGTCTGTTTGACATGTTTAAGAAGAAGGCTGAGCCCGCGGCAGCTGCTGCTCCGGCCTCCATCTCTGCTTCTGCTGGCGCCGACGTGCTGTGCTCGCCTGTCAAGGGCAAGGTCATCAAGATGGCCGACGTGCCCGATCCCGTCTTTGGTGGCGAGGTTCTGGGCAAGGGCTGCGCTGTGTGGCCCGAGGACGACCTGGTCTACGCTCCCTGCGACGGCAAGGTGACCGTCACCATGGGTCACGCCGTGGGCCTGCAGTCCGATAGCGGCATCGAGGTTCTGGTGCACGTTGGCGTCGATACCGTCAACATGAACGGTGATGGCTTCGAGGGCTTCGTCAAGGCCGACGACGTTGTCAAAGCTGGTCAGCCCATACTCAAGATCGACCGCGCCAAGATCGCTGCCGCCGGTTACAAGGACTGCGTCGTCGTGGCCGTGTCCAACACCGCCGAGTTCGCTGACGTCGAGCTCGCTGTCGAGGCCGAGTCTGCCGTCGCCGCCGGTGACGCCATCGTTAAGGTCGTCCGCAAGTAGTCTGCGGCATCCAGAAGATGCGCAAGGGTGGTCGGGTTGTCCGGCCACCCTTTTTTAATGGGCTAAGCAGGTGCGTTTTATTGCAGGGGGGCTTGCTTCACGGGCCATTTGTTCGTCAAATTGAGCCGTCCGCGCTTTTGCGACGTAGGGGTTTGGACGGAGCCGCTAATATGAACTTACTGTTACGACGTGCGCTGCGCGAGGAACGCGGTGCCGCTTGTTTGGAGGACTGTCATGAAAAAGAAGCTGCTGCTTGCGCCCCTGATGGCTGCCCTGGTCACGTGCGTGGTTTTGCTTTCCGGCTGCGGAGGGCCTTCGGTGGAGGAGCTCATCACCAACGACCTTACGAGCCAGTTTGACGAGATCAAGAACGGCGGAGATGACTTCCTCTCCGGTCTGGAAAAGGCTTCGGGCGACGAGTTTGAGCAGCTGGGTATCGATCCCAAGGAGTATGCCAAGAGCTATCTCGAGGGCTTTGACTACAAGATCGGCGATGTGACGGTTGACGAGGACAAGGGTACTGCGACTGCCGAGGTCACCATCACCTGCAAGTCCATGAACAAGATCGTCGAAGATTTCGCCACCCAGTATCAGGAGAAGGTCGCCGCACTCGATACGACGCCTTCCGAGGACGACCTGTACAAGATGGCCGGCCAGGTGATGGTCGACGTGACCAAGGCCGCTAAGACCAAGGACACCAAGGTCACCTTTAAGTATTCCGCCAACGAGGATAACGAGTGGTCTGCCGACGATTCCGCAACCACCGAGATGATGAATGCGATGATGAGCTAGGGGATTACGCGGTTCTACGAACCGCGTAACCAGTTGACGCTGCAAACGCCCCTAAGCGGCAATCTGACGTTCAATTTCAAGCGTGCGACCAGAAGGTCAGCGCCCTTTCATTTCACGTCACCTTGCTCGCTTAGGGGCGTTTTCGCTGTCCGTCCTCTACCTGCGGCGTTGCCATGGTAGTCATTGGGGCGGCACTTGGGGACACTTCTTTGGTGCGGGGGGCAGCTAAAAGAGTCCCGTCCCACATTAGCTGCCCGTGGGAGGGATGAGCGGTTACTCGCCCAGCACCAGCGCCGCGAGCTCTGCCTGGGTGTCCACCACGTAGTCGGCGCCGGCGGCTTCCAGCTCTGCGCGGCCGCGGAAGCCCCAGCTGACGCCCGCGCTCTTAAGGCCGGCGTTGTGGCCGGTCAGGATATCGACATTGGAATCGCCCACATAGAGCGTGGTTGCCGGATCAGCACCCAGCTCCTCCATCACATGCAGCGTGACGGGTGCTTCGGGCTTAGGCGGAAACGCATCGACACGGCCCTGTACCAGCGCAAAGCGCTCGGAACCAAAATACTTTTCGATAAGCGGAGCCGCCGAGACGTGGTCCTTGTTGGTGAGCACGGCAAGCTGCACGCCCGCGGCACGCAGGCGGTCGAGCATCTCGATTGTGCCGGCATAGGGGGCGGTGTGGTCCTCCTTGTGCTCGCCGTAGTAAGCCCTAAACTCGGCAAGCGCCTGCTCAAACATGCGGCCGTCGCCCGCATACTCGGCAGGCATAAAGCGCTCAACCAGCTTGAGCATGCCGTTTCCCACCTTATAGCGGTATTCGTCAACAGCAAACGTGGGCCAGCCGTGCATCTCGCAGGTATGGTTGCCGGCGGCCGCCAGGTCCTCGAGCGTGTTGAGAATGGTGCCGTCCAGGTCAAAGATCACATGGGAAAAAGCTGCTGCCATGGGTGCTCCTGCCGCTTGAGTTGTAAAACGCACCCCATGATACTGGGCATGCGTGCCGGGCATGTTTGGAATCTGAATATCTTTAATAGCCCTGAGCCTTTGTCGTTAGCAAATCCTCGGCAGCTGCTCTCCCACGAGCATGTCGAGGATACGGGTCGAGCCCCAGCCGGTGCGTATGCGCGCGGCGGGACGGGCGCCCTCGGCAAGCGGCAGCACGCGGCCGATAATGGCAGCGTTCTCGCCGTAGCGGGCGGCGCGCATGGCGGCCAGTGCCGCATCTGCCTGTTCGGCCGGCACCACGGCGACCATCTTGCCCTCGTTTGCCACCTGCAGCACGTCGTAGCCGAGCATCTCGCAGGCTGCCTGCACGTCGGGGCGCACGGGCACGGCATCCTCGTCGACCTCCATGGCAACGCCGCTGGCCTGCGCAAACTCGTTGAGCGTCGAGGCCAGGCCACCGCGCGTGGGGTCGCGGAAGCAGCGCGTGTCGGGCGCTGCGGCAAGCACATCGGCAACCAGGTGGTTGAGCGGTGCGGCGTCGCTTTCGATGTCGCTCGAAAACGCCAGGCCCTCGCGTTGGCTCATGATGGCGATGCCGTGGTCGCCCAGCGTACCCGATACCAGAATGACATCGCCGGGCCGGCAGTTGGCGCCGCTGAGTGCCACGCCCGTGGGCACCTCGCCCACGCCGGCGGTATTGATATAGACGCCGTCGGCCCCGCCGCGCTCGACCACCTTGGTGTCGCCGGTGATAATCTTCACGCCTGCCTCATGTGCCGTTTCGGCCATGGTCTGCACAATCTGGCGCAGCTTGTCCATGGGATAGCCCTCTTCGAGGATAAAGCCGCATGAGAGGTAGCGCACGTTAGCGCCCGAGGTCGCGACGTCGTTGACGGTTCCGCACACGGCGAGTCGGCCGATATTGCCGCCGGGGAAGAACTGCGGCGAGACTACAAAGCTGTCGGTCGACATGGCGATGCGCCCGCTCGCGGGCAGCGCAGCGACGCCGGCATCGTTGCCCTCGAGCAGTTCGGGCGACCCAAAGGCATCCAAAAAGACTTCATCGATGATGCGTTTCATCATCTGGCCGCCAGAGCCGTGGCCCAACAGGACAGTGCTATCGGTGGCAGTACGGGACATATCGAAAACTCCAATCGAGGACGGAATTATATGGGTGAGGTGCAGCGTCGACCGGCCCGCCGTTCGTTAGAGCGGCGGAACCCATTAGCCTCGGTAGCGGTAGTACGCCGCGCAGCTGCCCTCGGAGCTCACCATGCACGGGCCGACGGGATGTTCGGGCGTGCATGCGCGGCCAAAGAGCGGGCAATTGCTCGGCGTAATGGCCCCGCGCAGCACGTCGCCGCAGCGGCACCCGCGCGGCTCGACTGTCGCCTCAACGGGTACGTCAAAGCGGACGCCGGCATCAAAGCGCGCGAATTCGGGCCGGATGGAAAGACCCGAGCCGGCAATCGGCCCCAGACCGCGCCATGTGGTGTCGCACGGCTCAAACACCTGCTCGACCAGCTGGCGCGCCACGGGGTTGCCGTCTGCATTGACGCCACGGCGGTAGGCGTTGTCGATTGCGGGCTGCCCCTCAACAACCATCTGGACCAGCATGCAGATACCCTGCAAGATGTCGACCGGCTCAAATCCCGTTACCACGCCTGGAGTCTTAAACTCATCGACCAAAAAGTCAAAGGGGGCTAAGCCCGTGATGGTGGCGACGTGTCCCGGAAGGATAAAGCCGTCGATAGTGGTCTCGGGATCGTTGGCGATGGCGCGCAGCGCCGGCGGCGTGGTCTTGTGAGTGCAATAGACCGAGAAGTTCTGGAGTCCGCGTGCATCGGCCTCCAAAATGGCGGCGGCGATGGTGGGCGTCGTGGTCTCAAAGCCGACGCCCATAAAGATGACCGGGCGATCGGGGTTGTGTTCGGCGATACCGAGTGCATCGAGCGGGGAGTACACAATGCGAATATCGCGCCCCGCCGCCTTTTGCGCGGCGAGCGAGGTAGACGACCCGGGCACGCGCATCATGTCGCCAAAGGTGGTGATGATGGCGCCGTCCATCTTGGCGAGCGCGATTGCATGGTCGATATCGCGGTTGGCGGTAACGCAGACGGGGCAACCCGGACCGCTCAGCAGTTTGAGCCCGGCAGGCATAATGGAGCGAAAGCCATAGCGACCGATGCTCACGGTGTGCGTGCCGCAGACTTCCATAAGGTTGATGGCGCGGTCGCCGACGAGTTCACGGATGCGCTCGATGAGCTCGCGAGCCAGCTTGGGATTGCGAAATGCCGAAAAGTCGATACCGGAGCGAGCCGGCTGTCCGGCCGCCACTAGTAAGCCTCCGCCGGGTTGGTGGCCAGCTGGTCTTCTTCGACCAGTTCGGTCATGGTATTGACGAGCTCGAGTGTCTCTTGGGCTTCCTGCTCGTCGACAATCTGAATGCCAAAGCCGGCGTGCACGAGAATATAGTCGCCTACCTGTGCCGTCGGCACGAGGCGCAGCGAAACGGGGCGCTCGATGCCCATCATGTCGACGGTCGCCTTAAGGTCGTCGTCGCGTTTGACCACTTTACCGGGAACGGCAAGGCACATAATGTTCCCCTTTTATACGTTTTGCGCTGGATAGGCGCCTAATTACCCATCAGTTGATGGTAGCGCTCGCGGAAGTCACGAGCAAACGCGTTACACCTGTGAGACGGCGGCGCGCAGGCTGGCAAAACGGCCTATCGCGATGCTGTCTGCGCAAGGCGAGCGCGAGCGATGGCGGCCTGACCGTAGGCGATGCAGCCGTCGTTGACGGGCACGGAGTGGGGGACCAAGACGGCAAGACCGGCGTCTTTGAGTTCGTGGGTAAGGAGCTGAAGCAAAAGTCGGTTCATGAACACGCCGCCCGAGAGCGCGACGGTATCGATGCTTTCGCGCGCGCAGATTTCGCGTGCGATTCGTGCCGAAGAGCGCGCGATGGCGATATGGAAATCGAGCGCGAGCCTGTAGGCCGCAGCGCCGGCCCTGATTCCCTCCAAAAGCGCCTCAATAAGCGATCTGGAGTTTAGAACATGGTGGGCGTCCGGACGGGATGATTCGGTTACGGAAAAGCCGGCTATATTGCCGGTGAGGCAGGCACTTTCACTGCTGAGCGCGCGCCAGGCGGCGGCTTCGAGTTCTATGGCGGGTTCGCCCTCGTAGGTTGCCTTGTCGCAGATGCCCAGAATTGCTGCCGCGGCATCAAAGAGACGCCCCATGCTGCTGGTACGCGGGCTGTTGATGCCGCGCTCGATCATGGTGGCTGTCACGCGGCGCGTTTGCTCGTCGAGGCTGTCCAAAAGCCGAGCGGCACCTGGGTGCTCGAGCAGGCCGAGCTCACTGAGCAGGGCAAAGGCGTTGCGGCGGGCGTCGCGTACGGACGCTACGCCACCGGGTAGGGCCCAAGTGCGCAGATGCGCTGCGCGCTCAAAGTCAGCAAGGCCAGCGACAAGAAACTCGCCGCCCCATATGGTGCCATCGGTGCCGGCGCCCGTGCCATCGAAGGCAATGCCGAGGACGCGCGCCTCGGGCGCAAGCTGGCCTGTGACAATCGCTTCTGCCATCACGCTTGCGATGTGCGCATGATGGTGCTGGACTTCGATAAGCGGCAGATTGTGCTCCCGTGCCTGCTCGCGCGCCCACTGACCCGATAAATAACTGGGGTGTACATCGCAGGCCAAGGCGGCGGGTGCCAAGTCAAAGAGATCTTCCAAGCGCGTGCGCGCGGCGTTCCAGGCATCGAAGGTCTCGCCGTTTTCAACATCGCCGATATGCTGCGACACAAAACAGGTTGCCTCGCCGTTCGTCCCTTCACGCGTGAGTGCAATCGTGGCTTTTTGTTGTGGCCCACAGGCGAGCACGCAGGACGGAGTGCCGTCGAGCGCCGGCAACGGCAGCGGCTGGGGTGCATATCCGCGAGCGCGGCGAACGGGCATAACAGCGCCGTCGACCACGTGTACCAAAGAGTCGTCGTAGCGCGAGAGGATCGCGCGGTCGTTACCGAGCAACGCGTCGGCGATGCCGGCGGCAACGAGGCGTTCCCAGGCAAGGTCGTCGTCGGTCTCGATGGGTTCTTCGCTCAGATTTCCGCTGGTCATGACGAGCGCGTGCATGCCGCGGGTTTCTGCCGCGGCAAGCAACAGATGCTGAAGCGGGGTGTAGGGGAGCATGACACCGAGCTCGGGAAGGTCGTGCGCGACGGAATGCGCGAGCGCGAGGGCGTCGGGGGAGCCGCCGCTCTCGCAAGCGGCACGTCGGCGCAGCAGCACAATGGGGCGAATGCTGCCGGCCAGCAAGCCGCGCTCAATGTCGTTGACATGGCACAGGCGTTCAACGTCGGCAAGGTCGCGCACCATAACGGCAAGCGGTTTGTTGCTGCGGCGTTTGCGGCGGCGAAGCTCGGCTACCGCCTGCTCGTTGGAGGCGTCGCATGCCAAGTGAAATCCGCCCAGACCCTTGATGGCGACGATGCCACCGTCGGCCAGCAGCTCAACGCAGCGCTCGATGATAGCGTCGCTGGCCTCGCGTGTGGTACCGACGGCCGGTGTCGCGGACGAATTCCCGCACGCATTGCCGTTCACAGCCTCGCTCCACGTAATATGCGGCCCGCAATCAAAGCAGGCATCGGGCTGCGCGTGAAAACGCCGGTCGAGTGGGTCGGCATACTCCACGGCGCACTCGGGACACATGGGAAAACAATCCATCGAGGTGGCCGCTCGATCGTAAGGCAGCGAGCGGATGATGGTAAAGCGCGGCCCGCAGTTAGTGCAGTTGATAAAGGGGTAGTGATAGCGTCGGTCGGTGGGGTCGAACAGTTCGCGCAGGCAGTCGTCACAGGTGGCGATATCGGGAGAGATGAGCGTCGTGTGCACGGTCTGATCCTGCGACGCTACGATACGAAAGGCCCGCTCATCGTCGGCATCCCAACCGTTGGCTGCCAGGTCCACAACCTCGACATGCTCTACGCGGGCTGCCGCAGGCGCATGCTCAGAAAGCGCGTCAACAAAAGCATCGAGCGCATCGGCCAGAGCATGCGCTTCGATGTGCACGCCGTCGCCCGCATTGAGCACCCAGCCGCAAATGCCATGCGCCATAGCCTCGCGATACACAAACGGTCGCATGCCAACGCCCTGCACAATGCCCGTCACATGAATATGCACATGCCGCATGCGACACCCCTCATCAAAACCGACCAAAAAGGGACAGGTTTATTTTGGTCGGTAAAACTTCTAAACCTGCCACAACAAACCTGTCCCTTTTTGGCAGGTGCGCTATAGCCCCAGGCTTTGCTTGGTGGCGGCGCAGGTGAGCTCGCCGTGCTTAACGCCGCGCAGGCCCAGCAGTCGGTCGGCTAGTTCGTAGACGCGCTCGCCGCGACCCTTGAGCGCCAGAATCTCCAGACAGTTGTGGTGATCCAGATGCACGTGCATCGTCGATACGATTTCGTCGGTGTAGTCGTGCTGCACCTCATCCAGGCGGCGTGTCAGGTCGCCTGTGTGATGGTCGTAGATCATGGTGAGCGACCCGATAACGTGCTCATCGGGCGTGCGCATCTGCTCTTTGGCGATCGAGGCGCGAATCAAATCGCGGACTGCCTCGGAGCGGTTGGCCACGTCGCCGCGGCGCGCGATCTGTTCGTCAAAACGGCGCAGCAGGTCGTCAGGCGCGGTGACCGAAAAACGGACCAGCTCGGAGCCGGAGCCACTACAGCGGCAGCCCGCGTCGCCGTCCGCCCCGTGCGGATGCTCGTGCTCGTACCCGCAGCCGTGCTCGTGTTCGGCCACGTTACACCAGCTTCACGGAGCCGACGGAGTTGTGGTCGGCCTCGATGGCCTCTTCGTAGCCCTCGAGTGCGTCGTGGGCCTCGTGCAGCGCGGTCATGGCTACCTCGAGCTTGGCGCCGATGCGCTCCATGTCAAAATTCTCGGTCGCATGCAGCAGCTGATGGCTCCACTCGTGAGCGAGCTCGATGGTGTCGTCGACCTGCTTGACGCTCATGGCAAGCTGGCTCATGTTCATTCCAACATCATGCATGGGAAATCTCCTTGTGTAGGCGGTAATCCGGCGGTTCAGATTTTACTACGCCCGCTCTGCGCGCCACTGCATAAGAAAACGGGTGCGAGTCTGTGCGACTCGCACCCGTTCACTGGGGGCTGTTTGTGACTACCATACTATCCGTGGTCGCACGCGCCGCACCCGGCAGTCCGGCGAGCGGTACAAAACCGCTCATGGACGGCGGGTAAGTAACAAGCGTATTACAGATGCTTCTCCAGCAGCGCCTGCAGCCTCGCCTTGGGCAGAGCGCCGACCGAGCGGTCGATCTCCTCGCCGTTCTTAAACACAATCAGCGTGGGGATGCTCATGACGCCATACTTCATGGCCAGGTCCTGGTTGTCGTCGACGTTGCACTTGGCCACAGCCAACTTGCCGGCCAGCTCGTCGGCAACCTCGTCTACGATGGGCGAGAGCGAGCGGCAGGGGCCGCACCACGGGGCCCAAAAATCAACCAGTACGGGCAGGCTATCGTTGACGACAGCGCCGAAGTTCTCGGGGGTAATCTGCTTAATGTCAGCCATGGTGACCTCCATAATACGACGCGGCTCGGCCGCGTAAAACTCAGTACGACCGTGCTTATACCCAGCGGCCCGCAAAGCAACCACTCGCGGGCGGCTCTTTTATATAATGGTGGGCACGCAAACGATTGGAGAGCGCATGCCCACGTCACAAAGCCAGAAAAAAGAAGCCATCGCTCAGGCGACCGAGCAGGAGCTCGCGTCGCTTGCAGATCGCGGTGTGCGTATCGCGGGCAACGCGTGCTCGCCGATTGTGCTGGTCAAAGGCGATTTGGATGAAGCCGAGTGCTCGGGCGGCGAGCTGGCCGCCGGCGCGGATGGCGCCGCGTTGCGCAAGGCGCTCGGTGCCATCGGATATGCCCCCGAGGATTTTTGTGTGCTGGCAAGCGTCGCCGGCGCGGGCGACGGAGCGGTCGCGGCGGGCGAGGCCCTGACGTGCGACCTGTTCCGCGAGGCGCTGGAGACCTTGGACCCCGAGGCGGTGCTGCTGCTGGACAACAGTGCGGCCGATGTCATGCGCGAGACCTATGCCGATATGCTTGTGGCAATTGATGACTTTGACACCGCCATGCTCAAGCCCGGCCTGGTCGCCCATGTGCAGGGGCGCCGCGTGCTGGCGCTCGACGGTTTTGAGGCGGCGCTCACCGACAAGGCCGCCAAGCAGCGCATGTGGGCCTACATTAAGCAGCTGACCCCGGCGGCTGCACCGCTGTAGCGAGGTTGGCGGCAGCCCCTACATCACGGCGCGCAGCTCAAACCGGTCGCCGTTAATGCGGAACTGGCAGTTGCCGTTCATGCGCTCGACGGCAAGCATAATGCTCTTGGTGCCAAAGCCGTGCCCAGTGTGCTGAGTCACGGGCATGCCGTCGACCATGTGCGGCGCACGGCCAAACGTGTTGGAAACCAGCAATAGAAGCTGACCGTCTTCGTAGCGAAGGTCCAGGTCGACAAACCGCTTGCCTTCGGGGGCGGCGCTCGCCGCGGCGATGGCATTGTCCAGGGCGTTCGATACCACACTGAATAGATCGACATCGCCCACGTGGACGGTTTCGGGCACGGCGGCGTGCAGGTCGGCGGTGATGCCGTGCGCGTTGATGTCCGCGGAAAGCGACGAGAGCGCAATGTTGACCGTTTCGTTGGCGCAGTAGCGGCGCACGGCGGTGCGGTCGTTGGTCTCGCAGAGCGCGTCGATGCGCTCGAGTGCCTCATCGGTGTGACCCTCTTCGATCAGGGCCGCTAGACCGCGCAGGTAGTGGCGCATGTCGTATCACATTGAGACCAAGTCAAGAAGAATCGCTTCGGTCGAATCGCGTCTTTTGGGTGAGTTCTCAACGTCCGCTGCCGCTGGTTTCCACCGTATGCCGAAAACACCCGGACGATGCCGTGCAGATCGCTTCGCTCTGCTATAGTCTCCCAAATTCACGTTTTCTATTGGGATGGTGGTTAATATGGGCGACATACTCGAATCGTTCCTGCGCGTGGCGATGGTGGTGTTCATCGTCGGTCCGCTCACTGCATGGGTCGCCCGTCGCGGCGCGCGTGAGCGCAGTGAGGCGACGGACAGCCTCGATCGCTTCACGGTGCGCATGCCCGCTGCCATCCGCACGATCATCGCCTGCTGCGCGGTCGCGTTCGATCTGCTCATGTTGGGTGTTTACGTCTGGCAGGGCGTTTCGCTGGGCGAGTGGGGCCACGAGCTTGTGTGGTTCGGCCACGCCATGGCACTTGCGGGCATGGCCATCTGGGCCCTGCTGAGCATCCCGCGCATCGACGTGGACGGTGAACGAATTCTCTCGCGTAACGCCTTCGGCATCCGCAAGGAGACGACGTTCGGCAACATCACCCATGCAACGCTTCACACGCAGATGATGAGGATCGACCTGTTCGAGGGCGATCGAAAGTTCTGCTCGATAAGCCTCGAGGGGGTGTGCTCGCTCAACCTCCTCGCCCGTCTGGAGGAAGAGGGCATCGAAGTCTCGGACGCCGTCGACGGTCCCATGACCAAGGCGGGCCTGTGTTGGTCTGCCGTCAAGCCGTTGACGATTGTTTTCAACGGCATGGCGCTCGTCTTCTCGCTCGTGATCGCCTTCATGGCTGTTTTCACCGATGCCGGAGCCCGCTTGCTCTTGCTCGTTCCGTTCCTCTTCCTGTTCATAGGGGGACTCCTGCCCCTGCTTATGCTCAGCATGCCCGCCCGTGGTATCTACGAGATCGGCAGGCAGGAGCGCGAACTCGGTTTCTCCTTCGCCGAGGAGATGGCAAGTCGAGGTGCCACGGGCACTTCGCTTGTCGACGACGATTGGTTCATCGAGATCAGCAATGCCCGCGTCGTGGCGTTCCGCCGCGATTACCTCAAGAAGGTCACGGCGCACGAGGACAGCGAGAGCGGCGACCGCTGCACGGTGACTACGAAGGGCGGTCGAAAAATCAAGGTGTATGCAGCGGGCAGCACGCTCGAGGACCTGCGCACGTGGTTCAAACAGGGTGCCAAGGCCAGAAGCACGCTCGACCGTGCAGAGGACGCGCTCGAGACGACGTCTGATTGGGTTGTCTGACCTGTATCGTCTTTTCGGACACGCATGCTAGAGGCCCAATCCTTTAGAATGCATTCATCGACGACCGAGAGGACGGTATGCTATGTCCAACCCAGCCGCCAAGTACACCGACGAGTTCAGGCGCGAGACCGCCGACTACATCATCTCGACGGGCAGGCCGATAACGGAATGCTGCGCAGAACTGGGCCTGAATTCCAAGACCGTGAACAAGTGGGTGCAGAGCCGCCGGCGCGAGCTTGCCGGCGGGCCCGACCCCAAGGCCGAGGACCGCGAGCTTCGCGAGGCGAAAAGGCGCATACGCGAGCTCGAGATGGAGAACGCCTTCTTGAAAAAAGCCGCGGCCTTCTTCGCCAAAAGCCAGGCGTAGCCGCATGCTACCGGATGATGTTGGCGGAGAAGGCCGAATTCCCGGTGAAAATGATGGCCCGCGTGCTCGGCGTGAGCCGATCGGGCTTCTACTCGTGGCTCTCCAACGGCTGCCCGCGAGAAGACTGGTCGGCCGAGCGCGAGGCGGTCCGGCGCGTGTGGCTGGAGTCGGACCGCAGGTTCGGCTTCCGGTTCGTGAAATGCTTCCTGCCCGGCGAGTTCTCCGGATTGACCCTGTACAGGGTGCGCAAGCTGATGCGCGAGCTGGGAATACGCGGCTGCACGCCCAACGCCAGGAAGCGCACCACCATCCCCGACCCGAAGGCCAGGCCCCGGCCCGACCTGGTGCGCCGCGACTTCACCAGTCCCGTTCCAACCTGCAAGCTCGTGGGCGACATCACCTACCTGCGCACCGGCGAGGGATGGCTGTACCTGTCGACGGTCATCGACCTCAACACCCGCATGGTGGTGGGCTGGTCGCTCTCCGAGCGCATGACCGCCGACATCGTGGTTTCGGCGCTGGCGTCGGCCAAATCGCGCGGCTACGTGGCCGGCAACGCGATATTCCACGCCGACCGCGGCGCCCAGTACACCAGCAGGCTTCTGGCCGAATGGGCGCGCGACAACGACGTGCGGCTGTCCTGCAGCCGCGCCGGCAACTGCCACGACAACGCGGTGGCCGAGTCGTTCCTCGCCACGCTGAAGAACGAGATGTACTACAGGCGCAGCTTCCCGACCAGGGATTCCGCCAAGCACGCGGTGGTCGAGTTCATCGAGGCGTACTACAACCGCCGAAGGCCCCGCTCGACGATCGGCTACAAGGTGCCGGCCGAGGCCATGGCGGCCTTCTTCGAGAGAACCGAGCCCAAGCTCGAGGCCATGCCTATGGCCGCTTGATTTCTCGAGCATGCGTGTCCGAAATCTTGACACAGGTCAGAAGGCCTCGATGCCAGCGCTGCGCCGATATGGGGCAGCGGCCCCCCGTTGGCCGCCATGGCCCTGACTTCCGAGCGTATGCTGGCGCCGCTCGTCTTAAGACGTTGACCTCCATCCGGAGCCTGCGGTTCTCGCGCTCGGGCTCCAGGATCCGGTTCTACTCGGGCGTGCGGTTGTCGGCGGCGCGCGGCGAGCCGGTCTCGTTTATCGACTTGACCCGCCTCTCCACGGTGCTCTTGTCGAGGTCGCACTCGTCCATGGCCTCGCGCCTGGGCTTTCCGGCGTTGTGGAGATCGACTATCTTCCTCTTGAACTCGTCGGTGAAATGCCTCGGTCTGGGGCCGGTCGAGGCCGAGCCCCCGGTCCGGCTGGGGTAGCATGTCGCTGCGGACCATTGTCTTTCCTCTCGTTGAATATCTAGGCGCTGACGATTCTAGGCGATGGCCCTCTCTTGCTTCTTACACCTCGATTGTGCTCGCTACCCCCAGCGGGCCCGGATCGAGCGATTCGGGCCCGCTTTTGGGGCCTGCCGGAAACCCGGTGGTCAAAAAGGGCCAAATATGAGTACTGTTACCAGTTTGGTGGCAGCCAAATGGCCTCAAAAATCGGTGCCAGAGGCCAAAAGTGCATCGATTTTCGTTCTTCAGAGTCGCGATTGGGCTCCAAACAAGGCGATTTTGCTGCTCTGGACCGGAAAATCGATGCTACTAATTTGGTGACAGTACTCATATTTGGCCCTTTTTGACCACTGCCCCTTGGTCCAGGACAAAACGGGCTGCCCGAATCATGGGGCGGGTCCATTTTCGGCTGTCCTCAGCTTGCCAGTTCGAAAATGGACCTGCCGCATGATTGAATCTTTATTTCAACTTTACACCTAGGTTTACAGCTGTCTTGTCAGCTGTAAACCTAGGTGTCATACTAAAGCCCCAAGATTCGCCAAAAGAGAGGGGCCTTGATGGCACAGAGCGCGAACATGGATGCGTCGGAGCTTGCACGCGATATCGCGGCCGGCCTAGCATCGGCAACGACGGCAACGGAGCGCGCGGCACTGGTGCCCGCAGAGCTCGTCGAGGCCATTCAGCAACTTAAAACCCAACGCGACGCGGTGATCCTGGCGCACTATTACGTGGCGCCCGAGGTTCAGGCTGTGGCCGATTACGTCGGCGACAGCTTCTACCTGGCAAAGCTTGCCAAGAGCCTGCCGCAGCAGACCATCGTGCTGTGCGGCGTGGAGTTTATGGGCGAGAGCGCCAAGCTGCTCAATCCCACCAAGACCGTGCTGCTGCCCGAGCCGGGCGCGGACTGTCCCATGGCGCACATGGTCAAGCGCGAGACGGTCGATGCGGCGCGCGCCGAGTACGGCGACGACCTGGCCGTGGTCTGCTACGTCAACTCCACGGTCGAGATCAAGAGCTGGAGTGACGTGTGCGTTACCAGCTCAAACGCCGTCAAGATCGTCTCCGAGCTGCCGCAGCAGCACATCTTGTTCATTCCCGACCAGAACCTGGGCCGCTTCGTAGCCGAGCAGGTGCCCCAAAAGCACGTCATCCTCAACAACGGCTACTGCCCGCGCCATCACATCATCACCGTCGAGCAGATCGTTGACGCGACGGAGGCCCACCCCGACGCGCTCGTGCTGGCGCATCCTGAGTGCAAGGCTGACGTCCTGGCTGAGGCCGACTACATCGGCTCCACCGCCGGCATCATCAAGTATGCCGAGGAGTCCGACGCGAGCGAGTTCATTATCGTGACGGTCCGCGGTGTGCTCTACGAGCTCGAGCGCCGCTGCCAGGGCACCGGCAAAAAGTTCTACTTCCCCGCGGTGCAGCCCACCTGCGTCAACATGGATCTCATCACGCTCGAAAAGCTCGTGCGCTGCCTGGAGACGGGTGAGGGCGAGGTGCAGATCGGCGTGTCGGACGAGGCTGCCGACCAGGCCAAACTTACGCTCGACCGCATGCTCGAGTACGCAGCACGCTAGAACAATGTGGCATGAGGGACGGTTTCTTATGTCACATTCAAGGGAGAGGATTCCTGTGGAAACCAAGCAATACCCCGATATGGAGTGCGACGTCGTCATTGCCGGCTGCGGCGTAGCGGGCCTGTACGCGGCGCTCAACCTGCCGACGAGCACGCGCGTGATCATGCTCTCCAAGGGCGCGGTCGACGAGTGCGATTCGATGCTCGCGCAGGGCGGCATCTGCGTGCTGCCCGAGGGCTCGGACTACGATGCCTTCTTTGAGGACACCATGCACGCCGGCCATTACGAGAACCGCCGCGAGAGCGTCGACATCATGATCCGCTCGAGCCGCTCGGTCATCAACGACCTGCTAGCGATGGGCGTGGATTTTGAGCGCAAGGCCGATGGCGGCCTCGACTTTACCCGCGAGGGCGCGCACAGCCGTCCGCGCATTGCCTTCCATGCCGACATTACGGGCAAGGAGATTACGACCAAGCTGCTTCAGGCCGTCCGCAAGCTGGATAACGTGCAGATTCTCGAACACGTTGCCATGACCGACATCCTGACGGCAGAGCGCGATGGGGCCACGGTGTGCACTGGTGTCGTCGCTGTTGCCGTGGACGAGGACGATTCAGCTCGCCCCGCCGACGAGCTGGCAAATGCCGCTGAGGGCGTGCATGTCGGTAAGCCGTTTAAGATCCATGCCCGCCATACGCTGTGGGCGACGGGCGGCATCGGTGGCGTATACGACCATTCGACCAACTACCCGCAGCTCACGGGCGACGCCTGCTACATCGCGCAGGAGCACGGCATTAAGATGGAGCACCTGGACTACGTGCAGATCCATCCCACGGGCCTGTTCTCGCCGCAGCCAGGCCGTACGTTCCTGATCAGCGAGAGCTGCCGCGGTGAGGGCGCGATTCTGCTCAATGCCGCCGGCGAGCGTTTTACCGACGAGTTGCAGCCGCGCGACGTTGTCGCTGCCGCCATCCGCGAGCAGATGAAGCAGGACGGCACCGAGCACGAGTGGCTGAGCTTTGCCCCCGTCGAGCGCGACGTGGTGACTGGGCACTTTGCCAACATTCGCGCGCGCTGCCTTGAGGACGGTCGCGACATCTTGGACGAGCCCATCCCCGTTACGCCCACGCAGCACTACTTTATGGGCGGCGTATGGGTCGATAAGGACGGCCGCACTTCGATGCCCGAGCTCTACGCTGCGGGCGAGACGGCTTGCAACGGCGTTCACGGCAAGAATCGCCTTGCATCAAATAGTCTGCTCGAGGCGCTGGTCTGGGGTCGTCGCGCCGCGTGGTACATGCGCACCGGCGAGTCGCTGGCCGTGGAGCAGGCGGGCGAGCCCGCGCTCGATGGACGCCATCGCGCCCTGAGTTCCGATACCCTTGCAATCGATGATTTGGCCCGTGCCGCCGGCACGCAGGCCGCAGAGGAGTAGACCATGAATCCCATTACCATGAAGCTCGTCGTCGATGATCTGATTTTACAGGCTCTGCGCGAGGACATTACGTTTGAGGACGTGAGCACGGCGAGCGTGTGCCCCACGGCGCGTCCCGCCACGGTGGAGCTTATCGCCAAGGCCGACGGCATCATCGCCGGCTTGGATGTGTTTGCCCGTACCTTTGAGCTGCTGGATTCGCAGAGCTCGGTGCTGCTCGACGTTGCCGATGGCGAGGAGGTGCACGCCGGCGACCATGTGGGTCAGGTGCGGGGCGATGCGCGCGTATTGCTTTCGGGCGAGCGCGTGGCGCTCAACTACCTGCAGCGCATGAGCGGCATCGCTACTTACACGCATCGGATGGCGGCCGCGCTCGAGGGCACCAAGACCGTGCTTGTCGACACGCGCAAGACCACGCCGGGCATGCGCGTCTTCGAGAAGGCCGCGGTCGAGATCGGCGGCGGCAGCAACCACCGTTACAACCTGTCGACGGCCGTCATGCTCAAGGACAACCACATCGATGCCGCCGGCGGCGTGATGCGTGCGATCGAGATGGCGCGCGCCCATGCATCGTTTACCACGACGGTCGAGATCGAGTGCGAGAACCTGGACATGGTGCGCGAGGCCGTGGAAGCCGGCGCCGACATCATCATGTTCGACAACATGACCCACGACGACATGGCTGCCGCGATTGAGCTTATCGATGGCCGCGCCAAGACCGAGTGCTCGGGCAACGTGGACGCCAGCAACATTCGCGCCCTGGCCGATCTGGGTGTCGACTATATTAGCTCGGGCGCCCTGACGCACTCTGCGCCGATCCTCGACCTCTCGCTTAAGCGCCTGCGTCTGCTGGACGGTAAATAATGAACGCCCGCGAGCGTCGCCGTGCCATCATGGGCGTGCTCGAAGGAGCCAAGGAGCCCGTTTCGGGCAGCGCACTTGCCCGCGAGGTTGGCGTGAGCCGTCAGGTCGTGGTTCAGGATATTGCCCTGTTGCGTGCCGATGGGCACGATATCGTGGCGACCAACCGCGGCTACGTGCTGCAGGAAGCCGCGAGTAGCCCCGCCGTGCCCACGCGTCTTGTTAAGGTGCGCCACGGCGTGGAGCAGGCGGGCGACGAGCTTACGAGTATCGTCGACGCGGGTGGCGCCGTGCTCAACGTGATCGTCAACCATCGTGTGTACGGCAAGATCACGGCCGACCTGGACATCCGCAATCGTCGCGATGTTGAGCGCTACCTGCACGATATCGAGAGCGGCAAGAGCTTTCCACTACTAACGGTGACGAGCGGCTACCACTTCCATCGCATCGCGGCGGAGGACGAGCAGACCCTCGACGAGATCGAGGCCATACTCAAGGAGAAGGGCTACCTTGCCGATTTAATGCCCTACGAGGATGATTTGTCCTAACCCGATACTGTCTATATAAGTTGCGGTGAAATAGTTCCTACAATCGGCACCTAAGCAATGAGCCAGGAACTATTCCACCGCAACTGCCAAGGTAGCCCCGTCCCCAATTAGCTGCCTGTACAAACAAAAGGAGGCCTCCGCGGCGATGCGGAAGCCTCCTTTTTTGTGCACGGTGTACTTTTGAGTGTGCAAGTGGGGGAGTTGTTACTCCTCGACGATCTCGGTGATCGCGCCAGCGGGGCAAGCGTCCTGGCAAGCGCCACAGGCGACGCAGGAGTCCTCGTCGGCGACGGTAGCGACGTCCTGGAGCTCCAGAACGCCAGCGGGGCAGGAGTCGACGCAAACGCCACAAGCGATGCACTCGTCGGCATCAATTACGGGATGAGCCATGGTAGTTTCCTCTCTGTTGACCGACGCTACAGGCGATGCGCGCCGGTTTGATTCGGGCAAAAACATACCACGGGAGCGACCGTTTGCAATACCCTCTGGCCGGCATCTTCATACCGTTCGCCGAGTATGCCAAGGTTTACTAAAAAACGCGCAGGTGGGGCCGTTGAGCTGCGCAAATGTTAGCTATAGGTGACTTGTAATATTGACCTATTGAGCGCGCCTGCGGAAAGGGCATCCCGTTATTTGGCCGAAAACCGGGTCGCAGTTTCCGGTTGGGCCCGCTAGCGGAAACTGCGACCCGGTATCAGCTCTCAAAACGGGATACGGTTTCCGGTTGAGCCTTCAGACGGAAACTGCGACCCGGAATCTACGCTCAAACCGGGATGCGCTTGCCGCAAGACGGCCCCCAGGCACCCCCGGACGCAAACCTCAGCCATCTCTACATAGATCTCAATAGATCTGCCGAGAACTCATTCAGCGCATCTACCTGCGCATTTAAGAACCTAAACTCTCAACAATAAGAAATCTTATATGAATTGACTTAGATTTTGTATATTCCGGCCCATAAGGGGATACACTACATCCTGAAAGACAAGCCGAAGCGCCGCGCGACAGATCGTCGAGGCGGCGCGAACGCAAAAGAGAGAGGGAATTTCTAATGAGTAAGATTCTTGGTATCGACCTTGGTACTACTAACTCCGCAATGGCCGTCCTCGAGGGCGGTTCTCCGACCATTATCGTGAACGCCGAGGGCGACCGCACCACCCCGTCTGTCGTGGGCTTCCGTGCTGACGGCGACCGCGTCGTGGGTAAGGCCGCTAAGAACCAGGCGGTCACCAACCCCAAGAACACCGTGTTCTCCATCAAGCGCTTCATGGGCCGCAAGTACTCCGAGTGCACCTCCGAGATCAAGACCGTGCCGTATGAGGTCAAGGAGGGCCAGGGTGGCCGTGCCGTCGTCGATATCGAGGGCAAGGATTATACCGCCGAGCAGGTGAGCGCCATGACGCTCGCAAAGATGAAGGCCGACGCCGAGAAGTATCTGGGCGAGACCGTCACCGACGCCGTCATCACCGTCCCGGCCTACTTCAACGACGCCCAGCGTCAGGCCACCAAGGACGCCGGTAAGATCGCCGGCCTCAACGTCAAGCGTATCGTCAACGAGCCGACCGCTGCTGCTCTGGCCTATGGCCTGGACAAGCAGGGCACCGACCAGCGCATTCTGGTCTTCGACCTGGGCGGCGGCACCTTCGACGTCTCCATCCTCGACCTCGCTGACGGCGTGTTTGAGGTTCTGTCCACCTCGGGCGACAACCACCTGGGCGGCGACGACTGGGATCAGCGCGTCATCGACTGGATGGCCGATAAGTTCCAGCAGGAGAACGGTGTCGACCTGCGTCAGGACCCCATGGCCCTGCAGCGTCTGAAGGAGGCCGCCGAGAACGCCAAGAAGGAGCTCTCCGCAGCCCAGCAGTCCACCATCAACCTGCCGTTCATCACCATGAACCAGTCTGGCCCGCTGCACCTCAACTACACGCTGACCCGCGCCGAGTTCGAGAAGATCACCCGCGACCTGCTCGAGCGCTGCAAGCAGCCTGTCACCAACGCCCTGCGCGACGCCAAGCTTAAGCTCTCCGATCTGACCGAGGTCATCCTCGTCGGCGGCTCCACCCGTATGCCCGCCGTCCAGGATCTGGTCAAGACCATGACCGGCAAGCAGCCCAACATGTCCGTGAACCCCGACGAGGTCGTTGCCGACGGCGCTGCCGTCCAGGGCGGCGTGCTCACCGGCGACGTCGAGGGCATCCTGCTGCTCGACGTTACCCCGCTGTCGCTGGGCGTCGAGACCATGGGCGGCATCATGACCAAGATGATCGACCGCAACACCACGATCCCGACCTCCAAGACCGAGGTCTACTCTACCGCTGCCGACAACCAGACCAGCGTCGAGATCAACGTGCTCCAGGGCGAGCGCGAGCTTGCCCGCGATAACAAGTCGCTCGGTAAGTTCCAGCTGACCGGTATCCCGGCTGCCCGCCGCGGTGTGCCGCAGATCGAGGTCACCTTCGACATCGACGCCAACGGCATCGTCAAGGTCTCTGCTAAGGACAAGGGCACCGGCAAGGAGCAGCAGATCACCATTTCCGGCTCCACCGCGCTTTCCGACGACGAAGTCGATCGCATGGTCAAGGACGCCGAGGCTCATGCCGAGGAGGACAAGAAGCAGAAGGAAGAGGTCGAGGTCCGCAACCAGACCGACAGCCTGTGCTACTCCACCGAGCAGACCCTCAACGAGCTGGGCGACAAGGTTTCCGCCGATGTGAAGTCCAAGGCCGAGGCCGCTATCGCCGACGCCAAGAAGGCGCTCGAGGGCTCTGACGTCGAGGCCATCAAGGCCGCTGGCGAATCCCTGCAGTCCGTAGCCTACGAGCTGGCTCAGGTTGTCTACGCCGACGCTCAGCAGCAGACCGACGGCGCCGCCGGTGCCCAGCCTGCCGACGATGACGTTGTCGACGCCGACTACGAGGTTGTGGACGACGAGGACAAGTAATCATGTCCGCCCGTAAAGCTCGCACGGAGGCGGCCGCCGCTGGCGCCGCCCCCGTTGACTCTGAGGAGAAGGACGTGAAGATTCCCGTAGAGGCCGTCGACGATACCGAGGCCAACGAGGCCGAGGCCGCCGAGGCTGCCGAGAACCAGGTAGAGGATTCCAACAAGGAGGCGACGATGACCGAGGACGAGATGGTGGAAGCCGCTATCCGCGCCGGTGAGGAAGCCGCCGACAACGACTTTAAGCTCAAGTTCGAGCAGGCCCAAAAGGAGCTTGCCGACGTACGCAGCGAGCTCGATGCTGCGGCAGAGGCTCAGAAGGCCGCCGAGGACAAGGCAAAGGACGCCACCGAGCGTACCGCCCGTCTGCAGGCCGACTGGGAGAACTTCCGTCGCCGCACCGCCAGCGAGCGTATCGCCGAGCGCGAGCGCGCGACCGAGAAGCTTGTCACCGCGCTGTTGCCGGTGGTTGACGATATCGAGCGTGCAATCGACCATGCCCGTAGCCAGGAGCTTTCCGACGACTTTAAGCAGTTCGTCGATGGCGTTGATGCGGTGCATGCCAAGCTGCTCGATGTGTTTGCGCACGAGGGCGTTGAGCCCATCGACCCCAAGGGCGAGGCGTTCGATCCGCTCGAGCACCAGGCCGTGGGGCGTGTCGAGGACGCATCGCAGTACGACGAGACCGTCAACGACGTGTACCAGAAGGGCTACCGCATGGCGGACCGCATCCTGCGCTCCGCGATGGTGACGGTGACCTACGGTGGCGAGAAGCGCCCCGCACCGGAGCCCGAAGCGGCGCCCGAGGATGCTGCGGCCGATACGGCTGAGAGCACCGAGGAGTAATTGAGAAGGGCCCCGGGGCAACACCCGGGGCCCTTTCTGGCCTAGTGCCATATGACAGTATGAGCCGCCGCCCGTTGAGCGGTGGATGAAACAGGAGAGGAGCTACGATGGCTGCAGGCAAAACCTTCTATGACATCCTGGGCGTATCCAAGAGCGCCTCCGACAAAGAGATCAAGAGCGCGTTTCGCAAGCTCGCGCAAAAATACCACCCCGATGCCGGCGGCGACGAGGCCAAGTTCAAGGAGATTAGCGAGGCTTACGAGACGCTTTCGGACGAGAAGAAGCGCAAAGAGTACGACCAGATGCTCATGTTCGGCGGCATGCCGGGCGCGGGCGGCGCGTATGGCGGCGGCTACGGTGCCGGCGCGGGCGCCAGCGGCTGGGGCGATATCTTCGACAGCATCTTTAGCGGCAACGGCGCTTGGGGCAGCGATTGGGGCTCGGGCTTTGCCGGGGCTGCGGGTAATGCCGGTGCCGGTGCGGGTCGCAGCCGTGCTCGCAAGGGCGGCGACCTGTCGCTGACTGTCGACGTGACGGCCGAGGACGCGTTTCGCGGCGTGACGCACAAGGTCACCTATCGCATTCCCTCGACGGGCGAGCAGCAAACCATTACGGTCTCGGTTCCCGCAGGTGCGGTCGACGGCGGCAAACTACGCTACAAGCGTCGCGGCGAGTATGGCGTTGCGGGTGGCGAGCGCGGCGACCTGGTCGTGACCACGCATGTGGAGGAGCACCCGCTGTTTAAGCGCAAGGGTGCCGATGTGACCATGGAGGTACCGATCTCGGTTTACGAGGCGGCGCTCGGCTGCACGGTGGATGTGCCCACACCCGGCGGCGCGACGGTTCGTCTGAAGGTGCCGGCGGGCACCCAGACGGGCAAGAAGTTCCGCTTTAAGGAGATGGGCGCGCCCGATGTTAAGCACCGTGGCCGCACGGGCGCGCTGCTCGTCGAGATCAAGGTGCAGGTTCCCACGAACCTGTCCGACGATGAACGCGATGCCATGACCAAGCTGCGCGAGGCCGACACGCGCGACTATCGCGAGAAGGTCAATCGTTACAAGGCGACGTACTAGGGCGGTCGCGGCGCACGCCCACGCCCGCGGGCTTATGATGGACGATAACGAGACGGAAAGGGGTCAGGTAGCATGGCCGAGGACAATAGGAACAAACCGCTGTACATGATCAGCGTGGCGGCCGAGCTGACCGGCATGCACCCGCAGACTCTGCGCGTCTACGAGTCCAAGGGCTTGGTGAACCCCCAGCGCTCGGGCGGCAACACGCGTCTGTATTCGCGTGCCGATATCGAGCGTCTGGAGCTCATCAACCAGCTGACTGACGAGGGCATCAACCTTGCCGGCGTGGTGCGCATCCTCGATATGAAGGAGCGTGCCGAGGAGCGCGAGCGCGAGAACGAAAAGCTCCGCGCCCGCGTGCGCCAGCTCGAGGACGAGCTGCACGAGTATAAGATGCAGAAGAAGATCACCGCCCTGGCCCCGCGCGACGGCTCGGTCAACCCCGAGCAAGTCATGCGCAAACTGCTGGGCACGGGCGGCGACCTGTAGGCACTCATTGGGGACAGACTTAAATGAGTACCTGCAGAATGAGAGTGGATAATCTCCCGTTTTTTGCCTGTTTGCAGGCTCAAAGTGGGAGATTATCCACTCTCGTCATTTGAGCGTCTAAGTCTGCCTCCCCAGGACCTAACTCGTCCTCTGCTTTACTGAGATAAAGTGAACGCAGAGATTCGTAACCCACTCGCAACCGTTCTATGGCACGATATTGAACGAATGTATGCTATGCGCCCAAATCTTTTGGGCAGAGTGGGAGACAGTATGGTCAAGCTGTACGAGGACGGCATCTACCTGCGCGGCGGCAGCGAGGTTGTGCCTGCGGCCGAGGCTGCCGAGCGCGGTATTACGCAGACACCCGAGGATGCCAAGCGCGGCACCATCGCGTATTCGATCCTCCAGGCACACAATACGTCGGGCGACCCCGAGGCACTCAAGATTCGCTTCGATGCCATGGCGAGCCACGACATCACCTTTGTCGGCATCATCCAGACGGCGCGCGCTTCGGGCATGGAGCAGTTCCCGCTGCCTTACGTGCTCACCAACTGCCATAACTCGCTGTGCGCCGTGGGCGGCACCATCAATGAGGACGACCACGTCTTTGGCCTTTCCGCAGCCAAGAAGTACGGCGGCATCTTCGTTCCGCCGCACATCGCCGTCATCCACTCCTTTATGCGCGAGAACTTCGCCGGTTGCGGCAAGATGATCCTGGGTTCCGACTCGCACACCCGCTATGGTGCCCTGGGTACCATAGCCGTGGGCGAGGGCGGCGGCGAGTTGG
Organism: uncultured Collinsella sp.; assembly: GCA_900541675.1. GTDB lineage: Bacteria > Actinomycetota > Coriobacteriia > Coriobacteriales > Coriobacteriaceae > Collinsella. Next base: position 175,953 of record UQKU01000001.1, on the reverse strand, counting down.
CAAAGCAGCTGCTGCGCGACACCTACGATGTCGCCTATCCCGGCGTCGTGGCCATCTACCTCACGGGCGCCCCGCGCCCCGGCGTCGGCCCGCACGACGTGGCGCTCGCCATCATTCGCGCCGTCTTTGCCAAGGGCTACGTCAAGAACAATGTCATGGAGTTTGTGGGCCCGGGCATCGCGAGCATGACGACCGACTACCGCAACGGCGTTGACGTCATGACCACCGAGACCACCTGCCTGTCGAGCATCTGGGCCACCGACGAGGACACGCACGCGTTTTTGACCATGCACGGCCGCGGCGACGACTATCGCGAGCTCAAGCCCGCCGATGTCGCCTACTACGACGGTTGCGTCGAGGTCGACCTGTCGAGCATCAAGCCCATGATCGCACTGCCGTTCCATCCTTCCAACGGCTTTGAGATCGACGAGCTCAACGAGAACCTCGAGGACATCCTGCACGAGGTGGAGCTCGAGGCCGCCAAGATCGGCGAGGGCAAGACGCACTTTAGCCTGCTCGACAAGATCGTCGACGGCAAGCTGCACGTGCAGCAGGGCGTTATCGCCGGCTGCTCGGGCGGCAACTATGACTCCGTGGTCCAGGCTGCCCGCGTGCTCAAGGGCGCCAATACCGGCTGCGGCGAGTTCTCGCTGTCGGTCTATCCCACGAGCCAGCCCGTGGCGCTCGAACTTACACGCCGCGGCTACATCTACGACCTCATGGAGGCCGGCGCAATCGTGCGCACGGCATTCTGCGGCCCGTGCTTCGGCGCCGGCGACACGCCCGCCAACAACGGCCTTTCGATCCGTCACACCACGCGCAACTTCCCCAACCGCGAGGGTTCCAAGCCGGGTAATGGCCAGCTGAGCGCCGTGGCCCTGATGGACGCCCGCTCCATTGCGGCAACGGCTGCCAACGGCGGCGTCCTGACGCCGGCGACCGACCTGCCCGAGGACACTTGGGACGAGGCCTGCGAGTACACCTTTGACGACGCGCCGTACAAGAAGCGCGTGTACTGGGGCTTTGGCAAGGCGGAGCCTGCCGACGAGCTGGTCGAAGGCCCCAACATCAAGCCGTGGCCCGCGATGGAGCCGCTCGGCGACGACATCCTGCTCAAGGTTTGCTCCAAGATCATGGACCCGGTCACCACGACCGACGAGCTCATTCCCTCGGGCGAGACGAGCTCCTTCCGCTCCAACCCGCTGGGCCTGGCTGAGTTTACGCTGAGCCGCCGCGACCCGGCCTACGTGGGTCGCTCCAAGGAGGTCGACGCTGTGGAGAAGCGTCGCGTTGCCGGCGAGTCCGCGGGCGACCTGGCGGCGTTCGATGCCGAGCTTGCCGGTGTGTTTGAGGCGCTGGCCGGCGCGGGTGTCGCGGCCGATGCCAAGGCGACCGAGTTCGGTTCCATGATTTACGCCAAGAAGCCTGGCGACGGCAGCGCCCGCGAGCAGGCCGCGAGCTGCCAGCGCGTAATTGGCGGCCTGGCCAACATCGTCCACGAGTACGCCACCAAGCGCTATCGCTCCAACGTGATGAACTGGGGCATGGTGCCCTTCCAGATGGAGGCCGAGCCCAACTTTGAGGTGGGCGATTACGTCTTTGTGCCGGGTATCCGTGCCGCGCTCGATGGCGACCTGAAGGACATCGCCGCCTACGTGGTGCGCGCCGATGGTGCGGTCGAGCAGATTGAGCTCTACATTGCCGATATGACGGCAGAGGAGCGTGCCATCGTCAAGGCCGGCTGCCTGATCAACTACAACAAGTTCAAGGCCGCTGCCGAGTAACGCACTTAATTGTCCGCCCGGGGCTTACCCTTTCCCGCTCGCTCACGCGCTTCGCGAGGGTCGCGTTCGGGAAAGGGTAAGCCCCGGGCTACATTTCTGCGTTCTCGTTGGGTCTTGAGGGACGCTAAAAAAGACTTGCTTGAAGCCGCTTCTCTTAATGGGGCGGCTTCTTTTTGTCGAAAACCGCCACAAAGGGGACAGGCGCCTTTGTGGTGGTGGGGCGAGCTCGATATTGCCGCGCTCGTTGAGGGACAGTTCAATAAATGTCCCTACAGGATTTCATCCGGGTTGGCGGGTTTGGTTGTTTTGGGGATGCCGAGTTTGGAGGACGCGAAATCGTCAACATTGTCCTTAATTCCGTCTTTGGTGTAGACAGTGACCATATAGGTGCTGTGTCCGAATTCGCCCTTGTCGCGTGTTGCCCAGGCATCCCAGTAGGCGGCCCCGTTTCGCCCTTTGATTTTTCCGACACGGCGGAGTTCTGTTCGCTTTAATTTCTGGTTGCTATAGATGGTTCGACCGGCCTCCTCGGTGAGCCCGCACTGTCCAAGCATCTTGTCGAGGACTTGGTTCATGTGGCGCTCATCGGTGTTTGGTGCGTAGTCGTAGGCGAGGGTGATGGAGTCGAGTGGCTGGTCGTCGATTAGATAGTTTAGCGCCTGAGGTCCAAGGCAGAAATAGGGGGAGCATCCGTCGATCTGACCGAGCAGTGGCAACTTTGACCGCCAAATTCCGGTGGGAATTCCATCTTCGTAGAACACGCCGCGACAGATAAAGGAGAGCGAGGTGGCACGCGAGCCGGCGTCGACCATTCCGCATAAATCGAAGGGCGAGGCGATGCCAAGGGAAAAGGGCGTGGCGACGATAAGGAAGAGCATCACGATGGGTATGGCGAGAATGGCGATGACGTTGCGACCGGTGGAATGAGACGGCTTCATATGCGCTCCTCGAGACAAAGATCTGTTGAGGATAGGCAGAAATGGATATGTTCAGAGAACAATTCAAGTTTAATCTCATGGCGCGAGATGGTCGACCGTTAGCGTCGAAAACCACCACAAAGGTGCCTGTCCCCTTTGTGGTGGTGAGGAGCGCGCGGCTTCTTTTGGTAATAGTGTTAGCTGGCGGCATCATTAGTGCAGGTGGCGAAGGTTTGCATTGTGGGGTGTTTTGCCGTGAGCCGTTCTGCCCGTATTGGATTGATTGTCTTGGCGCTTGCGATCGCTGTGGTTGGCGCGGGCGCTGTCGGTATGGCATTTCTACCTGCTGCGGTGACGGAGCCGGTGGTCAAGCCTGTGACTCAATCTGTCGAACTTCTGACCGGCGACGACAAGCCCGAGACCATTACCGTTGATTTTGATGAGCAGCCGGCTGTGCTGGGTATTAGCAATTATCCGCGTATTCAGCTTGGGGCCATGCGCTATACCACGGATACAAGCCTGATCGATAGGGCGTCCGAGCTACTCAAGGGCAAAACATTTAAGCGTTGGTACGGATATGCGTCCTATCGGGCAAAAGCGAACGACATGGTTGGCGGATGCCACTCGTCCATCGAGCTGGACACTGCAAACGGCGCAAAGTTATGTGATGTCTCGTACGATCCGGGCTACGAGGGCAATGAGGGTCCGGGCATCTACATCATGGACGGCGATGTCGCCTATGTCATGGAGGGCGACCAGACCGAGCTCAACGATTTTATGGGTCAGTGTATCCAAGATGCCTATAAACAGACCTGCTTGCCTGACCCGCAGACTGCACGCGATAGTGGGTCTGCCCGTACATGGCTGTTCGAGGATGAGATGCCCTGGACCGTCGAATCGGGAAGTACGGGTTCGGCGAAGGAGTAGAGACCGCGACCACCACAAAGGTGCCTGTCCTCTTTGTGGTGGTTTTCGGTCTGTCTCGATCTGTAACATCTAGGATCAAAAATGGCTGCTAGATGTTACAGATCGAGACGGTAGCGCGCCTGGGCAGCGGCGGGCTGACATCTCAGTACCCTATCCGTAATTCACTCAGAAAATCTTATATATAGAGACTTAGATTTGTGTATAAGATCGCGTAAAGCTGGCAACAATACTTCTCGAACAACGTGAAGCCGCCCCGTAGGGCGGCCGCCCCAAGAGAGGTGATTCCATGAGAATCGATAAGCTAGCAATGACGTCGCGCGAGGCGCTGCAGACCGCCATGAGCACGGCTGCCGATGCACAGGCCGGCGCGGTGGAGCCGATCCACCTGCTGTCTGCCCTGCTCGGTGCCGGCGAGCGCAATATCTCCGTGATCATCGAGCGCATCGGTGCCGACCCGGCTCAGCTCGCACGCTCCACACAAGATGCCATCGACCATGCGCCCAAGGTGTCGGGCGAGGGTCAGCAGATGGGCCTGTCCAACGAGCTCGTTCGCGTGATCGAGAAGGCCGAGAAAAAGGCCACCAAGATGGGCGACAGCTTTGTGGTGACCGAGCATCTGCTGATGGCACTTGCCGAGGACAAGGGTGAGGCGGGTCGCGTGCTGCGTGACGCCGGCGTGACCAAGGAGCGCATCGAGCAAGTCTACGAGGAACTGCGCGGCGATGACCGCGTGACGTCTGCCGAGGACAAGACGCAGTTTGAGGCGTTGGAGCAGTACGGTCGCAACATCTGCGATCTGGCTCGCGCCGGCAAGCTCGACCCGGTCATCGGCCGTACCGACGAGATCCGTCGTACTATTCAGGTTCTGTCCCGCCGCACCAAGAACAACCCCGTGCTTATCGGCGAGCCGGGCGTCGGCAAGACGGCCATCGTCGAGGGCATTGCTCAGCGAATCGTGGCCGGCGACGTACCGAGCACCCTGCGCGACCGCGACCTCATCGAGCTCGACATGAGCGCGCTGGTCGCCGGCGCCAAGTACCGCGGCGAGTTCGAGGACCGCTTGAAGGCCGTGCTCAAGGAAGTGCAAAAATCCGAAGGCAAGGTCATCCTGTTCATCGATGAGCTCCATACCATCGTGGGCGCGGGTGCCACCGAGGGCTCCATGGACGCCGGCAACATCCTCAAACCGGCGCTCGCTCGTGGCGACCTGCACGCGATCGGCGCGACCACGCTCGACGAGTACCGCAAGTACATCGAGAAGGACGCGGCGCTCGCCCGTCGTTTCCAGACCGTGATGGTCAGCGAGCCTACCGTCGAGGACACCATTTCAATCCTGCGTGGCCTGAAGGAGAAGTACGAGATCTTCCACGGCGTACACATCACCGATAGCGCGCTCGTGGCTGCCGCCGACCTCTCCGACCGCTACATCGCCGACCGCTTCCTGCCCGACAAGGCTATCGACCTGGTCGATGAGGCCGCGAGCCGCCTGCGCATGGAACTCGACAGCATGCCGGTCGAGATCGACGCCACCACGCGTCAGCTCACCCAGCTGCAGATCGAGGAACAGGCGCTCATGAAAGAGACCGACGACGCCTCTAAGGAGCGTTTGGAGGCTCTGCGCCAAGAGATTGCCGAAGTCCAGGAAAAGCTCAACGTGCAAAAGGCCGGCTGGCTCAACCAAAAGAACGCCATCGACCACGTGCAGGAGCTTAAGGGCCAGCTTGACGCGGCCAAGAGCGAAGAGGAGCGCGCGACGCGCAACGGCGATCTGGGCCGTGCGTCCGAGCTTCGCTATTCTGTGATCCCGGGTCTGCAGCAGCAGATTCAGGATTCCGAGGCTGCGCTCGAGGCGCAAAAGCAGCAGGACGGCGAGGGCCTCAACGAACAGGTGACCTCCGACGAGATCGCCGAGGTCGTGAGCGCCTGGACCGGTGTGCCCGTGTCCAAGATGATGCAGGGCGAGCTCGACAAGTTGAAGGGCTTGGAGGGCGAGCTGCATAAGCGCGTTATCGGTCAGGACGAGGCCGTCTCCGCTGTAGCCGCGGCCGTGCGTCGCAGCCGTGCGGGTCTCTCCGACCCAGACAAGCCCATCGGCAGCTTCTTCTTCCTGGGCCCCACCGGCGTAGGCAAGACCGAGCTCGCCAAGGCGCTGGCCGAGTGCCTGTTCGATGACGAGCGCGCGCTCGTGCGTATCGACATGTCCGAGTATATGGAGAAGTTCAGCGTCCAGCGTCTGATCGGTGCGCCCCCGGGATACGTGGGCTATGACGAGGGCGGCCAGCTCACCGAGGCCGTGCGCCGTCGTCCCTACTCCGTGATCTTGCTCGACGAGATGGAGAAGGCTCATCCGGATGTCTTTAACGTGCTGCTGCAGGTGCTCGACGACGGCCGTTTGACCGACGGTCAGGGTCGCCAAGTGTCCTTCAAGAACACGATTATCATCATGACGTCCAACGTGGGCTCCAAGGCTATCGCCGATCTGTCCGGCAAGGACGAGGAGGAGATGCGCCATCAGGTTGACGGGGCCATGGCTCAAACCTTCCGCCCCGAGTTCCTCAACCGTATCGACGATATCGTGGTGTTCCATCCGCTCGGCATGGCGCAGATCGAGAAGATCGTCGACATCCAGCTCGCCGACGTCCGCGCGCGTCTGGCCAAGGAGCGCATGACGCTGGCCATCACCCCGGCGGCCAAGCAGATGCTCGCCGTGGGCGGCCTGGACCCGGTCTTTGGTGCCCGTCCGCTCAAGCGTCTCGTGCAGCGCGAGGTCGTGGATGCCATTGCCGCCGCTATCATCGACGGTACGGTGCGCGAGGGCGATCAGGTGACGGTCGATGTCGACAAGGACGGCGGCTTTACCGTCGTGTGCGACAACACGCCGGCGGCCACCTACGAAGTCCCCGACGCCGAGTAGATTTTGGGCCGGCTTTAAAACCGCCCCTCATCGCAAAACGCCAAGGGCGGCGGATCCAATCGGGTCCGCCGCCCTTTTTCGTGCGACAATCGATGGTGTTGAACGTGAGTACATGGCAAGGAGCTATGCAGATGACAGACAAGAACAAGACGAACACGCCGGCGACCGATGCCGCACCCGCCGCACCTAAGCCTGCGCCTAAACCGGCGCCCAAGCCGCGCGACCCCTATATCCGTGCCGAGAACGAGGATGACGACGGCTACGATCCTTATAGCGATCGTCGCCCCGAGCGCGAGCCCCTCTTCGAAGCCGACCCCTGGCGTTAAGTAGCTGATTTGGGACGGGGCTTTTTTAGCTACTCTGTTTTCGGCTAGAGGCGTTCATGCCTGCCCCCTCGGCCGCTCGATATCCTCCGGGAGGGGCCACTAATAGAAAACTTGCTTATCCATTAATCAAGATACGCATAATCTTGCTCTCCTGCTAATCAAGAATCGTTATAATCTTGATTAGCAGGAGAGCAAGATTGGAGAATTATGGCATTCAACGACTTGGTGGCTCAAAAAATAAAGGACTTTGAGCAACAGGGGATTCCGCAGGTCTTTGAGCGCGACCTTGATCTGGGCAACCCGCAGGAGCCAAAGCGCGACAACATCGTATATGTGATTGTGGGCGCCCGTCGTTGTGGAAAGACGTATCGCCTGTATCAGGAGATACGGCGGCTTCAGGGCCAAGGCGTCGAGCTTGACCGGATGCTATATTTCAATTTTGAGGATGAGCGCTTGCGTCCGTATGAGCCATCGCTACTAGCGGACGTGCTCGATACATTCTATGCACTATATCCTGCTGCTCGAGGCGAGGGCGCCTACCTTTTCTTTGACGAGATCCAGGAAATACCCGAATGGGGTGCGTTTCTGCGACGCGTGGTCGATACGGAGAAGGCGACCGTTTACGTGACGGGATCTTCTTCTAAGATGCTGTCCTCAGAACTTAAGAGCGAGTTCAGGGGCCGTTCTCTTGTGCGAGAGCTTTTTCCGTTGAGTTTTTCGGAATACGTCCGATATAAGACGGGGAGCGTTCCTGAGTCGAACGCGCCCTTCTCCTCAAGCGCTGCAGCGTTGCTCCGACACCATCTGGTCGGATATCTCGAGCGAGGGGGATTCATCGCGACACTTGAGCAGACGCCCGCAGACGCGATTCAGCTGCTACAGGAATATGCGTCGCGAACGGTCGCTATGGACGTTGTGGAGCGTTACGACGTCAAGAGCCCTCGTTTGGCCTCACTGTTTCTGACGCGGTGTATGGCATCTTCGGGACGAGAGCTGTCGGTGAACAAGGTGTACAACGAGTTCAAGAGCAGGCAGATACCCGTCAGTCGTAATTCGCTCAGCGACTTACTTGAGTATTACGAGGACGCCTACCTGCTGTTTTCTGTGCCGGAGTTTACGCGTTCACTTGCAAATAATACGCGGTCTGCGTCTAAAGTCTACGCTGTCGATCCTGCGATGTTTGGAGCATTCTCTCCCGCATCGGCATTGGACCAGGGCCAGAGGCTCGAGACTGCGGTGTTCAATGCGCTCAGAAGAAGGACTCCTGCGGTGCGGGTCGGTTCGGTCTGCCGCCTACTGGTCAAGGAGAAGAATAAAAGCCATGAGGTTGACTTTGTGGCTGGGGATGCACTTCTCATGCAGGCTTATAGCCTGACTCAGGTGAGTGTGGATATGGCAAGCGAGAAAACGCGCGAACGCGAAATTGCAGCCCTCGATGCCTCGATGGCCCAGTTTGATCTTGGCGAGTCGGTAATCGTTACTATGGATGAACAGGCCGATATTCCATGTGAACACGGTGTGGTACACGCTGTGCCCGCATGGAAGTGGCTCCTTGCCTAATCATCTACGGATCTGTGGGGCCAGGACCTCCTGTCCCCTTCATCACGGTTGGTGAGTACCATGATGCGCCCGGCTAGTCCTGGGCCTTGATGCTCGGCAGCAGAATCTGGGCGATGTAGTCGCATTCGAGCTTGGTGGCAGCGTCGGCCTTGCCGTCTTTGCCGACCAGCACGCTCTTGATCTGGCTGTAGGTGTAGCGGTTGCCGGTCGTAAGCTCGACAAGCTCAATGGCTGTGTCCATGGGATAGGTCGACACGGGGTTCTGCGTGCGCCCGTTGATGGTCTGGGGCACCACGTACGGATAGACGGGGCCGCTGGCGTAGACGGTATAACCGTTGCCTAGATTGGCCGCACCCAAAACCGTATCGCCCTCATCGGGCGTAAAGCTCTCGCCCTCGCGCACCGCGACGAGCGTCACAATCGGCGTATCGCTGTCGCTGGCAAGATAGATGCATAGCGTGCTGCCATTTTGCCAAGTCTCGACCTTGCCGTACCATTCGACGGGGATATCGAGCTGGTAGAGGTCGGTTGCCTTGTGACGGGCGTCGGCATCACGGGCTGCCTGTGCCTTTTGCGCGCTCAGGGCATTGACGGCGGCGTCGCGCCGCGCGGTTGCCGCCTGCTGGAGCACCTTGGCGGTGGCGGCGGAGCTCGCGCCTCCCTCCTCGGCATATTTGGCGGCGGCATCGATCTGGTCGTCGGTTACCGTGTCGGCCGAAGGCACCTTGAGTTTAAAGGCAGCCTGGGCACTTAAATCCTGTCCATCGCTCTTAACGGTGACCTGCGTCTTGGTGGTCGGGACGGTATAGATGGTGCCGTCGGCCGCGATGGGGGAGGCAGCGATGGAGAGCGTGTAATCGCCGGGCAGCAGTTTGATGCCGCGGCCGTGCTCGTCAACGTAGAGCGTTTCGCTCACAGAAGAGCCGTCGGAGTCCTGGCCACTCACCTGCACGGGGATCTTTGAGCCGGTGGAGCAGTCGAGTCCCGCGGCATGTACGCCAATTTGCACCGACATCATGGTATGGGCGTTTGCGGCAACTACGGCGGCCTGCTCTTGCTGGTATCCGTTCCAAGCCGCATAGCCCGCGCCGCCGGCGACGAGCGCGACGGCCACGACACCGGCGACCATCAGATTGCGGCGCTTGGGCGACATCTTACGATGACGAACCTCGGCTTCGTGTGCCGAGGGAGCGGACGGCAGGGGAATATCTCCCATGGCGATGGTCTCGTCGACGACTGGCGCAGAGCCCAAGCCGGGGAGCTCGCGGGTGAGCGATTCGTCGACGGGCAAGTCGCCAAGCAGGGAGGTCTCATCTCCCGCGTTGGGTTCCGGTTGGCCATTGCCCTCGTCATCGCCTTTTTCGACATCGGCTTCATCGCGAGCATCCTCGACGTCGTCGCCCGTATCCGGTATGCCATCGCCCGCCGCGTCCTGCATGTCGACGATTGTCTCGTCAAACGCAACTTCGTCCAGCGAAAACCGGTCTAGGCTCTCCAAGGCCTCGGCGCACGCCGCTGCATCTTGGGCCGCGTCCTCTTGGCCCCTCGTCTCATTTTCCATATATCCCCCAAGCTCAATATCGGGACAACAATGTACCCAAAATTAAGGTCACATAGAGCTGGCGTGCAGTCGGAAATTCGATTTTATCTGCGCGATACATTGTGAATATGTGCATGAATGCACGCGCGACAGCAAAAAGCCCCCGGAAAGCAAACGAATTGCTTTCCGGGGGCTGCGCATAACGCGAGATTACGGAGCCAAAGAGACGCGCCTACATCCAAATGCGGACGGCAGCGAGCGCGTTACTCGGCGTGTGCGTAATCCACCTTGGCGCGGCGAGCGGTAGCCTTCTCCCAATCGCTGGTGCCCTCAAAGACATCCTGCTTGTAGGGATTGCGGCCGAGCTTCTTGGCGCGGTAGGCGATGTAGATGATCGCGGCGATGTTGGCGACCAGTGCGGCGATCGAGACCGCAGTAGCGGCGCTGGGGTCGAGCGTGGAGTGGGTCACAAAGATGGACTCCTCCTGGAAGTACGGGAACACCTGGGCAAACATGCACCAAATAGCCAGCGTAAAGGCGCGGTTCTGGATCCAGCCGCCCTTGTTCCAGATAAAGGCGGCGACGGTGGGCGCCAGCAGCAGTGCAAAGCCGCAGAACCAGGAGTGGGTGGGCAGGCAGTTGTAGGTGTAGCAGAAGTTCCAGATGTCGTAGGCGATGATGTAGACCCAGGTCATGTCGGGCCACAGCATGTCGGTCTTGTCCTCAGAGGCGTAGACACTCCACCAACCGGTCATGCAGAAGATGTTGATGATACCGGCGATGCCGTTGAACACGTTGTTCCAGCCGGCGAGCTGCGTGGCGCCCTCGGAGGTGACCCAGGTGGACTCGCCCAGGACAAAGAAGCGATAGGCGCTCTCAAAGTCGGACACGACGGCGATCATGATGTTGATGGCGACGATCACAAACGGCCACGCGCGGAACCAATGCGCCTTGCCGATCTTGCCCCACTGGTACTTAATGGCAATGAAGCCCCAGCAACCGGCCAGCGCCGCGTATACCTTGGCGTAGTGGAACCAGCTGTTCTGGTACACATGGGTGGGGTTGGTGAGCGCCCACTCGGCACCCTGTGAGACGCCGATGGCGATAGCGACGCAGTAGATGGTCATGGCCAGCGGAGCCACGCCAAAGATGATGGCCGCGCCCAGCTTGGTGCGGCGGCCGACCTCGTTGAGCACGATCAGGCCAATAAAGACCATGGCCCAGCCGGCCCAGTGGATAAGGGTATTGCTACCCCAAACATCGAACAGCATGCTGCTCTCCTTTCACAAGCCCGCGGCCCCTCTTCTGATCGCGGGCAGTTTGGCCAAATGTCGTCAGTTCTGGGGCTTGCGCTCCTGATACTTGGCGGTATAGCCCTCGATATGGAGCGTCGAGGCGATGATTTCCTTGACTGTCTCGTCGGGCACATCGGGGTGCGTGCGGATATACATCAGCAGCCCCATGATGAGGGTGTAGAACGTCTCGTAGACATGGTCGATGCGTAGCTCGTGATGGGCGACAAAATCCACCACGGTGGTATCGCAGATATACTGCGCCACGCGCTGGACCACGTTGTGCAAAAAGCCGCCGTAGAGCGCGCCGCTGCTCGAGGTGAGCGTGCTCGGCAACTCGTGGCCGCTCACGACCAGGCGCTTAAAGAGCGGAGCAACGGTGTCGAGTGCGCCTTCGATGTCGCCAACCGTGCGGCTGGCGTTCCACTGCTCGAGCTCGGCGATAAAGCCGTCGATTGCCTCGTCCATAACGGCGGTGACGGCGGCATCCATATCGGCAAAGTAGTGGTAGAACAGCGAACGCGTGCAGCCAGCCCGCTTGGTCACGGCCGATACCGAAAGATGGGACACACCAAGCTCGGCGCTCACGGCGCGCACAGCGGCGAGGATCTCGCGACGGCGCTCGTCGCCCGTCAGGCGTTTTGCCGCGCTATCGGATGCGGGGACGGCATCGACCACAGAGATATCTGCTGCGTTGTTGCCCATGTTTTGCCGCCTTTCATCCGTTTGGGCCCGACCGTTCGCCTAACAGTCTTGAATATTGTTGACGGTTCGTCAATACTGTTTTTGACACAATGTCAACAATAGCGGGTGAACGGCATGGGGGCATGTCGAACCCGTACAAGAGGGGCGCCGCGGTCTCGCCGGGCTGTGGCAAGAGAAGGGACGACTATGATTCTCAACGGACCGGGGATTAGCTATACCGAGCCCGATATCGGCGCGGAGTTCGTGCCGCCGATACCGGAGCATCCGCGCGAGGCCATCGTCAAACTGTGTGAGCACTGCACCAACCGCCTGCTGCACCGCGACGAGCTGCTGGGCTACGAGTACTGGTCGTTTGCCGAGGCCGCAACCGACGAGCAGGCCGAAGTGCTCTGCAAGATGAAGATGCGCCGTCCCTATACGCTGCCCGAGATGGTCAAGCTCACCGGCATGCCCGAGGCCGATATCGAAAAAATGCTCGACGACATGAGCTACACGGGTCTGCTCGAGTACAACTGGGAAAACCCCGAGCGCGCCAAGCAGTGGGTGCTGCCCATGCTGGTGCCGGGTTCCGCCGAGTTCCTCAACATGCGCGTGAGCCAGCTCGAGGAGCATCCGGTCTATGCCAAGTTCTTTGAGCAGGCGTCCAAGGGACCGCTGTCCAAGGCCACGCCGATGGTGCCGCCCGGCGGTGCCGGCATCGGCATGCATGTCATTCCGGTCGAGAAGGCCATCGATGCCGCGAGCACCTCGGTGCCGATCGAGCATATCGAGCATTGGCTCGACAAATACGAAGGTAAGTATGCCGCTAGCACCTGCAGCTGCCGCGCGAGCCGTCGCGTGATGGGTGAGGGCTGCGCCGACGACCCGGCAGATTGGTGCATCGCCGTGGGCGATATGGCCGACTACGTGGTCGAGACCGATCGTGGCCATTACGTGACCCGCGATGAGGTTTACGACATCTTGCGCCAGGCCGAGGACAACGGCTTTGTGCACCAGATCACCAACATTGACGGCGAGAACAAGATTTTCGCCATCTGCAACTGCAACGTTAACGTGTGCTACGCCCTGCGCACCTCGCAGCTGTTCAACACACCCAACCTGTCGCGCTCGGCCTATGTCGCCAAGGTCGAGAAGGACAAGTGCGTGGCCTGCGGTCGCTGCGTTGAGGTGTGCCCGGCTGGTGCAGCCAAGCTCGGCCAGAAGCTCTGCAGCAAAAAGGCCGGCGGACAGGTGCCCGAGTATCCGCGTCAGGAGCTGCCCGATGCCACCAAGTGGGACCACACCAAGTGGTCGCCCAACTACCGCAACGACAACCGCATCGAGACGCATGAGTCCGGCACCGCTCCCTGCAAGACGGCCTGCCCCGCGCATGTTGCCGTTCAGGGCTATTTGAAGCTCGCGGCTCAGGGTCGCTATGACGAGGCGTTGGCGCTCATCAAGCGCGAGAACCCGTTGCCCGCTATCTGCGGCCGTGTGTGCAACCGCCGCTGTGAGGATGCCTGCACCCGCGGTCGCGTGGACGAGGCCGTGGCCATCGACGAGGTCAAGAAGTTTATCGCCCAGCGCGATCTGGACGCCGCGACTCGCTATGTCCCGCCCGTGGTGACGCCGACGCGTGCCGGCGGCTTCGACCAGAAGATCGCCATCATCGGTGCCGGCCCGGCCGGTCTGTCCTGCGCTTTCTACCTGGCCGAGAAGGGCTACAAGCCCGTCGTGTTCGAGAAAAACGAGCGCCCGGGCGGCATGCTCACCTATGGCATTCCCAGCTTTAAGCTGCAGAAGGATGTTATCGAGGCCGAGGTCGAGGTTATTCGCCTGATGGGTGCCGAGTTCCGCTATGGCGTGGAAGTCGGTCGCGACGTGACGCTCGACGAGCTGCGCGCGCAGGGCTTTAAGGCCTTCTACGTTGCCATTGGCTGCCAGGGCGGCCGCCTTGCCGGCATTCCGGGCGAGGATGCCGAGGACGTGACCGTGGCCGTCGACTTCCTTCGCGAGGTTAACAGCGGCAAGATCGACGCGCTGCCCGGCCGCACCATTGTGGTGGGCGGCGGCAACGTTGCTATCGATGTCGCGCGCAACGCCTGCCGTCTGGGCTCTGAGCACGTTGAGATGTTCTGCCTGGAGAGTGAGGCCCAGATGCCCGCCAGCGAGGAGGAGCGTCGCGAGGCCATCGAGGACGGCGTGCACATCAGCTGCGGTTGGGGCCCCAAGGAGGTTCACCTGGACGAGGCCGGTCATGTGCGCGGCATCACCTTCAAGCGCTGCACGCGTGTCTTTGACGACGAGGGCCGTTTTGCGCCCGAGTACGATGAGAACGATCTGCGTCGTGTCGATGCCGACCGTGTCGTCATGTCGATTGGCCAGTCCATTGTGTGGGGCGACCTGCTGGCTGGCTCCAAGGTGGAGCTTGGCCGCGGTCAGGGTGCCCTTGCCGATCCTCAGACCTACCAGACCGCCGAGCCAGACATCTTTGTGGGCGGCGACGTCTACACCGGTCCGAGTTTTGCCATCGATGCCATCGCCGCCGGCCACGAGGCCGCCGTGTCCATCCATCGCTTTGTGCAGCCGGGGTCCACGCTCACCATCGGCCGCAACCAGCGCCGCTACACCGCGCTTGACCGCGACGATGTTGTGATTGAGAGCTACGACAACGCGAGCCGCGAGGTTGCCCATGTGGACCGCGAGCGCGAGAAGGCCGCGCCGTTTAGCGAGTACGTCGAGACCTTTACCGAAGAGCAGGTGCGCGCCGAGACCGCCCGTTGCCTGGGCTGCGGCGCCTCGATCGTCGACCCCAACAAGTGTATCGGCTGCGGCCTGTGCACCACCAAGTGCGCGTTCGATGCCATCCATCTGGATCGCGATCGCCCCGAGTGCTCCACGATGGTCAAATACGAGCAAAAGCTCCCGAGCCTCGGCAAGTACGCTTTGAAGCGTGCGATCAAAATCAAATTTGGGAAGAAATAAAAAACGCAACAAACAAGAGAACGGCGCAGAGAACGGTTGGACAGCGAGCGAGTCCCAGGCGTGGCGAGGTGCCTTGAAAGAGGAGGGCATAGGGCTTTTGCCCATGCCCGACGATTGAAAGGCAGATCGTCCGTCTGGGGCTCGCGCAGCGTCAAGTCGACCGCCGTTCGTTAGAACGGCGGAAGAAAAAGTGCATGAATTAGGAATCGTCTATCACATCATTCGCGATGTCGAGAATGTGGCGCGCGCCAATGGCGTGAGTCGCGTTTCGAACGTGACGCTGCTCCTGGGCGAGGTCTCGGGCGTCGTTCCCGATCTGCTGCTTGATGCTTGGCGCTGGGCGGCAGATAAAAAGCCTATCACGCAGGGCGCGGAGCTTATTGTGGAGCCTGTCGAGGCCGTGACGCATTGCGAGGCGTGCGGCTGCGACTACGCGACGGTCGAGCACGGCAAGACCTGCCCCCATTGCGGTAGCGGCGAGACCTATCTGCTGCAGGGCCAGGAGGTCATGATCAAGCAGATCGAGACCCCCGACGAGGACCCGACAGACGCTGCCCCCGACGGCCTATCCGATGCCGTCGACGCCGCCAACCCCCTCCACATCGCCTAACTTAGTCGTTGGGGACGTTCTTAAACGACTAGTCGAAAAAGAACGTCCCCAATGACTAGCCATTTAAGAACGTCCCCAATAACTACTTTGCTAGAGCATATCGCTCGCCATTAGTCAAGGCATAGCTGTTTAAACGAAATAGCTTCAGTCTCAGCACGTTTGCATCTGTTTAAAAGCGGTAATAATGACAGCATGCGCATATCCGTCGTGTAAGTATTGGTTGGGTATCAGTTATCAGCGGCAGATCAGCCAATGATGCTGGAATGTAATCAACTTGTAACAAATTAAGACGTTTAAACAAATAATGCTACCTTTTGCAGTTTTTCAAACAATTCTGCTGTATTTGCAGCTATACTCCATAACTGTCGTGTAGGAATTACGTAGACAAAAAGGAGGTTATGTGATGGTAAGTATTGTTCTTGCTAGCCATGGTGACTTGGCGGCTGGAATCAAGCAGACGGGCTCGATGGTCTTTGGCGATCAGCCGTCTGTTGCCGTGGTCTCGCTCGAGCCGAGCATGGGCCCCGACGACTTCCGTGCCAAGGTCGAGGAGGCAATCGCTTCCTTCGAGGACCAGGAGCAGGTGCTCTTCCTCGTTGATCTGTGGGGCGGCACGCCGTTCAACCAGATCAGCGGGCTCATCGAGGGCCACGATTCCTGGGCTATCGTCACCGGTGTCAACCTGCCTATGCTCATCGAGGCATATTCGCAGCGCTTTGACGCAAAGAACACTGCACATGCGATCGCAAAACATCTCGTGACTGAGGCTAAGGCCGGCGTGCGCGTCAAGCCCGAGTCTCTGGAGCCCGAGGAGAAGAAGCCGGCTGCGGCCGCCGCTGCTCCTGCGGGTGCCATTCCTCCGGGAACGGTGATCGGCGACGGGCACATCAAGATCGCCCACGTCCGTATCGACACGCGCCTGCTGCATGGTCAGGTGGCCACCACGTGGACCAAGCAGATCAACCCCAACCGCATCATCGTGGTCTCCGACGGCGTTGCTCACGACGAGCTCCGCAAGACCATGATCGAGCAGGCTGCCCCTCCGGGAGTCCACGCCAACGTCGTGCCTATCAAGAAGATGGCCGAGGTCGTCAAGGACACGCGCTTTGGCGACACCAAGGCGATGCTGCTGTTCGAGAACCCGCAGGATCTGCTCAGGGCCATCGAGGCCGGCGTCGACATCAAGGAAGCCAACATCGGTTCCATGGCCCACTCCAAGGGCAAGGTCGTCGTCACTAACGCTGTCGCTATGGGCGATGACGATGTCAAGACCATCGAGGCTCTCAAGGCCAAGGGCGTCAAGTTCGAGGTCCGCAAGGTTCCTTCGGATTCCTCCGAGGATCTCGACGCCATGTTGAAGAAAGCTAAGGCCGAACTGGCCGCTCAAGCATAGTAAAGGAGGGTCCGATACATGTCTGCAATCACTATTCTGCTTGTTGCGATTGTCGCGTTGCTTGCCGGTATGGAAGGCATTCTGGATGAGTTCCAGTTCCATCAGCCGCTTGTGGCATGCACGCTTATCGGTCTCGTAACCGGTCACCTTCAGGAGGGCATCCTCCTGGGCGGTTCGCTCCAGATGATGGCCCTTGGCTGGGCTAACGTCGGCGCCGCCGTCGCGCCTGACGCCGCTCTGGCCTCGGTCGCTTCTTCGATCATCATGGTGCTCGCCCTCAACGGTGGCGCCACCGATTCGGCCAAGGCCGTTACCGCCGCCATCGCCGTCGCCGTCCCGCTGTCGGTCGCTGGTCTGTTCCTGACCATGATCTGCCGTACCCTGGCTACCGCTATGGTTCACGCCATGGACGCCTGCGCCGAGAAGGGCGACTTCGCCGGCATCGAGCGTTGGCAGTACGCCGGCATCCTCATGCAGGGTGTTCGTATCGCCATCCCGGCAGTACTTCTGTGCATCATCCCGGCCGAGGCCGTTACCAACGCGCTTAACGCTATGCCCGATTGGCTGTCCGGCGGCATGGCTGTCGGCGGCGGCATGGTCGCTTCCGTCGGTTACGCCATGGTCATCAACATGATGGCCACCAAGGAGACCTGGCCGTTCTTCATCCTCGGCTTTGTCCTTGCTGCCATCCCTCAGCTCACGCTGATCGCCCTTGGCCTCATCGGCATCTCCCTTGCCCTCATCTACCTTGGCCTTAAGGATCTGGCCAAGCAGGGTGGCGGCATGGGCGGTGGCTCCGGTGACCCGCTCGGCGACATTCTGAACGATTACGAGTAGGAGGGGAGTGATACATATGGCAGAGAACAAGATTCAGCTCACCAAGGCTGACCGTAAGAAGGTTTGCTTCCGTCATCAGTTCCTTCAGGGCTCGTGGAACTACGAGCGTATGCAGAACGGCGGCTGGTGCTTCGCAATGATCCCTGCGATCAAGAAGCTCTACACCAGCAAGGATGACCAGATTGCCGCTCTTAAGCGCCACCTGGAGTTCTATAACACCCACCCCTATGTTTCCGCCCCCGTCATTGGCGTTACCCTCGCCCTCGAGGAGGAGCGCGCCAACGGTGCTCCGATTGACGACGTCGCCATTCAGGGCGTCAAGGTCGGTATGATGGGCCCGCTCGCCGGCGTCGGCGACCCCGCCTTCTGGTTCACCCTTCGCCCGATTCTGGGCGCACTGGGCGCTTCCCTGGCCCTGTCCGGCAGCATCGCCGGTCCGCTGCTGTTCTTCTTCGCGTGGAACATCATCCGTTACGCCTTCCTGTGGTACACGCAGGAGTTTGGCTACAAGGTCGGCTCCTCCATCGCCAAGGACCTCTCCGGCGGTCTGATGGGCAAGGTCACCGAGGGTGCTTCCATCCTGGGTATGTTCATCATCGGCGCCCTGGTCGAGCGCTGGGTGTCCATCTCCTTCACCCCGGTCGTCTCCAAGGTCACGCAGTCCGCTGGCGCCTATATCGACTGGGCCAACCTGCCCGCCGGTTCTGAGGGCATCAAGCAGGCATTGACGATGTACAGCTCTGTCGGTGCCAACGCACTCGACCCAGTGAAGGTCACCACGCTTCAGGCCAACCTCGATCAGCTCATCCCCGGCCTTGCCGCCGTGTGCCTGACCCTTCTGGTCTGCAAGCTCCTCAAGAAGAAGGTCAGCCCGATCGTCATCATCCTGGCTCTCTTCGCCGTCGGCATCATCGGTCGCGTCTGCGGCTTCATGTAAGCACGCTTCGGCTTAAGACCGAGAGTTGCTAGGCAAGGGCTTTTGAGCCATTGAAACGGACCGCACCCGGTGGGTACACTGGATGCGGTCCGATTGTTTTTATTGGAGGGCGAGGCGCGTATGGCGCAATCTCAGAACAACACGGTCGATTTGGCAACGCCGGCAACCTGCCTGATGGGGCTTACCAGTCACGGTAACGTGATGGTGGGCAATAAGGCGTTTGAGTACTATAACGAGCGTAATCCCGAGGATTATATCCAAATCCCGTGGGACGAGGTCGACTATATTGCCGCCGAGGTTTTGCGCGGCACCAAGAAGATTACGCGTTTTGCCATCTTTACCAAAGAGAATGGCCACTTTACGTTTTCGACGCGCAATGACAAGGAAACGCTTCGCGCGGTGCGTAAGTACATTGACGAGGACAAGCTCGTTCGTTCGCCCGACTTTATCGATGTGACGGCCAAGGGCGCCAAGAGCATCCCCTCCGTCATCAAGAACCTTTTCCACAAAGGCAACTAGTCGTTGGGTAGTTATTAGGGACGTTCTTAAACGACTTGTCATTAAAGAACGTCGCAGATGACTATCTTGAAGAGCGGCTGTGCGCTGCATGTTAGTGGCGTAAATCTGCTACACTAATACGACATGCCTCCGTAGCTCAGGGGATAGAGCACCGCTCTCCTAAAGCGGGTGTCGACGGTTCGAATCCGCCCGGGGGCACCAGAGATTTGTCGAGCCCGGTACCGCTACGGTGCCGGGCTCTTCTGGTCTAAGGGCAGGGTTCGAGCCGTCGAAACCCGCGTCACCAATTTCCCCGCGGGGGGAGTTTTCGAATCAGCCCGGGGACACCAGAGATTGATCGAGCCCGGTACACCGTCACGGTACCGGGCTCTTCTGGTTCATGTCATGCCAAAAACGAAGCGCCCGCTTGCTGGGGAAGCAAGCGGGCGCCTGTGAGCGAATATGTTTGCGGCGAGAGCCGTGATGAGCGGTGGGGTGGCGACTAGTTGGTCGTACCGGAATCGTCGCCCGTGCCCGAGCCAGAGCCCGAACCCGAACCAGAAAGTGCGACCGTCAGCGTAATCGTGCTGTCGGTGGACTGCTTGCCGGTGGGGGAGACGCCCGTAACGGTGGCGTTTTCGTTGCCGCTCACGGGGTTGCCGTTCTGGTCGCAGAACGCGATGTTGTAGAACCCGGCGTTGTTGAGCGCGGTGACGGCGGCGGAGATGCTCTTGCCGTACAGGTTACCCGGAACGCTGGCCTTGCCGGACTTCTTGGCAATGACGACGGTAATCGTGGCGCCGGGCTTCTGCTTACCGCTGGGGTTCCAGCTGATCACGGTGCCCTCGGTAACCGAGTCGTTCTCCTGGTAGCTCACGTCGACGCCAAAGCCTGCCATATCGAGGGCGTTGCGCGCCTGGGCCTCGGTCATGTCGGTCAGGTCGGGGACGGACGTGGTATCCGGGCCGCTCGAGACCTTGTACGAGATGGTCGTGCCCTTCTCGACTTCCTTACCGGCTTCGGTGCCCTGCTCAAAGACCTGGCCCTCATCGGCCTCGTTGGCCTCCTCGGAGGCGTTGCCCTTCAGGCCAACGCTTGCCAGCGCGGCTTCTGCCTGGTCCTTGGTCAGGCCGACCAGCCGGGGAACCTCGACCTTCTCGGAGGGCTTGGGGCCCTTGGAGATTACCAGGTTCACCTTGGTGCCCTTGGCCTTCTTGGTGTTGCCGTTGGGCGTCTGCTCGGCGACCTTGCCCTCGTCGACATCGTCGTTGTAGCTTTGGTCGATGGTGCCGACCTCGAGGCCGGCTTCCTTGATCTGCTCGACGGCAGTCTGCTGGTCCTTGCCTAGCACATCGGGCACGGTGACCTGCTCGCCGCCAAAGAGTCCTGTGGCAAAGGCCACCACGATACCGATGACGGCAACGGCTGCCACCACGGCGGCGATGATCTTGTTCTTGTTGGATTTGGGCTTTTCGACCTCGTAGGAGCCGGTGGAGCCCGAAACCGAGCTACGGGCGGTATTCTGGCCGCTCACGCCCGAGACGGGACGCACCATGGCGCGCGTCTGATCGGAAAGCTCGCGAGTCTTGGTGGCGCCCAGCTCACCGGGGGCACCGATGATGCGCGTGGGCTCCGAGATGTTGACGGCACGGCCCGACAGGTAGCTGTTGAGCACCTGACGCAGCTCGTCGGCGGTCTGGAAGCGGTTTGCCGGGTCCTTCTCCATGCACTTGAGGATGATGCGCTCAAGGTCGGCGTCGACACCGGAGTTGATCTGGCTCGGCGGAATAGGCAGCTCGTTGACCTGCTTGAGTGCGACCGAGATAGCGTCGTCACCGTCAAAGGGAACGCGGCCGGTGGCGCACTCGTACATCACGACGCCCAGCGAGTAGATATCCGAGGTGGGGCCGAGGTCCTGACCACGGGTCTGCTCGGGGCTGACGTAGTGGGCGGTTCCCAGCACGTTGTTGTCTTGCGTGAGGTGGCTGTTCTTGGCGCGCGCGATGCCAAAGTCCATCACCTTGATGTTGCCGTCTGGCAGCACCATGATGTTCTGCGGCTTAATGTCGCGGTGGATGATCTCGTGCTTGTGGGCGACCGAAAGCGCGGAGCTGATCTGCGAGCCGATCTGGGCGACCTTCTTGGGGTCGAGGGCGCCGTGGCTCTTGATGCCGCTCTTAAGGTCGGTGCCGCGCAGGTACTCCATGACGATGTAATAGGTGTCGCCGTCCTTGCCCCAATCGTAGACGCCCACGATATAGGGGGAGGAGAGACCGGCTGCTGCCTGGGCCTCCTGCTTAAAGCGTGCGGCGAAGGTTGCGTCGCCAGCATACTGCGGCAGCATGATCTTGACGGCTACCGTGCGGTCGAGGACCTGGTCCTGTGCACGGTAGACGGTCGCCATGCCGCCTGTCCCCACCTTATCCTTGAGGAGGTATCTTCCCCCGAGGACCCTCTGTTCCATTCCTGCTCCTAACATAACTATTCGCTCAACGATGTGTGCAGTACCTACGATATGGCCGCTGGGGCCGTGTGGCGCGTTGCCGCTAACTCTTCGGCCGCGGCGCGCCTCGGGTGTCCGATTCAATCATGGGCATCACGCTCCCTGTGCGGCGAGCGCCGCGGTCAGGACGATGCCGGCAATCTTGGCCGCCTTGACGTCGTGTTTGTCGTAATCCTCCAAGGCCACCGAGATGGCGACCGTGGGTGAATCGTAAGGTGCAAAGCCAACGAACATCGAGTTGACGTTGGTGCCGCCGATCTCGGCCGAGCCGGTCTTGCCGGCGACCTTGACGCCGGGGACCTGGGCATCGGTTCCGGTACCGGACTGGACGACGGCGAGCATGGCCTGCTTGACCTGGTCGGCCGTGGCGGAGCTGACGGCCTGACCCAGCGAGCGGGACTGCGTGGTCTTGACCACAGTTCCGTCCGGGGCGAGTACCTGGGCTACAAAGTACGGGTCCATGACCACGCCACTGTTAGCGATGGCGGCGGCAATCACGGCGTTTTGCATGACGGTGGTCTGCGGCCCGGGCGTGTGGTCCATGCCGACAGGCTGGCCGGCGCCGGCCCAGGCGGTCTCCCACTCGGTCATGAGCGACGGGTCGGCCATGATGGAGGCCGCGGAGGTCAGGTCCTGGCCGAGCTTTTGGCCGTAGCCAAAGGCGTTGGCAAACTGCACGAGCGTGTTTGCGCCAACTTCGTTTGCCACCTGGCCAAAGACGACGTTGGAAGACACGGCAAAGGCCTGCTGCAGGCTGATGGTGCCGTAGCTCTCGTTGGCATAGTTGGTGACCGGTGCGTTGCCGATGTCCATGGAGCCGGGCGCCTGGTAGGTACTGGTAAGGCTGGCGGTACCGGTCTCGAGTGCCGCGGAAAGCGTAACGACCTTAAACGTGGAGCCCGGCGTGTACAGCGCGTCCATGGCGCGATTGTACATGGAGCCGTCCTCGCCGCCGCCCGCCTGCAGCAGGGCGTCGATGTTGGTGTTGTCGTAGGTGGGCGAGCTGGCACATGCGAGTACCGCGCCGGTACGCGGGTCGATGACCACTACAGCGCCCTTAAAGCCCTTGAGCGCCTGCTCGGCCGCCGTCTGGATACGCGAGTCGATGGTGAGCTTGGCGGTGTTGCCCGGCTGGGTCTGGCCCGCGAGCGACGCGATGGCGTTGTTCCAGCTGGAGTAATCCTTAGAGCCGGTGAGCGTGTCGTTCATGACACTCTCGGTGGCGGTAGTGCCAAACTGCTGGCTCACGTAGCCAACCACGTGCGCTGCCAGGTTGCCGTTGGGGTAGGAGCGTACGTAGGTGCCGTCCTCCTGCTGCAGCGACTCGGCCAGCGTCACGCCGTCGGACGTGATGATGGAGCCGCGCTGGATGTACTTGGAGCGGGCGATGGTGTGGTTGTTGGTCGGCATATCCTGATAGTCCTTGGCCTTGATGACCTGGACATAGGTGAGGTTGCCGATAAGGATGGCGAACAGCGCCGTAAAGGCGAGCACCGCACGGGTTAGACGGTTGGCGAGCGCAACGCGGCCGAGCACACCGGATTCAGGCGTGTCGAGCAGGCGACGGCGCATGCGCGAGCCGACGGAATGGCTACCGTTGCCGTAGGAAGACGAGGTAGCAAAGCGCGTGCCCGTCGGGGCGGCGGCAGATGCGACCTGATCATCGGTGATGGCGGTCATGGTGCCGGTGCCGGTAAGCTCGGCCTCGCGTCCGGTCGCCTCGTCACCGGCGCGCAGCAGGAGCGCGACGATGATAAAGCTCGCCAGCAGCGAGGAGCCGCCCTGGCTCATAAAGGGCAGGGTGACGCCGGTCAGCGGGATCAGGCGGGTTACGCCGCCAACGATCAAGAAGGCCTGGAAGCTGATGGCGGCCGTAAGGCCCGTGGCACTAAAGGCTGCGAGGTCGGATTTAGCGCGGGCGGCCGTGGTGAGACCACGCACGGCAAAGAGCATAAACAGGATGAGCACGGCGCCGCCGCCCAAAAGGCCCATCTCCTCGCCGATAGCCGAGAAGATAAAGTCGGACTCGACGACGGGGATGTTGTTGGCCATGCCGTTGCCGATACCAACACCGACCAGACCGCCATCGGCAAGCGAGAAGAGCGACTGGACGATCTGGTAGCCCTGGCCCTGGGCGTCCTTAAACGGATCGACCCAAACCTGGAAACGCACCTGAACGTGAGACAGGAACTTGTAGGCGCCCACGGCTCCAACGGCTAAGAGCGCAAGGCCGATAACGACATACGAGAATCGTCCCGTGGCAACGTAGAGCATCAGCAAGAAGATGGTGTAGAACAGCACGGCCGAACCCAGATCGCGTTCGAAGACGACGACGAGCAGGCACACACCCCACACGGCAAACAGCGGCAGCAGCAGTCGCAGGCGAGGGATCTTAAAGCCCAGGATCTTGCGGTTGGAGATGGAGAGCAGCTCGCGGTTCTCGGCCAGGTACCCGGCCAGGAACAGCACGATAAAGACCTTGGCGAACTCGCCGGGCTGGATGGTAAAGCCCGCGATGCGGATCCACAGCTTGGAGCCCGAGATCGTGGTGCCGATAAAGATAGGCAGCATCAGCAGAATGATGCCGATAATGCCAAAGGTGTACTTGTAGCGCATGACTACGTCGAGGTTCTTAACCAACGCGAGCGTTCCCACCATGAGCGCCACCGAGACAAACAGGATGATGAGCTGTGAGATGGCGAGAGCGGGGGCGAGACGCGTCACGAACGTGATGCCGATGCCCGAAAGCACAAAGACAATGGGCAGGATGGCGGGGTCGGCACCGGGCGCCAAGATGCGCACGGCAATGTGGGCCGCGGCAAAGGCGGCAAAGAGGCCGATCGGTACGGCGAGCGTCTCAAAGGAGATGGCAGCGCCCGCGGTGAGGACGTACATCGCATACAGCAGGATGACGGGGAACGCCGAGGCGATGAGCAAGAGCAGCTCGGTGTTGCGGCGACTCATAAGCGGCACTCCCTTTCTAGTTCTTTTCGGAGGCTTCGGCCTCGGCGGACTGTTCGGCGGTTTTCTCGGAATCTGATTCGGAGGTCGATCCCTGATTGGTGTTGTCGCGAATCGTTTGCGCGTCGATCACCTGGCGGGTCTGCTCCTCGTCGATCTGGTGGCGGTACTTGGATATCGTGTCCTGCGCATCGTCGACACTTGTTTGCGGAATGCCCGCCTTGAGGCGGTTTTGCGTGTCTTCGGGCAGGTCGGACAGCTTAATACTGGTTTCGCTTTCGAGCCAGTGGAGCTTGAGTCCGAGCGGCTTGCCGGGCAGGCCGCGCCAGACGGCGACATTGCCCTGGTAGGTACCCAGGTAGTACGAGCCGGTGACACCCGTGTAGGCCCAGATGGAAGCCGCCAGCACCAAGACGAGACCTAAGACGACGCCGATGGTGACGTTGCGGCGACGCACGCGTTGCGCCTCGCGCATAACGCCATCGTCAACCAGGTCAACGACTACTACGGTCACGTTGTCGTGGCCGCCGGCGGCAAGCGCCGCGTCCACTAGGTTGTCGACGCAGATTTGCGCGGTTGAGGACTGCGTGGCGATGTTCTCGATATCGCTATCGAGAATCATGCTCGAAAGGCCGTCGGAGCACAGGATCAGACGGTCGCCTTCCTCGATATGCAGAGTGAAGTGGTCGGCATACATAGCGGGGTCCGAGCCCAGCGCGCGGGTGATGACCGAACGGTTGGGGTGGACGCGAGCCTCATCTGCCGTGATCTCGCCGGCGTCCACGAGCTCCTCCACGTAGGAGTGGTCGCGGGTCACGCGGATGAGCGTGCCCTCGTGGAGCAGGTAGGCGCGAGAGTCACCCACGTGGGCGATGGCGAGCGTGTCGTTTTCGATATAGGCGCAAGTGGCTGTGCAACCCATGCCAGGCTTGCCCAGGCCATTCAGGGCAGCCTCGATTACGGCGGCGTTGGCGGCCTCGACGGCTGCCGCCAGGCGTGCGGCGTCGGCAGACTGAGGAGCTGTCTTGGCGATGGTCTCGACGGCGATGGAAGAGGCCACCTCGCCGGCGGCGTGACCGCCCATGCCGTCGCATACGCAAAAGAGCGGCGACTGCACCAGGTAGGAATCCTCATTGTGCGGGCGCACGCAGCCAACGTCGGAGCGGGCGCCCCACATGAGTTGCGTGGTGGTGCCGGCATCATAGGTCGAGTCGGTCTCGATGCGCTCCTCGGTCAGGGGCTCAAAGCTCATGGTCGAGCCGGGGTCTTTGAGCTTGGCCTCAACGGCGGCTACGTCGATCTCGGCTGTGTCACCGGGAGAGACGGTGTCGGTCTCGGCGTTTGATTCGGAATCGCCGGTGTCCGGGGAGTCGGGCTCCTCGGACACGCGGGCGGTCGACTCGTCGTCTTGCGGGCTGACGTCTATAGGCTCGGGCGCCGGCGTAGACGTGGGCGCAACCTCGGATGCCGGGGCTATGGGAAACGCCGGCGCGGCGGGTTCGGGTGCCGCAAACACCGCAGCGCTCTCGTTGATTGCCGCGGCGACGGGCTCTGCAAAGTGAGCCGGCGCCGGGGTTGCTTCGGGCGCTGTGGGCTGTTCCGCAGCATGTGCGCCGATGGGCGCCGCTACGGCATCCTCTTCGCCCTCGTTATCGGCGAGATCCGAAATATCATGCGTTACATGCGAAAGAGGCAGGGAGAACACGGTGTCCTCGGGCTCCACGGGTGTGGAGTCCGCCGGAGCGGCGTGGGCCGGTGCAGCTACGGCGGCAGCCGGTGCCTCGGTCATGGTTGCGGACTTGTTCTCCTCGTCGATCATCGACGGTTCACCTTCATGACCACGTCGCCAATCTGGACTTCGTCGCCCTCGCGCAGCGTTGCGGGCTCCACAAGCTGGCGGCCGTTGACGAGCGTGCCGTTAAGCGAGTTGAGGTCCTCGATGATGAGCGCCGGGCCCTGCAGCGAAAAGCGCGCATGCGAGGCCGAGACGAATGGTTCGTTGATGCAGATGTCCGAAGATGGCGAGCGACCGACGATGACGGGGCCGAGCATGTCTACGTGGATGCCGCGGATACCGCGCGGGCCCTTGTCCACATCGATCGTCCAGATAGCCGAGTCGCGGCGCTGTCCGCGCACAAGTCCCACGCCGGTCTTCATGACGGCGAACAGGAAGATATAGAGCAGGGCGACCAGGACGATGCGGCCTGCAAAAAGGACGATATCGATGTTCATAAGCGACTATCCCCTAAATTCAAAGGTGCTCAGGCCAAACGTCAGCAGATCGCCGTTGCGCAGCGGGCAGCGCGTAATGCGGCGGTTGTTGACGAGTGTGCCGTTGGTGGAATTGAGGTCCTCGATCGACCAATCCGAGCCCGTAAAGGTGAGCTGGGCGTGGCGGCGCGACACGTTGGGGTCGCGCAGGGCAATATCGGAAACTGAGCGCTCGCGACCGATGGTCACCTGTGCGGAGGTGATGCTATGGCTCTCGCCGCTCACGACGTCGACGAGCTGGGCGAGCGGGCGCTGCGGGGCGCGAGTGCTCGCCATGTTGGAGGCGATGCCGGCTGCGGCGCCTAGGCCCACGGCGGCACCGGTCGCGGCGGCTCCGCCCATGCCGGCAAGCGCGTCGCGCGAGACGGTCTGCGGCACCGGGATGGGTGCGGCGGCGGGGTCGGGGACGCTAGGCGCGAAGGGGCCTGCCACGGCAAGCGGGTCGGGAGCGGCGGCGCGAGGCGTCGGCTGCTGCTGGGGCATGGCGGCGGGGCGCTGCTGCTGCGGGGCAGCAAACTGCTGCTGGCCGGCGCGCGGGGCGCTGGCGGCACGGCTTGCCGCGGAGTTGTTTTGGCCCAGACCGTTTTGATAGGCGCGCTCTTCTTCGTACAGGCGGCCGAGCGTGGGGGCATCGACGTTCTCGGCAAAGACCGAGAACTTGCCGGCGCGCAGCTGCGGATCGATCATAAAGCGCACGAGGGGCTCGCCGACAAAGACATAACGGCGCTTTTCGGCCTGCGCCTTCACGAACTCGCGGACCTCGCGCGAAAGCTCGGGGTAGAACGGGGCGAGCATGGGGTCGTCGTCGGCGGCGATCAGGATGGTATAGAGTGCCGGCGCCGTGTTGACGCCATTGATCACCAGAGTCTGATCCTCCATGTCGCGAGCGGCCTGCTTGGCAAGCTTCTTAAAGGAGAACGGGGCACGGGTGGCACCGAAGATGCCGGCCACGTGGTCCTCGAAGATGTTCAGGAAGTTCACGAAAGATCACTCTCCGTATAGGTTCTTTGGTATCCGAGCAAATATAGGCATATCCCAACGATTATAGAGGATAGGGTTCCCGCAACCGCCGCCTTGGCGACGACCGCGGCTGCAAGGCTGGCAATTTCCATATGGTGTGCAAGACAGGACGCCGCTGCGCAGCCGATGCCGGCGACAGCGATGGCGGCGATTGCGGCAAGGTTTGAGCCCTGATCGGCACGCTTGGCATGGGCATTGAGCAGCGCAGATGACGCCGCGGCAGTTGCCGCTACCAGCACAAAGGCAGCCCAAAGGAGTGGGTCTCCCAGCGCTGCGGCAACGTTACCGAGCCCCAGCACGCCTCCGGCTGAAAGCGCGACCGTGGCCAGACGGGCAAAAAGTGCGCCCATGCCCGTTGCCGCGGCGGCGCTTGCCGGGCCGAGCCAAAATGACGCGACGCCGGCGGTGACCCCAGCTGCCAGGAAGGTATTGCCGGTCAGACAGCCAAGCGCGAGTGCACAGGTGAGTGCGGCGTTCGCGGCAGCCTCGGTGCGACCCCAGGCGATCCACCAACCGGACATGGCGGCGGCAAAGATCACCGCGACGGGCAACATCGACAGGATGCCCTGCGCCTGCATGGTGGCGTTGGCCATGAGCACCAAAAAGCCCACAGCCGAGATGGCCGAGCCAATCTGGGGGGCCAGGCCAGCCGCCGCTCCGATCGCGATGGCCGCAATGACCAGGCCGGGAAGCGCCGCGACCCCGGCCGTTTGCATCAGCAAAAAGCTAAAGGTGCCGCACGTTAGCGCCGAGATAGCGTGCATGGTGTAGTCGCGCGCATGGCTCCAGCGCGTGCCCGCCCAGCCGAGCGCGGGGTCGACCTCGATGGCGTCGTCCTCATAGTACGACGGCTCGATATCGTCGAGCTCCTGCTCGTCATCCGACAGCTCGCCCACCATCTGCTCCAGACTGCGACGGCCCTCGCGCACGCTGCCCAGACCGGCAAGGAGTTGGTCGCAAAATGCCTCGATGCTGTTGGGGCGGTCCTGCGGCATGGGGGAGAGCGCGCTCATGAGCGCGGCCTCGGCTCCCGGGGGAAAGTGTGGTATCAGCTCGCTGGGATAGGTGGCGCCGCCGATGATGCGGTCGAGCGAGTCGGCGGGCGTGGCCGCCATAAAGGGAGCGCTGCCGCACAAGCCCTCATAGATAACGCAGGCAAGGGCAAAGACATCGGCGCGTTCGTCGACCGTGCCGGTCTCGATATCGAGCTGCTCGGGCGGCATGTAGCCGATGGTGCCGCCGCGCGAGCCGCCAAAGCCACCGGCGGACGACAGTCGCGCCATGCCAAAGTCGGTGAGCTTTACATTGCCCGAGTGGTCGATGAGCACGTTGGCGGGCTTAATGTCCAGGTGGAGTACGCCATTGCTATGGGCGAAGGTGAGCGCCTGGCCCAGGGCATCGGCAATGGCCGCGGCCTCGTCAAAGGTGAGCGAGTGGCCGTCCACGCGATGCAAAAACTCGGCCAGCGACATACCGTCGACATACTCCATGACCAGGTAGGCATAGGCGGTGTCATGCGTAAAGTCGATGACCTGCACGATATTGGGATGTTGAAGCATGGCGGCAGTGTGCGCCTCGCGCAGGACATCCATGATGTCGCTGGCGGGCATGCCGGCGCCGTTGATAAGGGGGATGCGCTTAATGGCGACGCGGCGGCGCAGGTGCGTGTCGCGGCAAATCTCGATGGAGCCAAAACCGCCGGTCGCAAGTGTCTCGAGCGGCTGGTACCGCTTGAGCAGCTCGCGAGAGCTGGTGCCCTCCAAAGGAACGTCCGGCGAGAACCGGGCGGTATGTTGCGAGAAAAGCGGCATGGCCAACCCTCGTGCGTTTAAAGTTCGTTTGCGAGCGGCGGGCGCGGGGCCGAGCCGTTCGCGGTGGCATAGATGCTGCTAGTGTAGCACGCTCAGGCGGATGGCGAGGATGGCGGGATGCGAGGCTGCCTGTCTGGCTTGGCCTTCGTCTCGACCCATCCGGAAAGCGCGCCCCAGTTTGCGGCCAAATACTGGGACACGCTTTCCGAATGGGGTGTGCTGCGGAAACTGCGTCCCAGAATATTGACTCAGAACGGGATACAGTTTCCAGATCGACGCTCAAAAGGAAACCGCATCCCGCTTTGATGCGGGGACTGCGGACAAAAGCTGAACCGTGATCTGGCTCGGATTGGAGTTCGCCTGAATCGTTGATGCTGGCTGGTGTGGGCGTGGAGATAAACGAGCAGCCCGAGCGATATAATGACACGCTATGGAGGTCATATGCTCTTTTCCCGCTGTTCTGCCACATCTGCTTTCGCCATTGCGCTCGTCGTAATGGCGGTTACCCCTTATCACCGGTTTTCATCTTCAATCGGCTTGGCATCAGGTGCAATGACCTGGCTCGTTATCCTTGGCGCATGCCTCGCGGCGTTTGGTCATGGTGTTGCGCTCCGCAAGGGGAGAGAAATAAGACGGCCGGGTCGCCTTGGCGTCTTCGGTGTTTTCCTTGCTGCTATTGCGGTGGTTCCCGAATGGGTCGACTTGGCCTTCTATGCTCGCGGAGATTCTATTCCAATCGTGTTTGCACCAATCTGGTTGTTGCATCGTGTTTCGTGTGCCTTGTGCTTCACTGGGTCGTTGCTCCTCTCATATGTAATTTGGGATACGGCGGGCTCTCCTTTGATACGGGGGGCGGCGCGGGACGGCGAAAGGGGGACCCGCCGATCGCAGAGCACGCTTTTTGCAGAAACAATAGTTGTCCTGTCTTGCCTGCTGTTTTGCTGTCGAATTTCATGGAGAGTCGTTCCCGAGCCATGGGGGATGCCCTCTGTAACGGCCGCATCAATTGGCCTCGTGCTTTTAATTCCGCTGGTCTATCTCGTATTGGCTGCGGTCCCGCTGCTTTGCTGTCCCCGCGCCTTTGGTCGGGGGCAGGGCGACGTGTTTGCCCGTTCTGTGCTTGTAGCAGTTCCCATTGGCCTTGTTCCGGCTGTCGAGGTGGCATACTTTGCAAGCGATGCCGCAGTCATTGCATCACTGTCGATGGGGTCCGCTATTGCTGTTGCCGCCTTCGTATGCACATTGCTAAGGGAGAAACGGGACAACAATTCGGATACCCCTCGCACGTCCGACCCATTCGATGCGGGGGTGTTTTCCCCTGCCCTGTCGCCTCGAGAAGAGCAGTTTGTTCGACTGCTGCTCAAAGGGAAAACGCCGGCGGAAATTGCCAGGGAGACGGGTACGAAGCCATCGACGGTGCGAACAACGCTTCACCGAGCATACGGGAAGGCATCGGTTGCGGGCTCACGCGAGCTCGTGGCATTGTTTGCGGGTGAGGGTGATGCTACAGGGCCTGGTCTGCTGCAGCGGCATGCTGGTGATATGTTGACATCAGTTCGGACGCGCCGGCTGTTTCGATACCTGCTCACAACATTTTTTATCCTCCTTGCGGCGGGCCCCTTGGTAATGGCGGATAGCGATTGGGGATCCGGTGTTTCGCGGGCAGTCGCCTTTTCTCTCGCAAGCTATGCATTGGGTCTCGGACTGCTTCTGTCGCTGCACTACGCGGGTGAAAAACTGAATCGTGAAGTTGCGCTGACTAGAACGGATGGGGCGATTGGGCTCGGAAGCCCGTGCGTATGGGCGGTGCTGTCTGCCGTGGAATGGTCTTTTGTCTATATCGCGGCATGGAGGTGTATATGCGATCCGTTGATGGCTGCGCCGGTCCTGCTGTGCGGCGTGGCATCTACGGTCTCGCTCGCTGTTGGGCTGCGTCCGTTTAAGGTGCATGCCCGTGTCCGGGCTATCGTGCCGTTGGTGTCAATAGGTGCGGCTACTTTAATCCATGCGGCCACTAGGGGGCGAATCCATGGGTTCGCGGTGCTGACGGGGATGTTGCTCACATACATAGTGCTGCGTAGCTGTCCGCAGCGCAAAATGCTTGGGATATGGATGCTTTGCTTTGGGGCGGCGGCTCCTGTCTGGGTTGTCTTGCTCAACATGGTGCAGGATCTGACGGTTTTCGAGCCTCTGTTCCTTGCGTCGTTGCTGGGGCAAAGTTCGGCTGTCAATGTCGTCGTGGCAACGGTGATTGTTTGCTGGTCTGTGCCCATGCTCGTTACGCACATCGTGCTCGTACGCTCGGTTGAGGACGAGAAGGCCGTCTTGAAGTACCGTGCGAACGGGTCCACCGAAGCAGCTCACGTGCGCCGGCTGGCTCTGCTTACGTCGCGCGCCCTGTCCGATGTTCAGGCCCGAATATTGTTGATGACGGCAGAGGGCACAACGACAAAGACCATTGCGCAGGATGTCGGTTACGCTGCATCTACGGTGCAAGCGCTGCGATCCGCGTCCTATCGCCAGTTGAAGATCAAGAACAAAGCAGAGCTTATTTCATTGTTATCGCAGGTAGATAACGTGTAAACGCCTGGATTATCAACTCAATAGCGAGTGTTTACAGACATCTTTCTCCATTCATGCAAAGGTTGCTGTGCGTCGACGCATTGTTAACCGCTTGTGATTAGGGCCGGGCCGAGTGTTGCTGCTCGGCCCGGCCGAAGGGAGGGTG
Source organism: uncultured Collinsella sp. (assembly GCA_900541675.1). Lineage (GTDB taxonomy): Bacteria > Actinomycetota > Coriobacteriia > Coriobacteriales > Coriobacteriaceae > Collinsella. Next base: position 143,455 of record UQKU01000001.1, on the reverse strand, counting down.
ATGTCGCTTGAATAGAAATCTAATGCGGCACGAGTTGTCCAAGATATTTGGCAATCCTATATTTGCGTTGACCCTTATGGTTGCAACTGCAATTTCGATGGCGGCTGCCATTGAGGCATGGTGGACGCTCGAGACTGAGCGCAAGCAGCTGTTATCGCTTGGCTATGGCGTTGGTTTGCAAGCCCAGGCATACCTCGGCCAAACGCGTGAAAGTAGCTTTGGTAGCTGGATCGTTGTGAGTGCAAATGCACCGCTATCGGCATCAGTGTTTTTCTATGCGCTGCCGTTGCTTGCCATGCTGGCCGGGTCGTGGTCATGCCTGTCCGAGCGTTTGAGCGGTTACGAGGCGCAAATCTGCACACGTGTTTCTAGAAATGCATACGTGAACGTGAAGATGCTGTCTGCTTTTCTCTCTGCGTTTGCGGTCACGGCTATTCCGCTACTCGTGAACTTCCTGATTGTCTCAATGCTGTTTCCAGCGTATCTCCCCCGGGTCGATGAATCGACTTACGTCGGGCTCTATCTGCATAGCTATTTTTCTGGTCTGTTTTATTCCCGGCCTCTGTTATATGTGCTGGTTTATACACTGTTCGATGCGGTGACGCTGGGGGCTCTATCCATGGCCGTGACTGGTCTGTCGGTTGTGTTTCGCAGCAGAATCAAGGCGATGGTCGTTCCATATCTGATTATGGTTGCATGGCACTTTGTTAACGATTGGATTTTTAGCGTCCTTTCATGCGTCGGCTTTAACTGCAACATTCTTAACAGCATCAGGTCGGAATCACTAAATAACTGGCCCGACATTCGAGCAGGGTTTGCAGAAATCATTTTGCTGTTCGTCTTTTCTTTGATTTCCGCGAGATTCTTAAAAAGACGCGAGGTGGTCTGATGCTGTTTAGGCTGGTCGCCGCGGACCTGAGGACCGTTTTGAAGAAGAACATCCTTACTTTTATTGCGATTGCGGCAGTGACCGTTGCGAACTTGGTGCACGCCTACGGCTTGTCTTCTGTGTATGGGGTTCGGACGAATGCCTTGGGGTTTGCTGATAATCTCGCGCTCGTGTTTGCCGGATCCGCTCCGTTTGAGCCTAGGCCCGGGCTCATGTTTGTGCCTCCGTTAGGATGGCTATTTGTCATTCTGCTTATTCTCTATACAACACTCGATTATCCGACCGAATCGTTGCACGGGTTTGGTTTGCAAGCGCTTGTTCGATGCCGGTCAAGAACCCTTTGGTGGGTCTCGCGTTTTATCTTGGTGGCGGCGGTAACGGCATTTTCGCTGCTCGTGGTGGTTTGCTCTGTTGTGATTTGGAGCTTGATGGTGAGCGCCTCGTTCAGCGCGGTCATTCATGGTGAGTCGCTTCAGCTGGCTAATTTGGCGCCGTGGTTTCTCAAAGCTGGCGAGGCGGATGCGCTGCCGTTTTTCACAGGTCTCTTTTTTGCTTTCGAGGCGCTTGCGTTTGCGCAGGCAGTGATTGGCTTTGTACTTGGGCCGTCGGTCTCGTTTGTGGTTTTAATGAGCTACCTGATCTGTTCGGCATTTGCGCGGCATTGGGTGCTGTTAGGCAACGCCCTAATGCTGTTGCGCTGGGGCGGAATTGTCAAAGAGGGAATCGCGACGGGCTCGAGCGTCTTGTTTTCAATTGTGATTATGTCGTTATGCCTATCGTTGGGTGGACTGTGGTTTCGAAGGGCCGACCTTATAGAAAAGGGGGACAAGATATGAGCGTGATCGTTAGGGACGTATCGAAGCGCATGGGCAAAAACGATGTTCTGCGCAACGTGTCCATCGAGGTTGACCCTGGGACTGTGGTTGGGCTTCAGGGGATAAACGGTTCGGGTAAGACCATGCTTATGCGAGCGGTCTGCGGATTGATCAAGCCTACCGAAGGCGAGATCTCTATCGATTGCCAAAGGCTTGGGGCGGACATCTCGTTCCCGCCGAGTCTGGGGATGTTGATCGAGGCGCCTTCCTTTTTAGGATATCTGTCTGGCTACGACAATCTGGAGCTCATCGCCCAGATCAAGGGCGTTGCCACCCCCGAGGACATTCACTCTGCCCTGCGGCTCGTGGGGCTCGATGCAGACGAAAAAAAGAAGTTCCGAGCATACTCGCTTGGGATGAAGCAACGTCTGGGGATAGCTGCGGCAATTATGGAAAAGCCGAAGCTGCTTGTTCTCGATGAGCCAACAAATGCCCTCGACGAAGCGGGCGTTGAAATGCTCAAGCGCGTTGTGGCGATGGCGGCCTCAACGGGTCGCGAGGTTATTCTGTCCAGCCATGACGGAGAGGTGCTCGAGGAGCTGGCCGATCGGGTTTACTGCATGCGTGACGGTGCCGTTGTGAAAGTTCGGGAAAGGTCGTGAGCGCGATGAAGAAGACCCTGTGGACAAGAAGGGCGGTGCTTGCTCTTTTCGGCTGTGCTGCTACCGGCCTTGCGGGCATGAGGGTGAGCGTCGTTAACGGGAACCGGACGGTCATTCCTGAGAAATATTATGCGGAGGGCGAATGGCTCTCGATGGATGGGGCGTTTCTGGGGTCGAAGGATGTGGCGACTGACGGGTATTCGTTTTGCATAGACGGGGCAGAGCTGCTCACGCCGCGCGAGTATCTCAAGCGTGCGCATGATGATTATTCAAAATATGGCATCGTGGATACGAAAACGAAATTGAAGGACGCCGACATCACGTGTGTTATCGCCGTAAAGATGCGTGTCAGGAATAAGGACAATGTCGAAGGCGGAATCAAAACGTATGTTTGGCATTTGGTGCCGGAGTCTGCGCCAAACTATGACTTTGTGGTCAATACCGATCTGATAACGCAGGCAATGCCGGCTCTGGGCGGTTCTGCTGCGTTTGCTGTACAGGTTGGGGCGGAGAACGAGTTGCTTGTCCCATTCATGATGCAAAACACCAACGACTATTTCGAAGGTTACGAGACCGTCCGTTTTGAGAAGGCTTTTCCTGGGACTTATACGATGAAGATGACCGATCTGCCAGAGAGAAGGCTCTTAAGGTTTGAAGTGAAGTAGCTCGAGAGTTAGGCAAAATGGGTCCATCGGCGGTACCCGCGCCCGATTTAAGGCGCTCCGACTCGGAATCGGGCGCGGGACGAGGCACCTTCGGTGTCGGCCGGATTACCGCTTCTTCTTGTTCTTCTTCTGCTTGCGCTGCTTGCCCTTGGTCTCCTGGGGCTTGTCGGCCTTATCGCCCTGCTTGGCCTCGGCGGCGGCCTTCTCGGCCTTCATTTTCTTCTTCTTGGTCTCGATGCGGAGTTTTTTGTTGATGCGCGCCTTAAGGAAGGGGCCAAACTGCTCGGCATCGCCGCGAACAAAGGTGTCCTTGGGGATCGTCACGCCCTGGTCGGCGAACATGGCCACAAAGATGCGCTCGCCGTCGAGCACGTGGTCGAGTTTCTCAAACGGGAAGAACTGCGACTTGCCGCTCTTGCCCCAGACCATCAGGCCGTCCTCGTTGGCGGCGACGCGGCGGTAGCGGCCGCCCATGGACTCGTCGGCCTCGACGGCATCGATAAAGTCGCGGGCGAGCGTGTGGTGCAGGTTCTTGCTCCACCAGGCCAAAAAGGCGCCGAACACGATCAGCACGACGCCGAACTTGATCCAGCTGCCGCCGGCCACCAGCATGCCGATGCCGATGAGCGCGGCAATCGCGGCGGCGACGTACAGGGAGCCACGGCGCCTGGGCGAGGCGACCAGGCGCGCAAAGTCGGTGACGAGGTCGTTTTCGTACTGATACTCGTTGAGGTACAGGATGCCGTCATCGGCCGCGGCCTGCTTCTCGAGCGCGACCTCGACCTGGTCGGCTGCTTCGGAGGGAACGAGGTTGCTCTCTGCGTCTACCATGCTCTTTAGACTCCTATCGCGGCGGGCTCGCCGTACGGGTTATTATGAATGCAGTATGCCGTGCGACCGCATGGCCATCGCGGCAACAAGTCTCAGTATACCCGGGGGAGCACCCATGGAATCGTTGTACCGAAAGTATCGCCCGCTCACCTTCGACTCCGTGGTGGGCCAGCAGCATATCGTCTCGACGCTCGAGCATGCCATCACCGAGGGGCGCTTGTCCCACGCCTACCTGTTCTGCGGACCGCGCGGCACGGGCAAGACCACCATGGCGCGCATTCTGGCCAAGGCGCTGCTGTGCCGCAATGCCGAGGCGGCGCGCGCCGAAGGTGCAAGCGGCTGCATGCCCGACGGTACTTGCGAGGAGTGCGAGCTCATTGCCGAGGGCAGCCACCCGGATGTCTACGAGCTCGATGCCGCAAGCCGCACGGGCGTGGACAATGTGCGTGAGGAGATCATCAATTCCGTCAACTTTGCCCCGGTGCGCGGCAAGTACAAGATCTATATCATCGACGAGGTCCACATGCTCACGACGGCGGCGTTCAACGCGCTGCTCAAGACGCTTGAGGAGCCGCCGGCACACGTGATCTTTGTGCTGTGCACCACCGACCCGCAAAAGATTCTGGAGACCATCCTCTCGCGCTGCCAGCGTTTCGATTTCCATCGCATCGGCAACGAGGATATTGAGCATCGCTTGGCATACGTATGCGAGCAGGAGGGCTTCGATTACGACGACGAGGCGCTCGCCATCGTGGCGCGCCATGCCAAGGGCGGCATGCGCGACGCGCTCTCCACGCTGGAGCAGCTGAGCGTTTTTGGCAACGGTTCTGTGCATGCGGACGATGCCCGCTCGCTTTTAGGCGAGGTTTCGGACCAGATTCTGGGCGAGTTTTCCCGCGCCATTGCCGATCGCGATGTTGCCGAGCTCTATGGACTGATCCGTGCGCAGGTCGAGGAAGGAAACGACCTGCTGGAGCTGACGCGCGACCTGGTAGCGCATGTGCGTGACGTGTACGTTGCCTGCGTTGCCGGTGCCCGTGCCGAGCTGTTTGAGGGCGGCTCCGAGCAGGCCGAGGCGCTTGCTGCCGAGGCCGCTGCCTTTGGCGAGCATCCTGCCGACCGCCTGGCCCGCGTGCTGACGGTGCTCGACGATGCCGCGCTGGAGATGAGGGGCGCGAGCGACGTGCGCCTGGTGCTCGAGATTGCCTGTACGCGTCTGGCACGTCCCGAGGCTGATTTAACGATTGAGGCATTGGCCGAGCGCGTGGCGCGTCTGGAGGCCATGGTTGCCAACGGCGCCGTGCCGGCGAGCGTGGCTGCTGCTCAGGCCACCGCGCCTGCAGCATCCGTACCCGCTGCTGCCCAGCAGCCGACGCTGATCTCGGGTGCCCGAGCCGCTACTCCGGCGGCATCTGCTACCACCGCTGATACGTCCGCGCGCCAGGGCGGTATGCCTTGGGACCGTGGTGCTGCCGCTCCGGCGGCTCAGCCTGCGCCCAAGTCCGCGGCTCCTGCGTCGGCGCCCAAACCTGTAACGCCTGCACCTCAACCCGTTGCGGCTCCCGCGCCTGCGGCATCGACCGTGCCGGTGTCCAAGCCCAACACTGCCGCTCAGGTTGCTGCCGCCGGCGCCGCCGAGACCCCTGCGGTTGAGGATGCCGGCGAGCTCCAGCGCAAATGGGCCGAGGTTGTCGAGCGCGTCAAGGCTCGTCAGGCCTCCTACGCGGGACTTTTGCTCAACGCCCGCGCCACGGCCGACGACGGCTCCAAGCTCACGGTCTCGTTCCCCGCGGGCTCGACCTTTGCCATCAAGATGCTCGGACGCGCCGACACGCAGTCGGTGGTCCTGCCGACAGTCAGTGCGGTCTTCGGTCGTCGTACCGTCGACTATGTCCTGGATGGGGGTGGCACGCCGGCTCCTCAACATGAGGAGCATTCTCCATCTGCACGGGCTGCGGTATCTGCGGACCCGCAACCCGTGTCCTCGGCGGCCCCTGTATCCTCGAGCGCCAGCGCTCCGCAGCAGCAAGCGACGCCGGTGATGGCACCGACCCCGTCGGCGCCTGAACCCGTTGCGCCCAAACCGGCTGCCCCGGTCCCCGGGCCTAAGCCCGCCGCCGCGCCTGCGCCCAAGTCATCCGACCTGGCTAAGGCCCCCTGGCTGCGCTCCGACAACCCCGCCGGCGCTCCTGCCACGGGCAAGCTCCCGACCGAGCCCGCACCCCGAGCGCCCGAGCGCGCATCCGCTCCCAAGGCTCAGCCCGCCGCGCCGTCTGCGCCGTGGGAATCCGAGCAGGTGCCCTACGACGATGCCATGGTCGCCGGTTTTGCCGCCGATGCGGGCGGGGACGATCTGCCTCCGTTCGACGCGCCGGCCACGGCGTCCGCGCCCAAGCCCGCCGCAACTGCCCCCAAAGAGGGGGACGCTCCTGCAGCTCCCTGGGAGTCCAACCCCGGTGCGGGCAGCCCCTTCGGCCATCAGGGCGCAGTCCCGAGCATCCCGCAGACCGAGGACGAGGCCAAAGCCCTCATCCGCAGCGTCTTCGGTCAGTCCACCATCTTCAAGCCGGTGGAGTAGCTGCGCAGGCGGGTATACTGCTCAAGAAGAGAACCCTTTGAACGGAGCGAGCTTATGATGTGGGAATATGTCCGCCTTGAGGACGATACGCAGGTTTCGTATTCCGAAGTCCGGGAGGACAACACGGTGAAGGTTGTTGTGGAGCGCCCGCGCGATTGGGGTTTTGACACGGCGGAGTGTATCTTGCCGGCATTCAATTGGGTGTCACACGAGGGCTTTAGCGAAGCGAACCTCAAAGAACTCGATGATTTCGTGCGCAACAATGCCCCGCTCATCCTGCGTTTTGCCTACGAAGGCGGACGAGTCTATGCCTAGTCTGTTTCGACTCGGGCCGTACATCATCTTCTTCTGGACGGGGGAGAACGGAGCTCGCTGGACTTAGGGCCTCTGGCCCTTCAAGGATTCCTTGTCCGGGCGCATCTGCATTTCGGACATGTGTAGCGTGGTGCCGCGTATCTCGCATTCGAGCAGACAGGCGCGTGACGGTCGGCCTAGGATGCTGAGGTCGATACGATACGTCGCATGGCTGTCCGTGTACTCGACTTGCTCGGCGTTGACGGTTGCTCCGATTGTAAATAAAGAGCCCAGTTCGGCATCGACAATCTTGGAGTCCTTTATCTTGACCTTGAACTCTTGGTAGAGGGACGGGCTGTTGTAGTAAATGGTTCGGGTTCCGTCGGTGCACTCATCGGTCGCTTCCCATTTGACGACGGGCTGGTCCGAGCTGGCTATCAGCAGTTCTGCTCCAAAAGCTATGGCATGGGTGATGACAACCAGCAATGCCCAGCCGACAAAGAGATAGAGAACCACATATGCAACGGGGTGTTTTGAGCGGATGTTTTGGAGCGCGTCGGGGGCATTCATGGGGGCACCTCCAAATTGCTGTCTGTGACAATCAAATTATACCCTGCCATCATGAGCGCCGCCTCGAGCAGCGGTTCGGCATTTTGTTATCTAGCTGGATGCAGAAAATGTCGGATTCCGGCTCTACAAGATTTAGCTTTCAATATTATGCAGATGCGAATTATTCAACTTCGCATAATCTTTGGGTGCGGTTTGCACTCCAGGACATGTATATCGACTGAGGTAGCGTGTCCGCCCCGCTTGCTTGCCCCGCGCCGTGGTACGATTTTTGAGTTTGAAAGTCCCGCCGTGCTCCGGCTGCCCTTGCAGCTCGGCGCGCGGCCGCACGTAAAGGAGCCATCATGGCCGGTATGAACATGCAGCAGATGATGAAGCAGGCCCGCAAGATGCAGGAGCAGCTTGCCGCCGCGCAGGAGAACCTCAAGTCTCAGACCGTCGACGCCTCTGCCGGCGGCGGCATGGTCAAGGTGACCGTTAACGGCGAGATGGAGCTCGTCAACCTCACCATCGACCCCGATGCCCTCGATCCCGAGGACGTCGATATGCTGCAGGACATGATCATGGCTGCCGTCAACGAGGCCGTCCGCGGTGTCAACGAGCTTGCCAACAAGCAGATGGGCGCCATCACCGGCGGCCTCAACATCCCGGGCATGCCGTTCTAAGACACGCATATATATGAGTGCCAACCATAGTCTGCAAAAATTGCTCGATGAGCTGGGCCGTCTGCCGGGCATTGGTCCCAAGTCGGCCCAGCGCATCGCCTATTACCTGCTCGAGGCCGATGCCGAGGAGGCGCGCCGCCTGGCCGAGGCTATCCTGGAGGTTAAGCAGGAGGTTCACTTTTGCAGCCGCTGCTTTAACTACGCCACGGCCGACGAGTGCTCCATCTGCCAGGATTCGATGCGCGATACCACTCGCATTTGCGTGGTGGGCGAGCCGCGCGATGTCCAGGCGATTGAGCGCACGGGCAGCTACCACGGTCTCTACCACGTATTGGGCGGCGTGATCAGTCCCATGGACAAGATTGGTCCCGAGCAGTTGCACATTCGTGAGCTGCTGGCACGCTTGGGCCACGAGGACATCCACGAGGTCATCATCGCCACCAACCCCAATATCGAGGGCGAGACCACGGCGAGCTACCTGGCCCGCACTATCAAGCCGCTGGGCGTTGAGGTATCGCGTCTGGCGAGCGGCCTTCCCGTGGGCGGCGACCTGGAGTATGCCGACGAGCTTACGCTTGGGCGCGCCATCGAGGCCCGTCGCACGATTTAGGTGGCGAGCCTGCTCCTGCCGTATGTCTTCATCGCGACGCACGGGGTAGCCATAATTTCCCCGTGCGACTGTAAGTTTGTTGTGCAACAAAGATGCTTTGTATCCGCTTATCGCATGGATGCTTCCACTCGCATCCTTAATTTGCCCATTCGTTGCGCAACCTTTTGGGTTCGCTGATACACTCAAATATGGATTCGAATGAATGCGCCGCTCCCGAGCGGCGTGTTTTTGTTGGAGGAGAACGCATGCGGCCCGGTGGCACTCAGACAAAGCGCGGCGCCGCGGTGCGCATGCGACGCCGACTGGGCTTGGCGCCGCGGGCGTACGCACTGCTGTCTTGCTCGCTGGTGCTGGTCATAGCTGGCGTTTCTGCCTATGGCATGACCGTGCCGTCCATGATGCAGGCACATGCCGCACGCGAACCGCGCGTGGGGCATGAGGTCAAAAGTGACCTGGGGACCACGACTGGATATGCTTGGGCAAGTGTGGTCGCGCATATTGTGTTTGGCGCCGACGACGCGGACGGCGCCGAGGCCCCGGACAACGAAGTCACGCTTGCCAATGGCAAAACCATCGTGCTCACCAACACCAAGATCATCGATCGGTTGTCCAACAATAGCGTAGCGGCAACGGTGAATAAGGTCGAGCAGCAGAAGGAGCAGGACGCCCAGCAGTCCGGAAAGCCCGGTAGCTCGGATACTTCTGGCTCCGGCTCGGATTCGTCGAGTTCGGGCGGCGGCTCTGGGTCGGGTTCCTCTGCCGGAGGGTCTGGAAACGGCGGCTCGACGGGCGGCAACACTGACAACGATGCAAACTCCGGTGGCCTTTCCGCTGCTGAGGAAGAGAGCATTCACAGTTGGCTTGTGACCAAGTACAACATGCTCGACGGCTATGTTTCTCGTGCCAATGACGTGGTTTCGACCTATAACTCTACGGGAGATCCCAGGCCGTGCGACAGCCTGGTCGGGGAGATGTTTGTCATTCGAGCCGAGTTCGGTCGTCAGACATTCTCGCCCCGGTCAAAGTGGTATCAGCAGTATGCCCATCTGTGGGGCTGTTACACCAACCTATGTCAATGGGTCGGCCATTACGGCGATGATGACGTCGCGCTCGGTAACTTCAACAATAACGTGGCGGCGCTTGCCCTATGATGACCGATCTTGCATCCACCACACCACAATCGCTCGGTCGCGATCCCATGGTCGGCCTGCGCCTGGCGCGTGTCGACGGGTTTGAGCCGGCCATTGCGCTCGGTCAGGACGAACTGCCTGCCTATCTGCGTCGTTTTACGATACTGTTTGCCGACGATGCCACCATGCGCCGTGGCGGTATCGGCCGCGTGACGCGTGCCGTCAACGCCCAAGGCGAGGCCGTAGCACTCAAACAGCTCATCTTGCCGACGCGCGATGAGTTTGACGACGATGCCGCCCATGAGGCGCTGGTCGCCAAGTTCAAAGCGGCATTTCGCGAGGAATATGAATGCCATCGCGCCCTTTCGGGCCTTAAGGGCTTTCCCCGCCTCTATGGCTGGGGCGAGGTTGACGGTGTGCCTGCAATTGTCATGGAATGGGTCGAGGGCGAGACGCTTGCCCGCTTGCGTTCGCGACTTGCCGTGGACGATGCCGGCCGCCTATCGCCGCTTGTGGCGGCGCGCTTGGGGCGCGACCTGTTCGACCTGCTCTGCCGCATGAGCCTGGTGGGGGAGGGCTTTGTCCATCGCGATATCTCGCCCGCTAATATTATGGTGCGTACGGCGCGTCTACCGCTTGACCGGCAGCTTGCCGAGGGCACCTTTGACCTGTGCCTGATCGACTTTGGCTCGTCGCTGGCGCTCGAGCCTGCGTCGGCCGTGGCCGGTACCGGCGGCAAGGCGTCGTTTACGGAGCGCTATGCCACGCTGCGTCGCGCGACGGTTGCCTATGCCCCGCCCGAGATGCTCACCGACGATATTCCCGACCTGCGCGCTTTGCGTATGTCGCCGGCGATCGACGTCTACGCCGCGGCAAGCACGGTTTACGAGCTCATTGCCGGCGCCGCGCCATACGAAGCCGCGCCGAGCACTTCGGGCACCTCGGGTTCGCGCAAAAAGACGCGCGACATCGCCAGCCCCTACCGTCTCAAGATGGACACGCTGCCCGACTATCCCATTGGTGCCCATGCGCCCGGTTGCGATTTGACTCAGCTGCTTCGTCGTGAGCCCGATGTGGCGCTCGCTGCGGCCGAGCAGGCCCAGCAGCTGGGGCTTGAGCCGGATTCCGAGGAGCTACGCGATGCGCTGGCGTTTGTCGATGCCCAGCTGTTCGACGTGGTGATGGCCTGTCTGTCCAGCCATCAAAAAGATCGTCCCGAGCCGGCGGCGGTCGAGGCGGCGCTCTCGGCGTTTTGTGACCACTATGCGCAAAATGTCGGTCGTTCGCTCCGCGGCGAGCCGCTCACGCCGTGCCCCATGGATGCGTCTGGCCGCGCGGTTCGTCGCGCGCTGATGGTCGGCGCGACGGTCGTCTGTGGCGTGGTTTGGGCTGTGGTCGTGGTTTCGGCCGCGCTGCTGGCGTCGGGCGCTCGCGTGACGGCGACTTTGGGATCGCTCGTGTGGTCTGGGTCGCTACCGGGTATTATTGCCGCACTGGCGTTGGCGCTGCCAGGCATAGCCGGCGTTGCCGCGGGGGCACTTGCGCGCGATCGGCGCTCGGGCTTCCTGCAGGGTGTGCTTGCGCTTTCTGCCTGCGAGGTTCCGGTGCTGGTTGTGGCTGCATGTAGCGTATTTTCCCAACGCGCCGTGATGGGCGGCCTTGTTGCCGCTCTGGTTGCAACCTATACGCTTACGTGGTTTTTGCTTGCGATGGGCTTTGCCTTTGAACTTCCCGTTTCGGCACCGCGACGCACAAAAGCCCAGATGGCGACTCCGCTTGCCGGTGGAGCCGCAGCTGTCCGTACTTTTGGCGGACCTGTCGAAGTATCGTCCGATTCTATTTCTACGACCAAGGAGGCCTAGGTCATGGCATCTCAAGTTGAGCTCACCCCATGCGGGGCCATGTTTGACATCTTTAAGCGCGCAGCGCATCTGAGCCATATCGAGCTGTGCGGCTTGGTGCTTTCGTCCCGTCCGCTCGCCGACGGCCGCAGCCCGCAGAGCCGAGCCGCCGATCGCTCTTGGGTTTCCCGCTTTATCGTTCGCGCGCCGGTCGGCACGCTTCAGCAGCGCTACTTTGCCGAATACGGTACCTCGGCTGCGCGTATTATGTCGCAACTGGCCCTGCGCCAGCGCAATCCCATGGACTCCACGGCTGTAATCAATATGGTGTGCGGTCCTGCAGGTGAACCGATGGTACGCGCGCTCGAAGAGTGCCACCAGGACACGAATCTCTATCGCAACGCGCTCGATCGCCTGTCCCAGGCGGCGGAACTCATGCCCGCCGAGCGCGCCGAGGTCGTGCTGGTGCTGTTTGTCGCCGTCGGTTGTTCGGCGGATGTGCGGTCCTCGGTGAACTATGCCATCGACTACGCGAACGCGACCTGCGGCGGAGGCACATCCACGCCGCGTTCGCTTGGCATGTCGCTGACTGCGGGCGAACGCGAACCCGCCCCGGCGCACCCTTTGGGCTTGCTGCGCGTGCAAAACAGTTTTGTCGTGAGCGCCCCGCGCTGGATTCAGCCGAGTGAGCAGGGCGTTGAGATTGGCGCGCTGGCCACTGGTGAGGGCGATATTACCGACGTCGGCGACGATGTCTCGGCCCGCCATGCCCATATCTGGTGCGATGCTCAAAATATCTGGCACGTCGAGGACTTGTCGTCCACCAACGGAACCGTGGTGGTAAACGGGGCCACGCGCGTTTGCATTCAGGTCGAGCCCGGCCGTTCCGCCCAGCTCAATCCCGGCGACGAGCTCAAGCTCGGCGAATCCACTACCTATGCCATCCTCTTCGGTGCCCTCTAGCCGGCAGTTAAGGACGTTCCTTTTCTGCCGGCACTTGGGGACACTCCTCGGCGCGCCAGAGCCGGTCGCCTGGGGATGGAGAGGCCATTTTGGCCCTTGGCGGTCAGTCGGGGCGAAACTAGAAGATCTTTCCGATTCGCGGCTGTTCATGCTTGTAGAGCATCTAAAACAATAGGATGTTATTCTGGAATATGCCGGGTGCGTGAACTTGCCTGTCTTAGCCTTAATAAGGTATAGGGGAGTTTGGCTCAGGGGTTCCGTGTTGTTCTTCAGCGCAGTATTGTGGGACAGATTTGCTGAGATTGGCGCCTTACACCGCAGAGCGCACGGAAGGCTCTCGATTTGTGTTCTGGCCCCAGAATACAGGGCCTGATACTTACCAACTGTGGCATGGATGTAACATCTGTAGAAATCAACCCTTTTGTTGTCGACCTTTGTAAGAAAAACACTGCCATCAACTCTTTGGATGACGAAACTAGGGTGCTTGAGGGGAGCCTTTACTCCCCTCTGAGAGATGACTCATGTTTTTCGCTTGTCGTTGTGAATCCTCCGTTACTGCCGATTCCGGATGAGATTCCTTATCCCTTCGTTTGAGATGGAGGACAATCGGGTCTGGATAAAACACTTCGTATTCTTAAGGGTGGCGATACGCATTTAGAGAAAAACGGTAAATACTGCTAATAGGGGTGACGACGATGGTGCGGGGGCGACCCGCGATGCTCTCATCAATACGTCGGATACTTGGGAAATCAGGTCTAGATGCATGTATGATGATGCTGTGTGGCTATTCAATTAATCCGCGTTCCGAATGGGTGCAGGGTATAGCTGCGACATCGTATGCTTTTGACCCGGCGCGATACTCAGATATTTCTGAGGCGGTTGACGAAGTTTATACGCACTATGCCGCGCAAGGCGTTTCGGAAGTTTGCACATCTACGTTACGGGCTTAGGTTTCTTCAAGCGAGCAGGCCGGTTGCGTTATTTCGAGCGATTTTTCTAGTCTAGACGACAAAAGGCAAAGGATTTGATGGGTATAAAACGCGGACGTTTGTGGGCGGATGCTCAAATCTATTGTGGCAATCGGGCGGTTGAAAAAGATATTTCAACCGCCCGATTGCCAGGTTCGTCGGAGGAGATGTCCGATTCCGACTCTCTTGTAGGAAGAGCTTGAGATCGTATTGGCCCAAGGCAATCTTAAAGCAGTCTCATTGGCAAATCTTCGCTCCTGTTGTGTTGAGGTGTAAGGTATCAGTGATTGATGTTTTGTGGCGGGTAGATTGGGGCCTTCCTTGATTCGATGCGTTCTCTCGAGGTTCATCAGAGCAAAAGGGGCTTTCGTCTTCATTGCTATCACGGTGATTGGAACCGCTCTCTCCTATGCCATGCCATACGTGAACGGGAAATTCTTAGATTTTCTTCTCGGTAACCGCAGCGAAAGAGACGCCGTACTCTTCGCGCTCCTGGTTGCGTCAATAGGAGTTTTCTCCACCCTCTTTACTTATTTTGCAGGAACACTTTCCATTCGCATAACCACGAGACTTTCCTTTGATCTTCTCAGGGAGGCCGTCTTGCGTTTTGAAAGAGACGATTACTTGGTGAGTCGGACCATCGATCCAGCCTATACAACGCAACGGATTATTTCCGACTCTAGCGTGGTCTCATCCTTCGTTTTGGCGAATTTTATCAGTGCGCCGCTGTCCATTGTAGCCATTCCCATCGTATTGCTTATCATATGGTCAATTGATTCAACTCTCGCGGTGTTTTCCATCATTCTCCTCATCGTGTATTTCTGTGTAATTACTGGGTTGAGGAAACTTTTGTATAGGGTCACGTATGAGAAGAAAGAGGCGGACAGCGCCTTTTACGCCGCAATTGCATCGCAGCTTAATCAGATTCTCAACATTCAACTGACATCTTCGTACGGCAAGAGCGAACAAGCGCTCGACGCTGGGTTTAAGAGCTATTTTCCCAAAGTTTTGCGCTCCGGAAAGCTATCATATTCTCTGACATCGCTCGATGGTCTTTTCGCAGCGTTGTTTCAAGCGGTGATACTTGTTGTTTCCGGAGTACGAATCATTAACGGAACTATGTCAATAGGCGAGTACACTATCATCGGTACATACTTCGCGGTTCTCTTTAAGACTTTGAAAAGTATGATGTCATTGTTCAAATCCTATCAAGATGCCAAAGCATCATGGGATAGGACGGCTATCGCGACGAGAGAAAAGGAGAGATCGGGGTGGAATCGGACCGATTTAGCTAAACTCGATGAAATAAATGACATTTCGGTATCTGATTTGGAATTCTCGGTTGCCCTTCCAGACGGATCTGTCCGAGAGGTCCTCGGCGGGTTTTCTTTCAAGTTTTCCGGTCCTGGTACATATTGCATAGTTGGGGAAAACGGAAGAGGCAAGACGTCACTTCTTTACTTGATGCTCGGGCTATACTCATCGAAAGGCAAAGTAAAATACAACGGCGTGCCAATCGAAGAATGCGACTTGGATTACATACGTGCGAGAGAGATATCGTGCTGCCCACAGTCGTGCTTCGCGCCGGACGAAACGGTGAAAGAGCTGTTAGAGTATTTCGACACGCCCTTTTCTTCCTATCACCGGGGTGTAGATGGCCTACTTTCGCTGGAAAACAGCGTGAAGGAGTTGCTCGGGAAACGTTGCTCCGCGCTTTCGGGCGGTGAGCTGCGCCGAGTGTACTTATGGTCGGCGATTTCACGCAAGTCGTCAGTTTTGGTACTCGACGAGCCCACGACTGGGTTAGACGCTGTAAGCCGCGCCGAGCTTGCGGCCTATGTTAAGCGCAACAAGCAAAGCCAGCTGATCATCATTGTCTCTCACGATGACGAGATGGTCGGCGCGGTAGAAGGGGTAGTGGATTTAGGCAGCATGTACCGGGGTAAATGCTGACAAGTGTAGTGCTACCCAACTGACAGAGATAACAAAAAAGCGATGCAGATGCACGTAGCATTCAGTCGGTTCGGACTCGGTGCCTTCACGCCATCGCAACGCTTTCAGATATAGTTCTCATTCTCTTACTAAAGGAAACTTTAGTCTACGTTGTCTTGTCGAGACAGAGATGAAGCGAAGTGTTGTCGCGACGTATCTTATTCCAGGTGGCTCAGTATCATCGTGAGAATCACACCAAAGTGTACTTACAATTCTCGTGTCCCACGGACAACATGAGCTGAGCATTGAGGTTCCACCCTTTGCTGCAACTACACGGGGTTGGACGGCAATGAATATGCCGGGCCGCATGCCACGCGCAGCGGGGGTCCATGCCCCAGTATGTTGCCTACAGCAGCCTCGATGTCCACGCACACATCATCTCTGCCTTCGTGTTCAATCCGTTTGCCGGAGAGTGCGAGGGTTACAAGGCCGTAGAATACGAGCCGAACAAATGAAATGCGGTATCGACGCATAGGATTAAACTGACGATTGCTTTGCACCGAAAATACGCCCGGAAAGCCGCTATGGGTGGCGGCCCGGGTTAAATTGAGAGGCCCGTCCGATCACTTTCATGTGACGAACGGTCGGGCTTCTTATTCCACTTGCCAATGCTCGGCTCATATTGGAAGAAAGCTACGCTAATGTTTGCGTGATACTCCTATTTTTTCCGAAGAAAGAATCGGATAATGAAGAATAACAATAAAAAAGGTGCCAGATATAAAGCAAGTACAAAGGTTAATCCAACGAGACCTTGCAATAATGGCATAACTTCCTCCCAGACACGAGATTTTGGTATTTGTCCCCATCTTATTTTGAATTGGACCAAATAGTTCCTAGACACAAAAACTACTCGTCAACTGGATCGCACCAATCTGCTGGCAAAACACAGCTTGATTCTTTATCGACATAGCACCAATCCGCAACAGGGCACTCGGCGATGTCGTAAAAATTGCATATATCAACTCCAAGACAACAAGGCTCAACGGGAGTATGTTCATTTGAACCAACAGGATGGATATGCTTCATAACAGCTCCTCACCTTAATCCAATTAGAGACTACGTTTGATCAATGCCACAGTGATCTACAACGCAGATGCTGCCGCCATCCATGTCATAGTCGCAGTAATCGTATGCACCACAGCCATCTGCTTTATCATAAACAGTACAGATGTCAGTAATGCCCAAGAGGCAGTCAAAAGACATCGGCTTCACGCCTGCCTCGTCGCCACTTCCTGGATTAATCGGATGAATATGCTTCACGACTACCTCCCTTTGAGTGCAGAAAAACCTCAATATTGTGTATAACAAACCAAGATGTCTAGTTCACCATATTTCTAGAATGGTTTCGGAGAACGTAGCAATAAGCTTCGCAGACGGTAATCAGAAGAACGAACACCTCCACAATGGTGACAGCAATGCGCTGAACCGCTTATTCCGATACAGTAGCTTCTCGTTGATTTTTCTCCTGCGAAGATGAGTGGCGGGAAATAAGGTCAAAAGCCATCTCGTAGCACATTTTTCTATATTCACATGATGCAGGGTGTAGACTCTTGGGCAAGTAGCCGTGCTCGTCTGCAGCCTCCCAGCTACAGCCCCCACCACAGAAAGACCGAGCCCAACAGTCCGTACAGTCAATTCTTTTTTCGACACCCTGACTCCAGTTTTCAATATACCTAGTTTCGTCAATTCCGGTGACGATGTTGCCCATTTTGAATCGCATCATCCCGACAAACCTGTGACAGGGGTATACGTCCCCTTCGGGAGTCACGGAAATAAAACGCCTGCCAGCCCCGCATCCGACAAAGGCGATCCTGTTGCTCATAATCAAATCAACTGCAGTTTTCAATGTTCTAAACAAGGGCTTTTCCCCTTGATCAATCTGTTTGAGATATTGATCCGCCAAATCTATTAGGCCCGCCCTGATTTTGTTTAATGAGTGTTCGTCGAGTTTGATATTCTCATCGAATGAGCTCACGGGCGAGAAGTAAATCCTTCTGAAGCCCATCTCTTTAAACTGAAGATAGTCTTCAACAAGGTTACAGTTATTATTTGTTAAGGTCGCTCTTGCGCCGAAGGGGAACGACTCGGAAAAACGACGAACGTTTTTGTCGATATCGGAGAAAGAGCCGCCTCCCGTCTTGTACGGGCGCGATGCATCGTGCTTGCATCCTGTACCATCGAGACTAATCAGAACAGAAAACCCGTGCTCCTTGAAAGAATTCACAGCAGTGTCATTCAAAAGCGTTCCGTTGGTCGTAATAGAATAGGTAAAGTTTCTATTGGGGTATATTCTTTTTGAATAGTCGACCGTTTTCCATATCAGCGGCTCGTTAATCATGGATTCCCCACCAAAAAAGACGATTGCAAGCGTTTCGTTTTCCGATGAACTTGCGACGAGGTAGTCGACCGCCTTGAAGGCTATCTCGTCTGTCATCAGCAGAGGAGACGTTCCATAATCTCCTTTACCGGCAAAACAGTAACTACAACCAAGGTTGCATGCATGTGAAACGTGGAGTTCGATGGATCTAAGTTTTCGAGGCGTGTCTTTTGTTAAGAAAGTCCGCTCAGACAATCGTTGATACTCATCAATGTCGTCTTCAAGTTCTGCTATGGTCGTTTGGTCGTAGCCTTTCGCAGCAAGTGACTTTGTTAGCAACTTCGAGTTGACCGTTCTTCCCGATGCTTCAAATATGCGAAGCGCATCTTCTGATGCTTGGTCAACCTGAAAGCAATTGCGAGTGACCTCATCGAAGCAGTAACGACGATCACTTACTGAGAAAAAATGCATACGTTCCTCAATTTCATGCTGGACTGGCACTAACCTTGTTTATTGTTACGCAGCTATAAAAAACCACCAGCGGGGATTCGGTGTGCGGCCCAATCGGACTCCCAAAAGGTTCTATTTGAGACTGGCAAGCTTTGTGTTGTTGGCACTTCGACAGCGCTCTTTATTCCAACATGGAGCCTCGCAGTTTGAGTCGACTTGCCTCTGGAAGGTCCGATCTCAACTTGATTTAGGATGAAAACAGATTACAGGCGCGCTCCTCTAGAAAGAAAGGAAACCAATCGCCGCCTTTCACCAGGAAAGTTTTTATAGCCCACCTCGAGCAAAATGAAAGATGCGAGAGCGATTGGGGAACAACGCGAATCTCCCCTTTTGGGTGGGAGCGAGCCTTCAGCCACCGGCGAACGACTCGCCCTGGTCAGAATCTGGAAGTGGTGCCGGGCCGCTTGGGCCTCCCCGGTGACTTCGTGGGGCTTACCTGCCTGACGTCGAGGAGTACATCCGCAAGATTCGTTCCCTATGCCGTTTGCTCTCACGCCCGCCTTGGTTCCAAGTCGGGCGAGCACGAGGTCGCGCCGGCGCATCCGCTGGGACTGCTGCGCGTGCAAAACGGCTACGCGGTGAGCGTCCCGCGCTGGATTCAGCCGAGTGAGGAAGGCGTCGAGATCGGCGCGCAGGCAACGGGGGAGGGCGGCATCACCGATGTGGGCGATGACGTTTCGGCTCGCCATGCCCACGTGTGGTGCGATGACCAAAATGTCTGGTACGTTGAGGACCTGTCGTCCACCAACGGAACCGTGGTGGTAAACGACGCGACGAACGTCTGCACCCAGGTCGAGCCCGGCCGCTCCGCCCAGCTCAACCCCGGTGACGAGCTCAAGCTCGGAGAATCCACAACCTACGCCATCCTCCTCGGCGCCCTCTGACTCATCTCCTAAATAAGTTGCGGTGAAATAGGGGCTGTTTAAGGCTACGGCCGGCAAAAACAGTTCCTATTTCACCGCAGCTGCCATTTGGTCCCTCGGTGACGGAAGGATCAATTTTGCCCTTGATGGTCACCCAAGGTAAACCTTTACCGCCCGCCTATATTTGCCGAAATTACACTTGACGGCGGGGTACAATAAACCCGCATGCGGATTTCCGTTGCGGGCGCTTCCCATCGCCGGGGCGTGCCCGGGAGCATCCGGCATGCGGCCTTTGCGGCGCTCGGTCATGTGCAAGACGGGTAGCTGGGCTTGTGGAGCGCGTGCAGCCCTCCTCGCCTCGGCATGCCTTCTCTCCACGCCATGTACCTGCTGCTGAGCCTGCCTGCCAGATGATTGGAAGCAACAGCGAAAATCCCATCACGCCAACATCCCGGCGATCGCCGGGGCCTGTATACCTATATGAGAGGAGAGGGGTATATGGCGCGTAAGTTTAAGTCTATGGACGGCAACGAGGCGGCCGCATATGTTTCGTATGCGTACACCGAGGTAGCGGGAATCTATCCCATTACGCCGTCCAGCCCGATGGCCGACCATGTCGACCAGTGGGCGGCCCAGGGTCGCAAGAATATCTTCGGCACCCCGGTCAAGGTCGTCGAGATGGAGTCCGAGGCAGGTGCAGCCGGTACCGTTCACGGTTCGCTGGGCGCCGGTGCTCTGACCACCACCTACACGGCTTCTCAGGGTCTGCTCCTGATGATCCCGAACATGTACAAGATCGCGGGCGAGCAGCTCCCGGGCGTCTTCCACGTCTCCGCGCGTTGCGTCGCTTCCCACGCCCTGAACATCTTTGGCGATCACTCCGACGTCATGGCCTGCCGCCAGACCGGTTTCGCCATGCTCGCCGAGGGCAACGTCCAGGAGGTCATGGACCTCTCGCCGGTGGCTCACCTTGCCGCCATCGAGGGTAAGACCCCGTTCCTTAACTTCTTCGACGGCTTCCGCACCAGCCACGAGATCCAGAAGGTCGCCATGTGGGACTACAAGGATCTGGCCGAGATGTGCGACATGGACGCCGTCCAGGCTTTCCGCGACCACGCGCTCAACCCTGAGCACCCGCACACCCGCGG
Organism: uncultured Collinsella sp.; assembly: GCA_900541675.1. Lineage (GTDB taxonomy): Bacteria > Actinomycetota > Coriobacteriia > Coriobacteriales > Coriobacteriaceae > Collinsella. The sequence goes on along the minus strand of UQKU01000001.1, from coordinate 123,147 downwards.
CAGCCACGAGAACGGCGATATCTTCTTCCAGAACCGTGAGGCCTGCAACAAGGTCTACGACGAGCTTCCCGCCGTCGTCGAGGGCTACATGAAGAAGATCAACGAGAAGCTCGGCACCGATTACGGCCTGTTCAACTACTACGGCGCTCCCGATGCCGACCGCGTCGTCGTGTGCATGGGCTCCTTCTGCGACGTGCTCGAGGAAGTCATCGACTACCTCAACGCTCACGGCGAGAAGGTCGGCCTGGTCAAGGTTCGCCTGTTCCGTCCGTTCTCCATCAAGCACTTTGTCGACGTTCTCCCCGAGACCGTCCAGAAGATTGCCGTCATGGACCGCACCAAGGAGCCGGGTTCCATCGGCGAGCCGCTCTACCAGGACGTCGTTTCTGCTCTCTACGAGGCCGGCAAGACGGGCATCAAGGTCGTCGGCGGCCGTTACGGCCTGGGCAGCAAGGACACGCCTCCCGCGTCCGCGTTCGCTGTCTTCGAGGAGCTCAAGAAGGACGAGCCCAAGCGCGAGTTCACCATCGGCATCGTCGATGACGTGACCAACCTGAGCCTGCCCGAGGCCGAGGATGCGCCCAACACCGCAGCCCCCGGCACCATCGAGTGCAAGTTCTGGGGTCTGGGTGGCGACGGTACCGTCGGCGCCAACAAGAACTCGATCAAGATCATCGGCGACCACACCGACAAGTACGTCCAGGCCTACTTCCAGTACGACTCCAAGAAGACCGGCGGCGTCACCGTCTCGCACCTGCGCTTTGGTGATTCCCCGATCCGTTCGCCGTACTACGTGACCAAGGCCGACTTTGTCGCTTGCCACAACCCCAGCTATATCGTCAAGGGCTTCAAGATGGTCCGCGACGTCAAGCCGGGCGGTACCTTCCTGGTCAACTGCCAGTGGAGCGACGAGGAGTTCGCCGAGCACATGCCCGCTGTGGCCAAGCGCTACATCGCGAACAACAACGTCAACGTCTACCTGATCGACGCTATCGACCTGGCCGCCAAGGTCGGCATGGGCAAGCGCACCAACACGGTGCTCCAGTCCGCCTTCTTCGCGCTGGCCAAGGTCCTGCCCGCCGAGGACGCCCTGCAGTACATGAAGGACGCGGCTACCAAGTCCTACATGAAGAAGGGCCAGGCCATCGTCGACGCCAACCACAAGGCTATCGATGCCGGCGCTACCGCCTTCCGTAAGTTCGAGGTTCCGGCCGACTGGGCAACTGCCGAGGATGCTGCCCCCATCGAGCTCTCCGAGGAGACCAAGTCCGCCATCGCCCAGCAGGTCAAGAACCTGCTCGAGCCCATCGATCGCATGGATGGCGACAGCCTGCCTGTTTCCGCCTTCGTCGATTGCGCCGACGGCCAGTTTGAGCTGGGCGCCTCCGCATACGAGAAGCGCGGCGTCGCCGTGGTCGTTCCCCACTGGGACGAGACCAAGTGCATCCAGTGCAACCAGTGCGCCTACGTGTGCCCGCATGCCACCATCCGTCCGTTCGCGATGACCGAGGACGAGGCTGCAGCCGCGCCCGAGGCTACCCGCACGCTCGACGCCATGGGCCCCAAGGCCAAGGGCATGAAGTTCACCATGGCTGTGTCCCCGCTCGACTGCATGGGTTGCACCAACTGCGTCAAGGTCTGCCCCAAGGGCGCCCTCGAGATGGTTCCCACCGAGCAGGAGATGGACCAGCAGCCCGTTTGGGACTACATGGTCGAGAACGTCTCCGAGAAGAAGGAGCTCATCGCGGCCAACGTCAAGGGCAGCCAGTTTAAGCAGCCCTACCTGGAGTTCTCCGGCTCCTGCGCCGGCTGCGCCGAGACCGCCTATGCACGTCTGGTGACCCAGGTCGCCGGCGACCGCATGTTCATTTCCAACGCCACCGGCTGCTCCTCCATTTGGGGCAACCCCGCTGCCACCGCTCCTTACTGCAAGGACAAGGACGGTCACGGCCCGGCGTGGAACAACTCCCTGTTCGAGGACAATGCCGAGCACGGCCTGGGCATGGCCGTTGGCTATGAGGCCGTTCAGCACAAGCTGATCGCCGCTACCCAGGACATCATCGCTGCCGATGGTCCGTCCGATGAGCTCAAGGCCGCCGGCCAGGCTTGGATCGACTCCGTCAACGACGCCGAGGCCTCCAAGACCGCTGCCGCTGCCTACGTTGCCGAGCTCGAGAAGTGCGGCTGCGACGCTTCCAAGGCGATCCTCGCCGACAAGGCTTACCTCACCAAGAAGTCCTTCTGGATCTTCGGCGGCGACGGCTGGGCCTACGACATCGGCTTCGGTGGCCTGGACCACGTCCTGGCTTCCGGCCACAACGTCAACGTCTTCGTCTTCGACACCGAGGTGTACTCCAACACCGGTGGTCAGGCCTCCAAGGCCTCGAACTTGGGCCAGGTCGCTCAGTTCGCCGCCGCCGGTAAGGTGACCAAGAAGAAGTCTCTGGCCGAGATTGCCATGAGCTACGGCTACGTCTACGTGGCACAGGTTGCCATGGGCGCCAACCCGGCTCAGACCCTCAAGGCCATCCACGAGGCCGAGGCCTACGACGGCCCGTCCCTCATCATCGGCTACAGCCCCTGCGAGATGCACTCCATCAAGAAGGGCGGCATGCAGAACTGCCAGGCCGAGATGAAGAAGGCTGTCGAGTGCGGTTACTGGAACCTCTTCCGCTTCAACCCCGAGGCTGCTGCCGGCAAGAAGTTCTCGCTCGATTCCAAGGAGCCCGCGGGCGGTTATCAGGAGTTCCTGATGAACGAGGCCCGTTACGCTTCGCTGACGCGTTCCTTCCCCGAGCGCGCCGAGGAGCTCTTCAAGGAGAACGAGCAGGCCGCCATGGATCGCTACCAGCACCTGCTGAAGCTCAAGACGGTGTACAACGAGGCCTAGGTCTCTCACCGCAGGATCTGAGGGCTGACCTTCGCGGACGTCCTCGGACATGAAAGAACCCCCGCTGCGCACTTCGTGCGGCGGGGGTTCTTTCGTCCTGCGGAATGTCCGCGAAGGTCAGCCCTCAGATCCTGCTACGACTACGTCCTCGGATTGTGGGGCTGAACGGGGGGCGTGGTTGGCAGGGCCTTTTGTCCCGGTTGCTGTTTCGCGGCATTGCCGCGAAACCACGCGCTTCTCTGGGTATAGAGGGGGAGCTGATAACAAGCAACGCCTTATTGGAGTTGTTTTGCCAGTTCAAAAGCCCATCAATGATCTTACTGGGTGGCATTAAAACTCCTAAATGACAAAAATTGGTAGATAGGATTGCCCCTATAAGTACGAAAATTGGCAGTTAGAAATGACCCAAATCATACAGAAATTGGCAGATAGCGAAGATTCGCTTAGGTCTCAAAGCCATCGAACCGGCGCGGTACCATGCAAAAAGGCTGGGGACGCTGTTGCTTGCGTCTCCAGCCTCTTGATTACTACTTTGGGCCCCGTGATGGGGTGTGGTTGGTGCTGCTAGTCCGGTTTACCTTGTCTCGCCGGTTTCGGTGCGCAGACGGTAGCCGTGGACCAGGTCGCTGATGGCCGGCCAGGGAATCTGGCGATCGACCCAAAATTGCAGCTGGACCAGATAGCGCTCGGTGGCGCGGGTGAGGGCGGCAAACTGCTCATGGGTCTCGACCTGGGCGTAGAGGTCGCGGCTGCGGGCGAGGATGGCGGTCGTGTCGTCCATCTTGCCGGTGACGTCGAAGGCTCCCGAGAACCAGTCGCACAGGCGCGCGGCGCTGTTGTTGAGGGTGGCCAAGTCAGCGGTGTTGCCGTTGACGTTCTCGGCTGCCTGGGCGCGCAGGAGCGAAAGGGCGTCGGCAGCGTTCATGCAGTAGCCGACGGTAAAGTTCCATACTGCGAACTCGCGGCCAGTGTCGAGCTTGCGGCGACGCATATAGTCGATATCGCGCGGCTCCTCAAGCATCATTTGGTCGGCAAGGGCTTCTAGCGAAGTGGTGTACTCTGCAAGGTCGAGTACAAGCAGGGTGTCGATATTCATCATCTTTAGGCCTCCGCTTCGATCTCGACGATTTCGTTTTTGATGTACATGCCCTGATTGTCCCAAATGTTGCGACAAGCGGTGGCAAAGCGCTCGCGGTCGGCCTCGCAGATGCGGGCAAACATGTTGCAGGTGCCAAAAGGCTCGCAAACATCAAAGAAGATACAGACCGAAGACCAGCCGCCGTACCAGCTCACCGCACCCGCCGGCTCGTTAAAGACGGGATTCTCGATGTGCTCGTAGTTGGCGATGGGGCCCGATACGGGATAGGTCACCTCGGTATCGCAAATCTTTGCCGAGAAGATGCGCGACTCGACCGGACAGGACGCTTCGAACAATCTGCATGCTTCGGGCGCTTTGTCCCAGAGCATGTCGGCGAGAAACGTCTCACCATTCAGCGTAATCTTGAGCATTTTTGTCATAGTAAGGACCTCCTCAATCCGTCGCTCAAGGGGCTCGCTGGCGGATAAAGGAGAAGACAGCCACGGGGTCGCCGAACCCAAACTTCACGACAGATGCCTGCCGCCCCAGCCCGTGCTGTACTTGGCTAAAGTATCACGCCTTGAGAGCCGAAGCAATATCCCTGTTTAGATTTTTTTGGACGCTTGGGCACAGCACAGCTTGTTCACAGCCGCTTGCCGCGGGGCGAAGCGCGATTGGCTATCCCTTTTGTTGGATGAAAAGCCCCGTGTTATTGCAGGGGTGCATACTTGTCCTATAAGTGCATAGAATCTCGTATAGTGCGAGTAAGATATTATGCTGTCCGTTTTGTGTTTAGCAGAGATATAGTTTGTATAATCCAACATAATCCTTGCTGTATTCAAATAAAGTCGCACGTAAATGGCGTAGATATGTCTGAGCTGGGGTTCTGTACGCTGAGCGGATAAAAACGACCGTTCACCGCTCCACTATTTTCAAAATGAATAAAATGAGCGATAAAGAGAATATAAACCTTAATAAACTCGCGTATCGCACGGACGCGGGTTATTAATGGGTTGTAGGCCTTTTACAGAAAGGATTCCAGCAATGTCTAAGCCTCTTGGCAAGCCCGATCGTATTGTCGTCGCCCTCGGCGGCAACGCCCTCGGCAACAACCCCGTCGAGCAGATCGAGGCCGTGAGCAACACCGCCCACGCTCTCCTCGGTCTCATCGAGCAGGGCAACGAGATCATCATCACCCACGGCAACGGCCCGCAGGTCGGCATGATCCAGAACGCCTTCGCCGCTGCCCACGACGCCATCGGTACCCCCGAGATGCCGCTGCCCGAGTGCGGCGCCATGTCCCAGGGCTACATTGGTTATCACCTGCAGCAGGGCATCGGCCGCGAGATGCACAAGCGCTATAAGCGTTGGCACGCCGCCACCGTCGTCACCCAGATCGAGTGCGACCCGGATGATCCCGCGTTCAAGAACCCGACCAAGCCGATCGGCCCCTTCTACACCGAGGAGCAGGCCAAGGAGTTCATGGCCGAGGATCCCTCCAAGGTCTTCGTCGAGGATTCCGGCCGCGGCTGGCGTCGCGTCGTCGCTTCTCCCGATCCCAAGAAGATCGTCGAGGCTGACTCCATCCTCAACCTGCTCGACAACGAGTTCATCGTCATCGCCTGCGGTGGCGGCGGCATCCCCGTCGTCCGCGACTACGAGAACAAGGGCTGCTACAAGGGCGTTCCCGCCGTCATCGACAAGGACCTGGGCGGCGAGCTGCTGGCCGAGGACTGCGACGCCGACGTCCTGTTCCTGCTGACCGCCGTCGAGCATGTCGCCATCAACTTTGGCAAGCCCGACCAGGAGGAGCTCGAGGACCTCACCGCCGACGAGGCCGAGCGCCTGGCCGACGAGGGCCAGTTCGGCAAGGGTTCCATGGAGCCCAAGGTCCGCGCCGCCATCAAGTTCGCCCGCTCCCGCAAGGGCCGCACCTGCATCATCGGCGCCCTGGACAAGGCCGCCGAGACCATGGCCGGCCTCTCCGGTACCCGCATCCACGAGTAGTCTCTACTCCGTTGCCTCTCTCGTGGGCGCCAGGCAAAGCGCCCACAAACCACCTCTCTTCATGAGCCCCGCGGTCCGCTCCGACTGCGGGGCTTTTGCTATTGAGTTGTGAGCATATGGGGGAGGTAAACAAGATCAAATTTGATTAGACGCTCAGATCATGAGACGCCTGAAACCAAACGATGACTCCCAGAATCCTAATTCGGCGTTTGTCCAGCACGATATCCGGTTCCGCTGTGCGATATGAGTGGGATGAGAGCATCACGGTATTCGTGCCGGTGCTATAACGCCGTATGACGATTCTCGAATTATCGGCCAAGGCGAGGACGGAGCATCCGTTCCAGGGTTTTGGGCTGGGATCCACGAGGAGAAGGGATCCAATCGGGTAGCATTTGGACATGGCGGATGTGTCCATTTGAACAAAGAAGCACTCGCGATGTTTCTTGAATACGGATGAGGGAAGCGCGGTTGTTCCGGTTTGTTTAAGTCCCGTTCTGCCTCCTGTCATCTGGATTTTAAATACATCGCAAAGGGAATCAGTAGTAACTTCTTTGGATTCCCCCTTCCGCCCCTCGTGGTCGAGCTTTGCGGCAAGCCCTGCGGTTTCAGATGTGAGGTCGTCGAGCTGCAGGTTAAATGTCGATACTATCTTGAGCAACGTTGAGCGGCGGATTGCATAACGATCCTTTTCCCAGCGGCATACCGTTTCTTTGGAGACGCCGACGAGTGTCGCGAGCTCCTCCTGTGTTAGCTGATCGCGCTTGCGAAGCGCCTTTATGTTTTGACCCGTTCCCATTTTATGAAGTGCGGACGAGGGGAAGGCAGAGGCAGTTGGGACCGCCAAAGCCGTTTGTCAGCTCGAAGATAGAGATGGGAACAAGTTCAATACCTGCCTGCTCCAGCGCTTTGTTGGTTTTGACGTTTTCTTCGTATACGCAGACCTTGCCGGGCTCCAAACAAAGGGTGCTTGTGGCATTGTTGGACCTTTCGACCTCTGCTGCTCCGGGATTTGAGCCACCGCAAAAGATAAATTGCAACGAATTTGAGCCCAGAGCTAATCTCAGCGCTTCTTTCAGACCGCCTTCGACATGACGCGCCCGGGTTGTCCTTTCCGATCTGCCCCGCGTAATGCGGTAGACCCGTGCTTGATCGAGAAGCTCACGGTCAACGAGGAATGTCTCGTAGTCAACGCGAGCGAAATATGTGTCGAGATGGATACAGAGGTCATCGTAGGGGACCTGTATGGCCCATACGGACTCAATAGCAGAGTTCTCATCCCAGAGCAAGTTATTTGCTAGGGTGTCTATCGCCGCTGGCTCGGTTCGTTGGGAGATTCCAACGGCTACGTTTTCGCAGTTGAGGTTGTGCAGGTCGCCGCCTTCAAAGTGGTAAGTCGATTCATGCTTGAAGAACTGAGGAGCCTCGCGGAAATCTGGGTGATATGTAAAAATCGTTTTGTAGGCGATAACCTCACGGTTGCGCTCCGGCCAGTACATATGGTTGAGTGTGACGCCTTCGCCGATGACGCTCGCCGGGTCGCGTGTGAACCACATGGTGTTAAGGGGGCTTACGAGAAGGTCGTCGGGCGAGTATGCATCTCCCGTCAGTTTTGCGAGGCTGAATATCTCCTTATCCGTATCGAAGACCTGGGAATAACGGATGCCGTTGACGGCCGCTTGGGCCAGAGCGCGGGAGCCCTCGATGTGCTCGAGGTAATCGCGAATAGCGGACTCGAGCTCAATGCCGCACGCGCCGCATTCTCTAATGAAGCTATCGATAAAGGAGCGACGCGCTTGGTCTGTCGCATCAAGGGCTTCGGTAAGAAGGTTTTCAAGATAGAGAATCTCTACTCCTTCGCGCTCGAGCATCGTCGAGTAAGCATGATGCTCCTTGAGAGCCTTTTCAAGATCGAATGAGCTGCTAGACGGGCGTAGCGTAAAGACTTGATTGAACTGCCCGTCGGGGTAATTGCGCGTTTCGGAGCCGGGGCAGTGCAGGAGGGCCTTTTTTAGCTTTCCTATTTCGTTTTGAACATGTAGTGCGGACATAAGACCTCGCTTTGGCGATGAGTATTGATTGCTTCCATAGTGGCACATTACGAGATTGATTCAATTTACATCATATTTGTCACAGGAGAATGGCATGAACAAGGCTAGTAATTGATGTTAAACATCTATTTAAAGAGACAATTGACGAATTACATCAATCTGGAATCCGTTTACGGGTCGATGCGCTTCGTTGACGGGCGAAGAGACGGAAGGATGTTTTGCGCGATGACACAATGGCTTTGCCGGCAACGAAAAACCCCTGAATTAAGGAGGAGAGATGGCAGAGACAGAAAAGAAGCGCACTCTTCGAGTCCCGCACGTGTACACCATCATTCTCGTCTTGATGGCCGTATTTGCCGTTCTGACCTGGGTCGTGCCTTCGGGCTCGTTTGAGCGCCAGGAGGTTAACGGTCGCGAGGTAACAGTCTCGGGCACCTATGAGCCTGTCGATAAGGTCTATACGGACGAGGACGGCAACGAGGTCGATCTTCGCCAAGGCATCTTCGAAGTACTTGAGGCCCCTGCGATCGGCATCCAGCAAGCGGTCGAGGTCGTTGCATTCATTATGATCGTGGGAGGTTCCTTCCAGGTCATCACGGCGACCGGAGCCATCACGAGCGGCGTCGCCCGAGTGGTGAAGAAGTTCAAGAGCAAGGACGTCCTCATCATTCCGATCCTAATGGTGCTTTTTGCCTTGGGCGGCAGCACCTTTGGTATGGCAGAGGAGACGCTTCCGTTCTTTGCGATTCTTATGCCGATCATGATGGCCATGGGCTTCGACTCAATTACAGCGTTCATGACGGTGTTTGTGGGTGCCCGTATCGGATACATCGCATCTACCGTTAACCCGTTCAACGTCCTGATTTCCCAGGGCATCCTCGGCATCCAGGGCAACCCCCAGCTTTGGTTGCGTACTATCGCCCTTGTCGTGCTCACTGCAGTTGCCATCGCATGGGTTGTGATGTATGCCCTCAAGGTTAAGAAGAATCCCGAGGTATCCCCAGCTTTCCACGATGATATCGAGAAGCGCAAAGAGTTTGGCGCGGACGAGAATCTCCTCGATAGCGAGTTCACCGCTAGGCAAAAAGCCGTCATGGTTATTTTCGTGCTTGGACTTGGCGCTATCATTTGGGGTCTGGTAACCCAGGGCTGGTACATGAACGAGATCTCTGCGATTTTCTTGGCCATGGCTCTTCTTTCGGGTGTTGTTTCCGGGATGAATGAGAAGGAGATCGCTGGCGAGTTCGTTAAGGGAATTGCAGACTTCGCGTTCTCTGCCATCGTTGTTGGCCTCGCCCGCGGAATCCTCGTAATCGCCAACGACGGTCTCATCATCGATACGATTCTCAACACGCTCGCCACGGCTCTCTCTGGAGTTCCGGCAGTTATCTTTACGAGCATTCTCTATGTCGTGGATAACCTTCTGTCGATCCTCGTTCCGAGCTCCTCGGGCATCGCTGCTCTTACGATTCCCATTTTCGGCCCGCTTGTTGAGCTGATGGGCTTAAACCCCGAGGCTGCAGTTACGGGTCTTTCCATGGGCAGCGCGGCCATGTCTCTCATTTCGCCAACAAGCGCGATGCTCGTTGCCGGTCTTGGCGTCTGCAAGATTCCGCTTGGCCAGTGGTGGAAGGTTGCTTGGAAATTCTTCCTGGTCGTGAGCGTTATCTGCATGGCATTCACTGCGGTTTCGGGCCTTATCCCCCTGCCGTAAAAGCAAAACCCCACATACAAGTTGTGAGAAAGAAGGATAGAGATGAACAAAGGACTGAACGTTCATAGCGAGATTGGCGCCCTCAAGAAGGTGTGCGTCCATCGCCCCGGTATGGATCTTGTAAACATGAAGGCGGAGGATTTCGACCGCGTTTGGATTCACGATGCGTTCTATCTGGACTATGCCCAGAAAGAGCACGATCAGTTTACCGACCTTCTTCGCGGCGCTGGCGCCGAGGTCGTCTATATGGAAGAGCTGCTCGCTGAGACGTTTGACAAAGTCGAGGGCACTCGCGCAGAGTTCATGACGAAGTTCATGGGTGAGTCCGGCATCTCCAACGCGGCCCTTCGCCAGGCCGTTGTCGAGAAGCTTGATTCGATTAAGGACAACAAGGAGTTTGTCCTTGCTGCCATGGGCGGCCTCTACGTTCGCGACCTCGAGATCCCCAAGGTTGGCGGTTCTCTTGCCAGTATGGACGGCGAGGAGTTGAAGGCTGACGATATGGTGCTGTTCCCCATGCCGGCCTCGTATTTCTCCCGTGACCCTCTGGCTGTCGTGGGCAAGGGCGCTACCATGAACCGCATGTACTGGAATCAGCGCAACCGCGAGGTAATCTTCTACGAAACGGTGCTGCGCAACCATCCCGATTACGCCGGTAGCCCCATCTGGTACGACCACAACAGCGAGTGGCATATCGAGGGCGGCGATATCCTCAACATCAACGCCAAGACGCTCGCCATCGGTATTTCCGAGCGCACCCAGACTGCGGCCATCGATGAGCTCGCCAAGAATATGTTCTGGGGTTCCGATGAGGCCGAGATCGAGAACATCTATGCCATCAAGATCCCGCACGGCTACGCCTACATGCACCTCGACACCGTCTGCACGCAGGTCGATCGCGATAAGTTCACGGTCTATCCCGGCATCTACCAGACGCTTCGTGCCTACCGCCTGACCAAGGGCGATGCAGAGGGGGAGGTGCATATCGAGGAACTCGAGGGCACCCTGCAGCATATCCTCGAGCTTGCGACGGGTATGGACCATATCACCATGATTGAGTGCGGTGGCGGCGATCCGATCGAGGCCTCCCGTGAGCAGTGGAACGATGGTTCCAACACTCTTGCGGTCGCACCGGGCAAGGTCTGCGTGTATGAGCGCAACGTTGTCACCAACGATGCTCTTTACAAGGCTGGCGTCGAGCTGCTCGTCGCTCCCTCCGAGGAGCTTTCTCGCGGTCGCGGCGGCCCGCGCTGCATGACCATGCCGTTCTGGCGTGAGGAAATCTAGTCAGCGTTAGCGTATCTGGGCGGCGCGTGTGCGTCTGCGCCGCCCATCCCTCCTTGTGTGTTCCAACAATCGAAAGGACTCAAATCATGGCTCTTAATCTTTCTGGTCGAAGCGTTCTTACCCTGCTTGACTTTACGCCCGAGGAAATCGAGTACATGCTCGACCTCTCAAAGAACTTCAAGGATATGAAGCGCGCCGGTTATCCGCACCGCTTTCTCGAGGGCAAGAACATTGTCCTGCTGTTTGAGAAGACCTCCACGCGCACGCGCTGTGCCTTCGAGGTCGGCGGTATGGACCTGGGTATGGGCGTGACCTACCTCGACCCCGGCTCGTCGCAGATGGGCAAGAAAGAGTCCATCGAGGATACCGCCCGCGTGCTCGGTCGCATGTATGACGGTATTGAGTATCGCGGCTCCGACCAGTCGATCGTCGAGGAGCTTGCCGCCAAGGCTGGCGTTCCCGTCTGGAACGGTCTGACCAACGAGTACCATCCTACCCAGGCCCTTGCCGACATTCTTACCATGCGTGAGGAGTTTGGCGACACGCGCGGCATGAAGCTCACCTATATGGGCAAGGAGCAGGGCAACGTCAGCGACTCCCTGATGGTTATCTGCGCCAAGCTCGGCATTAACTTCTGCTCCTGCGGACCCAAGGGCGATGTCGAGGGCGCCACGCACTTCGATCCCGAGCTTCTTGAGCGCTGCCAGGAGATCGCCGCTCAGAATGGCTGCACGATCCAGCTCACTGAGGATATCGACGAGGGCGTCAAGGATGCAGACGTGATCTATACGGACGTTTGGGTCGGTATGGGCCAGGCTGAGGAGCTGTGGAAGAGCCGAATCGATCTTCTCTCTCCCTATCGAGTAACGCCCGAGGTCATGGCCAAGGCAAACCCCGGCGCCATCTTTATGCACTGCCTGCCGAGCTTCCACGATACGCAGACCACCATCGGCGCCGAGATTGCCGAGAAGTTCGGCGTGACCGAGATGGAGGTTTCCGACGAGGTCTTTGAGAGCGCGCAGTCTCGCGTGTTCCAGGAGGCCGAGAACCGCATGCATACCATTAAGGCCATGATGTACGCGACGCTTCGCTAGTAGCTGGGAAGTGAACGAACACTATGAGTAAACCGTACGGAAAGCCCGATCGTATTGTCGTCGCCCTCGGCGGCAACGCCCTCGGCAACAACCCCGTCGAGCAGATCGAGGCCGTGAGCAACACCGCCCACGCTCTCCTCGGTCTCATCGAGCAGGGCAACGAGATCATCATCACCCACGGCAACGGCCCGCAGGTCGGCATGATCCAGAACGCCTTCGCCGCTGCCCACGACGCCATCGGTACCCCCGAGATGCCGCTGCCCGAGTGCGGCGCCATGTCCCAGGGCTACATTGGTTATCACCTGCAGCAGGGCATCGGCCGCGAGATGCACAAGCGCTATAAGCGTTGGCACGCCGCCACCGTCGTCACCCAGATCGAGTGCGACCCGGATGATCCCGCGTTCAAGAACCCGACCAAGCCGATCGGCCCCTTCTACACCGAGGAGCAGGCCAAGGAGTTCATGGCCGAGGATCCCTCCAAGGTCTTCGTCGAGGATTCCGGCCGCGGCTGGCGTCGCGTCGTCGCTTCTCCCGATCCCAAGAAGATCGTCGAGGCTGACTCCATCCTCAACCTGCTCGACAACGAGTTCATCGTCATCGCCTGCGGTGGCGGCGGCATCCCCGTCGTCCGCGACTACGAGAACAAGGGCTGCTACAAGGGCGTTCCCGCCGTCATCGACAAGGACCTGGGCGGCGAGCTGCTGGCCGAGGACTGCGACGCCGACGTCCTGTTCCTGCTGACCGCCGTCGAGCATGTCGCCATCAACTTTGGCAAGCCCGACCAGGAGGAGCTCGAGGACCTCACCGCCGACGAGGCCGAGCGCCTGGCCGACGAGGGCCAGTTCGGCAAGGGTTCCATGGAGCCCAAGGTCCGCGCCGCCATCAAGTTCGCCCGCTCCCGCAAGGGCCGCACCTGCATCATCGGCGCCCTGGACAAGGCCGCCGAGACCATGGCCGGCCTCTCCGGTACCCGCATCCACGAGTAGTCTCTACTCCGTTGCCTCTCTCGTGGGCGCCAGGCAAAGCGCCCACAAACCACCTCTCTTCATGAGCCCCGCGGTCCGCTCCGACTGCGGGGCTTTTGCTATTCACCTAGTCATTGGGGACAAACCCGGCACTTGGGGACGGTCCTTTCCTGCCGGCAGCTTGGGACAGTCCTTAATAGTCATTGGGGACGTTCTTAAACGACTAGTCAAACAAGAACGTCCCCAACGACTACTCATTTAAGTCTGTCCCCAATGACTGCCCAATGGCTGGGAAGGCGCATCCCACACCGACGCATTGCCTTCGGGCCCTCTCCCCAGGCTCTCCATAGCTCAGCTGGACTCCCCGCAACCTGTTCCGAGTTGGCGGAACGAGCGCGACGTGGAGTGTCATTCTTTACCGCGTTAGACTAGACGCAGGGAAAGGAGGAGGACATGGATGCTCGCGTCAAGCAGCTTGTAAATATGATCGAGGACGCTCAGCCTGTCGCTGTCGCGGTACTTGCCAAGCGTCTCGAGGTAAGCGAGCGCGCCGTGAGAAACTATATCCATCGCGCAAACGACAACCTTGCAGGGGTTGCACGCATCGTTGGCAGCAAGGGGCAGTATCGTATCGATGTTGCACGTGCAGATGAGCTTGCTCGCTTGCTAGACGGTGCGGCTCTGGCTCATCCGGGCATTCCTGATACGCGCGACGGCCGTGTGTCCTTCCTTCTTAACGACCTCCTCATGCGGTCCCAGTGGGTGACGATTGAGGAGTATGCGGATTTACTCTACGTTTCGGCGCGAACTCTGTCCAATGACATGCGTCTGGTAGAGCAGAAACTCGCCCAATTTGACTTACGCTCGAAAAGCGCCCACGCTACGGAATCCGCGTTGCGGGCGGGGAGTCGCAACGGCGCCTGTGCCTGGCCTCGCTGGTGAGGCCCGTGTTGCCCGACACCGACGATGCAAAGCTCGCCGAGCGCCTGCGGGCCATCGCCGCATGTGTGGACGATGCCCTGACGGCCTCGCCCGTCACGGTGAGCTCGCTGGCATCCCGCAATCTCATCATGCATCTTTACATCGCTCTTGGCCGCATCGAGCAGGGCTGCTATGTCCCAGCTGCAGAATCGGACGTTCAAAAACTGGAGGGAACGCGCGAATACGCCGCGGCTTTCCAGATTGCCGCAAACATCAAGGATGCCCTGGGCGTGAGCATGCCCCGAGAAGAGGTTGCCTTTATCGCAATCCATTTGCTCGGCAGGGGCACGGGCGTGCCCGAGAAGGGCTCTGCCGTTATCTCGGACGAGATGTGGGAGATTGCTTCCGAGATGGTACGTGCGGTCAACGATGAGTTTAGGTTTGACTTTAGCGGCGATCTTGAACTTCGCATGAACCTTGCTCGGCATATCGGCCCTCTGGGCTATCGCCTTGAATATCACATGCATATGGATAACCCCATGCTGCCCGATATCAAGACGAGGTTTCCGTTGGCCTATTCGATGGCAGCTGGCACCTCGCAGGTACTCGAGCGTCATTTTGGCAGCCAGCCCTCTGATGAAGAGCTCGGCTACATCGCCATGGCATTTGCCCTGGCCCTCGAGCAGCAAGCCGACCAGCCGCGTCGCAAACGCATCCTGATCGTGTGCGCCTCGGGAGCGGGAAGCGCCCGTATGCTCGAGCACCAGTACCGCAAGCAGTTTGGCATGTATATCGATTCGATTGAGACATGCGATGTCGCCCGCGTGGGAACGCTCGATTTTTCGCACATCGACTACGTGTTCACAACGGTGCCGCTCAACGTCAAGTTGCCCGTGCCCGTTCGCGAGGCCGATTTCTTCTTGGAGACGAGCGATGTCAACGCTATCCGCAAGGTGTTGAGCGACGACACTGCGCAATCGGACTCCGTGAGCTCTTTCTTTAGCCGTGCCCTGTTCTTCAACCGCGTTGAGGCGTCGTCGAAGCAGGCCGTTCTCCGATATCTCTCCGAGCGCGCCGTCGAGAGCGGCCGTGTCGATGCCCAGTTTGCCCAAGAGGTCGCCGAGCGCGAGAGCGCGAGTGCCACCTCGTTTGGCAATGGGGTAGCCATGCCCCATGGGATGCATCCCTTGAGCGCCGAGGCCTTTGTTACCGTGGGCCTGCTCGAACATCCCATTCTTTGGGACGAATACGGCCATGAGGTCGATATCGTCTTTATGGTGTCGTTTGCCCGGTCGGGCGGCGATGAGGCGCGGATCTTGAGCTCACTGCTCGCCGAGATCTTTATGGACCGCCAGGGGGTCGAGCGCCTACGCGAGCGCCGGTCCTGGCATGAGCTGATGGCGCTTGTGCAAGCGCATACGGCTTAAGACCTCTTTTGTCGATAACCCTGTCTGTCTACCTGCAATAAACCTCGAGGATTGCGGGCGGGAGATAGGCGTTTCGAATATTCAAGTACAAACCAAACATCACGGGAGAGGAGACCGTTATGGACGATCAGGGAACCGAGATGGTTTCGTTTCAGCTGGTCGCTGCAGCGGGAGAGGCGCGCAGCCTTGCCTTCGAAGCCCTTGAAAAGGCAAAAGCGGGGGATTTTGACGCCGCCGCCAAACTCATGAAGCAGTCAAAGGATGCGGGAATCAAGGCTCACCACATCCAAACGCAGCTGCTTTCGACTGAGGCAGCGGGCGAGCATCTGTCGGTGGATGTGTTGCTGGTCCATGCTCAGGACCACCTCATGTGCTCCATGCTTGCTCAGGAGCTCGTGCAGGAGCTGATCTGCCTGTATGAGCGCACTGCAACCAAGAACGCCTAGCGGCGTGCGGTGACTATCCAACCAATCAATGCGAAGGGAATCCCTTATGAAGATCCTTCTTGTTTGCGCAGCTGGTCTGTCTACAAGCATTCTGATGAAGAAACTCGAGAAATATGCGGAGCAAAACGGCATCGAGCTCGATATCGATGCGGTGGGTATCGGTGAGTATCAGGAGACGTGCGCCAATTATGACGTGCTGCTCTTGGGGCCGCAGGTGTCCTACCAGCTCAACACCGTCAAGCAGGGGAGCGGTAAGCCGACCGCGGTCATCCCCGCACAGGACTACGGCATGGGCAACGCCGCCAACGTGCTGGCACTCGCCCAGTCGCTGTTGGGCTAGGAGGCGACTATGGAAAAGTTCATGACCCTGCTTCAGGAAAAACTGACCCCTATTGCCAATTTCTGCGGCGCCGAGCGCCACTTTGCCTCCATGCAAAAGGGCTTTATGAGCGCGATCAGCTTCATCTTGGTCTCTGCCGTCTTTATGATCATCGCCAACCCGCCGGTCACGGCCGACCTGGTGGCGCGGGGCGGGTTCTGGTCCGTCTTTGGCCCTTGGCTCGATTTTGCCACGGCCAATAAGCTCACGCTGCTCATCCCGTTCAACATGACGATGGGCATACTGTCGGTGATCGTGACGTTCGCAATCGCCTATAACCTGGCGGGCACCTACAAGATGCCCAAGCTTAACGCCGGTATGACCTCGCTGGTGATGTTCCTGATCGCCGCGGCGCCGTCGTCCTACTACCAGCTTGCTGATGAGTCCGTGCTCCAGGCGGTCCCCTGCACCTATCTGGGTGCGCAGGGCCTGTTTACCGCCATCATCGTTGCCCTGGTCTCCGTCGAGGTCACGCGCTTCTGCCAGACCAAGGGCATCACCATCAAGATGCCCGATGGCGTGCCGCCGTTTTTGTCCGAAACCTTTGGCGCCATCGTGCCTATGCTCGCCAACATCCTCATCTTCTTTGGTGGCAACCTGCTGATCCAGATGATCGATCCCACGCTGTCCATCCCCTCGGTTATCGAGAAGCTGCTCGCTGCCCCGCTTTCCGTCGCAGTTGACTCTGTGCCCGGCGCACTGCTTATCTGCTTCATGACGCTGCTGTTTTGGTGCTTTGGCGTCCACGGCAACATGATCATGATGCCCATCACCGCCCCGGTCACGCTTGCCGCCTTTGCTGCCAACGCCTCGCTCTACGCTGCTGGGCAGCCGCTTGAGTTCCACCCGGTATTCATGTCGATGGTCATCAACCTCATCGGCGGCACGGGCAATACGTTCTCTTTTGTGGCGCTCTGCGCGTTTAGGGCAAAGTCGCAGCAGCTCAAGGCATTTGGCAAGGCATCGATCGTGCCGAGCTTCTTCCGTATCTCCGAGCCCGCGATCTTCGGCGCGCCCATCATCTTCAACCCGATCCTCATGATTCCGTTTGTGCTAGGCGGCATGATCTCGGCCCTGCTGTATTGGGGTGCGGTCTCACTGGGTCTTGTCTCTAACTTCTACATCTTGGTGAGCGGCACGTTCCCCATCTTCGTTCAGGGCTTTATCCAGTGCCTCGACCCGCGCATCTGGGTGTTTACGATCGTTTTGATCGTGGTTATGGCTGTGGTCTGGTACCCGTTCTTTAAGGTGTACGACAACCTGCTCCTGGCTCAGGAGCAGGAGAACGTCGCGGCAGCTTCTGCCGAGGATACTGAGTAGCATGAGTTACTTTGACAGAACGTCTGCCGCCGGTATGCCCGAGGGCTTTTTGTGGGGTGGTGCCCTCGCCGCCAACCAGGCCGAAGGGGGCTGGAACGAGGGCGGCCGCGGCATGTCGCACTCCGACCTGATCCCACAGGGTTCCGACCGCTGGGATGTAATGTTTGGCAGGCAAAAGCCCGTGGACGATCCGGACAGGCTGTATCCATGCCGCTGGGGCAACGACTTCTTCCATCATTGGCGCGAGGACGTCGAGCTCTTTGCCGAGATGGGCTTTAAGTGCCTGCGTCTTTCAATTTGTTGGAGCCGTATTTTTCCCACAGGGATGGAGGCCGAGCCCAACGGTGAGGGCTTGGAGTTTTACCGTCAGGTATTCGAGGCGCTGCGCGAGCACGGAATCGAGCCGCTCGTGACGCTGTCGCACTACGACTATCCGTTGGCTCTGGTCGAGCGTTATGGTGGATGGCAAAGCCGAGAGATGATCGAGCGGTATGCGCACTACGTCGAGACCGTCGGACGTGCGTACCAGGGCCTCGTGCGTTATTGGCTCACCTTCAACGAGATCAACAGCGTGGCGCTGTCCTATCTCAACGCGGGCGTCACGCTCGAGGATGAGCGTGACCGTGCAGCCGTGACCGCGGCGTTCTCGCACCATATGTTTATGGCGAGCGCTCGCGCTGTCGAGATCCTGCACAAGATCGATCCCGCAAACAAGGTGGGTTGCATGATCGCTGCCGGTGCGACCTATCCGTACCGTTGTGCGCCCGAGGACGTATGGCTTGCGTATGAGGAGGACCGCGGCCGCTACTTCTACACTGACGTGATGGCTGCGGGCGCCTATCCTACTTGGAAGCTGCGTGCGCTCGAGAAAGAGGGTGTTCACGTGCCCTTTGAGCCGGGCGATACGGAGTATCTGGCAGAGCATACGGTCGACTTCATCTCGTTCTCGTACTATTGCTCGCGCTTGGTGTGCGCCGATGATCAGGTGATCGCCGAGAAGGCGGAGGGCAACGTGTTCCCGACGCTGCGCAATCCGTACCTCAAGGATAAAGAGACTGCCTGGAAGTGGCAGATCGATGCGCTGGGTTTGCGCGTGACGCTTGCCGGCTACCACGATCGTTACCATCTTCCGCTCTTTATCGCCGAGAACGGTGTGGGCGGACTCGATGCGCTGGAAGACGGCAAAGTCCACGATGCGTATCATATTGATTACCTGCGCAGGCATATTCTTGCGCTGCGCGATGCAATTGTCGAGGACGGTGTTGACCTGATGGGATACACGCCGTGGGGCTGTATCGATTTGGTGTCGGCCTCGACGGGGCAGATGAAGAAGCGCTATGGCTTTGTTTATGTCGATGCCGATGATACGGGCAAAGGCACGTTCGATCGCTACCGAAAGGACAGCTTCTGCTGGTACCAAAAGGTCATTGCATCAAATGGCGAGGACTTGAGTTAACTCTTGCAGGTCTGTTGCCCCCGCGGTCCGCTTCGGCTGCGGGGGCTTTTGCTATTGAGGCGGCTGTTCATGAGGAGCATTGCAGACTGCGGAAACCCGGCACTTGGGGACGTTCCTTTCCTGCCGGCAGCTTGGGACAGTCCTTAAAGGCCGCATCGATCAACTGCGGAAAGCACATCCCAGAATGAGCGTCCAACATGGGGTGCGGTTTCCTTGAGGCCCTCAATCGGAAAATGCATCCCGGATTTTTGTCGAAAAGCGGTCCCTAGTTTCCCAAACGGGCCGCTAACGGAAAGTGCATCCCGCTATTGGGCCCCAAAGCAGGATGCGCTTTCCGTGCTGGCAGTTCCAAGCAGTTCGGGATGGCCCTTTTCGTCTGCTCTCGGCCGGCGTCCGTAAGACTGTCCCCAACGACCACTCATTTAAGTCTGTCCCCAATGAGTGCCCAATGACTAGTAGTAGGCCCACATGGCTTCGACTTCGTTGAGGACCTCTACGACGCCCCAGCGACGGGCGCTGCGGCTGGCCGAGTTGGGGTCGTAGACGCCAATCTGGTTGGCATCGTCGATGCCGTAGAGCACGATGTAGTGGCCTACGTTGGTAAACGTACCGGGGCGCACTGCGGCGATAACGGGCGCACCCGAGTGAAGTGCTTGGGTAATCGATTCACGATCGTTATAGAGCTGTGTTCCGTTGAGTCCCAGCTGCCACGCACCGCCTGTCATAAACGACCACTCGGTGGCACCAGTGGGGGCGTAGTTGCCGGCTTCGGCCAGCGCGCATATATCGACCGGCGTCTTATCGGTGTGGCCGGTCTTAAAGATATAGACCATGGTGAGGCAAGTGGGACCGCAAGCGTTTTCGCGGATAGTGCCACCGGCATAGGACAGCTCCGACCATGCGGGGTCAATTTGGTAGATGTGGGGCATGGTGCCGGCCTGCCATTGCGAGCGTGGGGTCGAGAACGCAAAGGAGTAACCGGGCGCGACGGGAGCTTTAAGCAGCTTGTCCTCGGCAGTGGGCTCAAGACCGGCTGATCCGTGGGAGATACAGGATCCCAAAAACACAAAGACGAGACAGGCGGCAATGGAGCAAAGAGCAAGGCGTAGGCGGCGGGCCGGAAGTACGTGGCTTGTGGTATGCGACGCGGGGTGAGGGGCGGAATTGCCGCGATCGCGTTGAGGTCGCGAAAAGGAGCGTTTAACGTAGTAGTCGGTCTTACGGCGATCGTAGCGGCGCGGCTGTGATGTGTCGGTCTGGCGTTGGCGTGTGCTCGTACTCACGCGGTCTGACTGCTGCACGGTACGGCTTTGTTGCCGAGAAGAAGCCCCGGGCTGCTCTTGGGGGCGCTGCTGGTTGCCGTTGTCGGAGGTGCTTCTGGGCGTTGGCGTGGTGCGGCCGGCAAGGCGCACGCTTTGTGGCCGTTGGTCGCCGTCATTGTATCCGTATGCCATTCGAATCACCTTGCCTCGTGTGTAACTTGTCTATCCTACATAAAAAGATGCACGACACATGGGTGTGTGCGCCAAAAGCCTGACAAATGGTATGAACGTTGCCGCGCCGCGCGCCAAGCGTCACGGCAACAGGTATCCAAAAGCAGACAAGATGAAAGCGTCCAGGACGAATGACGTCTCCCGCCGTTCGTCCCAAAAACGGCGCCGCTCGTTTTGCAGTTCTGCCTTCGGTCGAGCCATAAGCGGCAGCGTGGCGCCGAGGCCGTATCTTAAAGCCACGAAATAAAAGCGCGCGGTCGAACAGGCCGCGCAAGGGGTGACGCCAGGGGGCGTCAAAAAGGAAAGGAGGGGAACAATGGCGGACAAGAACGCAGAAGTTGCAGTCGAGGACAACGGCGGCATGAAGAAAACGCTTTCGCTCTGGAACTTCTTCACCATCGGTTTCGGTGCCATCATCGGTACCGGTTGGGTTCTGCAGGTCGGCGACTGGATGGTCGTGGGCGGCGGTCCCGTTCCCGCTATGATTGCATTCCTCTTGGGCGCAATCTTCCTCGTGCCCGTCGGAGCTGTTTTTGGTGAGCTCACGGCTGCTATCCCAATTTCGGGCGGCATCGTCGAGTATGTCGATCGTAGCTTTGGCCGTACGATGAGCTACATCACCGGCTGGCTCCTGGCCCTGGGCAACGGCATCCTGTGCCCGTGGGAGGCCATCGCCATCTCGACCCTCGTGTCCGAGATGTTCGGCAGCCTGCCCGGCCTTGAGTGGCTGCGCGCCGTCAAGCTCTACACCATCCTGGGCGCCGACGTTTACCTGTTCCCGACGCTAATCGCGCTCGGCTTTGCAACCTACGTCATCTTCCTCAACTTCCGCGGTGCCAGCTCGGCCGCCAAGCTGCAGGCCTTCCTGACCAAGGCTCTGCTCTGCGGCATGCTGCTCGCCATGGGCGTCTCGCTGTTCACCGGCTCGCCGGACAACGCCATGCCCGTGTTCTCCCAGGTCACCGGTGCTGGCGGCGGCAAGCCCGCTACCGAGGGCACCAGCCTGTTCGCAGGCATCGTTTCGGTCCTGGTTCTGACCCCGTTCTTCTACGCCGGCTTCGACACCATTCCTCAGCAGGCTGAGGAAGCAGCCGAGGGCCTCAACTGGAACAAGTTCGGTAAGATCATCTCCTTGGCTCTGCTGGCCGCCGGCGGCTTCTACATGGTCTGCATCTACTCGTTCGGCACCATCCTCGACTGGCATGAGTTTGTTAAGAGCCCGGTTCCCGCGCTTGCCTGCCTCAAGGGCATCAACATGCTCCTGTACCTGGCCATGCTCGTCATCGCCACGCTTGGACCCATGGGCCCGATGAACTCCTTCTACGGCGCCACGAGCCGCATCATGCTCGCCATGGGCCGCAAGGGTCAGCTGCCCGAGAAGTTCGCCGAGGTCGATCCCAAGTCCGGCGCTCCCAAGCTCGCCTGCGTCGTTCTGGGCGTCATCACCGTCGTCGGTCCGTTCCTGGGCAAGAACATGCTCATCCCTCTGACCAACGTGTCGGCCCTCGCCTTCATCTTCTCCTGCGGCATGGTCGCCCTCGCTTGCCTGCGTATGCGCTTCACCGAGCCCGACCTGCCTCGTCCCTACGAGGTGCCCGGCGGCAAGTTTGGCATCAGCCTCGCTATCGTTGCCTGCGGCACCATCATTGGCCTGCTCGTGATCCCGTTCTCTCCCGCCTCCCTCAACATGGTGGAGTGGAGCATCGTGATCGGCTGGCTGGCTGTTGGCCTGGCCCTCATGGCCTTCACCAATTCCCGCAAAAAATAACGCCTAGCCGGGGCGGATCGGGTGCGCGGGGCCCTCTCTCCCGCGCACCGAACCCGGCACCACTTGGGTAGTTTTGTGAGGCCTTAACCCAACGCGGCCTCGCCCACTATATGGATCCATAAGGAGGAACCATGTCCACTAAGTACGCAATCGTTGGCGGCAAGCTCATCGACGGTACCGGTGCCGAGCCGGTCGAGAACTCCCTCGTTCTCGTCGACGACAACGGCAAGATCGAGTATGCCGGTACTATGCAGGACCTTCCCGAGGGCGTTGAGGTTATCGACGCCGCCGGCAAGACCGTCCTTCCCGGCCTGATCGACACCCACCTGCACTTCTCGGGCAACCTGACCGACGATGACACCGACTGGGTCATGCAGCCGCTCCTCGAGAAGCAGGCCGTCGCCGTCAAGCAGGCCTACGACTGCCTCACCCACGGCCTCACCACCGTCTGCGAGATCGGCCGCTTTGGTATCCAGATCCGTGACTGCATCGACAAGGGCGTCTTTAAGGGCCCGCGCGTTCTGGCCACCGGACTCGGCTTCTGCCGTGTTGCCGGTCACGGTGACTCCCACCACTGCAGCCAGGAGCTCAACAAGGAATCGCACCCCTGGGGCGATCAGGTCGACGGTCCTTGGGATCTGCGCAAGGCCGTCCGTCGTCGCCTGCGCGAGAACCCCGATGCCATCAAGATCTGGGCCACCGGTGGCGGCATCTGGCGCTGGGACTCCGGTCGCGACCAGCACTACTGCTCCGAGGAGATCCAGGCCGTGATCGAAGAGGCCAAGTTGGTCGGCATCCCCGTGTGGAGCCACTGCTACAACAACCACGCCGCTGCCTACGATTCCGTCCGCTTTGGCTGCGAGCAGCTGATTCACGGCTTCGATATCGATGAGCGCACCATGGACCTCATGGCCGAGCAGGGCACCTTCTTCACCCCGACGATCGCCTTCCTGCCCACCTGGTACGCCACCTATCCGCCCGTCTACGTCCCCGAGCTGCACGACAAGTACGAGGGCACCCTGGTCGAGAAGGAGCTGCAGCGCAACTACGACTGCCTGCGCGAGGCCAAGAAGCGCGGCGTCGTCATGACGATCGGCTCCGACTCCTTCTCCTTCGTCACCCCGTACGGCACCTGCTCCATCGAGGAGATGTACGAGTTTGTCGACAAGATCGGCTTCACCCCGGTCGAGACCATCACCTGCGCCACCCTCAACGGTGCCAAGATGTGCCACATCGAGGACGAGACCGGTTCCATCGAGGCCGGCAAGTGCGCCGACCTGCTGGTCGTCAACGGTGACGTCGCCGCCGACATCCATGTGCTCAACACCGACAACATGGACGTCATCATGAAGGACGGTTGGATCGTCGAGGCTGGCACCTTTGGCGAGGCCAACAAATACAGCGCCTAAGATACCGTTTGTCGATGACTGGGTGTAAAACACAGTTTTTGATTGCATAATGCAATGGAGAGGGTCGCTTGCGGCCCTCTTTATTGCTATGGGTGCGGTAGACAAAAGGGGATGACGGTGGATTTAAACAGGTTGATTCTGGGCAAGAGCTACAACTCTACCAAGGTCTTTCGCACGGCCCAGCATGTGGTCCAGGCCATCCTGCTCGGTGTTGTCGTTCCGGCGCTTATCCTGCTGCTTATCTGGGATTTAACCGATAATCCCAATCCCGTTCCGGGCGTTGTCGTTATTGCCGGCTTGGTCATGCTGTGCTTCTTTTTCTCATATGTCTTTGTGGTCCCCGACGACCTCACATCGAGCGCAACCGACCGTACGCTCGCCATCGCATCAAAAATATTCGCCTACACGTCGCGCGGCCTTACGCCCGAAGCGGCCCTGGGTGCCTCTAAAATTATCCTATCCGAGACCATCGCCTCCGCCATCTGCTTTACCGATGGCAAACAGGTGTTGGCAAGTTGGGGCGAGGACTCGGCAAAGTGCCCTGCCGGCACCCCGGTAGCGCTCAAGACCACACTCAACGTGATTGAGACGGGTGAGCAGAGCGTGTTTTCGCGTGACACCTCCAATGAGACGGGTGGCTATTTTCCCCGCCTGCGCGCCGGCATTGTCGCGCCGCTTACCGTGCGCGGGCATTGTGTGGGCACGCTCGAGCTGTATTACCCCCGCCTGAGCAGCATCGATATGCGCCAGACGGCCCTTGCTTCGGGTTTTGCCGATCTCATTTCCACGCAGCTCGCCAGCTTTGAGCTCGAGCGCCAGGACGAGCTCACAGCTCGCGTTGAGCTACGCGCCCTGCAGTCGCAGGTCGACCCGCATTTTCTGTTCAATACCATCAGCACTATCGTATCGCTCGTGCGAACCGAGCCCGACAAGGCGCGATCGCTGCTGATCGACTTTTTCAATTACTATCGTCAGACGCTTTCTGATTCCGATACGCTCACCACGCTCGAGCACGAGGTGGAACAGGGCACCCGTTATATCAATCTTATGCAGGCCCGGTATGGCGACGGCCGTCTGCGCGTTTCGGTCGACATCGACTTCGAGGTGCGCGACAGCCTGGTGCCGCCGTTTATCTTGCAGCCGCTGCTCGAAAACTGCATCAAGCATGCGCAGCGCGAGACCGAGCCGCTTTCTATTCGTGTTAGGGCTTTTGAGACCGATGACGGCTTGGAGATCATCGTCGAAGATGACGGCATCGGTATGAACGAAGAAGTCTGCGCGCATCTGTTTGAGCAGCATCGCCGAGAGGAGCCCGAGAGCATTACCGCCGACGGCTCCATCAAGCGAGGTTGCGGTCTGGCGCTCTTCAATGTGCTTCAGCGCATCCATTTCTTTTACGGAGAAGATTCTGGCATGCGCGTGAAGTCCCAGGAGGGCGTGGGGACACAGGTCATCGTTGAGTTGAACGGCGAGCCGCATGAGCCGGCGCCGCTAACGGTGTAGCACGCGGTTGGATTGAGAGAAAAAGAGGGGAAGCGCATATGTCCGAAGGCTGGAACATCTTGGTGGTTGATGACGAGCCTCCCATTAGGGCTGAGCTACGCTATCTGTTGGAAAAGGATACGCGTGTGGGACAGATTGCCGAAGCGGGCAATGTCACCGAAGCCGTGGAGTCGATTCTGTCGAACAAGCCCGACGTGCTGTTTTTAGACATTACCATGCCCGGTCGCTCGGGAATTGAGCTTGCCGAGACGCTGCAGAACCTAAAGACGCCGCCAGTCGTGGTGTTTGTGACGGCATTCGCCGAGTATGCGGCCGATGCCTATAACCTCGATGCTGTCGATTACATCGTCAAGCCGGTCGAGGATGCCCGCTTGTCAAAGGCGCTCGACAAGATCGAGACTGCCCTGGGCGCTCGCCGTGTCGTCCATGCTCCGCGCCAGCCTTTGCGCCTGACGGTGGATCGCGGGGGCAAAAAGGTGTTCATTCCCGTGGCGGATGTCTGCTACTTTGAGGCGCGCGCCGCTTTTTGCA
The DNA here is from genome assembly GCA_900541675.1 of uncultured Collinsella sp. Classification (GTDB taxonomy): domain Bacteria; phylum Actinomycetota; class Coriobacteriia; order Coriobacteriales; family Coriobacteriaceae; genus Collinsella. Next base: position 97,411 of record UQKU01000001.1, on the reverse strand, counting down.
ACGCCGTCTGCGCCGAGGGAACATACCTGATCAATGAGTCGATTTCCTCGCTCGAGCGGCGCCTGGCCTCCGAGGGCTTTATTCGCGTTCATCGCAGTTATCTGGTCAATTTGGAAGACGTGCATAATGTCGAGATCGGTTCCACGGGTCTTATGGAGCTCAGGCTCGATCGCGTAACCTCGACGGTGCCTGTGTCCCGTCGTCGCGCAGCCGAGGTCAAGGCGCACTTGGGGCTTGCGTAGGCAGTCTGCATATCATCGTTTACCGCCGCAGGTTTGGCATGACCGTGCGGTGGGCATAATGGGTGGCATCGAATGAAATCGAAAGGATCATTATGCCCGCGCTTATCACCCATCATCTGTTTGGCGAGGAAAGCATCGACCGTCTTCCGCAGGGCGTCATCACGTCCGATGAAGAGCGCATTGCCTTTATCTTGGGCAACCAAGGCCCCGACCCGTTTTTCTTTCACATTCTGACACCGCGTGTTTCCGACTGCACGCTGCTGGCGCAGGTCATGCATCGGTCGCGCATGTCTCGCCAGTTCGCGTGCCTGCGCGACGGCGTGTCGCATCTGCTGCCGCGCGATGCCAGCTTGGGTCGTGCCTTTGCGCTGGGCCTGCTGTCTCATTACGTGCTCGACCGCAACGCTCACCCCTTTGTCTATGAGCAGCAGTTTGGCATCGTGGAGTCCGATTCAGAGCTTGAGGATTCGAGCAGTCAGGTCCATGCCGTGATCGAGAGCGACCTGGATGTACTGATGCTGCAGCTTAAACGCGATGGCGCTACGGTCGACGATTACCCGCCGGCGGGCGAGATCGTCACCACCGATCGCATCAATCGCGTGGCCGGCGTGCTGATGAGCTATGTTGCCGGACGCGTGTACGGCATCGACATCCCGGCGGGGGAGTACGCTGGCGCCGTCTCGGACATGCAGATGCTCTATCGCACCATTGAGCCTGCCGGCTCGGTAAAGACGCGCGCGATTGCCCTGGTTGAGGGCTTGGTGCACGACTACTCGCTGCTCGACGGCCTTGCCCATCGTGTGACGACGGAGCTGCCCGAGCGCACCGGCAACCTGGGCCACCTGACATGGAAGAACCCCTTTACCGATGAGGTCTCGACCGAGAGTTTCCCCGAGGTCTTTGAGCGCGCGCTGGCCGATTACGAACTCACCGTCGCCCGCTTTATCGAGACTGGTGACATGGATGCCGTGACCGGCCATATCAACTACAGCGGCCGCGTACTCGACGCCGACGAGGAGTTCGACCGCGAGGAATAACAAGCCGACTCATAAGTTGCGGTGGAATAGTTCCTGAATGAAGCCCCGGAGGGCTAAACAGGAACTATTTCACCGCAACCGCCTTGATGGGATGGTGTTTCGCCCTGCGTGTCCGTATGACCGCTCCTGCCCCTTTGCCGAATCCTTACCAGCGCTTCTGTGCAATTGGGGTACGATGAACTAACTGCATATCGGGCGAATACGAAGGGGCCCTGTCCATGAAATACACCAAGCTCGAGCGTAACTGGGTTATGTACGATGTGGGCAATTCGGCCCTCGTGTTGCTCAATACCTCGGTGGTGCCCATCTACTTTAACGCCATCAATACTGGTGCTTCCTCGGCAGATCTGGTGGTCGCTTGGGGCAACGCTCAGACGATCGCCTCGCTGGTCATTGCCATGCTCATGCCCATTCTGGGCGCGCTTGCCGATTACGCCGGCAACAAAATCAAGTTCTTCTTGGGCTTCTTCCTCACGGGCCTGGTTCTTTGCCTGGCGCAGGCTATCCCAATGTCCGCCATGGCATTTTTGACCGTGTACGTGCTGTGCACCATCGGCCTTAACTCTTCTATGACGTTCTACGACGCCATGCTGCCCGACATTACCACCGACGAGCGCATGGACGCCGTGTCCAGCTCGGGCTATGCCTGGGGCTACATCGGTTCCACCGTGCCGTTCATCATCTGCCTGGCGCTCATCATGGGTGGCCCCGCTCTTGGCGTCCCCACCATGCTGGCAACGCGTCTGTCGTTTATCATCACTGGTGCCTGGTGGCTCATCTTTACCCTGCCGCTCATTCGCACCTATAAGCAAAAGTACGGTCGCGAGCGCGGTCCCGAGGACACCATCGGCCACATCGTGGGCGGTGTGTTCTCCGAGGTCGGACACACCATGCGCGAGATCGCCCACAACAAGACCGTGCTGGTCTACATGATCGCGTTCTTCTTCTATATCGATGGCGTCCACACGGTCATTTCCATGGCTACCAGCTACGGCTCGGCTTTAGGCATCGACTCGACCCAGCTGGTGCTGGCGCTGCTCGTTACGCAGTTCGTGGCCTTTCCGTCCGCCATCATCTACGGCAAGCTCGCCGGACGCGTGGGCACGCTCAATATGATCCTGGTGGCGGTCGCCGCCTACATGGGCATTGTGCTGTTCGCCGCATTCTTCCTAAAGACCGCCTTTGAGTTCTGGGTGCTTGCCATTATGGTCGGTCTGTTCCAGGGCGGCGTGCAGGCGCTCAGCCGTAGCTACTTTGGCCGCATTATCCCTAAGGAAAAATCCAACGAGTACTACGGCTTCTTTGACATCTTTGGTCGTTATGCAAGCGTCATGGGCACCTTCCTAGTGTCGGTCGTCACCTCACTGACCGGCAACCCGTCGCTAGGCGTCCTTTCCATTGGCGTGCTGCTGGTCGTTGGCTTTGTGCTGCTGGTCCGCCTGTCTCGCATGACTCAGGCGGCAGAGCGGGCCGCATAGAAGCGAGCGGCTATTGTGCCTGTCCGCGGTACTCTTTTGGGGTTATCCGCAATAAACATTGCGACTTGCGAGCAATGATTTGCCCAAGTGGGTATGATGGAATCAGCTAGGTCGCGGGGCGTCGCCTGTGTTTGGCGGCGCCCCGTTTTTGTGTTGCAGGGAGGGAAGGCATGAACGCCACGGTTGTGATTCCAACATACTGGGCGGGCGATGATGCCCGTGCAAACGCTCCCGGCGTCTATGACCACTCGACGAAGCTCAACGCCACCAATCCCGAGCTCGACCGCTGCCTGGCCTCGCTCGAGCAGGTGCGCGACATTCCGAGGATTATCCTTTTGGTGGTCTGTCCCATCTCGGCCACGGCTGATGTGTCGAAGCGTGTCCACGAAATCGTCGACGCGCACCCTACGCTCAAGGTCACCGTGGTTACCAACACCCAGGCATCGCGTATCGCCGACCGTGTGGCGCAGATTGCTCCCAAGGGCTCGGGCGAGTGCGTGAGTCTGCGCGGATACGGCGCCATTCGCAATATGGGGCTTGCCTGCGCTGCGGTGCTCGGCCACGATGCCGTTGTCTTTTTGGATGACGACGAGACCGTTATCGATGCCGACTTTATGAAGCGCGCGACCTATGCACTGGGCCAGCAGACGCGTCAAGGCCTGCCGATTTTGGTTAAGAGCGGTTACTTTTACGATCGAGACGGATCGCCGTTGGCGCCCACAGACAAGGTGGGCATTTGCCATCGTTGGTGGACCAAACGCATCGAGTTTAATCGCTGGATGAAAAAGGCGCTCTCGGGCACCCGTATCTCTCGTTCAAACTACGTGTGCGGCGGCCTTGTGGCGCTTCATGCCCGCGCCTTTACCCGTGTGGCGTTTGACCCGTTTATCACCCGAGGCGAGGACCTAGATTACCTCTTTAACATGCGCATGTTTGGCTACGACGTGTGGTTTGACAACGAGTGGGTCGTTCGTCACCTGCCGCCCGAGTCCGAGAAGCGCTCGCCGCGCTTTATGCAGGACGTGTACCGTTGGTACTACGAGCGTGCCAAGCTGACATTTGCCGCGCACCAGCAGGAGCTCGTTCCCGTCACGGCCGCGTCACTCATGCCCTATCCGGGCCCGTGGATTTCGCGCGAGCTCGACGACCGCGTGCGCAAGACCGCCATGGTCCGCAGCATGTTTACCCGCGAGCACGAGGGATACCTGCGCATTTGGCGTCACGGTATTGACGAAGCCAAGACCTACGCGCGCCAAAACGCCGCAAGCTACCTGCGTTTCCAGAGCTTCTGGCCCAAGATCATGGACGGGCTCTGGCGCGACGCACAACTGACCAGCATCCTGGAGGGGACTGAATGATCGACCGCCGCGCCCAGCGCGATAATTCAATATCAATCTTTCGCGTGATCGCCGTTGTCTGCGCCATTTGCGTGCTGGTGTACTTTATTTTTGCCCTGGCGACTGGAATCGAGCCGATCGCGACCGTGGTCGCCTGCGCACTGCTGTGCATCTTTCTGTGCATTTTTATCTATTTGACGCTCAATCCCGATTCGGTGCGTTCGCAGCACACCGAAGAGACGCTTTCGGTGGCCTCTGCCATGCTCGAGGACATCAAAGGCGGTCTGACGCAGGAGTCGGCGCGTCTGGTGTGCCAGCGCATTTTGCCCGAGACGCGTGCCATGACGGTTGCCATCACCGACGAGAGCAACGTGCTGGCCTGCGCGGGCGAGTTTGAGGAAAAGCTGCTGCCCGATTCGCCCATCCACACACTTGCCACGCGCTACGTCATCGAGCACGGTATCGTCCAGTCGTTCAACCGTGTGGTGGACGTGGTGGGTTCGGATGGCTCGCACAACCATGTTCCCGCCGGTATCATCGCTCCTATCAAGGTGGGTGACCGCACCGTCGGCACGCTCAAGTTCTACTACAAGACCCCGCGTGCCGTCGACCGCACTCAGTACGCGCTTGCCTCGGGTTTTGCCGAGATCCTGTCCACGCAGCTCGCCATCCACGAGCTCGAGGTGCAAAAGGAGCTCACGGCCCGTGCCGAGGTGCGTGCCCTGCAGGCGCAGATCAACCCGCACTTCCTGTTCAACACGCTCAACACCATCGCGTCGTTTACGCGTACCGATCCGCTGCGCGCCCGCGAGCTGCTGCGCGAGTTCTCCTCGTTCTATCGCGCCACGCTCGACAATTCGGGCTCGCTCATTCCCGTGTCGCGCGAGGTCGCGCAGACCAAGCGCTACCTGACGTTTGAGAAGGCGCGCTTTGGCGAGGATCGCGTGCTGGCGACCTTCGACGTGTCCGAGGACGTCGAGGACACGCTGGTGCCGGCATTTGTAATCCAGCCAATCGTCGAGAATGCCGTGCGCCATGGTATGGGCGACGACGATGCACTGAGGATCGACGTGTCGGTCCACAGGGATGGCGAAGATGCGATTTTGATTGTGGTCGCCGATAACGGCGTGGGCATGGACGAAGGCACCGCTGCCAGACTGTTTGACGAACGCTCCGCCCGTCCCGACGCCAGCTCCCCGCAGGGCGGCGGCGCCGGTGTGGCCATGCACAATATTTCGGAGCGCATCCATCGCTTTTATGGACCGCACTCTTATACACGCGTCGAATCGGCCCCGGGCAAGGGCGCTAAAGTGCTCCTGCATCTCGATTTGTCGGAGAGCATCTTCGACATTCAAGAGTAGAATGATAGGTTACGGGTTTAACGCTAGTTGGCGGATGCCCGACGTAGTTAGTTGACGAAAGGTTTTATCCCTATGCTGCGTGCGATGATTGTGGATGATGAGGCCCCGGCCCGTTCGGAACTTCGCTTCTTGCTCGAGCAGACGGGCAAGATCGGCACGATCACAGAAGCGTCGAGCGTTCGCTCCGCCATCGAGATGCTCATGGAGAGTCGCGTCGATGTCGTGTTCCTCGACATTTCGATGCCTGGTGCCTCGGGTCTGCAACTTGCCGAGGCACTGCATAAGCTCAAGAATCCGCCGGCGATCGTATTCGTAACCGCGTACAGCGATCATGCGGTCGAGGCGTTTGATGTGGATGCCGTCGACTATCTGATGAAGCCGGTCGAGGAGGCTCGCCTGGATCGAGCGATCGATAAGGTTATGCAACGCGCCAAGCCTGTCACGGACAGCAAGGTGACCATCGAGCGCATCCCGGTGGAAAAGGGCGGCCGCAAGGTCCTCATCCCCGTGGACGACATTCGCTTTATTATGGCCAAGGACGATTACTCCTGTATTTATACGGTCGATGACCGCTTTTTGTCCACGACCTCGCTGGCACAGTTCGAGGCCAAGCTCTGCGACTTTGGCTTCTTCCGCGTTCACCGCCGCTATATCGTCAACTTGGCGTGTGTCACCGACGTCGAGACGGTTCCCTCGGGCGCTATCCAGCTGGGCATTACGGGCGTCGACGAACGCGTACCGGTTTCGCGCCGTCGCGTCGTGCCACTCAAAAAGGCCCTGAGCCTCTAGTACACTGGCCCCGCAGCCCTGTAGACCAAAATCGTCTGCGGAGCCGTGGGGCTTTTTGCATGAATGCACCAAATCGTTTTGCGGAAGGGATCCCATGAACAGTGCAAGCGCCAAGCGTATCGACATTATCTCGGACACCCACGGCTATCTTTCGCCTGCGCTCTTGGACGAGCTTAAGGGTGCGGATCTGATTATCCACGCCGGTGACCTTACGTCGGAGATGGACTACGAGCACCTGCGCACCATCGCCCCCGTGCGAGCGGTGCTGGGTAATAACGACTACTACCGCGACTACGGCCCCGATGTGGACCGCTTGGCGCTCTTTACCTACGAAGGCCTCAAATTTGCCGTAGCCCACTACCGCGAAGACCTTCCGGTGGGATCCGTAGACGTAGCCATCAACGGCCACACCCACGTAACCAAAGAAGCCCAGGTGGGCCGCTGCCTAGTCCTCAACCCGGGCAGCGCCAGCTACCCCAGAGGCACCCGAGGCCCCACCATGGCCAGAATGCTCGTTAAAGACGGCAAGATCCTAAGCACCAAGTTTATTGACTTGGAGTAACCGCAACAAAAACGGGGGATGCAGATGCGTCCCCCGTTTCCATTTGAGCCAAAGGCAGAGCTTCAGCAAGATCCTTAGACAAACCCCGCCGCGGAGAACGGGGCCGCCGAGCCGCGAAGCGGCGAGCAACAAGAACTGGTTGAAGAAAGTGACGGCAGGGAGGGTCTCCGGGGCTGGGGGCGGGGGTTAAGTTTGTCGCGAGTTCCGCACGCAAAGGAAAGCACTTAATGTGCTTTCCGTCTTGCGCAGGACTGTAGAGCAGCAAACTTAACCCCCGCCCCCAGCCCCGGAGACCCTCCCGGAGGGACCGAAAAATTTTTTCAAAAAAGTTGTTGCGCGCCGGACAGACTTCTGTGTATACTAATCCCCGCAGCGCACGCGAGCGGAAACAAACGCGAACGCCTGCTTGGGGAGTTAGCTCAGTTTGGTTAGAGCGCCGGCCTGTCACGTCGGAGGTCGCGGGTTCGAGCCCCGTACTTCCCGCCAACGCAATTAAAGCCACGTCTTCGGACGTGGCTTTTTGCGTTTGATGCACTTTGTTTCGATAGAACGATCGCCCTGGCGCATCTTCGCCCAGAATCCCCGCCCCTTCGGGAACGCAAGTAAAATCTAATAAGCATATCTGTCTAAACAACAGCTTTGTTGCGCAACACCTGTTCAACGAAGCAGGGGGTTAGGTTATACTAAATTGCACTGTGGGCCGCATCTGATGCATTTCGCTCCAAGCGCGGCATTCAGTGGATATCCGATTTACCATTTGGATGTCCTGCGGTCATTTAGCGTCTCGACACAAGCTCGGCCCCGGAGCTCGTTCGAGCTGTTCGTATTCCTTGAAAGGGGAAAAATGGACATATCGAGGAAGACTGATTACGCCCTTCGTATGTTGGCGATGCTTGCCGAGGATCCGGAGCGTTTGCTTTCTGTTCGCACCGCTGCCGAAGAGGTCAATGTCCCGTATTCGTTTGCCCGCTCGATTCAGCACGGTTTGGTCCAGGCCGGTATTGTGGAGAGCCTGCGTGGCGTCCACGGTGGCATGCGTCTCAAGGTCAGTCCGGACGACGTTACCATTCGTCAGGTCGTCGAGGCCGTTCAGGGCCCTATGGTTATGAACGATTGCACCGCGCCCGATGGCGACTGTGCGCGCATGGGCACGTGCTGCTATCATCCCCTGTGGGCCGGAGCCCAGGCGCTGATGCGCGACTATCTCGATTCCGTTTCGCTCGGCGATATCGTCGCCCATCGCCAGTTTCCGGCTGTCGATCCCAAGTTCGCCGACCGCGATGCGTTTCCCGAGTACGCCGCTTGCGCGTATGCTTGCCGGGAGGAATAGCGCCGCATAAGGAGCATTGTCATGATTCAGGACCCCTTTCGTTCGATGATTCGTTCGGAAGGGGTCCTGCGTTATCGCGACCTTCCGTGGCGCCGCACGCGCGACCCGTATATCATCTGGCTTTCCGAGGTCATGCTGCAGCAGACGCAGGTGCCGCGCGTGGAGGCGCGCATGCCGGCGTGGCTCGATCGCTTTCCGACTGTCCGGGCGCTTGCTCAGGCCGCCCCTTCCGATGTCTTGGATGCGTGGCAGGGGATGGGCTACAATCGCCGCGCCCTGGCGCTTCACAGGGCTGCACAGTGCGTTGTGGAGGACTGGGATGGGGAGTTTCCGCGTGAGATGCACGATCTGGTCGCGTTGCCCGGCATTGGCCCGGCAACGGCGCAGGGCATCCGTTCGTTTGCATTCGATCTTCCGGGCGTGTATCTGGAGACCAACGTGCGCACGGTCTTTTTGCATCATTTCTTTCCCGATGTGCCGGCCGTTCCCGATCGCGAGCTGGTGCCGCTGATTCAAGCTGCCTGTCCGGCGGCCCCCGGTGCGGTGGCGGATGAGATTGCGCCCTTTGCCGTGCCTCAAGACGATGCCGACACGCCGCGCGCGTGGTATTACGCGTTGCTGGATTACGGCGCGTATCTTAAAAAGACGCTGCCCAATCCGTCCAGGCGCTCGGCGAGCTATAGCCGTCAATCCAAGTTTGAGGGCTCGCGCCGTCAAAAGCGCGCCCATATTGTGCGCATGCTGCTGGCTGCGCGCGATGGACGGCCGGCGGGCATCACACTCGCCGAGGCCGTGGCGGGTGTCAACGAAATGGAGGCGGCAGCAGGCCGCGAGCCGGTCGAGCGCGATCTTGTCGCAGGCATTTTGACCGACTTGGAGCGTGAGGGCTTTTGCCGCGTGGAGGGTGACCGCTGGCTAAGCGTGTAGCCCACCCGAATCTGAAAAACAGGATTGTAAGGTTTAGATTCTCGGCATGAGGGCATCCTAAAGACAAGGCCGCTCAAAGCCTATGGGCGGCATGTGTTGAAGGGAAGTACACCTATGGATTTTGAGAACTCTCAGACCAAGAAGAACCTCGAGACTGCTTTTGCCGGTGAGTCCCAGGCACACACCAAGTATCGCTACTATGCATCCAAGGCCAAAAAGGACGGCTACGTTCAGATCTCGAATATCTTTGCCGAGACGGCGGGCAACGAGTCCGAGCATGCCAAGCTGTGGTTTAAGTATCTGCACGATGGCGCCGTTCCGGGCACTCTGGACAACCTGCGCGACGCCGCCGCGGGCGAGAACTACGAGTGGACCACGATGTATGACGAGTTTGCCAAGACCGCCGAGGAGGAGGGCTTTGCCGAGATCGCCGAGAAGTTCCGTGGTGTCGCCGCTGTCGAGAAGGCCCACGAGGAGCGCTACAACAAGCTCGTCGAGCGCATTGAATCGGGCGAGGTGTTTGAGCGCGAGGGCGTAAAGGTGTGGAAGTGTCTGAACTGCGGGCACCTGCATGTTGGTGCCGAGGCGCCCGAGGTGTGCCCGGTGTGCAACCACCCGAAGGCGTACTTTGAGGAGCAGGTGGTGAACTACTAGCGCGTGGTGCTAGCGTGAGCTGGGCCGGGAGGGCCGGACTACCTTCCCTCCTCGCTCACGGCTTCGCAGGGTCGCGTTGAGGGAAGGTAGTCCGGCCCTCCCGGCCCGCTTCGGGTCGTCGCGTGCTCGTTACTGAAAAGCTGATTAGAAGTTTGTGTGCCGCCCCTTTTGGGGCGGCACTTTTTGTGTGGGGTCCCGGTCTTCACAATTTCCGTCAAGCTTTTGGTTAGGTTTTGGTCGGTTGGCGTAAGGGCGGAAGGGCAAAAGATCATTCGATAAAAAAGCTCAGAGAAAGTGCTGGTAGGGGAGTTGTTGAGGTTTTCGACAGCTTTCTGACTATAGAATCTTTACGGCTATTGCCGCGGATTTCGTTGCCGCGGCCGCGATGGTGCGGGATGCTGGGCACAAGTGTCGAATGCTCCGATTGAGGAGGCCAACATGGACCTGTTTCTTGAGACCCCGCAGCAACAAGCCGAGCGCATGTTGCGCCAACAGCAACGGCTTATGGAGATGCAAATGCAAGGGGCAGCCGTCCAGCCTCCTGCGCAAAACGCCGTGCCCGCGGTATCGTCTGCGGGTGAGGTGGACCCAGGAGCCTATTCCGTACAGCAGGATTCATATGCCCAGGAGCTTGCGTTCGATAAACGTCGTGCGCGTCGCCGTCGCTGGGCCCAGCGCCTGCGTACGCTGGCGATGATCGCGCTGATCCCGTTGGGACTCGCGGCAATCTTCTTGGCCTCATATGCCCTCACGTGCATTCTCAACGGCGCCTCGCCCAGCGAGGTGCTTGAACACTTGGCAGCTCTCGGCCAGCGCCTAAGCGATGTCGTAGCAACCATCCGCGCCGGCTGGGAGAGTTAGCGTTTTAGTACCTGTGGCCCAAAATCCATTTGTCCGATTGCCATGTGACGCCCGGTGCGTGTGGCGGGGTAAGATTGATCGCGGTTTTGATTGATGATCGATTGAGTTTGTTGGGCGGAGTCTATGTCTGCTATTGATATCGTGCTTGTTGTGACCGCCTTGGTGGCGGTGGGGGTTGCTGTGGCTTGTGCCCTGCAGCTCAAGGGCCTTCGCGTCGAGCTGCAGGAGCGCGGCGATAGCGGGGCAGAGATGCTGGCTGCGCTCGAGCAGGCCAACAATGCGCTCGACACCCTGAACGTCGCGTTGGCGGAAACCCGCCGCACGGCAAATGCCATCGCGCAGCAGCAGACGACTGATGCGGCCGTAGAGCAGCAGCGCTACCTGACCATCGCGCGTGAGTTCTCGCAGGCTGGCGACCGTATGGATGACCTGCGCCGCGAGACGGCCCAACAGCTTGGTGCCAACCGCGAGGGTATCGAGCACCGCCTGGACAAGGTGCGCGAGACGGTCAATGCCCAGCTGGGCGCCATCCGCAAGGACAACAACGTGCAGCTCGATCAGATGCGCGCGACGGTGGACGAGAAACTCTCCCGTACGCTCAACGATCGCCTGTCTGCATCGTTTAAGCAGGTGAGCGACCAGCTCGAGGCTGTGTACAAGGGTTTGGGCGATATGCAGTCCATTGCCACCGGCGTAGGCGACCTCAAGCGCGTGCTGGGCAATGTAAAAGCGCGCGGCATTTTGGGCGAGGTACAGCTGGGTGCGATCCTGGCGGACATCCTTACGCCCGACCAGTATCTGGAAAACGTCGCCACCAAGCCCGGCGCCTCGGAGCGCGTTGAGTTTGCCGTCAAGCTGCCGGTGGACGAGGGCGATCCCGTACTGCTGCCGATTGACTCCAAATTCCCGGGCGACGCGTACGAGCACCTGCTCGACGCCCAGGAGTCGGGTGACGCTGAGGCCGTCGCCGCAGCGCGCAAGACGCTCGACGCCATGGTGAAGCGCGAGGCCAAGGACATCTGCGAAAAGTACCTGAGCGTGCCCGCGACCACCAACTTTGGCATTATGTTCGTGCCTTTTGAGGGCCTGTACGCCGAGGTCGTCAGTCGCCCCGGGCTTATCGAGACCCTGGGCCGCGACTATCACGTCAACGTTGCCGGCCCCAGCACCATGGCGGCCATCCTCAACAGCCTGCAGATGAGCTACCAGACGTTTAAATTGCAAAAACGCACCGATGACGTGCTGCGCGTGCTTTCCGCCGTCAAGGCCGAGTTGCCGCGCTATCAGGCGGCGCTGCGCCGCGCCCAGCAGCAGATCGAGACCGCGGGTAAAACGGTCGAGGGCATCATCACCACACGCACCAACGTTATGGAGCGCAAGCTCAAGGATATCGATGCGCTGGAAGATGCCGGGGAGGCCGACGCGATCTTGGGGCTCACGTCCGCGAGCCTGCTCGCAGACCAAAAAGACGAGGACTAGCTGCATCTGGCGGCGGGGCACCTGTGCAAGCACGGCGCGGGCGCTTTTCGCATCGTGCTTGCCTGAAGTGCGCTTCAATGTGCAACAATGGCGTTTCGCCCTATCAGACGCGAAAGGAAGCCCATGTCTCAGAGAAGCACCAGTCCGCTCAAACGCTCCACCGTGCGTCGCACTCTAAAGCGTTTTTGGGATGTCACGCGCACGCAGCCGCTGATCGTCTTTCTCTCGGTGTTCTCGTCGGCGGGCTACATCTTTTTGCTCACGTTTGCCAACACCTATGTGATGGCCCTTATCGTCGACCGCGTTCAGGCCGGCCCCGTGGCGGGTGGCCAGGTGTTTGAGGCCTTTGGCCCTTACATTCTGGCTCTGGTGCTCGTTAACCTAGTGGGCCAAATCCTCTCCAAGCTGCAGGACTACACCGTCTACAAGCTCGAGATTGCGGGCAACTATCACCTGGCGCGCCTGTGCTTCGACACGCTCTCCAATCAATCCATGACATTTCACACCAGCCGCTTTGGCGGATCGCTCGTGAGCCAGACGAGTCGTTTTATGAGCGGCTATACGGGGCTGGTAGACGTGACGGTGTATTCGCTCATTCCCACCATCACCTCGGTAGTCTGCACGGTGGCGGCGCTCGCTCCGGTGGTGCCGACGTTTACCGTGATCCTGGTGGGCATTATGGTCGTCTACATCGCGTTTGTCTGGCTTATGTACAAGCGCATCATGCCGCTTTCGGCCGCGACGTCTGCCGCGCAGAACAAATTGTCGGGCGTGCTGTCCGACGCGGTCACGAATATCCTGGCCGTCAAGACCTGTGGGCGCGAGGACTTTGAGCGCGACCTGTTCGATGCTGCCGACCGCGCCGCGCGCGACGCCGAGACGGTCTCGATGCACGCCATGATGCAGCGCAACTTTACGACCTCGGGCCTTATCGTCATCACCATGGCCGTGGTGAGCGTGTTCGTCGCGGGCGGCAACGCGTGGTTTGGCATCTCTGCCGGCGCGCTCGTCATGATCTTTACCTATACGTACAACCTCACCATGCGTCTGAACTACGTAAGCTCCATGATGCAGCGCATTAACCGCGCGCTGGGCGATGCGGCCGAGATGACGCGCGTGCTGGACGAGCCGCGTCTGGTGGCGGACGACGAGAACGCTCCCGAGCTTAAAGTGAGCGAGGGCGCGATTGATTTTGAGCACTTGAGCTTTGCATACCGTGATGCCGCGGCGGGCGAGAACGTGTTCGACGACCTGACGCTTCACGTGGCGGCGGGCCAGCGCGTGGGCCTGGTGGGTAAATCGGGCTCGGGCAAGACGACGCTCACTAAGCTGTTGCTGCGCCTGGATGACGTACAGGGCGGCCGCGTGCTCGTGGACGGCCAAGACGTCTCGCGCTGCACGCAGCAGAGCCTGCGCCGCCAGGTTGCCTACGTGCCGCAGGAGGCGCTGCTGTTCCATCGCTCCATTCGCGAGAATATTGCCTACGGACGCCCCGACGCCACTGACGAGCAGATTCGCGAGGCGGCTCGCTTGGCTAATGCGACCGAGTTTATCGACCGCCTGCCCCGTGACTTTGACACCATGGTGGGCGAGCGCGGCGTTAAGCTTTCGGGCGGTCAACGCCAGCGCGTGGCCATTGCCCGCGCTATCCTGACCGACGCGCCGATTCTGGTGCTCGACGAGGCGACGTCTGCCTTGGACAGCGAGTCCGAGGCGCTGGTGCAGGAGGCGCTCGAGAACCTGATGCGCGGCCGCACCTCCATTGTGGTGGCACATCGCCTGTCCACCGTGGCGGCGCTCGACCGCATCGTGGTACTGGCGGACGGCGAGATTGTCGAGGACGGTACGCATGCGCAGCTTGTCGAGGCGGGCGGCGAGTACGCAAGCCTGTGGGGCCGCCAGACCGGCGCATTTTTGGAGGCGTAAAGACCCCATACGTGGGACAATCGTGCCCATAAGTTTGTTATGCCGCTGAAGCGAGGAGTCGTTATGCCACGCGAGACCAATGCCGCCAAACGCGAGCGCGCCGTTGAGGTGTGCGAGCGCCTCAACCGTCGCTATGGCCCGGTCGAGTGCTTTTTGGACCACGAGAATCCCTTTAGGCTGCTCATCGCGGTGCTGCTCTCGGCGCAGACGACCGACGCACAGGTCAACAAGGTGACGCCGAAGCTGTTTGCCCAGTGGCCCACGCCCGAGGCCATGGCGGGGGCGAGCGTGGCCGATGTGGCCGATACTATTAAGTCGCTCGGCTTTTATAAGAGCAAGGCCAAGCACGCCGTGGAGGCCGCGCAGATGATCGTTGCCGATTACGGCGGCGAGGTACCTGCCGACATGAAGGAACTCGTCAAACTGCCGGGCGTGGGGCGCAAAACGGCGAACATCGTGCTCAACGTGGGGTTTGGCATTGTCGAGGGCATCGCGGTCGATACGCACGTCAACCGCATCGCGCACCGCCTGATGCTGAGCCCCAAGACGCATGCCAAGGAGCCGCTCAAGACCGAGCAAGATCTGCTCAAGATTTTGCCGCACGAGTATTGGGAGTCGGTCAACCACCAGTGGATCACCTTTGGCCGTGAGATCTGCGACGCCCGCAAACCCAAGTGCGACGAGTGCCCGCTGGCGGATTTGTGTCCCAGCGTGCGCGTTTTGGGGTAGCTGTTTGGCGCGCACTGGCGTGTCCACCTCATGCGCTACCATGACAATCAAGACTTTTGACGTACGACCCGCCGAGCTTGCCCCGGCGGGCTTTTGGCGTTGCAATGCCGGAGGAACAGCATGCTCATTCACCGTATAGCCGCGCAGCTCTACACTGCCGAGGCCTTGCAGACCGTCGAGGCCGGACTCGATGCCGGCGAGGACGTGACGCTGGCCGTGTCGCAGTCGGGCCGCACGCTTATGGCGGCCGCCCAGTTTGCGCGCCGTCCGCGCCCGACGGTCTACATTGTGAGCGGCGAGGACGCGGCCGATCGCGCCGCGCGCAGCCTTGCCGCCTACGTGGGTCTGGCGCATGTGTGCCGTTTTCCCGAGCGCAAGGACTATCCGTGGCGCGAACAGGCGCCCGACGACGCCGTGGTGGCGCAGCGCTGCGAGGCTCTGGGGCGCATCGTGCGTGGGGACAACTGCATCATGGTTGCCTCGGCCCGTGCGCTGCTGCGCTGCGTGCCGCCGGTCGAGAGTCGCTATTGGGAGTCCACCACTTTTGCGGTGGGCGAGGAGATTCCTTTTGACGAGGTGCCGCAGCGCCTGGTGGGCATGGGCTACACCAATGCCGGCGCCGCCGACGCGCCCGGTCTGTTCCGCGTGCACGGAGACACCGTCGAGGTGTTCCCCGCACAGGAAAAGGTGCCCGTGCGCATCGAGTTCTTTGGCGACGAGATCGATCGCATCCGCCGCATGGTGAGCTCAACGGGGCAGACCATCGGCAACGAGGACAGTATCGAGATCTTCCCGTGCCGTGAGCTGGCACTTACCGACGAGGCGGTCCACAACATGCATGTGGCGCTCTATCGCGCCAGCCAGGACGACAGCAAGCTGGCGGCGCTGCTCGAGATGGTGGATGCGCGCATCGTCACGCCCGAGCTCGACCGCTTTTTGCCGGTGATGTACGGCCAGACCGTGAGCCCGTTGGCGCACGTGGGCGGCAAGGCGCTCGTGGTTCTGTCCGAGCCGCGCTCGCTGTTCGACGATTGCCTGCGCGCCTACGAGGATATCGAGGCGCGTGCCGGCGAGGCGGGGATTGACCGTCTAGACGGCTTGTACGTGCGCGCCCAGCAGCTCGACTTTGGTGCCCAGCAGCGTTTGAACTACGTGAGCCTCATCCGTGCCGGCGGTGCGGTGACGGCTGAGCTCAAGATTGAGCAGCCTGCCATCGCAGGCTCGGACAACCGTTTTATGACGCGCATCCAGGAGGTCGTGGGCAAACGCTATGCCTGCGTGTTCGCCATCCCCGACCGCGGTGCGCGCGAGTCGATGGAGCTCACCTTTGGCGACGAGGGCATTACCTTTGAGGAGTCGCTGACGGCCGCACCTGAAAATGCCGGCGCTATCGGCGACCGCGTGCGCGTGGCAGCGGCGGATTCCGCCGACCGTGCCGCACGGCAGGAGGCCCATGCTTCCATTCGCGAGCGCCGCGCCGATGCACTCAACGCCCGTTCGCTCGAGGCGGGCGCGGTCCAGGCTGCCGCCGGTGCCGCCGTGCCCACCATCTCGCGCGGACGCGTGACCTTTGTCGATGCCGCCCTGCCGCAGGGCGTGGTGGTGCCCGATGCCAACCTGGCCGTGTTCTCGATCGCCGACCTCAACGCCCGCATGGACGCCAACCGCGCGCGCAGCCGCCGCAAGGTGGACATTACGCAGATCACGTTCCCGTTTAAGCCGGGCGACTACGTGGTGCACGCCACTCACGGCATCGCGCTCTTTAGCGAGATCGCGCGCCAAGAAGTGGGCGGCAAGGAGCGCGACTACTTCTTGCTGGAATATGCCGACGGCGACAAGCTCTACGTGCCGCTCGAGCAGGTCGACCGTATCACGCGATACGTCGGTCCCGACGGCGACAAGCCGCGCCTGACCAGGCTCAACACCGCCGACTGGACGCGCGCCACCAACAAGGCGCGCAAAAACGCCAAAAAGCTGGCGTTCGACCTGGTCGATCTGTATACGCGCCGCTCGTCGATTACCGGTATCGCCTGCCCGCCCGACACGCCCGAGCAGATCGAGATGGAGCAGAGCTTTCCTTACGACGAGACGCGCGACCAGCTGGAGGCCATCGCCGACATCAAGGCCGACATGGAGGCGCCCAAGCCCATGGACCGCCTGCTGTGCGGCGACGTGGGCTTTGGCAAGACCGAGGTCGCCCTGCGCGCGGCGTTTAAGTGTGTGGACTCCGGCCGTCAGGTCATGGTGCTCTGCCCCACGACCATTCTTGCCCAGCAGCACTACGAGACGTTCTTTGAGCGCTTTGCCCCGTTTGGCCTCGAGGTCGAGGTGCTCAGCCGTTTTCGCACGCCGGCGCAGCAAAAGCGCGCGCTCAAGGCGTTTGCCGAGGGCACGATCGACGTGCTCATCGGCACGCACCGTCTGCTTTCGGCCGATGTGAACCCCAAGAACCTGGGCCTGGTGATCATCGACGAGGAACAGCGCTTTGGCGTGCAGCACAAGGAGCAGCTCAAGAACCTGCGCGAGCAGATTGACGTGCTCACGCTTTCGGCAACGCCGATTCCGCGAACCATGCAGATGGCCACGAGCGGCGTGCGCGACATGAGCCTGATTACCACGCCGCCCACCGGGCGCCGTCCCGTGATCGTGCACGTGGGGGAGTACGACCCCGATGTAGTGAGCGCGGCGATTCGCCTGGAGGTGGGCCGCGGCGGCCAGGTGTACTACGTGTCCA
This sequence comes from uncultured Collinsella sp., assembly GCA_900541675.1. Lineage (GTDB taxonomy): Bacteria > Actinomycetota > Coriobacteriia > Coriobacteriales > Coriobacteriaceae > Collinsella. The sequence goes on along the minus strand of UQKU01000001.1, from coordinate 79,965 downwards.
ACCGCGTCAAGACCATCGATGATGCCGTGGCGCGCGTGCACGAGGCCGCGCCCGAGGCGCGCGTGGGCGTGGCGCACGGCAAGATGAGCCCGCGCGAGGTCGAGGACGTGATGATCGAGTTCGCGACCAAAAAGATCGACGTGCTCATCGCCACGACCATTGTGGAGAGCGGCATCGACAACGCGACCGCCAACACGCTCATCATCGAGGATTCGCAGCGTCTGGGCCTGGCGCAGCTCTATCAGCTCAAGGGCCGCGTGGGCCGCTCTGCCACGCAGGCCTACGCGTACTTTATGTTCCCGGGCGAGCTGCCACTCACCGAGGAGGCCACGGCGCGCCTGACCGCACTTTCCGAGTTCCAGGACCTGGGCAGCGGCATGCGCATCGCCATGCGCGACCTGGAGATTCGCGGTGCCGGCTCGCTTATGGGCGCCGAGCAGCACGGCAACCTGTCGAGCGTGGGCTTTGACCTGTTTACGCAGATGTTGGGCCAGGCCGTGGCCGAGGCGCGCGGCGATGACGACGCCGGCGTGGAGGCGGCGAGCGTGGGTATTAACCTGCCGGCCGACTACTTCTTGTCCGAGGAGTACCTGCCGGCGGTGGATCAGCGCGTGCTCGTGTACCGCAGGCTCGCGGCGGCCGAGGACCTGGAGAGCATCGACGAGGTGCAGGAAGAGACCGAGGCCGCGCATGGCGAGCTGCCGTTGGCGGGACTCAATCTGTTCAACCGCGCGCGTATCCGTATCCGCGGCGAGCGCTTGGGGCTCGAGAGCGTCACGCTCAGCGGCGGACGCATCACGTTTTTGGGCGTCGACGTGCCCAAGAAGGTGGCCTTTGAGCTTAAGACCCGCTATGGCGCGGTGAACTTCCCCAAGAGCCGCAAGCTGTCGGTGCCCTACAAGGCGGGTGCCGGCGCGGGCAGCGGCCTGGGTCGCGGCCTCGACGCCAACGACGGCACCGGCCCCGTGGCCGCGGCGCTCATGCTGCTGCAACAGCTGGGTGCGAGCGACGACGACTAGCGGGTCGACGCTGCAAACGCCCCATTTGGGCAATCTGGTTCCATCGAAAGGAAAGCATGTTCGGGTACATCTACAAGAAAGACGTCGCTGCTATCGCGGTTATCCTTGCCCTTTGCCTGGGCGTGGGCAGCTTCTTCGATTATCAGATCTCGAGTGCGCTGTTCAGCGTCGGCAGCATGTACGGCCGCTTTATCGAGGCCGCCGGCGAGCTGCCGTTTGAGCTGACGGCGAGCGTCGCGGGCGTTATGCTCGTGCGCGCGGTGCGTCCCGACTCCGGGGGGAGCAAATGGCTCGCCGTGCTCGGCATCCTCGTCAACGTTGGCCTAGCCGGCTACGAGATCGTTTCGTCCCTGCGGGTTGGCGGTAAACTCATTGCCGTTCAGCTGGTGCTGACGTTTGCGTTGGTCATCGCAGCCAACTTCATCGCCTACCGCCTTACGCACGACACCGCGCCTGACGAGCTCACACGCTGGGCGTTGATGGTACTTGCCGTGTGGGTCGCTCAGGCCATTATCCTCAACGTGATTGTTAAGCCGCTGTGGTCGCGCCCGCGCATGCGCGTGATCGAGGTCACGCCAGGGCTCAATTTTCAGCCGTGGTGGGTGATCGGCAACCCCGACAAGTGGGCCTATATTGCCGCTGGCGTGATCAAGGACGGCTTCAAGTCGTTTGCGAGCGGACACACGGCGCACGCGGCGATCGGCCTTATGCTCGCCGGGCTTCCCGCGGCGGCCTTTAAGGAAAAGCCGTCGCGCCGCCGCGTGGTCTTTTGGACGGCGGCTGTGGTCGCGGCGCTCGTCGCCTTTGGCCGCATCGTGATCGGGGCGCACTTTTTGAGTGACGTGAGCTGCGGCTTTGCCCTGGTGCTGGCGCTTGAGTGCCTTGCCGCGCGTATTGCCTATCCCAACGGCGTACAATAGCTCCGTTTGAATCATCTGGCCGATACCCGGTAAGAGAGGATTGCCATGCTCGCGTTTAACAACGATTATTCCCACGGCGCACATCCGGCGGTGCTGCAGGCGCTCGTCGACACCAATATGGAGCCGCAGCCCGGCTACGGTACCGATGCACATACCGAGCGTGCCAAGCAACTTATTCGCGAGGCCTGCCAGGCCCCCGATGCCGACGTGTTTTTTCTGGTGGGCGGCACGCAGGCCAACGCGACGGTGATCGACATGCTGCTCGCGCCGTACGAGGGCGTCGTTGCTGCCGAGACCGGCCACGTCGCCTGCCACGAGGCGGGCGCCATCGAGTTTGGCGGCCACAAGGTGCTCACCATCCCCGGCTACGAGGGCAAGATGTACGCCGAGGACCTCGAGAACTATATCCAGGTGTTCTACGAAAACGAGAGCTACGAGCATACGGTGTTCCCAGGCGCCGTGTACGTGAGCCTATCGACCGAGTACGGCACGCTGTACTCCAAGGCCGAGCTCGCGGCGATCCATGCGGTGTGCCAGAAGCGCCAGATTCCGCTGTTTGTGGACGGTGCCCGCCTGGCCTATGCGCTGGCGGCCGATGAGTGCGACATTACCCTGCCCGAGCTGGCGCAGCTGTGCGACGTGTTCTACATCGGCGGCACCAAGTGCGGCGCTCTGTGCGGTGAGGCCGTGGTGTTTTGCGGCATGCACGCTCCGGCGCACCCCATTCCGCGCATTAAGCAGCACGGCGCGTTGCTGGCCAAGGGCCGCCTGACGGGCGTGCAGTTTGAGGCTCTTTTTACCGACGGCCTGTATTTTGAGATTGGGCGCCAGGCGATTGAGACCGCTCAGGCGCTGCGTCGCGTGCTGCGCGAGCGCGGTTACCAGTTCTTCTTGGAGACGCCGACCAACCAGCAGTTCGTGATTCTGCCCAACGAGGTTATGGCCCGCATTCGCGAGCATGCGGCGATCGAGTACTGGGAAAAGTACGACGAGACCCACACGGTGGTGCGTTTTTGCACCAGCTGGGCCACGACGCAGGAGGATATCGACGCGTTGGCGGCTGTCCTGTAGCCTGATGTAATGACAAGGGGCCGCCCTGCGCCTGAGCTTGGCGCAGGGCGGCCTTTGCTTTTGGGGAGAAGGGTTGTATGACCGAGATGTCCGAGCCGACGATTCGCCTGGCGACGCCCGATGATGCGCCGGCGTTGCTTGCCATCTATGAGCCGTATGTGCGCGAGACGGCGATTACCTGCGAATACGAGGTGCCGAGCGTTGAGGAGTTCGCCGGGCGTATCGAGCGTACGCTCAAGCGCTATCCGTATTTGGTGATGGAGCTGGACGGGCATCCGGTAGGCTATGCCTATGTGAGTCCGCTTAACAGCCGCGAGGCCTATGACTGGTCGGTCGAGACATCGATCTACCTGGCGCGCGACGTGCGCCACGGCGGGCTGGGCCGCAAGCTGCACGACGCGCTCAAGCAATGCCTGGTCGCGATGGGCATCACCAACATGTGCGCGCTCATTGCCGTGCCGCACGACAAGGACGATGAGTACCTGACGCACAACAGCCAGGATTTCCATGCTCATATGGGATATCGCCTGGTGGGTGCTTTTGACCGCTGCGCCCAAAAGTTCGGCCGCTGGTACGACATGTGCTGGATGGAGCTGGTCCTAGCCGAGCGCACACCCAATCAACCCAAGCCAACCTGGTTCCCCGATCTCCCCAAACCTACCATTTAGGGACAGGTTTATTTTGGCAGGTTAGCCGATGGGTTCGGTGTATTTGGCACGGTCGGTGCGTTGGATGCGCTTGGAGACATGGAGCGGGCGGCCGTCGGTGTCGTAGACGTAGTCGGTGATCAGGATTAGTGCCTGCCCGCGCTCGACGTTGAGCAAAAACGCCTCGTTTTGCGAGGCGTAGCACACCTCAAAGGTCTTATGCCCCTGTGCCGGCGCGCGATGGAATTCTTGGCGCAGCGTCGCGTAGAGCGAACCGTTGATATCGCGATCGATGAGCGTCTCGAAGCTTGGCGGCAGGTAGGTGGTCTCCAGGCACAGCGGCACGTCGTCCAGGTAGCGCAGACGGACAAGTTTGACGAGCTTGCTGCCCACGGCGGCGTCAAAGAACTTAGCCATGCTGCCGGCCGCCTTGGCAAAGCCCGAGTCCACGGTGCGCGTGGTGGGCTTCATGCCCTGACCTTCGACCTGCTTGGTATAGCTCGAAAACACTAGGTTGTTCTCGTGGAGCGCGGGCGTGTCGGCCACAAAGGCGCCACGCCCGCGCTCGGTGCGCACCAGGCCCTCATCAACGAGAACCTTAAGGGCGTGGCGCACGGTGCTGCGCGACAGCCCCGATTCGTCCATGAGTTCCATCTCGGACGGCAGCTTGTCTCCGCGTGCGTAGATGCCGGCGGCGATGCGGTCACGCAACATGCCCGCCAAGCGCTCGTATTGGTTCAGTTTCTTTTTAGACGAAGCGTTCATGTGATCAACCTGTATCTAACTTGTATGCCTATCTAAGCAAGCGTGTATTCAATACAACAACAAAACCGCTGGTAGCCAGTTGTCGAAAACCGCATCAGCAAAATATCTAAGACAAATATAGCATACAACTAGTCGACATAACCAAAACATGTATGTAACTTGTATGCCATCGAGAGCATCAAACGAGAAGAAAGGCTGATGCACGATGACTACTCAGGAACAGGTTAAGGATGTCGTCTCCCAGGTTTTGGCTGACAAGGCAGACAAGGGCGGCATCAAGCGCGTCGTGTGGATTGGCGCTGGCGGATCCAACGGCGGCAACTATCCTGCCCAGTACTTTATGGAGCACGAGGCCACGCAGGGCGTGAGCTCCAGCTACACCAGCAACGAGTTCGTGCACGCCACCCCGGCCTACGTCAACGAGAACACCCTGGCCGTCGTCGTGTCCATGCGCGGCACCAAGGAGACCATCGTTGCCGCCCAGGTCGCCAAGGACCACGGCGCCAGCACCATCGCCATCTATGTTGACGAGTCCGGCCTCACCGAGGTCTGCGACTACAAGATCCAGTACGACAGCCTGGCCGTCGACGAGTCCTGCATGGGTCGCACCAACTCCGCCGTCGTGACCATGATCGCCATGGAGCTCACGCAGCAGACCGAGGGCTATGCCGAGTACGAGACCGCTATGGCCGCGTTTGACTTGGTCGACCCCATCTATCGCAAGGCCGTCGAGTACACCCGTCCGCTCGCTGCCAAGTGGGCCGAGCAGAACGCCGACAAGCCCTGCATCAACGTCATGGCCCAGGGCCCGCTCTTTGGTGCCGCCTACGTCTTTAGCATCTGCAACGTGCAGGAGATGCTGCAGATCGACTCTTGCACCATCAACACCTGCGATTTCTTCCATGGCCCCTTCGAGATCCTGGACAAGCGCACCTCGCTGTTCCAGCTCATCAGCGTCGGCCGCAGCCGCTGCAACGACGAGCGCGGCATCCGCTTCGTCAACCAGTACGGTGGCGAGCGCGTCTATCAGCTCGACGCCAAGGAGCTCGGCCTTAACGACATCAAGGACAGCGTGAGCGAGTACTTCAACCACCTGATCTTTGCCCCGATCCTCAACAACGTGTACATGCGCGCGCTCTCTGCCGTCACCCACAAGGACTATATGACGCGCCGCTACATGTGGAAGCTTGAGTATTAGTTACGCGGTTTTACCAAACCGCGTAACGGCTCGACGCTGCGCGGTCCGCATTTGGGCAATCTGACGTTCAACTTCAAGGGCGCGACCAGAAGGTCAGCGCCCTTTCGTTTCACGTCACCTTGCCTCAAATGCGGCCCGCTCGCTGACTTATGCTCAACCAGCGGCGCCTTAGACGTTGGGAACGTTCCTTTTCTGCCGGCAGTTGGGGACAGTCCTAGTCGTTGGGGACGTTCTTAAATGACTAGTCATCCAAGAACGTCCCCAACGACTACTCATTTAAGTACGTCCCCAATGAGTACCCAATGAGTATGTGGGGAGCGGATTTTTCCGCTCGCCGATTTGTGTCTTGAAAAATGTATATAACGACTATAACGTAGTGTGAAACATATTGGAAACAATACCGAGGAGGCTGCGTTGAAGAAAAGCAATCTGGGCTATGTGCTGGTGCTGATCGCCGCGCTTATGTGGGGCAGCATCGGAATCTTTGTAAACGGCATCTCGGCCATGGGCGTTACGTCCCAGAGTATGGCTGCCTTTCGCTTGTTGTCGGGTGCCGTCTTAATGGCTCCGGTCTTGGCATTCATGGGTTGCCAGGGAGGTGCTCGTGAGGGAAAGGCATCGGGTCCCCTGGCACTGTTCAAGGCAAGTCCTAAAGAGCTTGTTCCTTGTGCGCTTCTTGGCATTATCGGCCTCGCCACCGCTAACACGCTTTATTACGAGTGCATGGGCGAGGTGGGCATGTCCACGGCCTCGGTGCTGCTCTACACCTCGCCGGTGTTTGGCGTCATGCTCGGCCGCGTGCTTTATCGCGAGGATGTGACTCCCAACAAGCTCGTTGCCATCGCTTTTAACATCGGTGGCTGTGTACTTGCAGTGACCGATGGCGACCTTTCCGGTTTTCATTTTTCGGTTTGGGGCGTCACGTCGGGCGTGATTGCGGGCTTTTGTGGCGCGTCGCTCGCGGTGTTTAGCCGGATAGCAACCAAGACGGTCCACCCGCTGGCTGTCACGTTTTGGGGCCTTGTTTTTGGCGGTGCGGTTATGGCGGCTATCGCGGCTCCGTGGCCGGATGTCGCCGCGGCAATGTCGCCACAGCTGCTGCTGCTGTTCCTTGGCTTTGGACTCATCCCCACAGCCGTGGCCTATGTCTTATATATGCAGGGTCTGTCCATGGGGCTCGAGACGTCGAAAGTTCCCGTCGTAATGTCATTCGAGACGGTCGTCACCGTGCTGCTGGGCATTGGTGTCTACGCCGAGCCCGCCGGTGCGATCAAGGTTCTGGGCATCGTTTTGGTGCTCGCGTCCATCGTGATCATGAACACCGACTTTTCCAAGATGCGCAACAGTGTGTTTGTCGGCCATGTCATTGAGAGCATGACCTTTAAGCCCAACGCGTGGTGGACGGAGAAATCGCAGGACATGGATCTGTTCCGCGAGCGCACGGGCATTACGCTGGAGCCCACCGTGCAGGAAAGCCCCTGGTACTTCGTGCGATAGAGGATTGCACGCAGGGTCCGACTTGGGGTTATCCCGCCAGTGCCGGCCTGTCCAGCCCCAACGTTTCAAGTACGTTAAACCCGCCAACGGTCGTTTTTCACCCGCGAACGGTTTATATACTAATTATCAATATAAGCAACGTATAAGACGTTATAATGACCATAACGAAAAGGAGGAGGCAAGATGAATCAGATCATTCTCGCATCTCATGGCGGCCTGGCCGCAGGCGCCAAAGACACGCTCGAGATGGTTCTCGGCGACGTGTCGAACGTCCACGTCGTGTCGCTTGCTCGTGACGACAAGGAGCCCATCACCAATAAGGTTGAGGCTATGATCGCCACGTTCAACGCGGACGACACCGTGTATGTGCTAACCGATATGCTCGGTAGCTCGGTCAACAACAACATGGTCGAGCTTTCCAAGAACGGCACGAAGTTCACGGTTGTCAGCGGTTTCAACATCCCGCTGGCGCTCACGCTTGCTATGAGCCCCGCCCCCGTCAAGGGCACCGAGCTCGCGGCCCTCATCAACGAGGCCCGCACCGGTCTGACCAACCCCAACGCACCGGTCGAGGTCGCCGCGGCTCCCGCCAAGAAGGCCAAGGCGTCCCGTCACAGCTCCGGTCCCGCCAAGATCGTCCTCGCACGTCTTGACTACCGTCTGCTGCACGGCCAGGTCGTCTTTACCTGGACCACCAAGGTTCAGGCCGAGCGCATCATCGTCGTCGACAACGCTGCCGCCAACGATGACATCAAGAAGGGCGCTCTTAAGCTGGCCAAGCCCCAGGGCGTGCGCCTGAACGTCTTCACCGTCGAGCGTGCCCTCGCCAAGATGGACAAGCTCAACACCCTCGGCGAGCGCGTCATGTTCGTCTTTGGCAACACGGCCGAGATGCTGCAGTTCTGCCAGGGCTACAAGCTCGACGCCATCAACCTGGGCGCCACCGCCAACCACGACGGTGCCGATCAGGTCGGCGGCAAGGACAGCTCCGTCTTCCTCGACGCCACCCAGAAGGCCGACGTCAACCAGCTGCTCGACATGGGCATCAAGCTCTACGTCCAGCAGACCCCTACGTATCAGAGCGTCGACATCGACGCCAAGCTGTAATCAACCAGGCTTTTGCCTGACTGAAAGGAGAAGGGTATGAATACGTTCATCAGTGCGGTGCTCGTCGGCCTCGTCGGCGTGTTCTGCATGTGGGACTCCCGCCTGCTCGGTCGTCTTAACTTCGAGCAGCCCCTCGTTGGCGCTACGCTCGTCGGTCTGCTGCTGGGCGATGTGCCCACCGGCCTTGCCGTCGGTGCCGCCGTCGAGCTCGTGTCCATGGGCCTGGTGCAGGTCGGCGCCGCCGTTCCGCCCGATATGGTCCTGGGCGGCATCGTGGCCGCTGCCTTTGCGTGCCTGACCGATGCTTCCGCCGAGACCGCCATGACAATCGCCATCCCGGTCGCCGTCTTGGGTCAGCTCCTCGGCATCGTGTTCCGTTCCATCATCGCCGCCCTCACCCATGTGGCAGATAACGCGATTGATAACGGCAAGTTCAAGACCGCCTACCGCATGCACATCTGCGCCGGCTCCGGTCTGTACGCCATCATGTACTTCCTGCCGATCTTCCTGGCCGTCTTTGTCGGTACCGACCTGGTCCAAGCCATCGTCAACATGGTTCCCGAGTGGCTGTCCGTTGGTCTGAACGTCTCGACCAAGATCATGACCGCCTACGGTCTGGCCCTGCTGCTCACCATGATGATCAAGAAGGGTATGACTCCGTTCCTGTTCATCGGTTTCCTGCTCGCCGCTTACCTCAACCTGTCCGTCATCGCGGTCGCTCTGATCGGTGTGTGCCTGGCTGTCGTCTTCATGGGCTTCAAGTTCAACGGTTCCCATGCAGCCGCCGGTGTCGATTCCGACTACGATCCGCTCGAAGACGACGAAGACTAAGGAGGAACACACTATGGCAACCGCAACCAAGGACGTGTCCCTGAACAAGAAGGTCAGCCAGTTCTTCTGGCGCTCCTGGGCCATCCAAGCCTCTTGGAACTACGAGCGTCAGATGAACATGGGCTTCCTCTACGGCATGGTTCCCACGCTCGATCGCCTCTATCCGGACGAGTCCGACCCCAAGCAGCTCGCTGCTAAGAAAGAGGCTTACCACCGTCACATGGCGTTCTACAACTGCACCCCGCAGACGAGCGCTTTCATCCTGGGCCTCTCCGCCTCCATGGAGGAGGAGTACGCCAAGGATCCCGAGAACTTCGATCCCGATTCGATCAACGCGGTCAAGACCTCCCTCATGGGTCCGCTTTCCGGCATCGGTGACTCCCTCTTCCAGGGCACCATCCGCGTTATCGCCTTTGGTCTGGGCGTTCAGCTGGCTCAGCAGGGCTCCATCATGGGCCCGATCCTGGCCATGCTCATCTCCATTGTGCCCTCCGTGCTGATCACTTGGTTCGCAGCCAAGATGGGCTATCAGGGCGGCCACGAGTACCTGAGCAAGCTTCAGGGCGGCGACCTCATGGAGAAGCTCATGTATGTCTGCGGCATCGTGGGTCTTATGTCTGTGGGCGGCATGATCGCTACGCTGATCGGCGCCACCACCCCGCTGCAGTTCGCTGACGGCACCGTCGTGATCCAGGACATCTTGGACGGCATGATGCCCCAGATGATCTCCCTTGGCCTTACCGGCCTTATGTACTGGCTCATCAAGAAGAACGTCAACACCGGTTGGCTTCTCGTGATCGCCATCGTGGGCGGCATCGCCCTCTCCGCGGCCGGCATCCTGGCCTAGTCGCGACCAAGCGTCTAACCGCTTCCCCCGGGGGCCTGCCTGGCATCCCATACCCCAGGCAGGCTTCCATCCCTAAATGTGTCAAAGGGCAGTCCCTTTGACACATCCTCAACGGACCGGCGACTCGGTCCAAATCACGGTAACCCTGCGAGCGCCCGGCAATGTGGCGCCGCAAAAATTGAAAGGAATGTGTCAGATGTACGAGATCGACCTTAACCTCCCTAAGCAGATCGTCGCTGACGTCCTGTCCAACCACGAGATCCACAGCGTCGCCTTCGTCGGCTGCGGTGCCTCCATGTCCGACCTTTACCCCGCCAAGTACTTCCTGGCCAACAACACGGACAAGCTGAACGTTCAGATCTTCACCGCTAACGAGTTCAACTACGACACGCCTTCCTGGGTCAACGAGCACACCTTCGTGATCACCTGCTCCCTCGGTGGCTCCACGCCCGAGACCGTCGAGGCCAACAAGACCGCCAAGAAGCACAACTGCCCGGTCGTCTCCCTCACCAACAAGGCTGGCTCCGCTCTGACCGTCGACGCTGACTACGTCATCGTTCACGGCTTCCACGCCAACTTCGCTGCCAAGTGCGAGAAGCCCGGCTACGCCATCGCTCTTGCTGTCGAGATCCTTCAGCAGACCGAGGGCTATGACCACTACGAGGACATGATCACCGGCCTCACCAACGTCTTTGAGCTCTGCGAGAACGCTGCTCAGTCCTGCAAGAAGCTCGCCAAGAAGTTCGCCGAGGACTTCAAGGACGACAAGATGATCTACTTCATGGCTTCCGGTGCCTCCGAGAAGATGGCTTATTCTCACGCCGCCTTCCTGTTCACCGAGATGCAGTGGATCGACGCCGCCGCCTACAACACCGGTGAGTACTTCCACGGCCCGTTCGAGGTTTCCACCGAGGGTAAGCCCTACGTCTTCTTCATGTCCGATGGCGCTACCCGTCCGATGGACGCCCGCGCCCTCACCTTCCTTAAGCGCATGGGCGCCAAGGTCGCTCTGATCGACTCCAAGGACTACGGCCTGGCTGACGCCGTGCCCGCGAGCGTCGTCACCTACTTCAACCCGCTGCTGCACCTCGCCGTTATGCGCGAGTACGGCAACCAGATCGCCGAGGCCCGTCAGCACCCGCTGACCATGCGTCGCTACATGTGGAAGCTTTCCTACTAATCACAAGTAAGTAGACCTTACGGGTTGATTGAGAGGGGATGGGGTTTGCGCCCTGTCCCCTTTTTTGCTCTGGGGAGGGCGTGTCTGCCGCGTCATAAAACCCCAGATAAAACCTACCAAAATAAACCTGTCCCTTTTTGGCAGGTGGGAGGAGATGCGTATGATCAAGGCAGTGCTGTTTGATATGGACGGCGTGCTGGTCGATACCGAGTGGTTCTACAACCGTCGTCGCGTGGCGTTTATGGAAGAGAAGGGGTTCCACTTTGACGAGATTCCCGATCTTTCGGGGTCTAACGAGCCTGCCATTTGGGAGGCGCTGGTGCCCGACGATATTGAGCTGCGTGAGCGTCTGCGCGTGGAGTACAAGCAGGTCTACAGCCCGGACCATCCCGTTCCGTATACCGAGCTGCTCAACGAGCAGACGGGGCCGGTGATGCGTGAGCTGCACGAGCGCGGCGTGAAGTGCGCCATCGCGAGCTCGTCCTATCGCGAGCTCATTGACGAGCTGGTGGAAATTGCCGGTATCGCCGACGTGCTGGACTACACCATCAGCGGCCACGAGTGCAGTGCGTTTAAGCCCGACCCCGAGATCTACCTGCGTGCCATGGAGGCGCTGGGGGTGGAGCCTGCCGAGTGCCTGGTTATCGAGGACTCGCCTTTGGGCATCGAGGCCGGCAAGCGCTCCGGCGCCCGAGTCCTGGCGCTGCGTCCGCACGAGGGCGTCAACCTGGACCAGTCCGCCGCCGACACCATCATCGACAACCTGACCGACATCCTACCTGCCATTTAGGGACAGGTTTATTTTGGCAGGTTTTATCTGGGCAAACGCCGAATTCGCCGTGAAGGGACCGCTCTCTTCACGGCGTTTTTCTTTTGAGCGGCCTCACGGTCCTTCTGATGGTTGTCGAGAGAGGGTGAATTGAAGCGCCCCCGCACGCTCCATGCTACAATCGCGGGCACGCCTCACAACTATATCTGCCTTCGAAAGGAGCCTCCGTGGCGAACGCCATCGATCAGCTCACGGACCGCGTGCTCGTGCTCGGCCGCCTCACCATCGTTCGCCGTGCCATTACTGCCGTGGCGGTCACCATTTCCGCCGTTCTCCAGACATTTCTGATCCAGGCGTTCATTCAACCCGCCGACCTGCTTCCGAGTGGTCTTACCGGCGTCGCGGTCCTGCTCGATCGCGTTACCTCGCTCGGCGGCGTTCGAATCGACATCTCGCTCGGCATGCTCGCGCTCAACATCCCCGTGGCGCTCCTATGCTGGAGCGGCATTAGCAAACGCTTCGTCATCTTCTCGATGATGCAGGTCGTGCTCTCGTCGCTGTTCCTCAACATCTTTCACTTTTCCCCGTTTTTGGGCGACAAGATTATGCTCATCATTTTTGGCGGCGTGGTCTCGGGTCTGGGCGCTGCCATCGCGCTTAAGTCCGGCGCATCTACCGGTGGCACCGACTTTATCGCGCTGTGGGTTTCCAACCACACGGGCAAGACCATCTGGGGCGTCATTTTTGGTTTCAACTGCTTTATCCTGGCGATCTTTGGTTTCATGTTTGGCTGGGACAATGCGGCATACTCCATCGTGTTCCAGTTTATTTCGACCAAGACTATCGACAGCTTCTATCATCGCTACGACCGCGTGACGCTGCAGATCACGACGCGCAAGGCAGACGAGGTCATGACCGCCTATGTTGACCATTTTCAGCACGGCATTAGCTGCGCCGAGGTCATCGGCGGATACAGCCGCGAAAAGATGTACCTGCTGCACGCCGTTGTCTCGACCTACGAGAGCCAGGACATCATCAAGCTGGTGTGCGACATTGATCCCGGCGCCGTGATCAACGTGTTCCACACGCTCGACTTTGTGGGCGGCTGGTGGGGCGGTCATGTCGACGAGCCCATGCCCGCGGCCGTACCCGATCCCGACAAGCCCGCGCGCATGGCCAGCAGGCAGGCGCGCCTCAGCGAGCAGGACAGCCTGCAGCAGGACGACGGCAAGTAGGGTATTGGCATTTTGCCGGCCCGGCGCAACCCTTCCGCATGAGCCCCTCGAAAGCCCCGTTGCTTTCGAGGGACTTTCGTTTGCCCAGATAAAACCTACCAAATTAAACCTGTCCCTTTTTGGTAGGTGGGGTGTATCGTTTTATCAATATGAGGTAACATGAAACTAGACGTTATATACGTATTACTTATTTCGATATTTTGATAAGAGTGATCAGATATGCCTACGCCCAAAAATGCACCACTTTACCAGCAGATTTACGACGAAATCAAGGACGCGATCGAGAAAGGTGTTTATGCACCCAAGGAGCGTATTCCGTCCGAGCTTGAGCTTGCCGAGCAGTACGAGGTGAGCCGAATTACGGTGCGCCGCGCCGTCGAGGAGCTGTGCTCCGATGGCTACCTGGTTAAGCAGCAGGGCCGTGGCACCTTTGTTTCCACGCCGCACATCAATCGTCAGTTCCATGCCTCGACGCTGCAGACGTTTACCGCGCTGTGTGCCGACAACGGCATGAAGGCCGGTGCACACGTGGTCGATCGCCAGATCGTTCCGGCGCGCCAAAACGAGATGGAGTTCTTTGGCCTGCAGAAGGACGCGCTGCTGCTGCATATCAAGCGCGTGCGTACGGCCGACGGCGAGCCCATATTTGAGGAGAACATCTTTGTGCCGTTTGACGCCTACCGTGAGCTGTTGACGGCCGATCTTGAGGACAAGTCGATTTTTGCCGAGGTCGAGCGTGTCGGCGGAACGCCGATTGTCTCGGTTGACTACCGCACGGTCGAGGCCGTTCGTGCCAATACCGAGCAGGCGGCCGAGCTGGGCATTGCTCCGCACGATCCGCTGCTCAATCTGCGTGCCGGCTTTACCGGCCCCAATGGCGAGCCGGTCCTGATGGGTAAGCAGTACTACGTGGGATCGCGCTACGTCATGGTTATGTAGGGTTGGTTCCGCCGTTCTAACGAACGACGGACCGGTCGACGCTGCAAACGCCCCTAAGCGGCAATCTGACGTTCAATCGTCGGTCGCGTACCGAAGTACGCTTCCCTCCTCTTTCACGTCACCTTGCTCGCTTAGGGGCGTTTTCGCCGACTTATGTTCAACCTGCGGGGTTTCCAAGGTAGTCATTGGGGACGCTCTTAAATGACTAGTCAAACAAGAACGTCTCCAATGACTACCTGCAGAATGAGCGTGGGTAGTCTCCCGTTTTTGGCTCGGTGACGGCCTCAAAGTGGGAGATTATCCACGCTTGTTCGGCAAGTGTCCGAAAATTCACGTTCGTCCGCCTTGGATTGTATTGCCCGTGGTCGGCAGCCGGGCGGCGCCGGTCCGCGTGGCGGCGTATAATCGGCGGCAGATGACTTGGACGTTAGGAAACCATGACCGATAGCATGCAGCAGATGGCGCTCGACACGCTCGGCGCCTATTTTGGCTACACCTCGTTTCGCCCGGGACAGGACCGCATGGTCGATGCAATCCTTGCCGGTCGCGATGCGTTGGGTGTTATGCCCACGGGCGCCGGCAAGTCCATTTGCTACCAGGTGCCCGCGCTCATGCTGCCCGGCATCACCTTTGTGGTGAGTCCGCTGCTGTCGCTTATGGAGGACCAGACCCGTGCGTTGCTCGCGGCGGGTGCGCGACCCAGCTATCTCAACTCCAGCCTTACCCCGGCCCAGCAAAACACCGTGCTCAAGCGGGCGCGCGAGGGCCGCTATCAGCTTATGTACGTGGCGCCCGAGCGCTTGCTTGAGCCGCGTTTTTTGGCCTTTGCGCAGGAAGCTGCGGCCGAAGGCGGCATCGGCGTGCCGCTCGTGGCCATTGACGAGGCCCACTGCGTGAGCCAATGGGGCCAGGATTTCCGCCCCGCCTACCTGCAGATTCGCGAGTTCATCGATTCCCTGCCGCAGCGCCCTATCGTGGCAGCCTTTACCGCTACGGCGACCGAGCGTGTGCGCGCGGACATTCAGCAGATGCTCGGCCTGCAAAACCCCGCGACGGTGGTGACGGGCTTCGATCGCAAGAACCTCTACTTTGGTTGCGAGGAGATGGGCGACAAGGCCAAGACCGCCTGGGTGCGCGACTATGTGATTGCGCATTCGGGCGAGAGCGGCATCGTGTATTGCTCGACCCGCAAGACGGTCGATGCGCTGGCAGGCGAGCTTGCCGAGGCGCTGGGCCCCAGCGGCATTCGCGTGGGTCGCTACCATGCCGGCATGGGCAACGACGCCCGCCGCCAGAGCCAGCGTGCCTTTATCGACGACGACATTCAGGTGATGGTTGCCACCAACGCCTTTGGCATGGGCATCGACAAGCCCAACGTGCGCTACGTGATCCACAACAACGTGCCCGAGAGCATCGAGGCATACTACCAAGAGGCGGGCCGCGCCGGCCGTGATGGCGACCCGGCAAGCTGCCACTTGCTGTGGAACGGTAACGATTTTCGCATGCGCCGCTTTTTAATCGACCGCGGCGATGCCGCCGATGAGGCACTCGACGACGAGCAGCGCGCGTGGGCGCTCCAGAACCGCTACCGTCTGCTCAGCCAGATGGAGGGCTACTGCAATACCACCGGCTGCCTGCGCGAATATATGTTGCGCTACTTTGGCGACGAGGCCGCGGCCGAGCATGCTGCCGCGGCTGGTGCGGGCGCCACCGCCACGGACGAGGCCGAGGGCTGCGGCAACTGCAGCAACTGCCTCACGCAGTTCGAGGTCGAGGACGTCACCGATATGGCCCGCGCCGCTGTGCGCTATGTGGCCACGCGACCCATGCGCTTTGGCAAGTCGCTCATCGCCGACGTGCTCCACGGCGGCAACACCGAGCGCATTCGCCAGATGCATCTGGACGAGGACCGCGGCTATGGTGAGCTGTCGAGCGAATCGGTCGGGCGCATCAAGGACATCATCGGCCAGCTGTGCGGCCGCGGTTACTTGGCCGCCTCGCAGGGGCAGTACCCGGTCGTGGGGCTGGGCCCGCGTGCCGCCGAGGTCGAGGATGAGGCGTTTGCCTTTACCGTTAAGCGTCGTGCGTCCAAGCACAAGGCCTCGGCCCGTGCCCGCCGCGCGGTGGATCTGCTGCGTGAGGAGGCCGAGCTAGATCAGCGCCCGCGCGTGGGTGACGATGCCGAGCTGTTCGAGCGCCTGCGTGCCCTGCGCAAGGAGATTTCGACCGAGCTGGAGATGGCGCCGTACATGGTCTTCTCTGACAAGGCCCTGCGCGGCCTGTGCCGCCTACGACCTCAGACACGCGACGAGCTTATCCAGGTCAACGGTATTGGCGAGAAAAAGGCCGATGCCTTTGGCGAGCAGTTTATGGCGGCGATTGAAGAGTTTGAGTCCGAGCATGCACGGGATGGAGCGTAATGATGGCATCCGACGATAAAACCGAGCGCACTGAGGTGTCCGCCGTGCCGCTGTACCAGCAGGTTATGGACGACCTAAAGGGCGAGATCGCGCGCGGCGTGTACGCATCCGGCTCGCGCATTCCTTCCGAGATGGAGCTCGCGAAGTACTACGGCGTGGGACGCATCACCGTGCGCCGCGCCGTCGAGGAGCTGTCGCGCGCGGGGTATCTCAACCGCCAGCAGGGGAGGGGCACGTTTGTGTGTGCGCCCAAGCTCAAACGCAAGATTGTCCAGAAGGGTGACGTTCAGAGCTTTTCCGAGGGTTGCGCCGCCAACGACATGGTGGCCGGAGCACGCCTGGTGTCGCGCACGGTGGTTGCGGCGACGCGCGAGGACGCGGCGTTTTTTGGTGTGGAACCCGGCTGCGAGCTCATCGTTGTCGAGCGCGTGCGCACGGCAGACGGCGTGCCCGTCATGCTCGAGAACAACGCCTTTGTGCTGGCCGACCATCCCTATCTGCAGACGCTTGCCGACAAGGACCTCACGGACAATTCCATCTTTGCGCTCGTTGCCGAGCATTCGGGCCGCGCGCCGCTCAAGTCCGACCCCTGTACGGTGGAGATTGCGCTTGCCGATGCTCAGGCGGCCTCGCTGCTGGAGGTGCCGGTCGGCGAGCCGCTCTTCTATATGGAGGCGTACTTTACCGATGCGGACGAGCGGCCCTTGCTGCTCGGACGCCAAAAGATCGTGGGCTCGCGCTACGTGTTCGACATCTAACGTCCACAGATAGAACAACATAGAACAAGTTTGGTGAAATGACTTCACGTGCATCGTCGTGCGTGCTATAAATAGGACAACATAGAACGACAGCAGGTACGAGCTGCCGTCGTCCAAAGCCGCCACACAAGGAGGAACATCACCGTGAACGCACACGATCTGGTTCAGGAAATTATCGAGCGCAAGGGCAAGATTGAGAACGTCTTTTGGATCGCCTGCGGCGGTTCGATGATCGACCTGATGCCGGCCAACGAGCTACTCAAGCGCGAGGCCACCACGTTTACCTCGACGGTCTACACGGCACGCGAGTTTTGCCTGATGGCTCCCAAGAGTCTTGGCGAGAAGTCACTCGTCATCGCCTGCAGCCACAGCGGCAACACGCAGGAGGTCGTCGACGGCTGCGAGATGGCGCTGGCCGCCGGCGCCGAGGTTGTCGCCCTCACCGACTGCGAGGGCTCCAAGATCGATAACGGCAAGTGGACCACCTGGGTCTATCCGTGGGGCGAAGGCGTGCCGCAGGCCGAGGTGCCGCAGGGCATCGGCGCCCTGATGGCTGCCGAGCTGCTCGACCAGCAAGAGGGTTACGAGGCGCTTGCCGACATGTACGCCGGCCTTAAGCAGATGGATGCGCTGCTGCCCGCTGCCCGCGAGAAGGTCAACGCCGAGCTAGGCGCCCGTTTTGCCGAGCTCTGCCAGCAGCACAAGTTCTTCTATATCCTGGGTTCCGGCCCCAACTTTAGCCAGACCTACGCCATGGCCATCTGCTCGCTCATGGAGATGCAGTGGCAGCACTGCTGTTACATCCACTCCGGCGAGTATTTCCACGGCCCGTTCGAGGCCACCGAGCCCGGCGTGTTCTATTTCGTGCAGCTCGGATCGGGCGAGTGCCGCCCCATGGAGGAGCGCGCGCTTGCATTCCTCAACACGCACACCGATACGGTCATGGTGCTCGATGCGCTCGAGTACGGCGTGGGCGAGGTGCCCGCCAGCGTGCGTTCGTTCCTGGAGCCGATCTTCTTCTATGCGATGAGCTGCGAGTTGCGCGCCGCCCGCGGCAAGGTGTTCGACCACAGCCCCGAGGTCCGTCGCTACATGGGTATCGAGCAGTACTAATCGAGCGGTATTAAGTTACCGGGATAACAACTTCTCACGTCGGGGCCTACGCTAAGCGCAGGCCCCGTTTGCGTTGCGATGACCGGTTTTGTTTGTCGAAAAACGAAGTCAAATACTTTCCCCAGAAGTGAACGACCTATTTTGGACCCCTGAAGCATCCGCACTTTTTGGCGCCAAAACCGCAGGAAAATCTCGATGAAACCGCAGGAAATAGCAGCTGAAAAGTGTCGATGCTTCGGGGGTCCGATTTTGCTCGCTCACTTTGCGGGAAAAGTATTAGACCTAAATGTGCGAGCGTGTCGCGTGAGCCAAAAAAGCGGGCCGTGCCGGGGATTTCCGGCACGGCCCGCCCTGCATTGCGTCCGTTATGAGCGAGTTGCCGCGTCAACCGGCGAACTACTTTGCGTCGTAGGCCTCGGCATCCCACCAGTCGAGCTGGGCGATGTTGTCGCGAATGTGCTGGCAGCTCTTGTGGAAGCCCTCGAGCTCGTGCTCGGAAAGGTCGAGCGTGTAGACCTCCTCGACGCCCTCGGCGCCGATCACGCACGGCAGGGAGGTGAAGATGCCCTCCTCGCCATACTGGCCGGTCATGAGCGTGGAGGCCGAAAGCACGGCATGCTCGTTGTGCAGCACGGCGGCGCAGACACGCGCAGCGGAGTTGGCGACGGCGTACTCGGTGCACTGCTTGCCCTGGTAGGTCACATAGCCGCCCTTGCGCGCGAGCTCCTCGACCTCCATGTGGTCAAAGGCGTACTTGTCGGGGTTTTCGGCCTGAAGCTCGTTGAGGCTCTTGCCGGCGATGGTTGCGGCCTTAAAGGCGGCCAGCTGGCTAAAGCCATGCTCGCCGATCATGTAGGCGTCGATGGACTTGGGGCTCACACCGACCTTCTTGGAGATCTCGGTGCGCAGGCGGGCGGAGTCCAGACCGCAGCCCGAGCCGATGATCTTCTTGGGATCGTAGCCGGTCAGGTGCCACAGCTCGGTGCACACGACGTCGCAGGGGTTGGAGATGCTCACGAAGATGCCGTCAAAGCCGGCGTCGACGATGCGCTTGGCAAAGGTGCGGGCGGCGTCGGTGGTAAAGAACAGCTCGCCGTCGCGGCTGCCGGCGGCCAGCGCAACCTTGCCGGCGGCGTTGACGATGACGTCGCAGCAGGCCAGCTCCTCGTAGTGGTCGTAGCAGTTGACGATCTTGGTGTTATACGGGACAAACGAAAGGGAGTCGCGCAGGTCCTGGACCTCAGACGTCACCTTGGCCTCGTTGATATCGCACAGGTACAGCTCGTCGGCAATGCCCTGCATAAGCAGGCTGTTGGCGACATGTGCTCCTACGTGGCCCTGGCCGACCACACCGATCTTACGCGTCTGGTACATATATGTATCCTTTCGGCCGAGTTTTTCGCGTCGAACCATTGTAGCGTCCTGCGCCCACTTTGCTAGGCTAAAGCGCCGTAGATTCTTGGGGCATGCCGTAATCTCTACTTTTGGAGTGATTTGGGCCGCTGACGGCATCGCGGGGCGATGTGCTCGCGCGGATGGGGCCGCTCGTTGTACCATAGCTGCAACTGACTCGTAAGGAGCATCCATGCCCATTCGTATTCCCGACGCCCTTCCTGCTGCTGCGCAACTCGAGAGCGAGAACATCTTTGTCATGACCGAGTACCGCGCACTGCATCAGGACATCCGTCCGCTGCGCGTGCTCATCCTCAACCTCATGCCCACCAAGATCGCCACCGAGACGCAGATCATGCGCAAGCTCTCCAACACGCCGCTGCAGGTGGAGGTGGACCTGCTACGCACCAAGACGCACGAGGCCACGCACGTGAGTGCCGGCCACCTGGAGACGTTCTACCGTACGTTCGACGACATCCGCGACATCCACTACGACGGCCTGATCATCACGGGCGCGCCGGTGGAACAGATGCCGTTCGAGGAGGTCGACTACTGGCCCGAGCTCTGCCAGATCATGGACTGGTCTACCACGCACGTGCACTCTACGCTGCACATTTGTTGGGGCGCGCAGGCGGGGCTCTACCATCATTACGGTATCCAGAAGCACGACCTGCCGGCCAAGGCGAGCGGCGTGTTCGAGCATCATCTGGTGAAGCCGCAAAGCCCGCTGGTGCGCGGCTTCGACGACCGCTTCTATGCCGTGCACTCGCGCAACACCGATGTGCGCCGCGAGGATGTGGAGGCCGAGCCGCAGCTCGAGGTCGTGGCCGTATCCGACGAGGTGGGCCTGTACATCGTCAAGTCGACCGACAGCCGTCGCTTTTTTGTCTTTGGCCATCCGGAGTACGACACCGACACGCTACGCCTGGAGTACGAGCGTGACGTGAAGCGCGGACTCAACCCGGAGGTGCCGGCGCATTACTTCCCGAACGACGACCCCACCGCCGAGCCGCGCAACGTCTGGCGCAGTCAGGCTCAGCTGTTCTACACCAACTGGCTCAACTACTACGTCTACCAGACCACGCCCTACGACCTGGCCCGCGCCGGCGAGGAGCACTAGGCTGCGGCCGTGGCTGCGACTGTGACTGTGCTCACGGCATGACGAGCGTGGATTTTCGGACGTTTACAAATCGAGCGTGGATAATCTCCCACTTTTGGCTTGAAACTAGGCTCAAAACGGGAGATTATCCACGCTCATTTTTTAGGCATGTAGATGCCGATGGCTCGGCTAAGAGACGGTGCGTGTAGAAATAAAGTCGCATTTGGCGTGGTCTTGAATCTCGACGGGTTTTTCTTTCTGATAATCCGATGGACCAAGGCATCAAATTGTGGAGACAGGGACCTCTCGACAACCGCCCTACCTGCAGATATAAGCCATCAGCCTAAAACGTCCAAAACCGTCAAGCATTTGGTCAGTGCCTAGACGGTATTTGGTCAGACTTCGCATGAAACCGTCTGGTACGTTTGCGCCGTTCCAAGATATGGGAGGCGACATGGGAAACATGACGGCGAATCAAAGGCTTACAAGTCACATTAAAGCATGCGAACAGCAGATGAGCTGCGTGTACGCACGCACGACGGCGGAGGCAAAGCAGATTGAGCGGCGGGTGGCGGCGGGAAGTCTAGAGGCGGTCATGCCGGGGCTGTATGCGCGTCCGGATTATTGGTCCGAGCTCAAGTTTCGGCAGCGTTATCTGCATCGGGTGCGGGCCCTTGCGCAAAAGCATCCCGACTGGACGTTTTGCTCCTATACGGCGGCTGTTATCTATGGCCTTTCGGTTTCGCATGCCAATTTGGCGCACATCCATATCGCCGTGGCGCCGGCGCAATCGACGACGCCCGGCTCTCAGGTGATTCGCCATCGTTATGCTCGTCAAACACGGGCAATCCAGATGGATATTGCCGTGACCGATATCGATCAAACGATTACGGATTGCCTGGTCGATGCATCGTTTGTCGAGGGACTGATCATTGCGGACTCGGCGCTTCATGAGCAGCTGTTGTCGAAGGAGCATCTCGTTGAGGCAATCAACAAGCTTGGCTTAAATCGTCGCGGTGTTGTGACGGCGCGAAGTGTTGCGCGGTGTGCCGATGGCCTATCGGAAAGCGGTGGCGAGTCCAAGGCGCGTGCTCTGATGATTGAGCGCGGCTGGCAGACGCCGGAGCTGCAAGTTGAGCTGTTCGACCCGGTTGAGCCGGGGCGGCCGTATCGAGTTGACTACTTGTGGCGTGTGGGCGACCAGCTGATTATCGGTGAGTTCGACGGATTCGTTAAAAGTGAGAAGGCGGCGGAGGAGGGCAAGCTCGCAAAGGCGCAATTTGATGAGCGCCAGCGCGAGTCGAGGCTTTCGCTGCTTGATAACTGCAAGATCGTGCGCTTGTGCTGGGATGATTTGAGGGACCCGTCAAAGCTCGATCGCAAACTCAAAGTTGCCGGCGTGCCGCGTGCGTGTTGAGGCGGTTGCAGGACGTTGAGCCGCACGAGCGTGGAAATCCGGACGGACGAGCGTGGAAATCTGGACGCGTATTGGTTGAGCGTGGATTTTCGGACACACGAGCGTGGATTTTCGGACGCTTGTTGAATGAGCGTGGATAATCTCCCACTTTTGGCTCGTAAGGGGGCTCAAAGTGGGAGATTTTCCACGCTCATCTTGCGGGTGCGATACAGCGGCGATCAGGCGCTGATGATGTGGGGCAGCGGCAGGTCGTGGGCGTCGGTGGGAATGTGGTCGACACGCTGCTCGTCAAAGGCGATGCCGATGATTTGACATGCGGGCGAGAGCGTGGGCAGGTAGCGATCATAGCAGCCGCCGCCGTAGCCCAGGCGCGCGCCGGCGCGGTCGAAGGCTACGAGCGGCACGACGACCATGTCGAGAGCTTCGGCAGGCACGATAGGGAAGCGGTCACTGTCGATGTCCACGGCCGCGAAGGTCCGCGTGGGGTGGGCGATAAACGGAGCCGAGGACGCATCGCCGGCGGCAACTGCCCGCATGCACATGCGCTGGCCACAAGCCATGGCGTCTGTTGCCGAGAGCATGCACGGATAGGCCACGCGCCAGCCACGCGCGACGGCCGCGGCGGCAAACGCGGCTGGGTCGACCTCGGAACCCATGGCGGCATAGACGGCAACGGTGCGTTGGCCCGCAGTGTCGCTGGACTCCATCAGCTCAACAAGCCGCGCGCATACAACAGCGGACTTTGCCGCCCGCACATCCAAATCAATAGCATTGCGCCGGGCAATCACCGTCCGCCGCAACTCAGCTTTATCCATCCCAGCCTCATCTCCCAAGCCTGCCAAAAAGGGACAGGTTTATTTTGGCAGCTTTTATCTGGGCAAACGCGATATGGGCAGTAAAGTCACCGCAAATATGCCTGTGAACTGCGCCCTTCGTGGTTGTTTGGGCCTGTGCGTTAATGCTATAACGCTGCAGCGATCGCCTCAGTCACAAACTTATTGAGTGACTCGCCCTTCTTTGCCGCTGCCAGCGCCGCTTGCTTGTGGAGCTCAGAGCCCGTTCTTACGTTGAACGAGCCCTTAAAAGCCCGCTCGGGCTCCTTGCCTTTCTCGGCGCAAAACTCAAGGTAATCGTCGACGGCGTCGTGGAAGCATTGCTCCACCTCTTCAGCTGTGGAGCCTTCAAATACGATTGCGTCCCTAATGCCGGTGACCATACCTGTTAGCACATGCTGTTCGGCATCGAACTCGACTGGGGCGAAATAACCCTTGTATGCCAAAACGTTACTCATGACTACCTCCGACATCTTGCAGAAATCGAACGATGTTTCGAATGGTCCCCGCCGTCAATTCGTCAGATGGATGCGGCGCGTGCATTACGAACATCCTGCCATCTGATGGCCTGTAGAAGCGAACGCGCGATCCGGATGCCTTGCCTTTGTTGTCCATTTCAAAGCCATATGAAGTCATGACTTTTAAAAAATCGGTATACCGATACGTCGAAGGGCAGCTAAGCAGTTGGGCGATGAGTTTATCGGTCCGAGTCATCCCGCCTCACATTCTGCAACTATATCCTAGTTGCAATTTAAGTCCGATGCAAGCACCCCTACTATAGAACATGTGTACGTATAGAATAAGTGTTCGTACCAACACAAAGGCACCTGCCACTTCGTGGTGGTTTTTGCTGGTGGGACGGGTGTCTGCGGCGGTTTGTCTCGATCTGTAACAGTAACTCGGCAAAATTGGACCTAGTTGTTACAGATTGAGACAAAGGGCCGGCGTCATCCGGAAACGTCTCGATTTGTAACATCTGGAGCCAATATTGCCGCCTAGATGTTACAGATCGAGACAAACTGGTGGGACGGGGTGAGCTGCCCCGCCCAAGCAGCGGCAAAAGAAAAGGTAGATTTTCAGGCATGTCCCAAAAATCTACCTTTGCCGTGCGTTAGCCCATCAGGTCGACGACGTTAAAGTCGGCGTTGCTCTTGGCGATGACGTCACGGCCGCCAAAGACGCAGGTCGGTGACTCGGTCGCGATACGCGTCACGTCGGCGCCGAGCGAGCGCAGCTCACCGGGCGTGGCGGCGAGCATCTGGGCGCGGCGCTCCTCGCGTGCGTGCGGATCGAGCCCCGCAAGGTAGGTCGTATTGCGGCGCTTGGTGAGCGCGTACGGCTTCACCGGCGCGTCCATGCCGCTTACGCAGCTCACAATAAAGCCCTCAAAGGCGGCCTCGTCGGGCTCAAAGCTGCCAAGCCATGCACCCGCGCGCTCCACGCGCTCAATCGAAGGATCGATCGCCGGGTCGCGATAGGTGTAGAACGCCGTCTGGCGCTCGCCGGCTGCGCGGAATCCGCAGCCGTACGCACCGCCCTTCACGCGGATCTCGTTCCACAGGTAGTCGTAGGAGAGCGCGTTGGCAGCCACGGCCCAAGCGCCTGTCACGTCAATGCCCAGGCGACGCGGATCGCACGCACGCGCGGCAAAGCAGATGTCGCTGGGGATGACGAAAGCCTCGTGGCGGTCGCGCGCCTCCGGCACCACGAGCGTGCCGCTGGCAGCGCCGTCGCCCGCGCCAAGCCCCAGGTCGCCCGCGGCAGCCCAGTACGCGTCAAAGTCCTCATCGCTGCCGGTAAAGCTCGCCATGCAGCCGTCGGCCACAAAGATGCGGCCTGCCAGCTCGGCAAGCTTGGCACGCAGGCCGTCCAGGCGCTCGCCAAAGTGGTCGAGAAGATCGCGCAGGAACAGGTAGAAATCCACGCCCGAAAGCTGCTCGCGCACCGCGGCCGAAGGCGAACTGTAGCTCATAGCGCGGCCGAGTGCCGCCGAGTGTCCGTTGTTGATAAAGCCTTGCTCAAGCCCAATGCGAATCTGCGTGAGCACGTCGCGCACGCGGTCGGCGTCAGCATCGAGCAACAGCGTGCTCGACCACACCTCGCGCGGCAGGCTCGCCAGCGCGTCGATCTTTTCGGACAGGGCGCCGGCGCTCACCAGCAGGTAGGGGCGCACGCCGTCCACGTCGGGCTGGGTCATGACTTCGGTCGTAAAGCTCAAAAAGCCCAGCTTGCCAGCGAGCAAGTTGTCGAGTTCCTCGGCCGAGTGCTCGCGCGTGGGCAGCTGCTTAAGCAGGCGGCAGAGCAGCGTCACATAGGGCAGGTCCTCAAACGCGACGCAGCTCAGGTCGAAATACTGCATGGCGTAGGCCAGGCGGTTGGTAGGGATGTCGTGGCGCAGACAGGGGATGGGCGCGGTCGTGTCCACGACCAGCGACGGTTCGGGGCGCGCCTCGCCAATGTCGGACACGCGCAGGTGCGGCAGCGTGGCCTTGGCCTCGGGCGTGTCCTCGGCCTCCTGCGCGGCACGCAGCGCAGCCGTGCGCTCGACCACGTCGGCCAGCTCGGCATCGGTCATGGCGTCGCGCTTGGCTGCCAGCTCGGCGGCTTCGGCACTCTCCGAACCCTCGGCGGCGTCCACCGGCACCAGCTCGACCAGCGCCATGTGGTCGTTTTCCAGCACCAGCTCGCGCAGCAGGTCCTCAAAATAGCTGCCGTCCAGCTCACCTCGCAGCTCCTCGTACACCGGGCCGTACTTGAGTGCCAGCGTCACGGCGTCGTCATCGTAGAGCCAGGTGCTCAGCGCGTCGCACGCAATGGCCACGCCGTCGGCGATACCGTAGTCGCGCTGGCGCAGGTCGTATTCGTTGCTGCTGATGATAGCTTCCAGGCGCTCGCGCGGAACGCCGTGCTCGCACAGGTCGCGGCAGGCGTCCTGGAACACGCGGCGCAGCTCACGCGCCACGCCGGGCTGCGCGTTTTGCAGCATGATGAGCTCGTAGGGCTGCAGGCTCTCGGCCGCGGTGTAGCTCACCACGTTGCCGCCCAGGCCGGCGGCCAGAATGGCCTTCTTAACCGGCGCTTCGTTGGAACCCAGCAACGCCTCGAACAGGATATCCGCTGCGATCGTGCGCTTGCGGTCGAGTGCGCTGCCCAGCACAAGGCCTAGGCCTACCAGGGCGTTCTCGGGCGTGGTAGCCATCTCGACGCGCTTATACTCGCAGGTCACAGGCGCCTGCACGTCCAGCGGATTGGGCGCCAGCGTGGACGGGTCCTCGCCGGCGGCGACGGCAGCGTCCATGCGGCGGCTCGCGGCACTCGGCTGCGACAGGTAGCGCTCGTCCAAAAATGCCAGCGCGCGGTTCACATCCAGGTCGCCATAGAGCGTTATATAAGAGTTGGAAGGATTGTAGTGGCGCGCGTGCGTGTCCAGGAACTGCTCGTAGGTGAGCGCGGGAATCGCGCGCGGGTCGCCGCCGCTCTCGTGCGCATAGGCGGTGTCGGGATAGAGCGCGGCGTTGACGGCGTCGTCCAGCACGCTCATGGGGTCGGACAGCGCACCCTTCATCTCGTTGAACACCACGCCGTTATAGCGCAGCGTGCCCTCGCGCAGGCTCGCGGCGCTGCCCTCGCCCTCGGCGCCCTCCGGCAGGTCCAGCTCGTAGTGCCAGCCCTCCTGCTCAAAAATGGTGGGCTTGGTATAGATGGCCGGGTTGAACACCGCGTCCAGGTACACGTCCATCAGGTTGTACAGATCCTGTTCGTTGGTGGTGGCAACGGGGTAGATGGTCTTATCGGGGTAGGTCATGGCGTTGAGGAACGTCTGCATGGAGCTCTTGATCAGGTCGACAAACGGCTCCTTGACGGGAAACTTGGCCGATCCGCAAAGCACCGAATGCTCAAGAATATGGAACACGCCGGTGGAATCGGCCGGCGGCGTCTTAAAGCCAATGGCAAAGGCCTTGTTTTCGTCGTCGCATGCCAGGTACAGCAGGCGAGCGCCCGAGGCGGCGTGGCGCAGCACGTAGGCGTCCGAGTCGAGCTCGGGCACGGTCTCGCGGCGCTCGACGGCAAAGCCGTGGCAGGTAGTGCCGGGCACCAGCAGCGCGGCGGCAACGGCGCGCGGGTCGGTTGAGGTAGTGGACATATGCAGTCTCCTTTGACGCCCCAGCGGGGGCGAATCGAGTCGAATCCTCGAGAGTATACCCATATGGGGCCTTCGACCAATCTGCCGCACGAGCGTGGATTTTCGGACACACGAGCGTGGAAATTCGGACGCCCGCCAAATAGCAGTGGATTTTCGGACGAAATCGGCCGCCAAAAGCCTAGAAACCGTCCAAATAACCACGCTCGTGCGTCAACTACGTATCTCTCACCTCGCATTCATCTCTACGACGAGGGATGAATGTGAGACAGGTAGAAGATAAAAATCAATCGGCTTATCGGATGCATATACCGCCATCAGATTGAAGTTGTATGCGGAAATGGATGGACTCTACACCGCTTACGCAAAATAACCCCTCGTTTGCTAAAACATTATAGGAAATGGCGTGGAGTGCTAAAAAGTTCTAATACAATATAGACATTTATCTATAAGCTGCTGATTCCTTGTAAAGGTATGGTTGATATGGTTGAAGCAAATAGCGTTATTCCCCTGTACAAACAGATTGTTCGTGCGCTTTCTGATTCGATCGCCAACGGCACGTACCGCCCGGGAGATAAGCTCCCGACCGAGGCGGAGCTTATCGAGCAATTTGGCGTGAGCCGAATAACGGTTCGCTCCGCAATTAAAGAAATGGAAGATGCTGGGCTTGTTGAGAGGGCCCGCGGCAAGGGCACGTTTGTTTCGTCGGACACGCAGATGTATGCCGCGGACGACCGTGAGAGCTTTACCCATTCGTGCCAGCTTGCGGGCAAACAGGCGTCTACCAGGGTTCTCGAAATGGGCTGGGACTTCCCAAGCCTGCGAGACGCGAAGTTCCTGGGCGTAGACGATACCCAAAAGGTATTGCGTAGTCGTCGTCTGCGCCTTGTGGATGGCAAGCCCACGATGCTGGAAACCAATAGCTATTCCGCTGCGCTTTCTTTTTTGGAGCATGAGTCCCTCGATGATTCGCTGATGGCGGTACTCGATCGCCAGGGGATCAAGATGGGCCCCAACACGCGTACGCTCGAGGTCTGCTATGCGAGCGAGCTCGAGGCGGCATACCTTAACGTGGAGCTGGACTCTTCGCTGCTTCTGTTTGTCGATAGGCGCTATGCCCCAAGCGGCGAGCCGCTCTTCATCTCCCGTCAGGTGTACTGCACCGAGCGACTGAAGTTCTACTTGTAAATTAGAGATAGATTGGTCGATTTACCGACTAATTGTTACCGTTCGCGGATTTGGAAAATAGACACGCCGCGTAGGGTAGATTGCTAATATACTTTGTTATGACAATATAGTACGTCCTATTGGTATTGGAGAACTATGAATAAGATATTGCTAGCGAGTCATGGTTATCTCGCCCAAGGCATGAAAAGCTCTCTGGAGATTCTGATGGGCACCAACGACCGAATCGAGTGCCTGTGCGCCTATGTCGATGACGATTCAAGGGACGTCGCGGCGTTGATTGATGCATGGATGGAGACGAGGGACCCTGCCGACTCTTGGTTTGTCGTGACTGACATCTTTGGCGGCTCTGTAAACAACGAATTCATTCAGAGGCAGACCGACGGATCGTTTACGTTAATCGCTGGAATGAACTTGCCGCTGCTGGTGGAAATGGTTACACAGCTGGACTCCCTGGATGCGGACAAGGCCAAAGCCGCGGTCGAGGGATCGCGTTCGTTTATTCAGCTTTGCGAGGCGGCGGACATGCTTGTCGGCGCCGAGGAAGAAGAGTTCTAGTTAGTTCTGGTTCGAGCCCTAGCTAGGGGCACATACCTGTCATTACCTTTATCACGTGCGGAGATGATAACGATGATTAAGCTTACGAGAGTTGATTACCGACTGATTCACGGCCAAGTTGCCATGTCCTGGACTCACGCTTTGGATGTAGATTGCATCTTGCTTGCCAGCGATGCTGTGGCAAAAGACGACATGAGGAAGGCGGCCTTGAGGCTCGCCCGCCCCAACGGCGTTAAACTCGTCATCAAGGATGTTGACGCTGCTATCGAGGCGCTCAACAGCGGCGTTACCGACAAGTATTCGCTGTTTATCATCACTGAGACGATTGAAGATGTCTATCGTCTCGCTAAGGGTTGCAAAGACATCAAAGAGATCAATCTGGGCGGAACCCGAAAGACCCCTGAGACCACGCTTCATCCGACCCCTGCGATCTTTGCGACCGAGAAAGATGCCGAGCATATCCAAGAGCTCCTGGGCGATGGCGTGGCCATCGAAATCCGTCAGGTCCCCAATGACGCTAAGGTGTTTGCCAAGGACGTTTTGTAGCCGGAAACACGTTGATGCTCGGCATTTATTGAACCAATGCTCTATGCCTATGCCCGTCGATCATTTGATCGGCGGGCTTTTTATTAAAGAAAAATCAAAAAAATCTGAAATAGTTCTTGCATAGTTAGTTATATAAAGTATTATAACGTCATGGGATGAATGAAGGGTTCATCCAAGTGAGTTAGGAGTAAGGGATGTTCAATTTCGATGAGCCTCGTTACGAGAAGGTTGTGAGCGATGCCCTCGCTCTCCGTCCTCAGATTGAGGCTGCCGTGGACGAGGTCTGCGAGCAGGGTTATTCCAACATCTTCTTCATCGGCTGCGGCGGCACCTGGGCCCACACGCTCCCGATGAAGTATTGGGTCGAGACCACCACGGCCGACGTCGATGTCCACTGCGAGATCGCCGCAGAGTTCCTCGCCTGCCCGCCCAAGACCTTCAACAAGGATTCTGTCTGCGTCTTCTCCACCCGTACCGGCACCACCCCCGAGATCATTGAGGCTGCCAAGTTCTGCCAGGAGCAGGGCGCCCGCACGCTGATGTATGTCTCCAACGACAACACCCCGGCCACCGAGTACGCCGATTACAAGTTCTTCAGCTTCGCCGAGGACGACGTTCTGTGCGAGGCCATCTACACCTACCAGATCACGCTGGTCGCCCGCTTCCTCAAGAACGCCGGCGCCTTCCCCAAGTACGACACCTTCATGGAGGAGTTCGGCAACATCGCTCCGTACCTCATCAAGGCCAAGGACGCCCAGGACGAGCGCTGCGCCGCCATGGCCGAGGACTTCAAGGACACCGACTACCACATGGTGATCGGATCCGGCATGCTCTGGGGCGAGGCCTACGACTACGCCATGTGCATCCTCGAGGAGATGCAGTGGATCAAGACCAAGTCTATCCACGCCGCCGAGTTCTTCCACGGCACCATCGAGCTGTGCGAGGAGGGCACGAGCCTCATTATGCTCTACGGCGAGGACGACACCCGTAAGCTCATGGACCGCGTGGACAACTTTACCCACATGCTCGCCGACGAGAAGGGCGTCAACGTCCGCGTGAACAAGTTTGACACCGCCGAGGTCGAGCTGCCGTTCAGCGACCCCGAGTTCCGCAAGATTGTCTCCCCGATGGTCACCTACACCATCACCGAGCGTCTGAGCTGCCATCTCGAGCACGTCCGTAACCACCCGCTCACCACGCGTCGTTACTATCACCAGATGAACTACTAATCCTCTCAAATTGCTGCGGTTGTCTGCAGGCGAGCTGCGCAGAACGCCTCGCCTGCAGACCTATTTCTGGGGTTGATCGAAATGGTTGTCCAGTATCTTCTAGTTGCACTGGTCGCATTTATTGCGTCCATGGACGAGCAATTATTTGGCATTACGATGCTTGGTCGTCCGCTGTTTACGAGCCTGTTTGTCGGCTTGATCCTTGGCGATGTCCAGCAGGGCGTTATCGTCGGCGCTGCTTTGGAGTCCATGTTCATGGGCGCCATCATGGTCGGCGCGGCGGTTCCTCCCGAGGTCTATGCCTCCGGTGTGCTTGGCTGCGCGTTTGCCGTCATTACGGGTACGGGCACGGCAACTGCCGTCGCGCTTGCCCTTCCCGTCTCCGTCTTCCTTCAGGTGTGGCGCAACTTCTGCTACGCCGTTCCGGGTGCCTTTGCCTGCAAGAAGATTGAGACCGCTCTGGCAAATCGCGATCTTGCCAAGGCGAATCTGTACCATCTGACCATCGTGCCGCTGTCGATTGGCATTCCGTCTGCACTGCTGGTGTTTGGCTCGCTGTTCTTTGGTGCCGACCTCATCAACAATGCACTCAACGCGATTCCGCAGTTTGTGATGGACGGCCTCAACGTTGCGTCCGGCGTCATGGTCTGCATCGGCTTCGCTCTTCTTATTAGGACCATGGGCGATAATAAGCTTCTTCCCTGGCTGTTCCTGGGATTCATTATGGTCATCTACCTCAAGATGGACGTTATCGGCGTCGCCGCAGCTGCCATTTGCGTCGCGCTGCTCCTGGCCTTCCGCGAGGGCTCGTCCGGTCCGCAGGCGGTTGCTGCAGATGAAGAGGAGGACTTCTAATGGCTACCCAGAACACCGACCTCAAAGAGGCCAAGAAGGACGCGATTATGAGCCCCGATATGTATCGGAGCATGTTCCTTCGCCAGTTTACGAGCCAGTGCTCGCAGTCGTACGACAAGATGATGGCAATGGGCTTCATGTACACCATTCAGAAGCCCCTGCGAAAGATCTATCCCAACGACGACGATTACTATGCGGCGCTCGATCGCCATACCGAGTTCTTTAACATCACGCCTCATGTGCTTCCGTTTGTAGCCGGCCTAACGGTTTCGATGGAAGAGCAGGCGGCTGCCGATAAGAACTTCGACACGTCCTCGATTAACGCCATGAAGGTCGGCCTTATGGGACCGCTTTCCGGCATCGGCGATTCGTTCTACTGGGGTACGTTCCGCGTGGTCGCCGCCGGCATTGGTATTGGCATCGCTTCGACGGGCAACCCGCTCGGCCCCATCGTGTACGCGCTCATCTACTCCGTGATTAACTTTGCAACGCGTATCGTCGCCGCCCATCTGGGTTACGACTTGGGAACCAAGTTTTTGCAGCAGTCCGAAGA
Source organism: uncultured Collinsella sp. (assembly GCA_900541675.1). Taxonomy (GTDB): domain Bacteria; phylum Actinomycetota; class Coriobacteriia; order Coriobacteriales; family Coriobacteriaceae; genus Collinsella. The sequence continues at coordinate 47,841 of UQKU01000001.1, read as the reverse complement.
GAGCAACCTTATGTCTCGCATGACGCATGCTGCCGGTGTTCTCGGAATGACCGTTATCGGCGCCATGATTGCGGCACAGGTCTCGCTGTCCACGGCTTTGACCTTTGACGTGGGTGGTTCGGAGATTGTCCTGCAGGATCTGTTCGATTCGATCTTCCCCGGTCTGCTGCCCTTGCTGGCAACGTTCGCTTGCGTCGCCCTGTACAAAAAGGGCGTCAAGACCATTTGGATCATCTTGGGCATCTTTGCAATCTGCATCATCGGAACGGGCTTGGGAGTGTTCGCGGCGGCGTAATGTTGACTGCTATGCTCGCGCGCTCGATAACTAACTGACCGTTTGAAAACGGGGCTCGGCGTAAGGCCGGCCCCGTTTTTTGTTCGAGGGATTTTCCGACCGTCCAATAATCCACACTCGTCCATCACTCACGTATCTCTCATCTCTCATTCGTCACTAATACGAGAGATAGCAGAAAGACGAGAGATAAATATGAGAGATAACAATGCTGCAAGGTGGCTGGGGATCGAGTCAAAGTTCCCGTATACATGCGTTTACCTGTGCGAACGTGATTTGATTGAACCGATAACGGCATTTTTGTCTCTCGTCTCTCACTCATCACTAATGTGAGAGAGAAATGAGAGACGAGAGATAATTATGAGAGATAGCTGAGAGATAGACAGGCAGACGGTCTGTCGGGGACATGCATCGCCGTCAGATTGATGCCGCGCGCAAAGCAGCTGCACGTTCACCCGCGCCCTGCATCCCGCCATTTCACGCGCTGCACATCGAAACCTCCAGCAAAGCAGGTACAATAGCCCAATGTGCATCGCGCACGACGATGATATCGGCGCCCGCGACTGGGGGAGACAACATGGCAGAGCAACAGATAACGCCGGGGACCAAGCTTCAGGTGGCATTCGACGTGCCCATGGGCCAAAAAACCGACTTCAACATGCTCGCCACGTACAAAGAGAACCTGGACGACGCGTACTTTCTTATGAGCGCGCCCATGCTCGCCGGCAAGCCGCTGCTCATGGACGAAAACCAAAAGCTGCTGCTGCAATACAAAGTGGGCGAGGAGACGTTCGTGCTCGCCGGCTACCCCGAGTCGGTCGAGAAAAAAGGCATCCGCACCTACTGGAAAATGCGCAAAGTCGCCGAGCAGCGCACCTTTGTCAAGCGCCGCGACGAGCGTTTTAAGGTCGCCATGCGCCTTACCTACCAGCGCGACAACGCGGCCGCCTCCGAGCCCGAGGACGCCATGACCATCGACGTCTCGGCCGGCGGTCTGGCCGTCTACCTCAACGATTATCCCGACGTGGGCGAGGCCCTGGCCGTGCAAATGCCCACGATCCGCCTGCAGGGCGAGCGCCACGAGCTGCCCGAGCAGCTGGGCATCGTGTGCTGGGTACGCCGCGCGCCCAAGGGCAGCCTGTACCGCAACGTCTGCGGCCTGCAGTTTCGCTACGCCGACGACATGGAGCGCGAGCTCGTCAAAGAATACGTCGGCTACATCCGCGCCAAATATAAGCTCTGATCGCCATGGCTCTGTTCAAGCGTAACAACAATAAAGAGCAAGCTGCCGAGGATTTGGCTGAGAATCAGGCTGAGGACACGTCGCCGGACGCGCCCAGCGCCAATGCCGAGGGTGCGCCCGGCGAGGATTCCGCACCCGAGCAGGTCCCCGCCTCCCGCAAGCGCTTCGGCAAGTCCAAACGCAAGCCCAAGCCCAAACGCAAACGCAACCTGCGCGGCGTGGTGCGCATCGAGGAGCTGGAGCAGGCGCTGGCCGACCAGGACCTCGATGACATCGACCCCGATGCGGTCGTGTCCATGTACATGCCCAAGCGCCGTATGGAGCGCATCGGCGCGGCGCTGCTGCGCATGGACAAGCTGCAAAAGGCCCTCGTGGTGCTGGCGCTTGCCTTTGGCGTGCTGTTTGCCTTGTCGTTTATGCAGGAAAACATGGGCAACTTCACCATCAACCTCAACCGCCTGGAGCTGTTCCGCCGCGGCGTGGCCATTGCCGACAACGGCGACTTTAATAACGCCACCGCGCGTCTGGCGGCCGACGCCGTGGACAACGGCACCAATATCGCTACCGACGACCTGCCCGACAACCTGGACGACATCGACGGTAGCCACAACGGCAAAAACTACGTGGCGTATACCTTCTATATCCGCAACGCCGGCAAGACCGATCTAGGCTACAGTGCCAAACTCAAGGTGGTCAGCGCCAGCAAGGGCGTGGAGAAGGCAGCGCGCGTGAGGGTGTATCGCAATGGCGAGCCCACCACCTACGCGGCGACCGCGGCCGACGGCAACCCCGAGCCCAATACCGAGCCGTTTGCGTCCAAGGACGTGGTGACGACCATTAGCCACAAGAACTTTCGCGTGGGCGATGTGGACAAGTACACCGTGGTCATTTGGCTGGACGGCGACGACCCGGAGTGCGTGGACAAGATCATCGGCGGCGCGGTGGAGTTTGGCTTCGATTTTGATTCGTCCGAGACTGACGACACGAGCCTGTTCATTAAGTTCGTGGAGGATATTGCCGACACCCTGACCGGCAACGACCCCATTAGCGCGAGCGGTAACGAGGCGCCCGATTACTACAAGGAGCACAACGTGACATGGAGTAACCGCCGCAACCAAAAGAACTCGCCTGCAGGCGATGGGGACAAGTAGGGCGAACAAGCGCCGGGCCGGAATCAATTTTCCGACCCGGCGCTTTTGGTGACGGCTTATGCCGAGGTTTTGCCGTCGGAGGCGGTGGCGGCTGAGGCGCCGTCCAGCAAGAACAGCCGCAGCGCTAGTTTGATCGCGTAACCTGGTTTGACCTGCACCGCGTCTCCCATGCGTTCGCCCAGGTCACTACAGTAGGCGTAGAGGTCGCGGATGAGGTTCGCGCCCGAGAGCGTGAACATGTAGCCCGCGTCCGAAAGCGCGTTGGGTGCTGTGGGCAGCCTCGCGGCGTGACAAAAGCTCGCAAGGCCGGGGCTCATGACGGCATCGTAGTCAATCGCGCGTCCATTGTCCTGAGCGGCCTGCTCCTGCTCGCGGGCGAACGACAGCGCCGCCGCCAGCACAAAGCTGGGTGTAGGCGCGTTGATGTCGTCGGTGGTGGCGACGAGCTTGCCGGCCGCCTGCGTGACCAGCCAGGCGACTTCGCGCTGGCAGCGAACGGCTTTGCGCGTCACCGGTTTGATCGATCCGGCGGAAACGCTTCCCTTGGGTTGATTGACGGCAGGCATGGGCCCTCCCAACAAATAGCCCGTTGAGCAGGCAAAAATGACACGTTCTACACCAGTATAGCGAGGGGGAAGGACTAGGGCGAAGCATGGCGGGGGGCGTATGCATGCGTTGGCGTGGCGCTGCGGTCGCAAGGCTTAAGAGGGACTTATGGCTGCGCTGGAGAGTGATCAAATAAGGTAAACGATGTTCACATAGCACCACATATAACCCGAGGTAAACCTATGAATCCGTCGGAATGTAGGTTGCCAAAAACTCATAAGGAAATCGTAAGAATTATGGTATTCTCGATTCCATATCTAAAGGATGGGCAAGCAACATCCAACACGAAAGCGCGGGCTCCCCTTCCGGGCTTCTCGAGGGTCATCTGGGATGAATGGGGAAAGAAAGGGGTCCGCATGGATACCAAGGCATTAAAGAAGCAGATGGGCGCCGCCATCGCCATGGTCCTCGTGGCAGCCGTAGCCCTCGGCTCCGCCACCTTCGCATGGTTTGTGAGCAACAACAAGGTCGACGCAACGACCAGTAAGATTTCTGCTCAGTCGAACTCTGCGTTCATGTATATCCGTGATGAGAATGAACAGTCTTAGGATCTTCGCACGGATGATTCTTCTGTTGTGAACACGCCGCTTTATCCGGCTCATTGGGCAAATGGCACCGACACGACTCCGTACGATACGCTGGCTAACTTCTATACGGCATTCGGTACCAGTGCGACTGATGGCTCGAAGGTCGACAATACCGTCAAGCTTGTTCCTGCTCAGGGCGCCGACGCTGCCGGCACGCCTGCCGCCGCGGTTACTGGAAAGTATGCTGTAAAGAACACCTTTTATGTTGGCTCAAAGGGCGCTGAGCTCACCAATCTTGTAGTTGAGTCGGCCAAAATTACGGGTGCTACAGGCGATAATGATAAATTTGATTCTGCGCTCCGCGTGCTGGTCATGAGCGGGACGAACTGGGTGCTTTGCAATAAGGACGGCATTGTCTCCTCTTCTGACACCACGCATAAGCTTGCCGATAAGATTGGCGAGGATGAGACAACCGTTGAAATGTATGTCTTCTACGATGGTGACGATGCTCAGGTCTTTACGAACAATCTTGAGAACCTGAAGACGGCTTCCAAGCGCATTAACGTTGTCTTCACTGCTACCTCTACTCAGACCGATAAGAACTAGCGGGATAAGCGGCTAAGCAAGGCGGGGGAGAGGTGTCCCCCGCCTTTTTCTTTAGAGAGGAGGATTTCCGTTGAGCGTTAAACAGATGAAAAAGCAGCTTGCAATCGCAGCCTTGTCTGTCGTTATGGCGGCGGTTGCACTCGGTTCTGCGACGTACGCTTGGTTCGTCTCCAATACAGAAGTTGATGGCACCACGAGTACCGTTAGCGCCCAGGCAAACGGAATGGTCCTCCAGATTGCGCCCGGTAAAGACGTCATTCATGACGGCAGCGATCATCAGACGACCGCTGCAAGCCGTGGTCATGAAATCAGTCCGTCCTCGACGAACGATGCCAGTTCCTGGTTTGTTCCAAAGTCATGGAACGGTACAGATGTAAGCGGTTATCAGAGGGCGACGATTTCCAAACAGCTTGAGGGCAGCTATGAGCTCGAGGGCGATTCAGAGACTTATTACGCCTATACTATGGCGGAATATACGCTCTACACGATTAACCAGACTGGTGAGGCTGACGTCTATCTGGATAATAGCAGCTCGAATGGGCCCGTTGTTGTAACCGCGTCAAGAGGCGCTTCGGAGGATTGGTTCAACAAAATCAAAGGCAGCCTTCGCGTAGGTCTGCTGATTAACGATGAGCTCAAGGTTGTCTACGCTCCGGTCCTTCCGACTGGTAAGGGAAACGATGTTTCTGCTACCGAAGGTTGGAGTTGCGTGAATTCCGACAGTCTATCGGCGACCATGGCGCCGTCTTATGCCCATGTGTGCGGTGGGAATATGATTGACCAGAACGGTAAAAACTGGGGCGCAACTGGAAGCGGTGACTCGTACGTAAAGCCAACGGGCGATGCTCAGATGCTCGCGCACGTTGGTTACAACGGGACGAACTTCAAGGTTGTCATTTGGATGGAGGGCACCGACAGCGATTGCCAGAACATGTCTGGTCTCGATGTTGGTGAAGGAAGTCCAACCTTCGATGTAACGGTTAGCTTGGTCGGTATCGTGCCTGATTCCAAGTAGTGCTAAGCCATTAGCTTAATATGCCTGATAGGGGCCGCTTCAATCGAAGCGGCCCCTATCTTGTGCGGTGGCTTTGCGCAAAACGGATGCACATGAGCCTACGTAATTCGGCGATAATGTGGGGAACTGTTCTTCCTGGAGGTTCCTTATGGACGGCATTGCTTCTAGTGTTCCGCTGATTGCTCGGCCGAGTTTCAACCGTGCTTGCAACCTTGTGCCGTCTGAATATGTCCAGGCCTGGGAGTGGTTCCTGCGCGAGGGGCAACGCGGAGAGATTTGGGAGAAACTTCCCCATCACACCAACGCTGATAGCCCTCAATATTCCAACCGCTTGATGATCGATTCAAAGCCCTTTCCCGTCTCGCGCGATTCGGGTATCTACTGGCCGGGCCGTGGTCGCATCAAGCATCCGGTAGAAAGGACCTTTGCGCTTTCGGTGCATAGCTCTACAGGCGGAGGCTATTCCGATGTCCCGCCACTCTATCTCGAGGACGGTACATGGGTGTTCAAGTATTCGTCGCAAAGTACTACGGCCGAAGGCGGGCGCAATCAGAATTACAACCAAAAGATGATCAACTGTATGGAGTGCGGCGTTCCCGTTGGTGTGTTCTTTGTAACGGGTGCTGGCTACAAGGTGCTGGGCCTAGCGTTCGTTGAGCGCTATGAGCCGGAGAACAGCTGGTTTGTACTGCATGGTCCTGTCCATAAAGGTGGACCCGATGCGCGTTTCTACCCCGATATGAGCTATATGAAGGACGCCCCAGTCGCGGCAGAGTTTTCCGGCGCTCCGGCGAGCGACGACGAAAAGGTTCGCTATGCGCTGCGTCGCGAGCGAATCGGTCAGCAGCGTTTCCGCACTCAGCTCTTTGAAGCTTATACCGGTCGATGCGCCGTCTCGGGTTGCAATGTCGACGAAGCGCTCGAAGCTGCGCATATCGAGAACTACTCGGGTCCCAAGTCTCAGGCTGCCAGCAACGGTATTCTGCTGCGCCGCGATTTGCATTCGCTGTTCGATGCCCATCTGATTTCGTTTGAGCTGGTACGCGGCGATTATCAACTTTGCGGTTCGTACCTTCTACAGCATACGGATTATGCGACGTTTGCGGGCTCGGTATTGCGCGAGCCGGACGAACATCGCTTTCGCCCCAACGCTCGATTCCTCGAGGCCCATCGCGCCGAGTTCGATTTCTCGGAATCGCGACGTCATGCGGAGGCCGTTGCTCCGTATTAGTTGGGTGCAGCCCATCGTTGTCTAATCATGTCGATTGATCGGATCGCGTTGCGCCGCATCGAGAGCTGCACGATCCTGCCATCCTCTCCTCAACGGTTAAAACGGGAAAGGGGAGACCATGGGATGGCGAAGCGATATCGCGCGAGGCGTGTACGGAAACCTACCGCGAGCGTTAATGGACCGGAGCCTGTTCCCGCTCGTCGAGGTCACCTGCAGCCAAATCTGTCTGCCGTGCCCAAGCTGCGGCGCAGACCTTCCATGCCTAGACATCAGCTTCATCGACGTCCGCGACAAACACGCCGCCGACTCACGCGCTCGAACAGGGCTGCGCCTTCCAGTCTATCCTCAACAATGTCCAACCTGCGAATGCGCCATTACCTATGACGAGTCAGAGCCGTAGCCTCGATGATCAAATTGTCAGTCAAGATAATCAAATGAGTCGAGAAGCACCGCCCTACGCTCGCAGCGCTCCAATGGGGAACACGTAGACGTCGTGCTCGGCATCGTAGCGGCAGAAGGGCGAGGTTGCGGTGATGACGGCGCAGAACTCCGGTTGGGGGTTGCGCGCTGCAGGGTTCAGAGCGACCTTGCGGCGCAGACGCTCGATGTTGCGGATTCCGTCGCTAACCTTGGATTCGCCGAGCTTGATTTCTATCGCTGCCCAGCGGCCATCGTTCAGCTCGATGATGGCATCAACCTCAAGCCCGTCGGAGTCGCCATAGTAGTGGAGCGAGCCCGGATGCGAACCGGGCAGGCACGAGGTGTAGACGCTCAGATCGTGAATGCACAGAGACTCAAAGAGCAGGCCAAAAGTCTGGCCATCCGCAAGGAGCCTTTCGGGGTTCATGCCAAGCGCGGCTGCGGGAATGGAAGGGTCGGCAAAATAGCGCTTTGGTTTGGTGCGCAGGCGGGACTTTGCGCGGACGGGCGCATCCCAACCGGGCAGATTTACGATCGCATACATGCTCTCCAACATGTCGAGGTAAAACGCCACGGTTGAAGTTGCCGGCTGGGCATCGCTGTCGCCCAACGAGGCGTCTGCCGCAATGGTGTTGAGCGTAGCAGAGGTCGCAACGTTGCGGGCGAGCGAGGACACGATGTGTCGCGCCGTAGACCCCACGCCTCCTTTTTGCGGAACGCTGACTTCGTACATGGCATCGAGATACTGGTCAACGACCTCTGCGGCCATCTGGGGGCTCGCCCCGACAAGCGCCGGCCATCCCCCGCAACAAATCGCGTCGGCCAGCATGGGGAGCGAGCCTGTATAGGCGGAAGTTTCGAATGATCCTTCGAATAGGTTTTTCAGCGAAACGGATCCCGTCGAAAGCCCTCGTTCCCAAAGCGTCATGGTGTTCATGTCGAGACGAGCTATGCGACCGGCGCCGCTGTGGGTGACAGAGTCTTTTGCCGGCGTCGACGACCCGGTGAGGATAAAGAGGCCCTTCTCGCCGCCGGATGCATCTACGGCGCGGCGTGTGGCGTCCCATGTTGCTGGGGTCTCTTGCCACTCATCGATGACGTGCGGCTTATTGCCCTGAAGAGCGAGCGAAGGATCGGCTTCGACCAACAACTTTACGTTTGGGTCGTCGAGATGAACGACGCTCTCACCGAATGCGAGCGCGGTCCATGATTTACCGCACCACTTTGTGCCCCGAATCTCGACCGCACCAAAAATCTGGAGCAGGGTTTGCAGCCGTTCGTCCAAAAGGCGAGGACGGTATGATTTGGGCTGTTCCGAACCATAAGAAATCATGATTTGATAAACCTCACTACCTGCGTATACTCGATTTTCGAGGATAATCATACTCGATTTTCGAGGATTTTCGCACTGGATTTCCGAGGATATCTGGGCTCGATTTTCGAGTTTTGCCCTACAGGTAGATCCCCTCGCACAGGGGCTTATGGAACTGGGTGTGGTGGTCGCGTGCCCAGGTGAAGAGCGCCTGGTCATAGTTGCTCTGGCTGGCAGGGATGCCATAGACGCCGGCGACTTCCACGCGCACGAACTCCAGCGCGGGCAGTTTGTTGATGGCCGTGAGCGCAAACGGCGACGCGGGCTCCTCGAACAGGTAATGGCTGCCTTGCAGCGCGCCGCAGGCGGTGCAGGTGCTGGCGAGCGATACGGTCTTGGTGGTGCGCGACGTTACGGGCTTGTAGCCGCAGCGCTCGCGCAGGTAGTCGCGGATCTCGGCCGGCACGCAGCCCAGTGCGGGGACGATGGCTATGGCGTTGGCGCGGGCGGTGTCGATCGCGATGTGGCCCGCGTCATCCATGGCGGGCGCGGCACTGGGCGCAGTCTTGCTGCCCGAGTTCTCGGCCACCCGATACGGAATGCCAAAGGCCGCGACCGTCGTCTGCTCGTGGCACTTCCAGCATTCGCGCTTGCCCAGCACCAGGTAGATGTAGGGCGCGCTGGGGTCGGAGCGATCCACGCCGGGCAGCCACGCGGCAAAGGGCTCGGGGTTGACGCCATCGGGCACGTACCAGATCTTCTTGACCCGGTCCCACTTGGCGCCCAGGGCCTTGGCCTCGTCTTTATGCGAAAAGGGAACATCGAGCTCGGTGCGCATGGCGGCTCCTTTGTGCGGCTTTCGGTGCATGTGCTCTAAGGATACCCCAGCGGCGGGTGCGTGATCGCTAAACGAGCACTTCGACCGCCCGAGAAGTCGTGGAGCATTTTAGCGAGGGCGCGCCGTCAAGCAAATGGGCAAGCAAATGGTCAGCTTTTGGTCAGTTGAGTGGCAACCTTACCAAAAGCTTGACGGATTTGGATTTAGACGTCGACGAATGAACGCTTTGGTTGCGCCGCGGCAAAAAACTGCTGGTCGTTTGCCGAAAACTCGCAAGGGTATCGAGCCGCCGCCGACGCGCGTGCTATCTTCGCGCCATGGGGTACTTTATCGTTTCACATAACGCTGCGCTGGCGCTCTTGGCGCACATCCCGAACCCGCGCTTTGGGGATTCGGAACCAGAGGTCGTGTCGATCGCGGGCGCCTGCGCGCTCTCGGATCAAGAAGCGCAGGAGGTTATCGATCGCTATGACCTGGGGATCGAAACGCTGGATTTGCTGGTGCCGTCGCGCGCCGACCGTCGGCGGAGCAAGCATGTTAAAACGCATCTGTGTACCAACGAGCTCCCGGCAGGTTCGTTTATCTCGCTGGGCCACTGGATGGGCGACCTGGATGCGTATGTGTGCTCTCCCGAGCTGGCGTTTTTGCAGGCCGCGCACGATGGCGATGCGGCGGAGGCCATCTATGCCGGCTATGCCATGACATCGGACTACCGGCTGGATAACCTTGCTCCCGGCGGGGTGACCAGCAGGGATGCGGGCATGCGCGATGGAAAGCTCACGACCAAGGAGCTCATTGCGGCGTACCTTGATCGGGCGTCAAAGGTGAGAGGTGCCGCCAAGGCGAAGGCGTTGCTTCCGTACGTGGAAGAGGGCTCACGGTCTCCAAGGGAGTCGGGGCTTTGCATGTTTATGTCGCTGCCTGCGCATTACGGCGGGCTTGCGCTGGGCAAGGCCGAGCTGAACAAGAAGTACTTTATTCGCGACGGTTACAACGATGGGCACAACCGCAAACTGCGCGTGTTGGAGCGCACGCCCGACATAACGCTTACGGCGAAAGCCGAGGTGGGCCTGGATAAAGTAAGGGCTGGCTTGCTGCCCGAGGTGCTTACCGCGCTGGTCGATTACGACAGCGACGCCATCCATGATGGAAGCGATAAAATCCACAAGGATGCCGAGCGCCGCAATGAACTGCAGATGCTCAATGGGGTCGCGTACTTTACGGTGACGACTGACCAGGCGAGCGACTACGAAAAGCTCGTTCGCCTGTGCGAACGCGTCCGGCGCAAGTTACATCGGAACAAACGTCCCATCTTTAACAAGTCCATGAGCAAGGAGCAGCGACATCTTGCCCTCGCGCACGCCGAAACAAAGCGGTTTAAGCTTTGGCAAACGGTTATCGAGACGCGTCAACATTGGTAGGGGAGGTTGCTGGGGGTGGGGCTTGGGGCCTCATTTTCAGGTCTAATACTTTTCCGCGAAGTGAACGAGTCAAAATGGACCCCCGAAGCATCGACACTTTTGGCGGCTCATTTCCTGCGGTTTTGACATTGGAATCCTGCGGTTTTGGCTTCAAAAAGTGTGCATGCTTTGGGGGTCCAAATAAGCTCGTTCACTTCGCGGAAAAGTATTAGACCTGACTATAGGAAGGTTGTCCGGATGTGGCATCGAGGTCCATTCGGGCCCGATCGGGGCGCTCGCTGGGGTTGTTTGGGCGACTGTGGACTTGGTTGGGTTTGCTGCGGCGGCATCGAGGCGGCTTGGGGCCCGGTTGGAATGGTTGCCAGAGGTGCGGGGGCGGCATCGGCCTCGGCTGGGATGGTTATTGGAGCTGTCGAAGCGGCTTTGGGTGCCGCGGCGCCCTTTTGGCTTGGCGGCGTAAAACAAAACAGCTCAGAGGCGAAGCCTCTGAGCTGCGAACATTTGGTGGGCGTTAGAAGATTTGAACTTCTGACCTCTTCCGTGTCAGGGAAGCGCTCTCCCCCTGAGCTAAACGCCCGATCAAGGGTGCGCGAGTGCGCAGGGAATAATATAACGGAGCTCCCGCCCAGTGGCAAGAACTATTTTTTAAAAAGCGGCGATTTGCGACCCTATCCGCCCCGATGTAGCGCGAACAGCACGCGGAAAGTCGCGTTTGTACCCCCGACGAACAGCACATTCGCGTAGAATAACTCCATTATGGGCAAATGGTGTCCAGGCAGTTTACAACACGGCATCTGGGGGAGGGGCATGTCGGACGCGCGTTCGCTGCAAAAACAGTTCAATCGCATGCTCGCCACGTTGCTGGTGGCCCTTGCTGCTGCCGGAGCCGTAACGTATGCCTGGTACATCTACAATGCCAACCGCCATATCACCGACGTCAAGATGGCCGCGGGCACGGGCGTAACCTTCCTCATCTCCAACGAATACGACGGCGAGTACAAGACCAACGCCGGTCTGAGCTTTGCGGGCCTGCTCGATCCCGTCTCGACCGACAACGTGCTCAACGGCTTTCAAAAGGTAACGGGCTTTACCGGTGGAACCACACAGGACTCGCTGTTTGCCAACATGTTTGGCGCGGCCGGGCATTCCGACTATTACAAGACCTCCCTGTACCTGGCCACCAACTCGGCCGCAACCGACGTGTACCTGTCGGGCATCGACTTTACCGAGCAGGACCCGGCAAACCCCATTTCCACTGCCCTGCGCGTGGGGCTGGTCGCCTATGCTCCAGGGCAGGGCGACACCGTTACGGGTCAGTACGTCTTTGAGGTCTCGGGCGAGCACAACCCCCAGGCGCGCTACAACACGTTCGACGGCAAGGATGCCGGCGAAAGCGAGCAGAACCACCTGGTGCTCGATAGCAGCCGCTCCGATGGCGCCACTGTCCATTTTGACCAGCTGACCAGCGCAAACTTCTGCGACTACAACGAAGACACCGGCATCGTGGGCCTCAAGGAGGCTACGACCAAGATCTGCAGCCTGCCAGCCGCCGCCAAGGGCGCCGACCGTAGCACGCCCGTGCGCGTGGATGTGTACGTGTGGCTGGAAGGCTGCGACCCCGACTGCACCAACAACCTAGCCGCCACCAGCCTGCAATCGCTGGCGCTGCGCTTTGCCGGCAAACGTTCGTAAGGGGGCTAGGGATGAGTGCATCGAACACCAAAGATATCCTAGGTTCGCGCCGTCGCATGGTTGCCGCGGCCGCATGGATGTTGGTGCTGGTAGCTGCCCTGAGCGCCGCCACCTACGCCTGGTTTAGCAACTCGCGCTACACCAACGTGACGCCCGTGGCACACACGGTAAGCGACGAGGGCTCCGATCTGCAGATTGGTCTTTCGGCCAACGGACCCTGGGACACGACGGCCGCGCTTGCCGCGGCCGACAAGACGCTCTATCCCATCTCGACGTCAGACCTTTCCCGCTTTTGGCGCGGCACGTTCCAAAACGCCGCGGGCATCACGACCGACTACGCCGACTGCACCGCGCAGCTGGACGGCTATGCCCTTTCGGGCACGCTGTACCTTAAGGGCGGCGACAGCGCGCTCAGCGTGTACCTGTATCCGGGCCAGATGAGCGTGACGAGCGACCCGCAGCTGCTGGCCGCGCTGCGCCTGGGTCTGGTAATTACGACCCAGTCGGGTACGCAAACGCATATCTTTACCTGCGACGACCTGGGCAGCACCGCGGGTGCCACCAGCAGGCGCACCACCGCGCAAGACGGCGTGGTTGTGGCAGCGGGCGCCTCGGGCTGGACCTACACCGCCGACCCTGCGCGCTCCATAAGCGCCTACAGCATGGACGGCACCGGCGACACGCCCACGGCGCGCGCGGGTGCTACGCCCATCTGCATGCTGGCCGCCAACGAGGTGGCAAGCGTTCGCTACGTTGTGTGCATGGAAGGCTGCGACGCCAATTGCATCGACGAGGCCCAGGCCCGCGATGTGGTGCTGCAGCTTGCCTTTGCCGCGGCCAAGGCATAAGGGGGCGAGCGACATGAAAGATCAGAAGCACATGCCAGCAGATAACCACAAGGCCAAAACCCAGAGTGAGAGCCCCGCGAGCCCCTCCAGCGCAGCTGCCGAGTGTTCACACCTCGAGGGCGTCGTCACCCGCCGCCACGCCCGCCGCGCGCGTGCCTACATCGCGCTCGTTATGGTGGCGCTCGCCGCCACTTTGGGCGCCGCGACCTACGCATGGTTTACCAACAACATGAAGGTCAACACCAACTCGGTGAGCGTGCACAGCGACACGTCCAAGCTGGTGCTGGAGCTGGGTGACGCCGATCGCGGCAGCTGGTCGCAGCAAGGCGATGCATCTCTGGCCTCCACCGCGAACGGCGCCGTGACGCTCTACCCGGTCTCGACCTTCGACCTCAACGGCTTTGCTGCCTGTGCGCAAAACAACTCTGCCGGCGATGCCACAGTGTTTGAGCAGGCAAAAGACAACGGCTCCGCCTTCTACCACGGCTGGATTGACCTGCGTCCCACCATTACCGGAACGGGCGCCAGCAAAGTAAGGGGCAAGGTCAACCTGTATCTGGCCGAATCGCTGGTCCCGCAGGGTGCCGATGCCGAACTGCTGCGCGCAGCCCGCGTGGGCATAAAGATCTCGAGCGGCAACCAGGTGCTTGCCACCAACATCTTTGAGCTCGACAGCTCCGACAGCGGCCATCGCGGCGAGCATCCCACGACCGCCCCGGCTGGCCTTGCCGGCTACGCCGATGGCATGCTGCTGGGCTGGCAAAACGGCCAGCTCGCTTGCGGTACCAACGTGACGCAGGACCCGGCCGCCTTTACGCTGGACACGAGCGAGACAGCCACGCGCCCGCAGAACACACTCGCCACGCTGGCGCTGGGCCAGACCTATCGTCTGGATATCTATTACTACATCGAGGGCACCGACCCCGATAGCGCCGACTATCTCTATCAAGATCCGGGCACCTTGCACCTGGCGCTCTTTGCGACCCTGGATGGTGAGTAGCAATGGCACGCGTTAAATCAGACGACCGCCGCTCGGCTACCGGCGACCGCCGTCCAGTCGCCGCCACCGGCAAGCCCAACGCCGCCGCCCCCGCTGACACCGACCTGCGCCGCAAGCTCACCACCACCGTGGTGCTGGTGCTGTTTGCGCTGGTGGCGATAGCCATGGCAACGTTCGCCTGGTTTTCCATCGCCGATAGCGCCAAGACCCGCATGCTCATGATCGACGCCAACGCCGACGGCTCGCTGCGCTTTGACCTGGACGAGCACGCTACGTTCGACGAATACGTACACAGCCTGGGCTTTGATCAGATCTCGTCGCGCATCGCTAGCGAAAAGGGCGTGGACATCGATGCGTCCAAGCTCAGACCCGTCACCACGAGCGACTGCCAGACCTTCACCTTCGAGGACGGCTCCACCGCCGACCCCGCCACCGGCGCCTACCTGGAGTTCACGCTGCACTTTATGAGCAGCACGGACCTGCGCGTGCGCCTGACCGGCCAGGACGGCCACAACGGCGCATCCGGCACGCGGTTTAGCTCCGACACGCAGGGCATGGCAAGCGCCATGCGCATGAGCTTTACCGCCGACGGCCACACCTGGGTCTACAACCCCAACGGGGGCGGGGGCTCATCTAGCGCGGCCACCGTCTTTGGGCTCGGCTCGGGCGAGGCGACCGCGGCCAGCGACATGTTCGACCTGATAAAAGATACGGATAAGCCGGTAACCGTTCGCATATGGCTCGAGGGAACGGACCCAAATTGCACTAATATGCTAAAGGGAGCTAACTATTCGGTTTCGATGCGCTTTGAGGGCATCGAGGAACAGTAGATATGCACGGCGGCCGCCCGGCCGCGCACAACCTAGTCAGACACGGTAGTAAGGGACATCATGCAATCTGTTAAAAAAGTCGCATCCATCGCGCTTAGCGTCGTCATGTGGATCATCATCCTGGTGGCGGCCCTGTATGCGTTTACCACGCTCGCCACGCGCGAGGACGGCAGCGTCTCTGACATCGCCGGCTTCACCCCGCTCGCCGTGCAGTCCGACTCCATGGCGCCCACGTTTAACAAGGGCGACCTTATCTTCATCAAAAAGTGCGACACCTCCAAGCTCGAGGTGGGCGACATCGTGACATTCCATACCATCATCGACAACGAGTACGCGCTCAACACGCACCGCATCGCCGCGATCGACGAGGTCAACGGCATGCGCAGCTTTACCACCAAGGGCGACAACAACGACGTGGCCGATACGCACATCATCAGTGACGGCGACATCGTGGGCAAGTACCTGTTCGCGTTGCCGCAGATGGGCAAGGTCATGGACTTCCTGTCCAGCTCCATGGGCTTCCTCATTGTGATTGTGCTGCCCATGCTGCTGTTCTTTATCTACCAGGTGTATCACCTCATCGTGGTGGGCATGAACCTCAAGCGCGCTATGGCCGAGGAGGACCGCCTTGCCGCCGCGGCTGCCATCGTGGACGCCGAGGGCAAGGGCGACACTGCCGTCACGGCCGATAACGCCGCCGAGCAGCTCGCCCAGGCCGAGGCCAAGCTCGAGGAAGCCCGTCGTCTGAAGGCCGAGGCCGAGGCGGCGATGAACGCGACCAAGCAGGAGGATACCGACGGTGAGTGAGTTTCTGGGATTTGCCTGGGAGCTGCTGGCAAAGGTCGTCTACAACGTCGTTGCCGTCGTGAGCTCCATCCTTAACCTGTTGGTGTTTGGCTGGGTTGAGTACTTCAACATCTTTATGACCTACTTCACTACGTTTGACCTGGTGGGCAAGATCGGCGCGGTCATTCTGTTTGCCATGCTCATCGCGGTCCCCGTGCTGATCGTGGCCATCCTGGTCCACCGCTACCGCATCAACCGCCGCCTGCATCGCGACGACACGTCCAACAAGGCGCTCTATCGCGAGATCGGCCGCCTGAACAAGCAGGTGCTCGACCTCATGGACGAGAAGAACAAGCTGCTGGCGCTCAAGGTCAATGCCATGGGCGGCACCAAGCAGATTCCGTACGTGGGCGCCTCGGCCCTGGCCGACGACCATCTGCCCACGGTGGGCAACGTGGTGGGCGCCGCTGCGGGCGCCGGTGCGCCTGCGGGCGAGGGCGCCACGGCCGCCGTGGTGTCGGGCAACGCGTCGCTCGCGCTCGATGGCGATGGCGTCAAGGATGCCGCGGCCGCCATGGCCAAGGCCACCGTCGAGGCCAAGACCCTTGCCGAGGAAAAGGAAATCGCCCAGGCCAACCGCTTCCCCAAGCTGTCCCTTGTGGACCTTAAGTACCGTGACTGGGAATCGCCGGCCTACGACGATGCCATCTCGCTGGAGGACTTTGTCGACAGCTTCCGCGCGTTCGCCTGCAGCCAGATGAAGCTCTACTACACGCCCGAGGTCATCCGCCGCTTTGTGGCCGGCATGGCCGCCTCCAAGCTGCTGATTCTGGAGGGCATTTCGGGTACCGGTAAGACGTCGCTGCCCTACAGCTTTAGCCGCTATCTGGACAACCCCGCAACCATCGTGTCGGTGCAGCCGAGTTTTCGCGATCGCACCGAGGTGCTGGGCTACTTCAACGAGTTTTCCAAGCGCTTTAACGAGACTGAGTTTCTCCGCGCCGTGTACGAGGCCGGCCTTCGCCAGGACCCGTCCATGATCGTGCTCGACGAGATGAACCTCGCCCGCGTGGAGTACTACTTTGCCGAGATCCTGTCGGTGCTCGAGATGCCCAGCCACGACGAATGGGTGCTCGATCTGGTCCCCACCCAGTGGGCGGCCGACCCCAAGGGTCTGCACGACGGCAAGCTCACCATTCCCGACAGCCTGTGGTTTATCGGCACGGCCAACAACGACGACTCCACCTTTACCATCACGGACAAGGTGTACGACCGCGCGATTCCCATCGAGCTCAACGAGCGCGCCGACGCGTTTGAGTGCGAGCCGCACGAGCGCGTGCATGTGACGGCCGACCACCTGCAGTATCTGTTCCAGAAGGCCAAGGTCGAGTACGTGATCGATGACGAGCTGCTCCAGAAGATGCACAAGCTGGACCAGTACCTGCAGACCCGCTTTAAGCTGGCCTTTGGCAACCGTATCATCAAGCAGATGTACGACTTTATCCCCGTGTACGTGGCGTGCGGCGGCACCGAGTTGGGCGGCATGGACTACATCATCGCCCGCAAGGTGCTCAAGAAGTTTGAGTCCATGAACGTGAGCTTTGTGCGCGACGAGATGAAGGGCCTGATCGAGTACATCGAGAAGACCTTTGGCGAGGGCGGCCTGCCCGATTCCGTCATGTACCTGCAGCGGATCCAGAACTTCTACTAATGCCGTAAGCGCGGGGCGTGGGACAAGACAATCAGTAGCGTTTGTCCTGTGTGACGTCGCCACGCCCCTTACCGATCGATCCAACCTATGGAGTAACCCATGTCCGAGACCATTCAGGACCTCTATACCAGCTTCTCCGAGCAGATGGAGCCTATCCAGGAGGACAGCCGCTACTTCCGCTATCTGTTTGAGATGGCGCAGGCCTCGGGCACCACGATCGAGCAGCAGCGCGAGGAGCTCGTCAAGGTGGTGGACGAGGAGTGGATCAGCATGATCGAGGACTCGCTCGACGCCATTAACACCATCATCGAAAATCCGCGCCGCTTCATCACCACCGAGGAAGAGGTGGTGCCGGTCTCGCTCGCCAAAAAGATCAGCGCCGATAGCGTTCGCCATCTGAGCCAGAATACGCAGTTCTTGGCGCCGAGCGACGATGGTGACGTCCACCCCACGCGCATCCTCAACGTCAGCACCGTCGAGACGTACGACCTGTACGAGAACCGCTTTATCTACCATCTGATTCAGCGCCTGCTGACGTTTGTGGACAAGCGTACCGACGTGATCTTCTGGTCGACGGGCAACGAGATCCGCAACCGCTTTAAGATGCACAGCACCATCGATGATGCGTACGAGCAGATCGAGTACAGCGTGGAGATGACGGTCAAAAACCGTCAGAGTTTTGCCGAGAACGACGCCGACAACATGGACGTCTTTATGCGCATTGACCGCGTGCGCCGCCTGGTCATGGCGCTGCGTGGTGCGTCGTTCTGCCAGATCATGAACGGGTGCAGCGCGGTCCGCAGTCCCATCCAGCGCACCAACCTCATCATGAAAGACCCCAACTACCGCAAGTGCTACCAACTGTGGCAGTTTATGGAGCGCTACGACAAGGTGGGCTATAACATCGACGTGCAGCAGCAGGCGCTGGCGTTCGACGACGAGTACATGGTGCAGATGTACACCAACCTCATCAACAACTACACCGTCTTTAAGAGCTTGACCGACGACGAGCGCAACCTGCAGGAGCTCGAGAGCGTGCAACACGCGCCGGTGGCACCCAAGTTTATTAAAGAGATTAAAGAGGTACAGGTCGATAGCCCCGACCTGCCCGACGTCGAGGTCCGGCGCGTGTTTGTGGAGGAGGTCACGCAGGCCCAGCTCGATGCCGAGCAGGCGCTGGCCGAGGCGCGCGAGCAGATCGAGGAGCTGCGGGGGCAGCTTACGTCCTGGAAGGTGAAGGCGCACGCGCTGACTGACGAGCGCGACGATCTGGCCGACGAGCTGGATGAGGCCAAGACGCGTGAGCAGGCGTTGACGCAGCGCGCGCAGATTGCCGAGGCCGATGTCGAGGAGCTGCGCGGCTCGCTGGAGGATGTCGAGACCGGCAAGAAGGCTGCCGAGGAAGCTGCCGCCGAGGCGCGCTCGACCGCGGCAGCCCAGCTTGAGCAGATGCGTGCCGAGGCCGATGCCGAGGTGGCTGCCGCCCGTGCCGACGCGGACGCCAAGGTTGCTGCCGCCGAGCAGGCTGCTTCCGAGCAGGTTGCGCAGGTCAAGAGCGAGTCCGCTGCGGCCTTGGCTGCCAAGACGGAAGCCGATGCCGCCGAGCTGCAGGCTACCAAGGACGCTGCTGCGGCCGAGCTTGCCGACGTGCGTGAGGCCTCTGCCAAGGAGGTTGCCGAGCTGCATGCCAAGCTGGACGCTGCTCAGCTGCAGATTGAGGAAGTGCAGCTGACGGCCGAGCGCGATGCCCGCGCCGCGGCCGAGGCGGCCGACGCCGCCGCAGCCGCAGCGGACCAGAAGCTCGCCGACACCGTTGCCGCGGCTGAGGCGAAGGTCTCCGCCGCCCAGCAGGCCGCCGATGCCGCAATCGATGCTGCCCGCGCGGCCGCCGATTCTGCCGTCGAGCAGGCTGCGGTGGACGCCAGCGAAAAGGTCGCCGCAGCTGCTGCCGAGCGTGATGCCGCCACGCGCGCCGCCGAAGAGGCCCGTGCCGACGCGGACGCGCGTATCGCTACGGCCGAGCTCGAGGCGGGGGAGCGTATTGAGCAGGAACTCGCCGCCGCCAAGGCCGCGCACGAGCGCGAACTCGGGGCCGCTCGCGCCGAGATGCAGCAGCGCTTGGACTCGTTGGCGCATGAGCTGGAGCTGGCCCAGCGCGATCGCGCCCGCGCCGAGCGCCGTGCTGAGGGCAACAGCCTGTCGCGCTATCTGCTGGCTCGTCTGCGCGGTGAGGACGCCGAGCTGGCTGCGGATGCCGATGAGTCTGCCGCGGGTGCCGAGGGCGAGGCTGCGCCTTCTGCAAAGGATGCCGCCGAGGCCATCGACGCCCCCGACCCCGAGACTTCTGCAAAGGACGCCGACAAGTGATGAAGCACGTGCTCCGCGTGATCAACGTGTTGGCGACCGTGGTGATCCTCGTCGCCTTTGTGGTGTTGCTGCGCACGGTGTTCACGCCCGCCGGCGAGATCCCCACCATCATGGGCTATGGCTTTATGCGTACGCTGACCGGCTCGATGGAGCCGGCGATTCCTGTGCATTCGTTTATCGTCGTCGATACCGACAACAGCCAGGTTTACCAGGTGGGCGATATCATCACCTTCCATTCGTCCGATGACGCGCTGGAGGGTTCGCTCAACACGCATCGCATCGTTGCCGTGGAGGCCGCGGCCGACGGCACGCCGGTTTACCGCACCAAGGGCGATGCCAATCCGGTCGAGGACGCCGCGCCCGTACCCGCCGCCGATGTGGTGGGCCGCGTGGTCTTTGTCTCGGCAGGCCTGGGCGTGGTGGTCTCGTTGCTCACCAATCCGCTGCTGTTCTTCCCGCTTATCGTAGTGCCGCTGATCGTGCTGCTGGTGCTCGAGATTCGCCATATGGTCAAAACCACGCAAGAGGTGGCGCGCGCCGAGGATGAGGCCGCCCTGCGCGCAGCCGTGGAGCAGATTCGCGAAAAACGTCGCCGCGAGCAGGAAGTCCAGGACAGCGCCAAGGAGCAGAACGACGGTGGCCATACCGATGAAAGTGCGGAAGCCGACCCCGGCGCCCTAGACGATTCCAACCACTCGGCATAGCGCGTCTGCGCCTTTCGTCCCTGCAATTTGGATGCTCGTAGATGTTCCGAATCGTCTGCTTTTTCATGCCGATATTCGTGCTACAGTTTGAGCGCTTTGTTGCCAATTGATTTCGGGGGAGTGGAATGGAGCAGGAGCGCACAGCTCAGCGTGCACGCGAAAGGGCTTCGGTACCGATGACGGCGGCGTCCGATTTTGTCGTGCCCGAGGGAACTGACGAGCTCAGCCGCAGCACCCGCCGTGCATGGCGCGAGCGCCTCAACGATGCGTCGTCGCGCAAGATGATTACGGGCGTTCTGGCCACGCTGGCGGGCGGTTCGTTTTGGGGTTTTTCGGGCACAAGCGCGAGCTTCCTGTTCGATACTTATCACGTTGATACCCTGTGGCTTATGAGTGTGCGCCAGATTCTCGCCGGCCTGCTCTTTATGACCGTGGTGGTCACGCGCGATCGCGAGCGTCTGGTTAGGCTCTGGACCACGCCCGCCGACCGTAGGCAACTGCTGCTTTTTACCGCTTTTGGCCTGCTGTTCAACCAGTTCTGCTATCTTTCGGCCGTGCGTCTGACCAATGCCGGAACCGCGACGGTGCTCCAGTGCCTGCAGCTGGTCATCATTATGGGCTACACCTGCGTGATCGACCATCGCATGCCTCGCGTGCGTGAGGCCGTTGGCATTGGGTTGGCCCTGGGCGGCACCTTTTTAATCGCTACCGGCGGCGACCCTACCAGTCTGAGCATATCGCCGCTTGGCCTGGTCGCAGGCCTTATGTGTGCGGTTAGCGCCGCCTGTATGGCGGTGGTTCCCGCCAAGATTCTGTCCGAATACGGCAGCCCCATCGTCACGGGCTCAGCCATGCTCACGGCTGGTATCATCACCTGCACCATCGTGCAGCCGTGGGCTCATATGCCGGCGCTCGATGCTGCCGGTATCGAGGCGCTCGCGGTGTTTGTGGTCATTGGCTCGTTTTTTGCCTACATGCTGTATATGCAGGGCGTTAAGGACATCGGCTCGGTGCGTGCGAGCCTCATCGGAACCGTGGAGCCGGTCTCGGCGACCATCACCAGCGCCGTTATGCTGGGCACGGTATTTTTGCCGACCGACTTGATTGGCTTTGCCATGATTATCGTGATGATGTTCCTGACGGTATAGCTTACGCCGCTGCCTAGACGGACACGGTGTTGCACCACAATTCCGCGAATTGGTGCCTGCATCTGGAGTTTAACTGACGATGCCAAATATGTCATAAACTAATAGCGTTATTGACTTTTAGTATTGCGAGGACTCCTCTATGGCTGGTAACCACTTTAAGAACGGCGACGGCGAGCGCCCTGCAGTTCCGCCGTGTTCAAATGGGACTGGAAACGCTGACGTACCGAGTGGATCCAGCCAAAACGGTGCTGGCAACCGTACGTCTCCGGGCGAAACGGCGATGTTTGCCGCTCTGTACGAACAGTCTCAAAAGGCAAAACAGGCTGGTCGCGTAGGCAGGCAGGCATTTCCGGGCGGGGCGGGCTCTGCGGCTTCGTCGGCCGGGGTCCGTCCGGCGCCAACGGGCGGTGCAAATGTCGCCGGCTCCACTGGCCCCGCTAACAACGCTCATCGCGCCCACAACGCCGGCCCCGTCAACTCTGCCAATCCCGCCAATAGTGCTTCTTCTGCTGGAGACGCAGGGCTTACGGGTAACCTAGGCACTATCTATACGGGCGCTTCCGAAACCGGCACGTTTGCCCGTCTCAATGACGACGGTGCCGAGTTTAAGGGCTCGGGCTCTAAAGAAGATTATTACGATTTTGGCTTGAACTACGGCGGTGATTCCTCGACGAGCCCGACCTCGAACGGCCTGGTTCGCCATCGCCATCGCAAGGGCGAGCGCAAGAAGCGCCGCGTTGCAGCCGTTGTTGCTGTCATCGTCGCGGTGGTTCTTGTCGCTTTTGGCGTGAGTGGCTTCATGCTGTTTAACTCGGCAAAAACCGTGAAGAGCCAGGCAAAGGAAACAGTCGAGATCGTCGGCGGCCTTAAGGACAAGGTCACGTCGGGCGATTTTTCGACCCTGCCCGACGATGCGAAAAAAATTGACGAGCTCTGCAGCAGCATGAAGAAGGAGACCTCGAGTCCGGTGTGGACGATGGCTTCGTTCATTCCGGTGTACGGCGGCGATATTAACGCCGCCCGCACCATGGTCGACGCTCTGTCCGATGTTTCGAGCGGCGCGCTGGTCCCCATGGCCGATAATCTCGCTCAGGCAACGCCCGGTAAGCTGTTCCAGGACGGGACAATCAACGTGTCCGCGCTGCAGGCGGTCGCCGATTCGCTCTCCGATAGCTCGAAGGCGTTCAAGAGCGCCAACAAAAAGGTGCAGGGTATTGGCGATACGCATATCGCCCAGGTAACCGAGCTGGTCGATAAGGCAAAGGACGGCTTTGCCACCCTGAACGGTGCGGTCGACGCGGCGGAGAAAGTCGCCCCCGTTCTGCCCCAGATGCTCGGCGCCAATGGCCAGACGCGCAACTATCTTTTGTATGCCATGAACAACGTCGAGATTCGTGCTTGCGGCGGTTTTGGTGGTTCGCAAGGTTTGATTTCAGTTACCGATGGTCAGATGTCGATTGGCGAGTTTGTTCCCCGCATTGGACTCAGCGAGGATGAGGCAGTCGAGAGCGTCGACGAAGAGGATGAGGCACTGTTCGGCAACCACAGTAACCTGTACAACTCGGGCAATACCTATTCACCCGATTGGCCCCGCAACTCGCAGCGTGTCGCCGCGCTGTGGAAGTCCCAGTATGGGCAGGACGTTGATGGCGTCGTCGGCATCGATCCTGTGTTCTTGCAGTACCTGCTGGGCCTTGTCGGTAATGTCTCGCTGCCCGATGGTACGGTCGTCGACGGTACCAACGCGGCGAAGGTTCTCATGCACGATGTGTATTGGAACTATCCGGTCGAAGAATCGGACGGCATCTTTGCGTCTGTTGCCAGCGCCGCCTTCGACAAGATTCTCGGTGGCATCGGTGACGTCGACGTTACGAAGCTTGTCGGTGCATTCGAGCGCGGTGCCGAAGAGGGCCGTCTGATTGCTTGGATGAGAAACGATGACGAGCAGAATGCCATCAAGGAGACGGGCATTGACGCTTCGCTGCCCGATCCGGATGATCCGAGTGCCGATCCCGTTGCCGGCGTTTACTTTAACAACCTGAGCTTCTCCAAGCTCGACTGGTATCTGAACGCCGACACGCAGATTGGCCAGGGCGTGAAGAACGGCGACGGCACGTGCTCCTATCGCATCACCGTTACCCTGACGAACATCATGACGCAGGAGGAGGCCGGTAAGCTGCCCGACTACGTCGCGGCGAGCGCGCCCGATGCCGCGCGCGACGACGAGCGTCTGAATGTCTCACTGTTTGCCCCGACGGGCGGCAACATCAGTGACCTTACGGTTGAGGGCACCCAGTTTGGTCTTGGCGCCGCTACGTGGCATGGAATCCCCTTCTATTCGGGCACCGTTGACCTGCATGCTGGCGAGACGACGACGATCGCGTATACGCTGACCACGTCGGCCGAGGCGGGGGACAAGCCGCTTACGCTGCGTCAGACTCCTACATGCCAGGCGGCTCGCGACAGCGCGTCGGCGTAGGGTTTTTCTGGTAGCGCAGATAATCGAGTACCATTTTGGGGCGGACAGACAATCTGTTCGCCCCTATTTTGTAAGGAGAGCGCATGAAGTACTTTGGCACCGACGGCTTTCGCGGTGAGGCCAATGTTGGGCTGACGGTAGAGCACGCTTATAAAATTGGCCGTTTTGTGGGCTGGTATTACGGCGCCAACCACGAGCGCAAGGCACGCGTCATCGTGGGCAAGGACACGCGTCGCTCGAGCTATATGTTCGAGGCGGCGCTAGTGAGCGGCCTGGTCGCGAGCGGTGCGGACGCCTATATGCTGCACGTGATCCCCACGCCGGGCGTAGCGCATCAGACCGTGGAAGGCTGCTTCGATTGCGGCATCATGATCAGCGCGAGCCACAACCCGTTTTGCGATAACGGCATTAAGCTCGTCAACAGCGACGGCTTTAAGATGGACGAGGACGTACTGGAGCTCATCGAGGACTATATCGATGGCAAGAGCGAGGTGCCGCTGGCAACGGGCAATCACATCGGCGCCACGGTGGACTACATGCAGGGCCGCAACCGCTACATTGCTTCGCTCATCGCCAGCGCGAACTTTTCGCTGCAGGGCGTCAAGATCGGTATTGACTGCGCCAACGGCTCGGCTTCCTCGGTGGCCAAGCCGGTGTTCGACGCACTGGGTGCCGACGTGCGCGTGATCAACGCCGCGCCCGATGGCTTTAACATCAACGTCGACTGCGGCTCCACGCATATGGAGCGCCTGCAGCGCCACGTGGTGGAGCAGGGGCTGGACGTGGGTTTTGCCTACGATGGCGATGCCGATCGCTGCTTGGCCGTGGACGAGCGCGGTCGCGTGGTAGACGGCGACCAGATCCTGTACGTGTGCGGCGTGTATCTGAACAAGCACGGTCGCCTTTCGGGCGGTACCGTGGTGCCGACGATCGCCAGCAACTTTGGCCTGGTCAAGTCGCTGGAGCTTGCCGGTCTGAGCGCCGTGACCAGCGGCGTGGGCGACCGTCACGTGTATGCCAAGATGCGCGAGGGCGGCTACAGCCTGGGTGGCGAGCAGACGGGCCATACGATCTTTGGCGATATCGAGCGCACGGGCGACGGCATTATGACCTCGCTGCGCGTGATGGAAGTGATTCGTGCCGAGCGCGAGACACTCTCGCAGCTCACGGCTCCGTGCAAGCTGCTGCCGCAGGCGCAGGTGGCCGTGCACGTGGCGGACAAGGACGCCGCGCTCGAGAACATGGGCGTGCAGAACGCCATCGCCGAGGCCGAGGCCGCGCTGGCAGGCGAGGGCCGCGTACTGGTGCGCAAGAGCGGAACCGAGTCGGTGATCCGCGTTTTGGCCGAAGCCCCCGACCAAGCCGCCGCCGACGCCGTCATGAAGCGCATCGCCAACGCGCTCGAGGCTCTGTAGTTACGCGGTTTTACCAAACCGCGTAACTGCTCGACGCTGCAAACGACCCCAAGCGGCAATCTGACGTTCAATTTCAAGGGCGCGACCAGAAGGTCAGCGCCCTTTCATTTCACGTCACCTTGCTCGCTTAGGGTCGTTTTCGCTGACGTTGCCAAGACATTAGCGTCAACGAACTAGTCATTGGGTACCTAGTTATTGGGTGAAAAAAGGGGACGCTGCGGATTGGTTCCGCGGCGTCCCCTTTGCGTTGGCGTGTCGGTTATGCCTTACAGCTCGTAGAGCGTGGTGAACTTGTCCTGCAGGTAGCTGCAGTAGTAGCGGGCATCGAACGCCATGCCGCATGCGCCCTTGATGAGCTCCGGCGCGTCCTTGGCACGGCCCCACTGCCAAATGTGCTCGCCCAGCCAGGCGCGGACGGGTGCCAGGTTGCCGCTCGCACAGGCGCCGTTGAGGTCGACACCGTCGCGGCACATGGCCGGCACAAACATGGCGTCGTAGGCGCTGCCCAGCGCATACGTGGGGAAGTAGCCAAACGAGCCGCCGCTCCAGTGCGTATCCTGCAGGCAGCCGCGCGTGTCGTCGGGGACGGGAATGCCCAGGTACTCGTCCATAAAACGATTCCAAAGCGCGGGGATGTCCTTGGCCGTGGCCTCGCCGGCAAACAGCATGCGCTCAATCTGGTAGCGCACCATAATATGCAGCGGGTAGGTGAGCTCGTCGGCCTCGGTACGGATCAGCGACGGCTGCGCGATGTTCACGGCGCGGTAGAGCGTGTCCTCGTCCACGTTGCCGTAGACCTCGGGCGCGTGGCGGCGCAGCACCTCGAGCAGCGGTCCCATAAAGGCGCGGCTGCGACCCACGGTGTTCTCAAAGAAGCGGCTCTGGCTCTCGTGGATGCCCATGGAGGTGCCGCCCTCCAGGCAGGTGCGCGCATAGGCGGGGTTCACGCCCAGCTCATACATGGTGTGACCGGCCTCGTGGATGATGCTGTAGACGTTGGAGATGCAGTCGTCCTCATAGATGTGCGTCGCGATGCGCGCGTCACCCACGGCAAAGCCCTCGCTAAACGGGTGTTCGGTAAAGGCAAGCGTGGTGTCGTTCAGGTCCAGGCCGACGAGCTTCATAAGATCGAAGCTCATGGCACGCTGGGCAGCCTCGGGCACGCGGGCGTGCAAAAAGTCGGCAGCGGGCTGCTGGCCGCGCTCGCCGATGGCGTGCACGAGCGGCACGACCGTAGCCTTGACCTCATCGCAAAACGCATCGAAGCTCTTGGCGGAAAGGCCGCGCTCGTACTGGTCAAGCCAAACATCGTATGGGTCGCGCTTGGGGTCCATGAGCTCGGCCTGATGCTTAAGCTGGCCGACGATTCTATCCACATAGGGCTCAAAGCTCGCCCAGTCATTGGCCGTCTTGGCCTTGTGCCACACGGCGTCGGCCTCGCAGGTGAGCCTGGTCCAGGCCTCGGCCTCCTCGGTGGGAATGACGCTCGCTTCGCGCTGGTCGCGGCCGAGTACGCGGATCTCGTCGAGCAGCTGCGGGTCGTCGATCTTGCCGCCGGCGACGGTTTCGCGTGCCAGCGAGCGCACAAGTTCGACAGACTTTTCGCTGGTCAGGAGCTTATGATGCTCGCCGGCAAGGGTGCCCATGGCGTCGGCGCGCGCTGCGGCGCCGTTGGCGGGGGCAATGGTCGCGCCGTCAAACTCGGCAATCTTGAGCAGGTACTCGCGGGTCCACAGCTTGCCCTCGAGCTTGCGGAATTTTTTGACGGCCTTATCGACCTTCATGCCTTTGGGCGTCTTGCCCGCTGCGGGCTCGGCCTTCTTATCGTGCTTCTTTCCCATACCGTATCCTTAATCTCGCAGGTCGCCCGTCGCATGCGGCGACGCGGCCAGTTTGCACAGCTACTTACCTTGTACCCAGCACGAACAAAACGGAACGCGGCGATACGCCCACACAATGTGGTATCCTATAGCCCAATGCGTTGACGGAGAGGGTTTTGCCCGCCGCGTCGCCGGCAAGAGAGGGAAGGTCATGGGCTGCAAGCCTTCCTGCGGTGGCAAGGGCCAAGCGTTCACTCCCGAGCAGCGACCTCAACGGGCGCGCGGCTAGCGGCGGCGAAGCCCCAGTAGGGAAGCCGTGAGCCTCGCGATAAGGGGCGCAGAGTGGGCACGGCGGGCCAGACATCCGCCGGGTCAAACAAGGTGGTACCGCGGAATTCAACCGTCCTTGGGCAATGCACATGCCCGAGGACGGTTTTTTGTTACCGAACCGGGCCGCGTTTTCGCAACGCCGGGCGGCGGCAGTCGTCCCGGCGAGCGGGGAGCGCGAGAGACGAAAGGGAAGACATGAGTCTGATTGATGATCTGGTCAAACTCGAGGAAGAGGCCAAGGAGCTCGTCGCAGGCGCCGACGACGCCGCCAAGCTCGAGGCTGCGCGCGTCGAGCTGCTCGGCCGCAAGGGCCGCATCACCGGCCTGATGCGCATGATGGGCAAGCTTGCCCCCGAGGATCGCCCCGTCATGGGCAAGCGCGCCAACGAGATGCGCCAGCTGATCGAGGGCATGCTCGATGAGCGCACCACCGAGATGAAGGCCGCCGCCCTCAAGCACGCACTCGAGCACGAGGCCGTCGACATCACGCTGCCGGGCATCCGTCCGCAGATTGGTCACCAGCACCTGATCAAGCAGATCATCGAGGAGGCCGAGGACATCTTCTGCGGCATCGGCTACACCGTCGAGTCCGGCCCCATGGTCGACACCTCCTACTACAACTTCACCGCGCTCAACGCCCCCATGGATCACCCGAGCCGCTCGGCCCGCGATACCTTCTACGTGGTCGACAACAACCCCGGCAGCGTCGCGCACCCCGAGGCCCACGCCCATGGCGAGTCCGACGTGCTGCTGCGCACCCAGACCTCGGGCGTGCAGATCCACACCATGGAGTCGCAAAAGCCGCCCATCTACATGATCTGCCCGGGCACCGTTTACCGTCCCGATACAGCCGACGCTTGCCACCTGCCGCAGTTCAACCAGATCGAGGGCCTGGTCGTCGACGAGGGCATCACCTTTGGCGATCTTAAGGGCACGCTCGACTACTTTGTTAAGTGCATGTTTGGCGAGGATCGCAAGACGCGTTACCGCCCGCACTTCTTCCCCTTCACCGAGCCCAGCTGCGAGGTGGACGTGAGCTGCCACGTCTGCGGCGGCAAGGGCTGCAACTTCTGCAAGCACAGCGGCTGGATCGAGATCCTGGGCTGCGGCATGGTCGACCCCAACGTTCTTATCAACTGTGGCATCGACCCCGAGAAGTATACCGGCTTCGCCTTTGGCATTGGCGCCGAGCGCGTCGCGGCCCTGCGCTACGACCTGCCCGACCTCAGAACGCTCATGACGGGCGATATGCGTTTCCTGAATCAGTTCTAGGCTGCGGCCTGCCCAAGCACGGCACCTCGGCGCTCATTCGTCGCTTGCATACCAAAGTACGCGGCGCTCCTCTTTCGGGCCGATCTGCCGCACTTGGACAACCCTCGCTTTGTAAGGAATGTTCACAAAGTTGAAGTTTCCACCTGCATCTCTTCGCAGGCTTTCAGTATGAAAGGAGAGCTAGATGCGTGTTTCTTACGACTGGCTCAAGACCATGATCGATATTCCGGAGGATCCCAAGACTCTTTCGGACGAATATATCCGTACCGGCACCGAGGTCGAGGCGATTGACACCGTGGGAGAATCCTTCGACCACGTGGTGACCTCCAAGGTGCTCACCAAGACCCCGCACCCCGATAGCGACCATATGTATGTGTGCTCGGTCGACGTGGGTGACAAGAACCTCGACGCTGACGGCAATCCCGCTCCGCTGCAGATCGTCTGCGGCGCGCAGAACTTCGAGGCCGGCGACCACATCGTCACGGCCATGATCGGCGCAGTTCTGCCCGGCGACGTCAAGATCAAGAAGAGCAAGCTTCGCGGCGTCGTGTCCATGGGCATGAACTGCTCCGCACGCGAGCTCGGCCTGGGCGGCGACCACTCTGGCATTATGATCCTGCCCGAGGATACGCCCTGCGGCATGCCGTTTGCCGAGTATGTGGGCTCGAGTGATACTGTGCTCGACTGCGAGATCACGCCCAACCGCCCCGACTGCCTGTCCATGATCGGCATGGCCCGCGAGACCGGCGCCATTTTCGATCGCGATTTCCACGTTGAGCTGCCCGCCATCAAGGCGGAGACTGGCCGCGCGACCGACGACGAGCTTTCCGTCGAGATTGCCGACGAGGGCCTGTGCGACCGCTATGTCGCCCGCATCGTGCGCAACGTGAAGGTCGGCCCGTCGCCCGACTGGATGGTCAAGCGCCTTAACGCCCTGGGCGTGCGTCCGCACAACAACATCGTCGACATCACCAACTACGTGATGATGCTCACCGGTCAGCCGCTGCACGCCTTTGACCTGTCTACCTTTGCCGAGCGCGATGGCCACCGTCACGTGGTGGTTCGCGCTGCCCAGCAGGATGAGAAATTCACGACGCTCGATGGCGAAGAGCGCGTGCTCGACGCCGGCATGGGCCTTATCACCGACGGCGAGCGCCCCGTGGCGTTGGCCGGCGTTATGGGCGGCATGGATTCCGAGATCGAGGACGACACCGTCGACGTGATGGTCGAGAGCGCTTGCTTCAACGCCGGTCGCACCTCGCACACCAGCCGCGATCTGTCGCTGATCTCCGACGCCTCCATTCGCTTTGAGCGCCAGGTTGACGAGACTGGCTGCGTGGATGTCGCCAACGTTACCTGCGCGCTCATCGAGGAGATCGCCGGCGGCGAGGTTGCTCCCGGCTATGTCGATGTTTTCCCCGCGCCCAAGACCATCGACAGCATCAAGCTGCGCCTGGCCCGCGTGCATGCCATCTGCGGTGCCGACATCGAGCCCGATTTTATCGAGCGTTCGCTTACCCGTCTGGGCTGCACCGTCGAGCGCGACGGCGAGGACTTTATGGTTACCCCGCCGAGCTTCCGTCCCGACCTGCCGCGCGAGATTGACCTGATCGAGGAGGTCCTGCGCCTATGGGGCATGGGCCGTGTGACGGCGACCATCCCGGCTGCCAAGAACCACATCGGCGGCCTGACCCGCGAGCAGAAGCTCACCCGCAAGGTCGGCGAGATCCTGCGCGCCTGCGGCCTCAACGAGACCACGACCTTTGGCTTTGCCGCCCCGGGCGACCTGGAGAAGATCGGCATGCCCACCGAGGGTCGCGGCTGCCCCGTGGTGCTCATGAACCCGCTGGTGGCCGAGCAGACCGAGATGCGTCGTTCGCTGCTGCCGGGCCTGCTGCAGTCCGTGGCCTACAACGAGGCGCACGGTACGCCCAACGTGCACCTGTACGAGGTCGGCAGCCTGTTCCACGGTCGCGAGAACGCCAGCCTGCCCAAGGAGACCAAGTCCGTCGCGGGTGTGCTCTCGGGCCAGTGGAGCGAGCAGTCTTGGAACATGAAGTACCGTAAACTGCGTTTCTTCTTTGGCAAGGGTATCGTCGAGGAGCTGCTCGCCCAGCTGCGCATCGAGAAGGTTCGCTTCCGTCCCGTCGAGGGCGAGGGCTATGCCTTTTTGCAGCCGGGTCGTGCGGCCGAGGTTCTGTCCGGCGGCACCGTGCTGGGTTGGGTCGGCGAGATCCACCCCGAGGCGCGCGAGGCCTGCGGCATCGACGAGGTTGTCGTTGCCTTTGAGCTTGACCTGGACAAGCTGATCAAGGGCGCCCGCAACCAGGAGAACTACCGCGAGTTCTCGCAGTACCCGGCCGTTGAGCACGACCTTGCCATTGTGGTCGACAATGCCGTGACCTGCGAGGATCTTGAGCGCCGTATTACCAGCGCCGGCGGCAAGCTGCTCGAGGGCGTGCGCCTGTTCGATGTCTACCGCGATCCGGTTCGTATCGGCAAGGGCAAGAAGTCCATGGCCTTTGCGCTCACGTATCGCTCGGACGACCACACGCTTACTAGCGAAGAGGTCGAGAAGGCGCACCAGAAGATCGTCACCAAGGTGTGCAAGGGCGTAAACGGCGAAGTCCGCTCGTAATCTTTGCTGTTCGGAACCCGCCCCCTGCGGGGTTTTCACGGCAACGTCCTCGCCACTTCGCGGCTGCGGGATGTTGCCTTAGAAAACCCCTCTCGGGGGCGGGTTCCTGCGTTAACCTTGTTGCGAGCGGATCGCACCTTCTTCCGGGTGACCGGAAAGTTGGGAGTGCATGGGCCCTTTATTGGGCGGTGCGTGGACCTGGGCTAATAACGTACGTATTGCAAGGGCGTGCTGCGTTGTGGGCGGTGCGCCTTTTTGTTAGTATGCAGAGTCGGTGTTACGGATTGTTGGAAACGTAACACACAACGTTCTGATTGAGAGGGCTCATGCATATTCCCGATAATTATCTGTCCCCGCAGACCGATGCCGTTATGGCGGTGGCGATGGTGCCCGTATGGGTTCACTGCATCAAAAAGGTGCGCGCCACGCTCGATCGCGAGCATATGGCGTTCCTGGGCATCTGCGCCGCATTCTCCTTCTTGCTCATGATGTTCAACGTTCCGCTGCCCGGCGGTACCACTGGTCACGCCGTCGGCGGCGCACTCATCGCGCTGCTGCTGGGCCCCGAGGCCGCGGCTATCGCTGTCTCGGTCGCTCTGGCGCTGCAGGCGCTGCTGTTTGGCGACGGCGGCGTTCTGTCGTTTGGCGCCAACTGCTTTAACATGGCCTTTGTGCTGCCGTTTGTCGCTGCTATCGTGTTCCGTGCGCTCAACAGCCGTCTGCACGACAAGAGCTGGGGCACCTCGGTTTCTGCCATCGTGAGCGGTTGGGTCGGCCTGTGCCTGGCGGCCCTGTGCGCGGCAATCGAGTTTGGTATTCAGCCGATGCTCTTCACCAACGCTTCGGGCGCCCCTCTGTACTGCCCCTTCCCGCTGTCCGTGGCTATTCCGGCCATGTTGATCCCGCATATGCTGGTTGCCGGCGTGATCGAGGGCGTGGCGACGGCCGCCATCTACGGCTTCATTAAGAAGACGGCGCCGAGCATTATCGTCGGCCCCGAAGCCGCCGATGGCCAGCTTGCCGCCGATGGTACCGCCAAGAAGACTTCCCTGATTCCCACGCTCATTCTGGTCGCCGTGCTTGTCGTGGCTACGCCGCTCGGCTTGCTCGCCACCGGTGACGCCTGGGGTGAGTGGGACGCCGAGGGCGCCGCGACCGCCGTTCAGGAGGCTGGCGACGACAGCCTGCAGGCTTCGGTCGGCCTCGACACCCCGACCTTTGCCGACGCCCTGCCCACGGGCGATTATCTGCAGGCCTATTCCGAGGAGCAGGGCCTTGGCTTTGCCGGCCAGGCTGCGATGTATATTCTTTCGGGCGTGATTGGCGTGGCGGTGCTCACCATCACATTCCGCCTGGTCTCGCTGACGGTCAAGGAAAGCGGTGCTCATGGCAATAGCCGAGCTGCCTAGTTGGCTTGCGGCCGAGGAGCGTTACGAGCCCGCGGGGGCTCGGCATCGTGTGATGCAAAAGAATGTCCTGCACCTGGCGAGCCTGCTTGAGCGGGTTCGCCTGGGTGGAGGCGCGCACGAGGGCGGGTCGATGGTCGACCGCGCCCTTTCTTGCGTTTCGGCTCCGGTGCGCCTGGTGGGGATGTTCGTTTGCGTCCTGTGCGTGTGTCTGACGCAGAGCCCGCTGTACCTCATGTTGATGGCGGCCATCGCGCTGGTGCTCGTTGCCGTGCGCCCCGTACGCGGGCTGCGTGCGACCTTTGTACCGGCGCTCGGCGCCACGGGGCTTGCGGTGGTTCTGGCACTGCCCGCCCTGCTGCTGGGCGCTTCTGCCGCGGGCGCCATGCTCAAGATCGCGCTCAAGACGTTCATTAACGTGTCGTTCGTGCTGGGCGTTTCGTGGACGCTCACCTGGAGCCGCATGTCGGCGGCGCTCAAGACGCTACAGCTGCCCGACGAGGTCATCTTTACGTTTGATATGGCGCTCAAGCACATCGAGGTGCTGGGACGCACGGCGCACGATCTGACCGAATCGGTCATGCTGCGCAGTGTGGGTCGTGCGCCTGCGGGTTTTTCGCGTACCGATTCGATCGCGGGTATCATGGGCATGACCTTTATCAAGGCGATGGAATGCAGCCGCGCGATGGACGAGGCTATGCTTTGCCGTGGCTTTGCCGGTGCGTATCCGACTCCCGCGCGGAGCGGCTTTGGCTGGCGCGATGCGGTCTATGCGGTCGTCGTGGTGCTGCTCGCCGTGTTGTGCGCGGTGCTGTAGCGCGGGCGGCCGAGCCGTCGATGTGGATAGGGAAGGGCGACGTTTTGGCAAACGATACGAATGGCGTGATGGGCGCGAGCGGTGCTACTGGCGCCAAGAGCGTGCCGCTCATCGAGTTTCGCGACGTGCTGTTCTCCTATGCGGGGCATACGGTTGTCGATGGTGTGTCGCTGCAGGTCGATCGTGGTGAACTCGTTGCCCTACTCGGTCCCAACGGCTGCGGTAAGACGACGATTATGCGCCTTATCAACGGTCTTGAGCTCGCGGACGCGGGTGCGTACCTGTTTGACGGGCACGTGATCGATGCGGCATATCTCAAGGATTCCGCAGCCGCTCAGCGTTTTCATCAGCGCGTGGGCTTTGTGTTCCAGAATGCCGACGCCCAGCTGTTCTGCGCTACGGTGGGCGAGGAAGTTGCTTTTGGCCCCGCGCAGATGGGGCTGCCGACAGACGAGCTCGAGCGCCGCGTCCGCGATGCCATGGAGCTGTTCCAGGTTGCCGACCTTGCCGATGCCTCTCCCTATCAGCTTTCGGGCGGGCAAAAGAAGCGCGTGGCGCTGGCTGCCGTCGTGTCGATGAACCCGGATATCCTGGTGCTCGACGAGCCTACCAACGGACTTGACGAGGACTCGTGCGACATCGTGGTTAACTTTCTACTGGCCTATGTTGCTGCCGGTAAGACGGTCTTGATGAGCACGCATCATCAGGATTTGGTACGACGCCTGGGTGCCCGCGCCATCTATATCGATCGATATCACCACGTGGTCGAGCCGCCGGTGTCGTCGTATGGAACCGAGAGCGGCGCTGCGGAATAGTTGCTGCGTAGAGCGTGCGTAGCCGCCCGCGCGGCTTTGCCGTGATGGTATAGTTATCCAGGTTTTTATGGGGGTTGCTATGCCAAGCTGGAACATTCATATCGCTCAGACGGAGCGTTTGCTGGAGCGCACCGGTGCGCTTGCCAATAGCGTGCGTGACCGCAATGCCTTTTTGTTTGGCTGCGTGGTTCCGGATATCTTCGTGGGCTATATGGTCCCTGGCATCGCCGACCCCATCCCGTATCGCATCACGCATTTTGCCAAGCCCGAGCCTATCCCTAAGCCGCGCGAGCATGAGTTTTGGGACACCTATGTGGCGCCGCTGCTCAAAGGGGCACCTGTTGGTACGCCGGCTGCCGCGACCTCGATCGCCGAGGAGCGCGAGCGACTCAATCGGGTGCATTATCCCCAACGCTACAAGGACGCCGAGCCGGTTGCCGGTCCCGGCGCTTGTGAGTTCTCGCTTGCGTCCGAAGATGTGGCACAGTCGTTGCTCGATTTGACACTGGGTGTCTGGTCGCATCTGGTGGCCGATACCGTATGGAATACGCGCGTGAATCAGTACCTGGAGGCGCACGGCGGCAAGCCGTGTGAGGAGTTCCGCATTAAAAAGCAAGGCGACTTTGACTGGTTTGGCAAGACGCTCGGCATTGTTTCCATCCCGCGCGCGACCGATCGCCTCTATACTGCGGCGACGCGTTTTGGTCAGTATCCCATCCATAAGGAGTATGTGCTCAAGACCATCGGCGTTATGCACGAGATTGTACGCGAAAACCCCGGCGAGCCCGATCATCCGCCGTATCGCTTGCTAACCGAGGAGTTTTTCGATGCAACGTTTACCGAGGTCGTCGAGCTAACCGAGGCGGGTTTTGCCGCCCGTGTCGAATCGCCCGATGTGTCTGCGCTGCCCCTGATTGCTAGCTGCTAGCTGGCCGGCCCGGCAGTGAATAGCTCAACCCAATCGACAAGTAGCTCTTGCCGCAGGGCATCTTCGGTGGTGCGTTCCTGATCGGTCTTTGGGGTGTAGGGAAGTCCAGCCTTTTTATGGATGAGTTTGGCTAGGTTGCCAAAGCTCCTTTTGTCCTTGATCTGATCATAGGTAATTTGGATGACGTCGTAGCCCATGCTTGTGAGTGCGGTGGCGCGCTCGGCATCGGAGAGGCTCGCGGCTTCGCTGCCGTGGGCGGAGCGGCCTTGGCATTCAAGGATGACGCCCATGCTGTCGGTACCGCTTTCTATGAGGATATCGGCGTAGCAGCAGGTTTTGTCATACAGCGAACGCGCGGCTTCGCTGAGCGGGATGCGCGCGTTATTGGTGATGTCGATGCCCAGACCGCCCTCATCGCGGGGGAGCGAGATGAGCATGGACGTCTGGACTTCGAAGGGCGAGGCGGTCTGTCCTGTCATGCGTTCGGCGGCCCAGCGGAGCTGCTTAACGCCGCGCAGGCCTGCGGCCTGCTTGGCGAACGCGGCGATATCCGCTGCGGTAAGAAGCGGCGTGCGCTTCCACAAGTTGGTGTCATTGCCCTTGGTGTCGTTAACTCGCTCCCAGCCGCAGTTGGGTGGAATGAGCTTAAGCGAAATAGCTTCATCGAGTTGTTGTTGCGTTCGCTCGCAGGGCTTAAACACTGCAAAGGAGCCGCACATCTCGTAGCAAGCCATGAATAACTGGCTGCGTGAGACCTGCGTGGCAAGGCTGAGCAGCGTGAACTCCGGTGAAGTGACATCAAACCCATGCTCAGTCTGCCTAAACGACCCAGGAGGCGGCTCTTGGGTCAGGAGGTGTGACTTGAATAAACTCCGTGATCCGACTTGCTCGCGACTGAACACAAATCGATGAAGCGGCATATGAAGAAGGTCTTCAACAAGCACATGGTTCCCAAGGGCGCAACACCTGCGATCCATGTTGTCTAGACTGACAGCGGGGTAAAGTCCTAATACCTGCGGCGGGATACGGTAATAGTTAAAGGCGGATTGACCGCATAGCGTCAGGTCCATGACGTCCTCCTGGTCGAAATATGCTTTTGGACCGTGCGATGCCAGTGTCAATTCGGAAGTATGCGGCAAAATCTAAACCCTGTGAGCAGACCTGGCTTTTGAGGCTAGTTTATCAGGCATTTTGTTGCGAAAAAACGAGGTGTGCTCGGTGGTCTCAGAATTTGCCGCATACTTCCGAAAACCAGGTCGATCTGGCTCTTGCTAAAACGATTTATCAGCGTCGGTTAAGGTGTGGGTTTGCCACCGGGCGAACACTTTTAGCGCTTGGGACTTTATTTTATGGGCCTCGAAGGGTGGATTTCGCACTTTTGGTAAAGAAATGAGTGCGTGTTTTGCTGTGCGCCGGCATTGGCACAGAAAAAGGGCCCGGAAGGCGAAGCCTTCCGGGCCCTTTGCAATGCAAATGTGCTTGCAAGTGCGTTTTAGCGCACCTGGGCGACGTAAGCGACGTTGGTCGAGGAGACCTTGTCCTCGAGTTGGACGCTCATGCGGGGATCGCCGGCGGTGGCGACGGTCAGGTCGCCGGTCTTGACGTAGCCGAGCTCCTTAGCGGTCTCAATCGCCTTGACGATCGTGCCGTTGACGGTGCCCTGGGTAATCTCGGCCTGATGCGGGATAACGCCCCAGTACATGATCATCTGCTGGACGGCCCACTCGTGGCGGGAGAACGCGCAGATCGGCATGTTGGGACGGAAGTGCGAGATCAGGCGAGCGGTACGACCGGTGGTCGTCGGCACGGTGATGCACTTGGCGCCAACGGTGGTAGCCATGTTCACAGCGGACATACCCACAACGTTGTTGACGACGCGGGTGCCGTGAGCGTCAGCCGGAACCTCGAGCGGAGCGTGAGCCGGGAGGTACTTTTCGGTCTCGAGAGCAATGCTGGCCTGCATCTTAACGGCCTCGACCGGGTACTTACCGGCAGCGGACTCGCCAGAGAGCATAACGGCGTCGGTGCCGTCGTAGATGGCGTTAGCAACGTCGGCAACCTCGGCGCGCGTCGGGCGCGGGTTCTGCTGCATGGAGTCGAGCATCTGCGTAGCGGTGATAACGGGCTTGTAGGCCGCGTTGCACTTGGCGATGATCTCCTTCTGGATGTGGGGAACGAGCTCGGGCTTGATCTCGATGCCCAGGTCGCCACGGGCAACCATGATGCCGTCGGAAGCCTCGAGGATCTCGTCGAAGTTCTCGACGCCCAGGGCGCACTCGATCTTCGGGAAGATCGTCACGTGCTCGCCACCGTTCTCGCGGCAAAGCTTGCGGATGCCGCGGACGGACTCGCCGTCACGGATGAAGGAAGCGGCGATGTAGTCGATGTTCTCGGTCAGGCCAAAGAGGATGTCCTGACGATCGCGCTCGGTGATGGCGGGCAGCGAGATGTTGACGTTGGGCATGTTGACGCCCTTGCGCTCGCCGATCAGGCCGTCGTTCTTGACGACGCAGGTCATGTCCTGGCCGTCGACGGACTCGACCTCGAGGGCAACCAGGCCGTCATCGATCAGGATGAGGGAGCCCTTCTCGACCTCGGAGGGCAGAGCCAGGTAGTCGAGGGAGATGTGCTCAGAGGTGCCGTGGAAATCCTCGGACGTGGGCTGAGCGGTGACGACGATCTTGTCGCCGGTCTTGACGGCAACCTTCTTGCCATCGACCAGAAGGCCGGTGCGGACCTCGGGGCCCTTGGTGTCGAGCAGGATGCCGACGGGCATACCGAGCTCCTTGGAAATACGACGGACGCGCTCGATGCGACCGTGGTGCTCGTCGTAGGAGCCGTGCGAGAAGTTAAAACGGGCGACGTTCATGCCCGCCTTGATCATCTCGCGGATGGTCTCGTCGCTATCGCAGGCGGGACCCATGGTGCATACAATCTTAGTGCGCTTGTACATTCAGACCTCCATCTGACATCGTCTTGCGCTGATAGATAAACCATAAGAAATAAAACTGAGTTGATTATAACGAAATGGCGACCGAATACCCCAAAAAATCGACCGTATGCCGAATTAGAAGTTCATTTTTTGCGGAAAAACGGTATATGCAAAAACTTTACCAACCGTTCTAACCGCTGCTATCTGGGCGATATTTCAATTTGATGATGCGCCGAAGAAAAAACGTTTTATCAATGTTGAGCATCACACGGCCTGCACCGTTGCTTATGGACCATATTTCCAAATGGATTGTTTTGGCTAGACGCGTTGCTTTGGGGTACCATAGCTCCACTATCAACTGCCGCTCAGCACGGCAGCCTTGATGAGCCCTTGCCCTTCTCCTGGGAATTATGATCGGGCATCAATCTGCTGAGTGGCCCGAATCCCAGGAGGGGACTCTATATGCAAAAGGAATACCTGTCCGCCGCGGCGGAGGTGCTCAGCGACCAAGGCGTCGATGAGAACCTCGGCCTGAGCACCGGTGAGGCGTCGTCGCGCCTCGCCAAGACAGGCCCTAACAAGCTCGAGGAAGCCGAGAAGACGCCGCTGTGGAAGCGTTTCTTTGAGCAGATGGCCGACCCCATGGTCATCATGCTGATCGTTGCCGCCGTCATCAGCGCGCTCACGGGCATGGTCAAGGGCGAGCCCGACTTTGCCGATGTCGTCATCATCATGTTCGTCGTTATCGTCAACTCGGTACTGGGCGTGGTCCAGGAAGCCAAGAGCGAGGAGGCCCTCGAGGCCCTGCAGGAGATGAGCGCGGCGCAGTCCAAGGTGCTGCGCGACGGCAAGCTCGTGCATCTGCCGAGCGCCGAGCTCGTGCCCGGTGACGTGATCATGCTCGAGGCGGGCGACTCCGTTCCGGCCGACTGCCGCGTCCTCGAGAGCGCCACGATGAAGATCGAAGAGGCCGCACTCACCGGCGAGTCCGTGCCCGTAGAGAAGCACGCCAACGTGATCGAGCTTGCCGCGGGCACCGATGACGTGCCGCTCGGCGACCGCAAGAACATGTGCTACATGGGTTCCACCGTTGTGTACGGCCGTGGCCGCGCCGTCGTAGTCGGCACCGGTATGGATACCGAGATGGGCAAGATTGCCGGCGCCCTGGCCGAGGCCAAGGAAGAGCTCACGCCGCTGCAAGTGAAGCTCGCCGAGCTCAGCCGCATCCTCACCATCATGGTGATTATCATCTGCGTCGTGATCTTTGGCGTTGACATCCTCCGCCACGGCGTGGGCAACGTCCTTACCGACCCGACCGCCCTGCTCGACACCTTTATGGTCGCTGTCTCGCTCGCCGTCGCTGCCATCCCCGAGGGCCTGGTCGCCGTCGTGACCATCGTGCTGTCGCTCGGCGTGACCAAGATGGCCAAGCGCCAGGCGATTATCCGCAAGCTTTCTGCCGTCGAGACCCTCGGCTGCACGCAGACCATCTGCTCCGACAAGACCGGCACCCTTACCCAGAACAAGATGACCGTCGTCAAGCACGAGCTCGCTGCGCCCAAGGAGAAGTTCCTGGCCGGTATGGCACTGTGCTCCGATGCCCAGTGGGACGAGGAACTGGGCGAGGCCGTGGGCGAGCCGACCGAGTGTGCACTCGTCAACGATGCCGGCAAGGCTGGTCTTACTGGCCTGACTGCCGAGCACCCGCGCGTGGGCGAGGCCCCGTTCGACTCGGGCCGTAAGATGATGTCTGTGGTCGTCGAGACCCTGGACGGCGAGTACGAGCAGTACACCAAGGGCGCGCCCGACGTGGTGATTGGTCTGTGCACCCATATCTACGAGGGCGATAAGGTCGTTCCGCTGACTGGGGAGCGCCGCGCCGAGCTCGTGGCAGCCAACAAGGCCATGGCCGACGAGGCCCTGCGCGTGCTGGCGCTGGCGAGCCGCACCTACACCGAGGTTCCCGCCGACTGCAGTCCCGCTGCGCTCGAGCACGACCTGGTCTTCTGCGGCCTGTCCGGCATGATTGATCCTGTCCGCCCCGAGGTCGCCGATGCCATCCGCGAGGCCCATGACGCCGGTATCCGCACCGTCATGATCACGGGCGACCACATCGACACCGCCGTGGCCATCGCCAAGCAGCTGGGCATCGTCACCGATCGCAGCCATGCCATCACCGGTGCCGACCTCGATCGCATGAGCGACGAGGAGCTCGACGCGCACATCGAGGACTACGGCGTGTACGCCCGCGTCCAGCCCGAGCACAAGACCCGCATCGTCGAGGCCTGGAAGTCGCGCGACCAGATCGTGGCCATGACGGGTGACGGCGTCAACGACGCCCCGTCCATCAAGCGCGCCGACATCGGCGTGGGCATGGGCATCACCGGTACCGACGTTACCAAGAACGTCGCCGACATGGTGCTCGCCGACGACAACTTCGCCACCATCATCGGTGCTTGCGAAGAGGGCCGTCGCATCTACGACAACATCCGCAAGGTCATCCAGTTCCTGCTTTCGGCTAACCTTGCCGAGGTGTTCTCGGTGTTTATCGCCACGCTCATTGGCTTTACCATCTTCCAGCCGGTGCAGCTGCTGTGGGTGAACCTGGTCACCGACTGCTTCCCCGCGCTCGCGCTGGGCATGGAGGATGCCGAGGGCGACATCATGAAGCGCAAGCCGCGCAACGCCAAGGACGGTGTCTTTGCCGGCAATATGGGCCTGGACTGTGTGGTCCAGGGCTTGATCATCACCGTGCTGGTGCTGGCGAGCTTCTTTGTGGGCGTGTACTTTGACATGGGCTACATCCACATCGCCGATATGATCGCCGGCAACGCCGACGAGGAAGGCGTGATGATGGCCTTCATCACGCTCAACATGGTCGAGATCTTCCACTGCTTCAATATGCGCAGCCGTCGTGCGTCGCTGTTTAGTATGAAGAAGCAGAACAAGTGGCTGTGGGCTTCGGCCGCGCTGGCACTGGTGCTGACGGTGATCGTGACCGTGCAGCCGACGCTTGCCGAGATGTTCTTTGGTCCCGTGACGCTTGAGCTCAAGGGCGTTATCGCCGCCCTGGGTCTTGCCTTCCTGATCATTCCGCTGATGGAGATCTACAAGGCGATCATGCGCGCTGTGGAAAAAGAGTAACGCTCTCGTCCGGGCCCGCCCCACGCCCTTTCTCCCTCACTGGTCCTCGCGCTTTGCGCTGCGGGATCGTTCGGGAGAAAGGGCTTCCGGGGCGGGCCCTGCGGTATCCTTGCTGGCTTTTCTCCCGCGCGGATGATAAAGGGCTGAGGGAAAGTTTGTGAGCTGGTCGGGCTTTGCCCGGCCAGCTCTTTTTGATTTAAAATACCTGCTCAGTTGTGATTTGTGGTGCTGGGAGGCGCTTGTGGGCAAGGCTAAGGCTAAGGCGAAGAAAAAGACGACGGGGGCGCGGGCTAAGCGCGATCGTCGTC
The DNA here is from genome assembly GCA_900541675.1 of uncultured Collinsella sp. GTDB lineage: Bacteria > Actinomycetota > Coriobacteriia > Coriobacteriales > Coriobacteriaceae > Collinsella. The sequence goes on along the minus strand of UQKU01000001.1, from coordinate 5,789 downwards.
GGAAGCTCGCGACCGAAGCTCCCGCGTCTGCCGAGGAGCTGCTGGCAAGCGTGCCGGGACTCGATGCGCTGCAGGATGTTCCGACGTTCGACGATCTGCCGGTCGATGATGCTCAGCGGGCTGCCTTCGATGATTTTTGTGCTCGGGCTGAGGAGCCCGAGCAGATGCAGCTTGGTGCCGTGGTGCGCCTGGATCGTGGGTTTCCGCTGGTGGCGACTGCCGATGACACCTTTCGTGCCGAGCATGCCGTGGGGTTTGCCAAGTCGCGTGGCGAGGATGAGGTTCTGCTGCCCGCCGTGGGCGACCGCGTTGCGGTGCGCCGTGCACCGGGGCATGACATGGGCGTGATCGAGTGCGTGCTGCCACGCCGCACGAGTTTTGAGCGTTGGCGTGGCCGTGCCCGCGGTGAGCGTCAGGTGCTTTGCTCCAACGTGGATAGCGTACTGATCGTGCAGGCGCTCGGCGCCGGCGAGGTGCTGCTCGACCGTGTGGCGCGGTCACTGGTGTTGGCGCTCGACTGCGATGCCGAGCCGGTGGTGGTACTCACCAAGGCCGACCGCTGCGACGCCGATGAGCTCGAACGCGATCTGGACCGCGTGCACCGCTTGGTGGGTCCGGACGTGCGTGTAATCGTGACATCCTCTGCCGAGGGCCGTGGCCTGGACGAGGTTCGCGCCTGCGTTCCCGCTGGGAGCTGCGCCATGATCCTGGGTGAATCGGGTGCCGGCAAGTCGACGTTGCTCAACGCGCTGCTGGGCCACGATACGTTGGCGACCGGCGGCGTGCGCGAGCGCGATGACCAGGGCCGCCATACCACCGTCGCGCGCGTGATGGTGGCGCTTCCGGGTGATGCCGGTGTTATTGCCGACGCCCCGGGCCTGCGCAGCCTGCCGCTCGTGGGGCATGAGCGGGGCTTGGCACGCGCGTTTCCCGAGATCGTCGAGGCGTCGCGTGCGTGCCGGTTTGGCGACTGCACGCATACCCACGAACCGGGCTGCGCCGTTCGCGAGGCCGAGGATACCGGGCAGATCGACAGCCTGCGCCTGGAGACGTTCCAAAATCTGGCGTCATCCATGCGCGTGAGTGCACAGATGCTCGATCCCGATGTCCATCTGTAATCGAATCTACCTATGACAGCCGTCTCCCAATGGTACGGGAGGCGGCTTTTTTATTGCCGATGCGCCCCTAAACGTGCGTTTTGCCGACGTGCTGACCAAAACCTTGCCACGAGCTTGACGGGCCGGTCAGCTTTTGGTCGGCAATTGGTTTGACGCTCAAAACCAAGATCGCGATCGCGTCGTTTTGCTGCTTGCCCGCTCGGACAATGGTGGTACGGGCATCCGCCCGGTGCTACCTTGAGAGGAGCGGCCGTGAACAAGAGCAAGCGCATCGCCATCAGTCTGATCGCGGGCGTGCTCGCCGCGTTGCTCTGCATAGTCTACGCATCGTCGATCCGCTCGCGGGCTGAGCAGGCCCAGGCCGAGACGCTGGCCAAGTATGGCGGCGATCGCGTCGAGGTGTGCGTCGCGGCACGCGATATCGATGCGGGCGAGACGCTCGACGAGACCAATGTCATAACCCAGGAATGGCTGGCGAGTCTGTTGCCGCGCGATGCGGCGACCGAGTTGCGCCAGGTGCGCGGCGACGTGACGACCTCACGCATCCCTAAAAATGCCGTGATTTGCGATGCCTACACCAAGGCCGAAAGCCACAAGCTCGAGGTGCCCAAAGGCAAGGTCGCCGTTTCGGTGGCGGTCGATGCCGAGCACTCGGTCGGCGGCGCCACGGGCGTGGGCAGCTATGTGGACGTGTACGTGCAAAAAGATGGCGTGACCGATCGGCTGTGCGGCGCGCGCGTGATCGATACCAGCGAAGTGGCCGGCGCCACGCGCGAAGGCAAGATCGAATGGGTGACGCTGGCGGCCGACCCCGAAGACGTTAAGGAATTGCTGGGGGCCTCGGGCAAGGGGACGGTCAGTTTGACGATTCCCGCCACGGTGCGCGGCAAAAAGAGCGGAGGCGACGAGTGATGAAGGCGATCTGGCTTGCATGCTGCGCGTGTGGTGATTACGGATTGCTGCAGCGGGAAGTCGAGGGTCGCGATGCGGGCGCGCAGGTGCTTCGCGTGGGCGACCTGGATGGGCTGGTGTCCATGGCGCGGGCGTTTCCGTCGCGTCGCGGGGCGGCGATTATCGCGGCAGCCCTGTTCGATGCCGAAGACGTGCGAAAGACTGTTGCACGCCTGACGGCCGAGGGCCGTGTGAGCCGCGTGGTCGTACTGATAGAGACGCTCGATCCTTCGGATATCGAGGGGCTGTTTCGCGCGGGGGCGACCGAGGTTATCGCTGCGCGCAGCATATGCGGCAACGGGCGCGCGGGCGAGGGAACGGTTGATTACGACCGGTGTCTGACGATTGAGCCCGATGCTTTTGTTGATAGGGAACCCGGGGCGCCTCGCGCTACAAGAGGCCCGCGTGTTGATGATTGTGGAAAAGCGGAAGCCGAGCATGGTCGGTGCCCCCGGGATCCCCTTGCATACGATGATGCCGGAGAGCCGGTGCCGTATGGCGAGGAGCTTCTGGCTGTAGATATGGGATACGTGCATGGCGTGAGCCTGGTCGATGAGCTCGACGAGGTTGAGGGGCTTGCTGGGAACGACAATATTCGTGCCGATGCGGCCGTGAAGTCTCCAGACTCGGCCCCGCGGGCCGAGCAACCTGCCATGCCGGCTTGGGCGCAGCATATGAGCGCTGCCGGGGAGACGGGAACGTTGCCGCCCGTGTCGGCGCCGCCTGCCCCCACGCCGCCGGCAGACGCCGCCGCACCGCCGCATCGAGCTCCGGTCATCTGCGCCATTTCGGGTTCGGGCGGTTGCGGCAAGTCGACGATTGTTGCCACCATGGCACACACATCGTCGCTGTTGGGCTTGCGTGCCGCCGTGCTCGACCTGGACCTGATGTTTGGAAACCTTTACGACTTGTTAGGCGTCGATGCTCCGCGCGATATGGCGGCACTTATCGAGCCGTCGGCGGCGGGCGTGCTCGCCGAGCCGGATATCGTAGCCGCTTCGATGCGCGTGGCGCCGGGCGTTACGCTCTGGGGTCCCGTCGCGGCGCCCGAGCAAGCCGAGCTCATGGCACGTCCGGTGGAGCTACTGCTTGATGTCCTGCGTCGCGAATCCGACGTGGTCTTTATCGATACCTCGGTCTTTTGGGGCGACGCCGTGGCGGCTGCGGTGGCAGCGAGCGACCGTTGCCTGGTCGTTGGCGATGCGGCGGTGTCGTCCGCGACATCGGCGTCGCGCGTCATTGAACTGGCAAGTCGAGTAGGTGTGCCGCGCACGCGCATGAGCGCCGTGTTCAACCGGTTCGGTGCGCGCGGGGCAGACGAGGACGTCGCCATGCGCTTTGAGATTGCCTGTGCGTTGAGCTCCAAGATTCGTATCGCCGATGGCGGGCAGGATCTCGCCGCGCTCATGGCGTTTGGGCGCGCTGACGAGGCAGTGGGGCAGACCAGCGCTTTTGCGACCAGCGTGCGCGAGGCCACGCGCGAGATGCTCGTGGAACTGGGGTGCGCCGTCGGTCCTTGGAGCGATATGGTCGCCGACCGTGCAACACGCACCGAACGCCCGCGTATTCGCCTTCCCTGGTCGCGCGAGGGTGATCAGCGATGAGCCTGCAAACGAGGATTAAGGCTGCCGGCGCTGCAGCGACGGCAGCGCCTGTAGATGCGGGGCGTCGCCGCGCGGTGAAACGACGCACCAAGCGCGCCGTAATGGACCGCATGGGTTACGACGAAGTGGCGCGTATCAGCGCCTATATCGACCCGGCACTTGCCCGCTCGGAATTGCGTCCCGCGGTGGAGGCGGCGCTCAATGTTGAGGAGCCGACCGATCTCGCGACGCCCGAGCGCGAGACCATCATCGACGAGATTTTGGATGATGTGGTGGGCTTGGGGCCGTTGCAGCCGCTCATCGAGGACGACACCGTTACCGAGATCATGATCAACGGCTGCCGCTCGGCTTTCTTTGAACGCGGCGGCGTTTTGTATCCCATCGAGCACGCGTTTGAGGACGACGAGCAGATCCGTGTGCTCATCGACCGCATCATCTCGCCGCTCGGCCGTCGTATCGACGAGCGTAGCCCCATCGTCAACGCCCGCCTCAAGACGGGTTATCGCGTCAACGCGGTGATTCCGCCTGTGGCGATTGACGGACCGATTCTCACCATCCGAAAGTTCTCGGACCGCATCTGCTCGCTGGACGAGCTCGTGGGGCTGGGGTCGCTGCCGCTTTGGTATGCGCAGCTGCTGTCGTGCGCGGTGTCGCTGCGACAGGACCTGGCGGTTGCGGGAGGCACGGGATCTGGTAAGACCACCCTGCTCAACGCGTTGTCATGCGAGATTTCCACCGGCGAGCGCATCGTGACGATCGAGGACTCTGCCGAGCTCAAGTTTGCACATCATCCGCACGTGGTGCGACTAGAGGCGCGCGAGGCTTCAATTGAGGGTGAGGGCGCGGTGACGATCCGCGACCTGGTAACTAATGCCCTGCGCATGCGCCCCGACCGCATCGTGGTGGGCGAGGTGCGCGGTGCCGAGTGCTGCGACATGTTGCAGGCCATGAACACGGGCCACGATGGGTCGCTCACCACACTTCATGCGGGTTCAGAACAGGAGACCGTGGTGCGTCTGACGTTGCTTGCACGTTATGGCATCGATCTGCCGAGTGAGCTCATCGAGGAGCAGAACGCCATGGCGCTCGACGGCATCGTGATGTCCGAGCGCCACGCCGATGGCAGGCGCTTTGTGGCCTCATATTCGGGGGTTCACCGCGGCGTGTCGGGCGGTGTTGAGCTCGAACGCTATGTGACTTTCGATGCTGCCGAGCGCATCTGGACGCTCGACCGCGAGCCGCCGTTTATCGCAGAAGGCCTGCGGTCGGGGACGCTCACACAAGAGGAGGTGGACGAATGGAGATCACTGTGCCCCTCGTCGTAGGGGGCTTGGCAGGGCTTTCTGTCGCGACGGCGTGCGGGGCGGAACCTCGTGTGCCGCAGGTACCGCCGGCGGAGTTGGCACGTCAGGCGCTCGAGACGGTGGCAGAGAAGCTGCCGCGTGAGCTGGTGGAAAACGATCTGCTGAAAAAGATCGCCCGTTCGTGGGCATCGCTGGCTCCGGCGCATCGCCTTGGCCTCGTGATCGAAGATGCTTCGGGACGTTTGGCGTTTCTGCTGCTGTCGAGCGGTGTCTGCTGCGTTTTACTAACGATGGTGTCGTTATCGCCCCTCGGATTTGCCTTGGGACTTGTTGCTCCGTTTACCGTTGGTGCCGCTCGGGATGGCTTTGAGAGCCGGCGCGAGCAACACGATGCAGAAGAGGCAATGCCCGAGGCGTTTACCGCACTTTCCATGTCGCTTGCCTCGGGACATTCGCTGGCCCAGGGCATGCGCTTTGTGGGCGCTCATGCGCAAGAGCCAGTGCATACCGAGTTTTTGCGGGTGGCGGCGGCGATCGATTGCGGCATCTCGGCGACCGACGCGCTCGATGACTTGCTCGTGCGTATCGACGCCCCCGGTCTTTCGCTTGTGACCTTGGCGCTTAAGGTGTCTCAGCGCACCGGCGCTCCGCTTGCCGACTTACTGTCCGAGGCGTCGAGCATGGTGGGGGAGCGCATTGAGCTCAAGCGCCGCCTGGATGTTAAGACGTCGCAGGCTCGCATGTCTGCGCATATGGTCGCGGCGATGCCGGCGGGGATGTGCGCGGGGGTGGCGCCGCTTTCGGCCGGTTTT